>CAYHBT010000001.1:0-96150 GCA_964354935.1 uncultured Candidatus Saccharibacteria bacterium
AAACTAAAACTTAATCCGAAATTATTTAATGCCGATGTTGAACAAATGCCTATCCGAAAAGGTTTCGGGCAGGGGTTGCTTTTGGCGGGCGAGGCAGATAGAAATGTGGTGGCGCTTTGTGCGGATTTGACTGAGAGCACGCAGATGAATTTATTTACCGAAAAGTTTCCGGAAAGATTTGTGGAAGTCGGTGTTGCCGAGCAAAATTTGGTGACGATTGCTTCCGGAATGGCGGCGATGGGGAAAATTCCTTTCTGTTCTTCTTACGCGATGTTTTCTCCGGGGCGCAATTGGGAACAAATACGAACAACAATCGCATACAACGACCGAAAGGTGGTTGTCGTCGGTTCACACGCGGGGATTTCCGTCGGACCCGACGGCGGCACCCACCAAGCGCTCGAAGACATTGCTTTAATGCGGGTGATTCCCAATATGGAAGTTTTTTCTCCTTGTGACGCGGTGGAAGCTAAAAAAATCACGCTTGCGATTGCAAAGAGCAAGAAGCCCGCGTACTTGCGCTTGGTGCGCGAAAAGACACCGACAATCACTACAGAGGAAACTCCTATGCAAATCGGTAAGGCGGAAATTTACTGGTTGCCGGAAGTGGGTCTCGCTCAAGTGGGAATAATTGTGACCGGCGGTCTGATGCATCGCGTGCTTCTGGCGGCAAAAGAATTGGAGGCTGAAGGAGTAAAAACGAAAGTAATGAATTTAGCGACGATTAAGCCGATTGATGTAAACGCTATTGTCGCTTTAGCCAAAGAAACTAAAAGAATTGTGACAGTCGAAGAGCATCAGATTGCGGGGGGAATGGGTTCGGCTGTCGCTGAAGTTCTCGCGCAAAATTATCCGGTATTTATAGAATTTATCGGCGTGCAAGATAAATTTGGCCAATCCGGCACGCCGGACGAGCTCGTGGAGCATTATGGTATGGGTAAAGATTCCATCAAAAAAGCGGTGAAGAAGGTGCTAAATAGAAAAATTTAGAAAAGTAATTTTTATAATGCAATCTATCTGGCGAAGCTTCGCCAGCGAACTGCTCGTCGCTCAAGAAAATAATAAGCGGATTACCGCTTTTATTTTCTAAGCTCCTGCGCAAGGCATTCTAAAAATTCTTCTCTAAATTTTTCTCGCTTTGTATTCCGCTGGAGCGTTTTTGAGATATTCTTCTAGTTTTTCTCGGGTGAGCAATCCTTTTTGCGCGCCGATTTCTTGGACGACGGACATAGAATTAATTCCTCCCCAAGAGAGCGCTTCGGACAAGCTTTTGCTGAGGGCTGTTGCCGCTACCACTGTCGAGGCAAAAGCATCGCCTGCGCCAGTGCGTTCATATGGTGGTTTGGGGTCAGGATATATTGGCATCGATAAAAATTCCGTTCCGTCGTAAGCATAGGCGCCCTTCGGTCCGTCGGTGATGATTACCGTTTTTGGTCCGAGTTCACGAATTTTTGCGAGCAATTCTTTTATGTCTCCGTTATCCAGCCCGAGTATTTTTTTTGCTTCTTCCACATTACAGAAAAACATTTTAGAATGTTTGTAGAGACGCGCTAATTTATCCTTACCCAACTTAATATCAAATTTTCCAGGCTGAAAAACAAAATTTATTTCTGTATGAGCATCTAAGTAGTCTGCGACGGTGTAATGAAAAGGGAAAGCTGTCTCACCTACGGAGCTGAAATAAATCCATTTCGGGGTATCTATGTCCGGCAGAACATATGGATAAATTTCGTGTTTTATTAAGATGGTGCGTTCGGAATCATACCACAAGACATAATGATAATTTGTCTTCATTCCTTTGTGTTTTTGAATGAATTCTGTATTAACCCTGTCTTTTTTTAAGGAATTCAAACACTCTTCACTTGCTTTATCGTCTCCTGTGTTTGAAACAAGTCCGCTTTTAAGCCCGAGCCTAGAAGCGCAAACAGCAGCGTTTGAAGCGTTGCCGACCGCCGGACAAATAAAAACATCTTCATAAGGCACTTTTTCCGCAAAAGGCAGGCAGATTTTATAATCCTCGCTGTCAGGTGTGCCTTGTATACTCGCTTGTTTTAATTTGATAAAAGCATCGATGACGATATCCCCAATTGCCAAGAAATCTATTTTATTGTCTTCTGTAGTCATGCTAAAATAATAGCACAATAATAGAATATTAAAAAATCTTCGATGTTTAAAAAGTATGCCTTATTTTTATTCATAGTAATTTTCTTTCTCTCATCTAAATTTGTTTATGCGGAGGTTGTTATCAATGAAGTGCAAATCGCCGGCAGTACTGCCAATGATGAATTTATCGAACTTTACAATTCCGGCGATGGAGCTGTCAGCTTAACGGGTTTTTATATTAAGAAAAAAACTTCCACCGGTAGTGAGAGCAATTTTGTCGTCGCCAGTCGTTTTGAAAGTGTGAATATTGCAAGCGGTGGGTATTTACTGCTTGCAAGAGAAAATGAATATACTGGAACTGTTGTCGCCGATGTATTTTGGCCTTCCTCATATAGTTTAGCTAATAATAATTCTCTCACATTATATAGAGGCAATGATACAGATAAAAACGAAGTAAACTGGCAGACCATAGAAGAAAGTAAAAGTTTTCAAAGAACTGAGACTAATTCTTGGATAGGAGCTGCGCCGACTCCGGGCGCGGTAAATCAAACATCTAATTCAAACAATGACACCGGGAATGATACCGACGATAGTTCCGGCAATGGCGACAATACCAATGAAGGTGGGTCTGGATCCGGTACAGCTTCGACTGGCGGAGGAGGCACAAATTCACCTTTACAAAAAACGGAAGCGCCAAAAACTAAAGTAAAAATTTTAGCCAAGTCGGTTGCTTTTACCGGTATTCCATTTTCACTTCAAGCCCAAGTTTCTGGATTGAACAACGCTTCACTTTACGGGAAATTCTTTTGGAATTTTGGTGATGGAGATTCCATAGAAATGAAGGGTGGCGAACCTTTTTCTCATATCTATCTATACGCGGGAGATTATACTGTCTCTTTGGAATATTACACGAGTTATTATTCAAATATTCCGGACGCTACGGCCAAAATGGTCATAAAAGCAGTACCAATGGATATCTCCATTTCTAAAGTGGGCGACGCCAATGATTTCTTTGTTGAGCTTTCCAATAATACTTCTTACGAGATTGATATTTCTAAATGGATTTTATCAGCTTCTGATGTTTATTTTGATAAAAAATTCACTTTGCCGAAAAATACCATCATCTTAGCCAAAAAGAAGATAATTTTATCTCCTAAAATCACTAATTTAATTTTTGAAGATGCGGCGAATTTGAAATTAAAAACTGCAGAAGGGCAGATTGTTTTCGATTATGGCGCTTCTCTTTTACCTGTTCTGAATCCTATTTTACCACCTAAAATAATCGAACCGGAACCAGAAAAAGAAAAAGAAATTTCAGCACAAGAAGATGTCGTAAAAGAAATAAAAAACAATGTTAAAAATGAAACGCAAGTAGTAGGTGAAGATTTGTCGGCTTCGGTGATCGTGAGCAGTTCAAATGAAGAAATGGGTGCTGATGGTGGAGGCGGATATGTGCCAATGCTCGCCTCTATTGCTTTTATTGGAGCTTCGGCTGGCGCCGTCTATTTTATTCGCCAAAGAAAAATTATTCCAAAACTCGGAGATGATTTTAAAATTTTAGACGAATAGCGGGAAAATTTTTTTATGATACAATGCCTTACATATTTCTGAACTGAAGAAATTGAAAAAAAATGATTGAAGTCAAAAATCTTACAAAAGTTTTTAAACACAAAGGCAAAGATTTTATCGCTGTCGATAATATAAGCTTTACTATTGCTCAAGGCGAGACAGTCGCCTTGATTGGTCCAAATGGAGCAGGGAAGTCGACCACGATTAAAATGCTGACCGGAATTCTTTATCCCACGGAGGGAGAAGTCTCCGTCTTGGGTCTTTCCCCGCAGAAAAATAGAAAAGAAGTCGTCCGCCAGATCGGAGCGGTATTTGGGCAACGCAGTAATCTCTTGCCAAATTTGCCGCCCAAAGATACATTGAATCTTTTCGGCGTGATGTACGGTATGCCTAAAAAAGAAATAAAAGAAAGAATTGAATATCTGGAAAAGAAACTTGATATGGAATCTTTTCGCAATCAGCCGATTCGTACGCTTTCTCTTGGGCAGAGAATGCGAGTCGAAATAGCCTGCGCGCTCATTCATAATCCGAAAATTCTTTTTCTCGACGAGCCTTCGATTGGTCTTGATATTATCGCCAAACAAACTTTGCGCGAGATGCTGCTCTATCTGCGCGACGAACACAATATGACTATTTTTCTCACCTCGCACGATGTCGGCGACATCGAGGCCATTTGCGATCGCACAATCATAGTCAATCACGGGAAAATCGTGGTGGACGAGCCGACCAATGAACTGCACAAACTTATCGACCAAGAAAAAAAAGTTGAGGTGCGGGGTCCGTCGCTCGAAGATGTGCTGGTTAAAATCTACAAACAATAATTTATGTATAAAGGATTGTATTATGTCTATATCGTAGCCAAAAACACGGTAGAGCAAAAGAAAAAAGTTTTTTTTCAGATGTTCAATCATCTAATTTTTCTGCTGTTTAGCATATACTTATACAAATATGTATACGAGCTTTCGCCCAGCCTGCAAGAGAAACTACCGTTTTCGAATGCTATTTGGAGTATGAGTGTTTATTTCATAGTTTTTTGGCTGGGAATTCGCAATATAGAAAAAAATTTTAGAGAAGATATTCGTTCGGGAAATATTGAAGTCTATTTATTAAGGCCAATCGGATATATTTGGCAGAAAGTTTTTATGGCTGTCGGGCAAGGCTTGATTCCTTTTTTTTCCGCGACTTTTTTATCTGTTTTAATCAGCTATTTTATTATCGGCTTGCCTGTCGTAAATGCTCCGCTTCCTCTTTGGATTCTAGGAACTTTCGTTGTATTTATTTTTAGTCAAATTCTCACTTGCCTGATTTATGTGTTAGCTGGACTCTCCGGTTTTTGGCTGGAGAATAGTGAACCAGTGTATTTCTTGACTAGCAAATTGATTATGATTTTCGGGGGGTCGTGGGTGCCGGTTGCTTTTTTCCCTAAATTTTTGCAGTTGTTTGCTGAATTTTCGCCGTTTGGCGGGTCGATGGCGATTTCTTTCGCTATGTATCCGAATTTTCTGGAAAGATTTCCGCTTCTTATTTTAAATGTAATTTTCTGGATTATTATTTTTTTTATTTTAGTTTGGCTTGTTTCCAAAAAAGCTTTCAGGAAGTTGGCGGTTAACGGTTAAATTTTTATGAAAAACGATATTCGATATTTTATCGCTCAGACAAAATACAACATCAAGAATGCTTACGCGCTTTCCAAATCTTTTTGGGTCGGAGTGTTTAGTATGGCGCTCAACGATGTGGCTTTTTTTATAATTTGGATATTTTTTATGAAAGCCACCGGACCGATTAATGGTTGGACCGCCTTTGATGTGTTTGGAATGCTTGGAGTCTCTGTCACTTGCTTTGGAATCACTTACGGATTTTTTCACGGCATTGTCGACTTACCACAAATGGTCGTTCGAGGCTCTTTCGACAGCGTCTTGCTTGCACCGGTGAATAGTTTCTTGAAATTATCCGGCTCATCTTTTTTTGTCACCGCTTACGGAGATTTATTGATCGGGGTTCTTGTATCTTTATTTTACGGAATATATCTTCATTTCAATTTATATTCTTGGCTATTGTTTATGTTTTCGATAATATTGGGCTGTGTCGTCTTTATTTGTATCAGACTACTTTGTTCTCTGGTGGCTTTTTTTGTTCACGATTCAGAAGTGGTATCTTATCAAATGTTCGATATATTTTTAAGACCCAGCTTGTATCCGGGGGCTGTTTTTCCAAATAAACTAAAAATATTTTGTATGACCATTCTGCCGACACTCATTACCAGCGCGGTGCCGATTGATGTAGTGAAATTAAATTCATTAAAATTTATACTTTTTGCGCTCTTGGTGACTATATTTTGGGTTTGTATTACATATTTTGCGTTTAAAATTTCTATAAAGCGATATGAAAGCGGGAATTTGCTGAGATAGGTAGCAATAATAAGCGACCGCGTACTAATGCTGGATTGGCTTTAGTGGCAATTTCTGCTATATTTCCCTTATGGCATCGCTAAAAATTGGAATTGTCGGGTTGCCGAATGTAGGTAAGTCCACCCTTTTTAACGCGCTCACAAAGAAAAATGTGCCGGCGGAAAATTATCCTTTCTGCACCATCGATCCTTCGGTCGGCATTGTGCCTGTGCCGGACGAGAGACTGACCAAACTTTCAGAAATTTCTAAATCTAAAAAAACAATACCCGCAGTTGTTGAGTTTGTGGATATAGCGGGGCTGGTCAAAGGAGCATCCGAAGGCGCGGGATTGGGAAATAAATTTCTTTCGCACATTCGCGAAGTTGACGCTGTGATTGAAGTGGTGCGGATTTTTGAAGACAAGGCGATGATTCATGTGCACGATAAAATTGACCCAATGTTTGATATTGAAGTTATAAATTTTGAACTAGAAACGGCGGGAATTAAAAAACCGACGCTGTATGTGCTCAACACTTCCGAAGCGGCGGAAAATGTAAAGAAAGATTTTATTTCTAAACTTCCGGGTCCGTATATTGAAGTTGATCCTATTTTTGGTACAGGTTTGGATAATCTAATAAAAGCCGGTTATGATTTGCTAAATTTGATCACTTTTTTTACGACAGGAGAAGATGAGTCGCGAGCATGGACGACTCTCCGCGGAGCGAATGCGCCGTTTGCGGGCAAATCTATTCATACAGATTTTCAGCAGAAATTTATTCGCGCAGAAGTCGTTTCATACGAGCAACTAATTCAAGCTGGCAGTTTCGCCAAAGCCCGCGAAAAAGGCTGGGTCCGCACCGAAGGCAAAGAATACATTGTAAAGGATGGCGATGTGATAGAGTTTTTAATATAGATTGACTATAAAATACTAGCTTGTTGGTAAATTCAGCATATGCTAGAATTACCGACAATATGGAAAATAAATCTTTACAAAAATTCAGAGAATTTTTGGATTCCGGAACCAAAGGGGCAAAGGCAACTCAAATTGCTTTATGCGTGTTTGCTGTAGCTTCAGTGCCTGTTTTGATTTTCGTAGCAGCTGCTATGGGTAATGCCGTACAGGTTTTCAAACAGTTTGAAAGTTCAAAACATTTTAGTAAAAAGCAAATAAAAAATTCAATAAATCACCTTCGTCGAGAAAAGCTTATAGAATATATAACTGACAAAAATGGAAAAACAGTAGTGAAAATTACCAAAAAAGGGGAACAAAGACTAAGGGCTTTTGATATTGAACTTATGGAGATCAAAAAGCCCAAAAAATGGGACGGGAAGTGGAGACTTGTGATGTTTGATATTCCAATGAGATTCACCAAAGGTAGGGAAGCTTTGCGGCTCCATTTAAAAGAGCTAGATTTTTTTCAATTCCAAAAATCCGCTTGGATCTATCCGTATTCTTGCGAGGATGAAATAATTTTCATTGCGGACTTCTTCGGAGTGGGGAAGTATGTGGAAGTTTTAACTGTGGAAAATATTTTAAGAGATGAAAAAATAAAAAAATACTTTCAGTTAGTTTAATTTTTGTATTGTTGGTAAATCTAGCATATGCGGAAATTACCAACAATAGCGGTTTAAGATAAAAATATGATATAATTCTAATATGAACGAAACAGTGAAAATCATTAAAAGAAAGACTGAATGGATTAAAAAAAATCTTCTTTTAGATTAAAAAATAAAATGAAAAAAGAAATTAAAATTTTTTGTTCAAAAGATTGGACTGATTATGAACTTCTTGATACGGGCGAAGGAGAGAAGCTGGAGAGATTCGGCAAGTATACTTTCGTGAGGCCTTATGAAAATGCTGTCTGGCTAAAGACACTGACGAAGGAAGTGAAAGAAGCTTGGGCGAAAGCCGACGGTAAATTTTGGAGTTCAAAAGTGGGCGCGAAGGCTGGGTGGAAAATGAACAAAAGTGAGCAAGGGGAGTCCTTGCTCAAAAAATGGGAGATGGAATATAAAGGCATAAAATTTTTTGCAAGTCCGACGCCTTTTAGGCATTTGGGGTTTTTCCCGGAGCAAGCTAGCCATTGGGATTTTATTGAACAAAAGATATCTGCAATTACGCCTAAGTCCGACTTAGGCAAGCAAAAGAAAATCAAGTTTCTCAATTTATTCGGCTACACCGGAGTTGCCAGCCTTTTCGCTTTGCGCGCCGGCGCGGAAGTGACGCATTTAGACGCCTCAAAGCAATCTCTCGCTTGGGCAAAAGAAAATCAAAAGTTGTCAGGTTTGGAAAATATGCCAATGCGAATCATAGAAGACGATGCAATAAAATTTCTAGAACGCGAAGCGAAGAGAGGAAATAAATATGATGCTATTATTATGGATCCGCCGAAATTTGGTCGGGGACCAAAAGGGGAAGTTTGGAAAATTGAAGAAATGTTGCCGAAACTATTGTCTTCTGTGCGAAAAGTTTTGAGTGACAAACCATTGTTTGTAATTTTGACTTCTTATGCCATAGATTCTTCTTCGCTTTCTTTGGGCTATGCCCTCAAAGAAACGATGAAAGATTTTGGCGGGCAAATTGAGGCAGGAGAGCTTTGTGTTTTGGAAAAATCCAACAATCGCATTATTCCGCTTGCCAACACTGCGGTTTGGAGTGTATAATTATCGAATGGAAACAAAAAAAAGTGGGGCGAAAGATTTTTTTATAAATTTTGGAGCGGTTGTTGCGTTGTATATATCTGTAATCAGTCTTTTAAATTTGCTTTTTACGGCTATCAATACTGCTTATCCTAAAATTGCCAATGGATATAATTATTTTGGCAGTTCGTCTATCAGCTGGCCTGTAGCAACTCTTATTATTTTTTGTCCGATTTTTTTGCTTTTGATGTGGCTCTTAGAGAGAGAATACAGGGCGGATCCGGAGAAACAAAATTCCACTATTCATCGATGGCTCACTTACATAACATTATTTTTTGCCGGTCTGACCATTGCTATAGATTTGATTACCGTACTTTATTATTTTATTGACGGTCAAGAATTAACTACAGGTTTCCTTTTGAAAGTTTTTGTTCTTTTGGTTGTCGTCGGGAGTATTTTTGTTTATTACATTTCTGATTTAAGGAATAAGCTAACACCAAAATCCAGAATGTTTTGGCGAGTTTTTGCAGGAGTAATCGTCATAGGATCTATCGTTTGGGGATTTTCTGTTCTCGGTTCGCCTAGAACTCAACGACTCATAAAATATGACGAACAAAAAGTAAGCGATTTGCAGAGCATAGATAGTCAGATTAAAAATTACTACATTGTTAAAGAAAACCTACCGCAAACTTTAGAGGAAGTGGCAAACGGCAATTATTACATACCACAGTTTGATTCTCAAACTCAGAAACCATACGAGTATGAAAAAACGAGCAAGACAACATATAATCTTTGTGCGGAATTTAATAAAGCATTTGAAGATAAGGTAGATGTAAATTATTATCCTTACGGAGGTTTATCTTGGTTCCACCCAGCGGGGCGATTTTGTTTTGAACAAACTATAAATCCAAACAACTATAACTATCCTAAGCCAGTGCCAACATTCTAATACATACTTGTTTTCAAAAAACCGCTTTGCAAAAGAGCGGTTTTTTGTTTATGATATGCAGATATATGAAAGAATACAATCACAAGAAAATTGAAACTAAATGGCAGAAAGAATGGGAAAAACAGGGGGTTTTCTGCGCCGACAATAAATCAAAAAAGCCTAAATATTACAGCTTAATTGAATTCCCGTATCCGTCCGGAGCCGGAATGCATGTGGGACATATTCGCAGTAATACAGCGATGGATATAATTTCTCGCAAGCGCCGAATGGAAGGCTACAATGTGCTTTACCCGATTGGCTGGGACGCGTTTGGTCTGCCGACGGAAAACTATGCGATAAAGACAGGCATTCACCCGATTAAAGTTACCAAAGATAACACAGATACTTTTCGCAAACAATTGAAAGCGCTCGGTTTTTCTTTCGACTGGTCGCGGGAAATAAATACCACCGATCCGAAGTATTACAAATGGACGCAGTGGATATTTTTACAACTTCTTAAAAAAGGTTTGGCGTACAAAGCGAAGATGATGATCAATTGGTGTCCGAAAGATAAAATTGGGCTTGCCAATGAAGAGGTCGTCGACGGCGCCTGTGAGCGTTGCGGGACTGTCGTAGAAAAAAGAGAAAAAGAGCAATGGATGCTTGCAATTACAAAATACGCGGACAGATTGTACAAAGATTTAGACGATGTGGACTACTTGGAAAAAATAAAAATTCAGCAGAGGAATTGGATAGGGAGGAGCGAGGGCGTAAATTTTAAATGCAAAGTGAAAGATTTAGGAATAGCTGTTGAAATGTATAATTCTGTACCGCAGACATTTCGCGCGGAAACTTTTACTGTCATTGCGCCGGAACACAAGCTTGTTCCGACATTGGTCGCGGGTACAAAATACGAAAAACCAGTGCTAGAATTTATCGAAAAGTTAAACAAAAAAAGAGCGCGCAAAGATTTTGATGCTGAAAAAGAAATGGAGGGTATTTTCATCGGACGATATATAGAAAATTTTGCGGGTAGCGGTCGGGATTTACCCATATGGATAGCTTCTTATGTGGTCGCGGATTATGGCACAGGAATTGTAAATGCCAGCGCTCACGATACACGCGATTTCGCTTTTGCCAAAAAATTCAATATTCCTTTACATGAAGTTGTTGAACCGCTTTTTGTTGATACTAGTAGTATTAGTGGAGTTCAAAATGATAAGCCTTTTGTTGAACGAGAAGTTATTTCGGCTATCGTCAAACATTGGTCCGAAGACAAATATATAGGCCTTAGATGGAAAAAGGTTAATTGGGGAACTTTTATTACTGGCGGAGTAGAAGATGGTCAGACACCCGAAGAAGCGGCGCGAAGAGAAATAGAGGAGGAAACAGGTTACTTTAATTTCAAATCAGTTAAGGTCTTAGGACGTTCTTATAGTAAATTTTATCATGTACCGAAAAAGCAAAATCGTTTTGCGCATTTTACTAATTTTTATTTTGAATTAAAAAATGGAGAACAGAAAGTAATTTCGGAAGAAGAAAAAGGCAATCATGACATAGTCTGGCTTAAACCCGAAGAAATAGAAAATTTTATTACAGCCGAAGGCCAGAGACGCGATTGGAATTTAGTGCAGGGAACAGAAAAAGCCATCGCAAAAAATGGAATTTTACTAGAACCATTAGAATTTAAAGGCAGGGAATGGGGTGAAGTGCGGGAAGATGTTATTAATTTTATTGTCAAAAATGGCTGGGGAGAAAGAAAAGTAAACTACAAACTCCGCGACTGGGTTTTTTCGAGGCAGAGGTATTGGGGCGAGCCTATACCGGTGGTGCATTGCGCTAAGTGTGGCGTAGTCCCTGTTCCGGAGAAAGATTTGCCGGTGGAATTGCCGAAAGTAAAAAATTATCAGCCGACGGATAGCGGAGAATCGCCGCTCGCCAATATTACAAAGTGGGTAAATACGAAATGTCCAAAGTGTAAAGGGCCTGCGAAGAGGGAAACAGACACGATGCCAAACTGGGCGGGAAGTTCTTGGTATTTTTTGAGATATGTTGATGCTAAAAACAATAAAGAGTTTGCAAGCAAGAAAAATTTGGAATATTTCACGCCAGTCGATTGGTACAACGGCGGAATGGAGCATACGACTTTGCATTTATTGTATTCTCGTTTCTGGCATAAATTTTTATATGATTTGAAAGTCGTGCCTACCAGCGAACCATATATGAAGCGTACTTCGCAAGGAATGATTTTAGGCGAAGGGGGGGTAAAAATGTCGAAATCTCTCGGGAATGTGATCAATCCGGACGATATTGTGAAAACCTACGGCGCAGACACTCTTCGATTGTATGAAATGTTTATGGGCCCGTTTGATCAATCAGTGGCATGGTCGTCGGAATCTATGATTGGACCGAGGAGGTTTTTGGAAAAAGTTTGGAGAATTGGATTTTCTATATCCTCGCCAAAGAAGAAAAATTCTTCGGCTTTCCTCCACCCTTCGGGCGGAACCTTCCGCCAGCAGAATTCTTCTTCTTTGGCTCGTCTCTTAAACAAAACCATCAAAAAAGTTTCAGAAGATATTGAAGGTATGAATTTCAACACGGCAATTTCCAGCATGATGATATTGGCGAACGAAATGGAAAAGACAGAAAATATTTCTATTGAAGATTATAAAATATTTTTAAAGCTTCTCTCACCATTTGCGCCACATATCTCGGAAGAGTTGTGGTCAATACTGGGTAATAAAAAGTCTATAAGTTTGGAATCTTGGCCGGCATATGATGTTTCTAAAATAAAAGACGATGAAATAAAAATTGTAATACAAATAAACGGCAAACTTCGCGCAGAAATTATAATTCAAGCGGAAGACTCGGAAGAAAAAATCAAAGAAAAAGCTCTTGCAAACGAGTCTATTTCAAAGCATATCACAGGTAAAAATATCAAAAAGGTAATATATGTAAAAAACCGACTTATCAACATTGTGCTGTAGTTCTTTTGAGTTTGCATTTTTTTATTAAACCATAGTATAATCTGCTTATGCGATCAAACACATTTGACAGGCTTTCGTTTTTGTCACTCTTTTTAGTAATAATATTATTACCTTTTTTCTTTTTACCTTTTACCAATATTCCGGTGGGGATTTCTAAGGGAGCGCTTCTGGTGATTGGGCTTGCTTTTTCTGTTATTTTTTGGGGTTTTGCCAGATTTTTTGACGGAAAAATCATTCTTCCAAAATCAATGTTTCTTGCGGCGGGTGGGGGGATAGTTTTAGTATTTTTCCTTTCGGCTCTTTTAGTGAAAGCTTCGCAAGTGTCTTTCTTTGGCACAATGCTTGATGTCGGCACTTTTTGGTTTATGTTTGCTGGTTTTCTTTTGATGCTTATGTGTTCTATTTCTTTCCGTCACCCCAAGAGCGCTAGGCTGGTTTTATTTGGAGCGATACTTTCTGCCGCGATTGTTTTAATTTTTCAAGCTATTCGTTTGTTGGCACCTCAAATTCTATCGCTGGGAGTGTTGGCTTCAAAAACCGATAATTTAATCGGTTCTTGGAACGAGCTGGGTATTTTTGCCGGATTTTCCGCAATAATGTCGCTTCTTGTTGTTGAATTTTTTTCAACTACAAGAATGGAAAAATTAATACTTCAATCTCTGATTGTGCTTTCAATGATATTGATTGCTGCTGTTAATTTTGCATTTGTGTGGGGTTTGCTCGGACTTTCGGCTTTGATAATCTTCGTCTATAAAATTTCAATTTCTTCTAGTCGTAAGTTTGCGCAAGAATCAAAAGTGGAAGAAAATGGAGAGAAACATATTCATATATCCGGTGAAGGTGAAGAAAAAAATTATTTTCCAGTCTTTTCTTTTGCGATAGTGATGATTTCCCTGTTATTTTTTATGTCCGGACAGTCCATAGGATCAATATTGCCAAATCGTCTCGGAATACAAAACAATGAAGTCGGTCCCAGTTTTCAAGCTACGGTTGAAGTTGCCAAATCAGTTCTTAAAGACAATCTTATTTTCGGTATAGGTCCAAATAAATTTGGAGAAGCTTGGACTATGTACAAGCCGAAGGCGGTAAATAGCACCGCTTTCTGGAATGTTTCTTTTGATACGGGTTCTGGATTGCTGCCAACCTTGGTCGCTACTACTGGTTATGCCAGTATCCTTGCTTGGCTCGTATTTTTTGTCTTTTTTATGATAAGTGGTGTCAAGTCTATTTTTTCGAGCATCAAACATGGAATAAATTGGGAGACGATGGCTTTTTTCCTTCTGTCTCTATATTTATTTATTTCTTCTTTCTTTTATTCGACCGGTTCGGTAATATTTTTACTCGCTTTAGCTTTCGCCGGAGTGTTTGCTGGTTTATCTGCCACAAACAACAAAGAGGGAGAAATTTCCATAGCGTTTTTAAGTGACCATAGGAAAAGTTTCTTTTCGATGATGTTTCTGGTTGTTTTGGTGATTCTTTCAGTGGCTGTCTCTTTTAAATATGTGGAACGTTTTGTTTCTGTTTCGTATTTTAGAAAAGCGCTTGCAGCAGAAACTGTTCCGGAAGCTATTACCTCAATTAGTAAAGCTCTTTCTCTATATACTAATGATTTATATTTGCGAGCGTATTCAGATGTTTATCTTTTGAAATTAAATTCTTTAGTTTCTAAAGGAGATTCTTTGTCGGAAGCGGAAAAGACAGATTTACAGACAAGTTTAGATCAAGCTGTTTTGGGTGATCAGCAGGCAATTGTCTATAATCCTAAAAATTATTTAAATTTTAGAGCTCTCGGTTCTCTGTATCAAAATCTAGCTTCATACGGAGTGAAAGATGCTTACGCTCGAGCAGTCGAAGCTTATCAAGCAGCTTCTACTTTAAATCCAAACAACCCCGGACTTAAGCTTTCTATGGCCATCTCATCTATTGCGGATAAAAAAATTGATTCAGCGAAAGAGTATACTAATGCTGCTCTGGTTTTAAAACCAGATTATATAGATGCGTGGATTGTTCTCGCAGAAATAGCTAAAAGCGAAGGAGATACAAAAAATGCGCTTGAGTATGCGGAGACAGCTCTATATTTGGCTCCCACAAATGAAGATTTGAAAAAATATGTTAATTCTTTTAAAAACTCCAACTCTTCTTCGGTGACAGCTCCTTCGAATATTACTCCTCCTGATACTTCAAAGACCCCCGACGGTCCTATTAAGAAAAAATAATAAAAATGGATAGGATTCTCCGGATCTTTGGCAAAGAGTACGCAAACATAAATCAAGCCGCGTTGCTTTTGGGTTCTTTTGCTTTTCTTTCACAAGTGCTGGCTTTATTCCGTGATCGCTCCATTGCCCATTTTATAGGTCCCTCACCCTTGCTCGACGCTTATTATGCGGCTTTTCGCATACCGGATCTTATTTTTATCTGCATAGCGTCGCTAGCTTCTATCACAGTGCTTATTCCATTTATCACAGCGAAGATGAATGCGGGTGTAGTGACGGACCAAGCACGCAAGTATCTCAACGATGTTTTTACTGTTTTTTTGATAATGATAATATTTGTCTCTCTTGTGGCTTTTTTTGCTATACCGTATTTGACATCTTTTATCGCACCAGGATTTACGCCAGATATGCAAGCAAAGGTTATTGAGCTTTCACGCATAATGCTCCTTTCTCCGATATTGCTAGGACTTTCTAATTTGTTTGGAAGTATCACACAACTTTTTTCTAAATTTTTTATTTACTCTTTGAGTCCAATTTTTTATAATATTGGAATTATTATTGGTGTTATTTTTTTGTATCCTTTGTTTGGAATTTATGGATTAGCAACTGGAGTTGCTTTCGGAGCCTTGATGCATTTTGGTATACAAGCATTTGCATCTAAAAGTTGTGGCTTTACGCTCCGATTTTCTTTTTCGATTAATTTTTCCGATATCAAAGCTTTGGCTCTCATATCTCTTCCAAGGACATTGGGTCTCGCGTTCAACAACATAGCCCTGATTTCTATTATCGCTCTCGCATCATATTTGGAAGAAGGTTCTATCTCAATTTTTAATCTTTCTTTCAACCTTCAATCTGTGCCACTTAATATCATCGGCATCTCTTATGCGGTTGCGGCTTTCCCAACTTTAGCCAAATCAATTTCTTTGGGAAAACTGGAAGAATTCAGAAAACATCTTAAATCTGCCGCGCGGGCAATAATTTTCTGGTCTTTGCCAGTAACTTTTCTTTTTATAGTGCTTCGCGCACAGATTGTGCGTGTGATTCTCGGTTCTGGAAGTTTTTCTTGGGATAACACTCGTCTAGTGGCGGCGTCGCTCGCAATTTTTTCTATTTCTGTCATTGCGCAGGGAATGATTGCTCTACTGTCTAGAGCTTATTATGCAAGGGGAGATACCAAGCGTCCACTTACAGTAAATTTATTTTGTTCTATTTTAATCATAATTTTATCTTTTGTCTTTACATATCTATTTGAAAATCTACTTTTGTTTAGATATTTCATCGAATCTCTGCTTAAGGTGTCGGATATTCCGGGTACCGCAGTCCTTATGCTACCGCTCGCTTATTCTGTCGGTACTATTTTTAATGCTATCCTGCATTGGTTTTTTGTCAGGCGAGATTTTATGGGAGGGGAATCTTTTATCACCAAGACATTTTTCCAAAGTTTGGGCGCCTCGTTCTTTCTGGGGTTAGTGGCTTATCTATCCTTAAATATTATTTCTCCCATCTTTGGCACCACCACATTTTTGGGGGTGTTTCTGCAGGGGTTTATTTCCGGAATTTTTGGAATAATAGCGGCTGTTTTTGTGCTTTATCTTTTAAATAATGAGGAACTCAAAGATATAATTAAAACTCTCAAAACTAAATTTTGGAATACTAAAATCATCGCCTCCTCTCAGGAGGGGCTTTAAAATAGTAATTTTAAATGCTAAGATGGTTTGATATATGAAAGTTAATTTTTTAAGAATTTTTCATTATCTTTGGCCTCAAGCAAAAAAACACCGAGTTTCTTTGGTGCTTGTGCTTTTTGCTTATGGGGTTGGGGTGGCACTCGACGCTCTCCTTAAACCCCTTATTTTCAAACAAATTATCGACCTTTTTTCCTCTAGCGAAAATAGGGAAATTGTTTTACACCAAGCATTATATTTTGCCGCAATTACCTGTGTAGTTATATTTTTCTACAACATAGCATATCGTGTAGGAGATTATTCCGCTTCTTATTTTCAAAGCAAAGTGATCAAGCGTCTATATGATTTGACCTTTGAAAATTTAATGAAGCATTCTTATCATTTTTTTTCCAATAATTTCTCCGGAAGCATTATTGCTAAAGCAAAACGCTTTGCAAGATCTTTTGAAGTGTTATCCGATATAATCTTTTTTCAGATTTGGTTCTCTCTCATCACTCTTATCGGAGTCTTTATTATTTTATTTTTTAAGACTCAATTGCTCGCTTATATATTTTTAGGCTGGTCTTTGTTCTATATCGGTGTCACTCTTTTGTTTGTCAGGAAAAAAATCAAATACGATATTGCTGAAGCGGCGGCGGATTCGATGGTCACAGGTCGTTTTTCTGACGCTATTTTAAACATTTTGAACATAAAGATATTCAGCAGTAATAAAAAAGAGGAGCAGAGTTTCAGGTTGGTGACCAAAGATCAGGAAATAAAACAACGTAACGCTTGGAATTTTAGTAATTTTCAAAATATGGCTCAGTCTTTGATGATGGCTGTGTTGCAAGTCACTGTCCTTTTTGCCAGTATTCGTCTTTGGTATGAAGGAGATATGTCATTGGGTATGTTGGTGCTTCTCCAAACATATATGCTCACTCTATTTGATATTTTATGGAATTTGGCGCGCTCGCTCACTAAAGCAATGAAGGCGCTGACCGACATGAAAGAGGTGGTTGATATTTTTGATTTACCTATCGACATCATTGATCCAAAAAAGCCGGAAGTTTTAAAAATAAATAAAGGACACATTGTTTTTCAAAATGTCTCTTTTGCCTATAAGGGTGGAAATGCCGTATTGAAAAATTTCAATTTAGATATTACCCCTGGGGAGCGCATTGGTTTGGTTGGGCATTCAGGCGCCGGTAAATCGACTATCACTAAACTGCTTCTTCGTTTTGCCGATACAGTGGAAGGAAGTATCATTATTGATGGGCAAGACATAAAAAATTTAACGCAAAATGATTTGCGTTCGGTTATTTCTTACGTTCCGCAAGAATCTATTTTATTTCATCGCACAATCGGAGAAAATATTGCTTACAGTAAGCCACAAGCTACACAAAAAGAAATAGTTGAAGCCGCAAAAAAGGCGCACGCTGATGAGTTTATTTCCCAAATGCAAAAAGGCTATGAAACAATGGTGGGTGAGCGCGGAGTGAAACTCTCCGGCGGAGAAAGACAGCGAGTGGCGATAGCTCGCGCGATGCTGAAAGATTCGCCGATACTAATGCTGGATGAGGCGACGAGTTCGCTAGATAGCATCAGCGAATCGTACATTCAGGACGCCTTCAATAAACTAATGGAAGGAAAAACAACTATTGTGATTGCGCACCGACTTTCGACTGTCCAAAAAATGGACAGAATTATTGTTTTAGAACAAGGTAAAATTGTTGAAGAGGGTACGCATAAAGAACTTTTAGAAAAGAAAGGTTTTTACGCCAATCTTTGGGAACATCAGACAGGTGGATTTTTGGAATAACATCAACCCCACAGGCAAGACCTATGGGGTGAAAAAAATATGAAATTAGAAAATATAAGAAATTTTTCAATCATCGCGCACATAGACCACGGCAAAAGCACCTTGGCTGATAGAATGTTGGAAATCACGCATACAGTCGAAGCGCGAAAAATGCGTGATCAAGTGCTAGATTCTATGGAGCTTGAACGCGAACGCGGGATTACTATAAAAATGCAACCCGTAAGAATGGAATACGCAGTAGGTGCCGAAAAATACATTTTAAATCTCATCGATACCCCAGGGCATGTGGATTTCTCTTATGAAGTTTCTCGCGCTCTAAAGGCTGTAGAGGGTTCTATTTTACTGGTTGATTCCACACAGGGAGTGCAGGCGCAGACACTCACCACGCTCGCTATGGCTCGCGGAGACAGTCTTGAGGGAGAGAGGAAGATTATTCCGGTGATTTCCAAAATAGATTCGCCACTGGCTAGAATATCTGAAGTAAAAGAAGAGGTTGTAAAACTTTTAGGTTGCGATGAAAGCGAGATACTTTTAGTGTCGGGGCGTACAGGAGAAGGAGTCGAGAATCTTTTACAGGAAATAATAAAACGCGTTCCAGCGCCACCCTCCTCCCCTCATGAAGGGGAGGAGGGTGGGGTGGTGGGGGTGTTGCGCGCTTTGATTTTTGATTTCAAATATTCCAATCACCGAGGCGTGATAGTTTTTGTGCGAGTTCTTGATGGTAATGTTAAAAAAGGCGACAATCTGCTATTTGCAGTTTCTGGTGAAAAATTTACCGCGCTTGAAGTGGGAACTTTCTCGCCAGAAGAAACCGCCCGTGAATCTCTTTCTTCGGGGGAAATCGGTTATATTGTCACTGGCATAAAAAAACCCGGTATCGCTTCGGTTGGAGACACAATTACTAAATTATCCAATCCTTTGCCTGCGCTTTCTGGATATATGCAGCCTATGCCGGTGGTCTGGGCGAGTGTCTTTCCGGAAGACGCCGATGATTTTGCTTTGCTTAAACTTTCTTTGGGCAAGCTTAAACTTTCTGATTCATCTTTCTCTTTTGAAGAAGAATCCTCGGGATCTTTGGGTAGAGGATTTCGTTGCGGATTTCTCGGAATGCTCCACTTGGAAATTATCACCGAAAGGCTTAAGCGAGAGTTTAATTTAAACTTGGTGATTACGACTCCTTCTATTATCTATGAAGTGGAAAACAATCAAGGGAAAAAAGAAAAAATTTATTCTCCCTATTTTTTTCCGGACGATGGAAATATAAAAGTCGTATTCGAACCTTGGGTGCACGCTCGCATCATTACACCTTCTCAATATTTGGGCAATATTATGCAAATTTTATTTGATCACGAAGCCGAAATCGGAGAAACCGAAAATTTCGGGGATAATCGCTCATCTATATCAGTCAGAATGCCTCTGCGTGAATTAATGCGTAATTTTTTCGATGAATTAAAAAGCACTTCTTCCGGCTATGGATCGATATCATATGAAATGGCGGAAATGCGCGAAGCGGATGTCACTCGGCTCGATATACTGGTGGCAGACGAAGTCGTCCCTGCGTTTTCTAAAGTTATTTCCAAAAAAAGAGCTGAAGTTGAGGCGGAAAGTTCTGTTTTGAAATTGGAAAGTTTGCTGCCTCGACAGATGTTTACTCTCAAAATTCAAGGCAAGGCATTTGGGCGTATTATTTCTTCACGCACACTTTCTGGTATGAAAAAAGATGTTACTGCTCATATGTACGGAGGCGACATCACTCGTAAAATGAAACTTCGCGAAAAACAAAAGAAAGGTAAAAAGAAAATGAAAGAGCGTGGAAGAGTGAATATTCCGCAAGATGTATTCTTGAAAATGATGCGCAACGGAGAGAACTAGTAGTGAGAGCTTTAGGCTCTAGGGAGAGTCTAAAGCTCTCACTGAATGTTATTTTAGGCTGAAAATCGGAGAATAGAGCAAAATCATACTAATAATAATAAGAATGCTCACTGCCGCCCAAGCCATCTGTATCTTCTTTTGATGTTTTTTATTGAAAAGCATATACTTAGTATATCATTATATGAAAAGTTTTCAACAAAAAAGAGGATGGAGAAACATTCTGCAATCAAGACCTGTCTTAGTTTTTTTGTTTTTTTTACTTTTCATTTTTGCTTGGGGAGTGTTTGGCTTTATGGGCAAGATGAGAGCAACTAGCGAAAATCGTAAAATAGCCGAAAATAAAGTGGCACAACTACAAAAACAAAAAGCTAATCTACAAAAAGAAATCAGTTCTCTGAATACCGAAGACGGTCGCGAAGAAAGTATTCGAGAAAGATTTCCTGTGGCCAAAGAGGGCGAAGAAGTGATTATGATTATTGAAGATAAAAATAAGCCGGAAGTGAAGAAAGAAGATTCCGGAGGATTTTTTTCTTTTTTTGTTAATTTATTTAAATAATATGATATAATGCGATTATGAAAATTGCATTATATGGTGTAGAAAAATCAGAACAATCCGTGTTTTTTAGTTCTCTTTCCGGTTCAGATATTTCATTTATTGAAGGAAAACTTGATGAAGATAATACTGAAAAGGCAAAAGATGCCGATATGGTGTGTGTTTTTGTAGATTCAACAATAAATAAAATAGTTTTAGATTCTCTGCCTAATCTAAAATTCATAGTCACGCGTTCGACTGGGCTTAATCATATTGATTGCGAATATGCTAAGAATAAAGGGATAAAAATTTCTTCTGTGCCCGCCTATGGCTCTCACACTGTTGCCGAGTTTACTTTCGGATTAATTTTGAATCTTTCTAGAAATATAATTAAAGCAAACAACTATATTAGAGCATCATCTGATTTTAATTATTTTTTGGGAATGGAAGGATTTGATTTGTCTAATAAGACTTTAGGAATTATCGGTACAGGGAAAATAGGAAAAAATGTATTAAAAATAGCGAAAGGTTTTGCGATGAATGTGGTCGCCTATGATCTTCATCCGGATTTAATCTTTGCGAAAGAAAATAATTTTGAATACAAAAGTTTTCAAGAAGTTATTTCTCAATCCGACATAATAACTCTACACGCTCCTTATAATAAAGAAAATCATCATTTAATAAACAAGGAAAATGTTTCTATTATGAAAAAAGGAGTTTTTCTGATAAATACTGCTCGTGGCGAGCTGATCGATACGGATGCGCTTATTTTCGGACTCAAGGAGGGGATTATTGCCGGAGCCGGCCTCGATGTGCTGGAAGGGGAAAAAGAATTAAAAGAAGAAATAGAGATTCTCGCTTCATCTTCAAGGTTGACCAGAATACAAGATTATAAAACGCTTCTTGAAGATCGCGTCTTGATCGATATGCCAAATGTGATCATTACTCCACACATCGCTTTTTATACCCGTGAAGCTGTCGCTGAAATTTTAAAAGTGACCATTTTAAATATTCAAGGTTTTATTAATAACAATCCAATAAATCTTGTACAATAATGAAACGCTGGATACAGAATTTTGAAGAATTAGCTACGACAGAAAATCGAAAATTGATTCTAAATATTGCCGAAGCGGGTCTGGAATCAATTGATACAGAAGCTGTAATATCAAATTCAGTCAAACTCCAGAATGATGTTTTAAACATTATGGGTGAGGACTTTGATTTATCTAAATTTAAAAAAGTAAAAGTTGTTGGTTTTGGCAAAGCTTCTATTGATGGAGCTCACGCCTTGGAAAAAATTTTGGGTTCAAAGATTACGGCTGGCGCTGTAGTTGGTTTACACAAGGGCGATTCAAAATATATTGAAATTTTTGCTGGAACTCACCCTCGACCCAGCCAGACCAATGTCGATGCTGGAGAGAAAATATATGAAATAGTAAAAGATTCTGGGGCAGAAGATTTAATTATTGTTTTGGTTTCAGGAGGTGGTTCCGCCTTGCTGTGTTATTCAGACAATGAATGCGAAAATAATGTTGCACTCTATGATCAATTTTTAAAAGTGGGGGGAACCATAGGAGAAATTAATACAATAAGAAAACATCTTTCAATACTAAAAGGTGGCGGTTTGGCAAAAATTGCCTATCCTGCGACAGTTGTTGGTCTGATTTTTTCTGATATCCCTGGAGATCATTTTGAAGATGTGGCGTCCGGTCCGACTTATAAAGATAAAAGCACGACAGAAGATGCTCTTAAAATTATCAGCAAATATAATTTAAGCAAATTTGATTTACTGGAGACGCTCAAAGAAGATAAATATTTTGAAAAAGTTAAAAATTTTGTTTTAGTTTCAAATAAAACAGCTCTTTTGGCGATGGCTAAAAAATCCAATGAGCTTGGTCTTAAGCCAAACATCATTTCGACTGAAATGTATGATGAAGTCAAAAGCGCTCTCGTGAAAATTTTTGACGCTAAAGAAAATGACACAGTTGTTTTAGCCGCCGGCGAACCCAAGCTCGAGGTTAAAAAGAAAGGCGGTAGCGGTGGCAGGAGTCTCTTTATGGGGCTACAGGCTATCCAGATGGGGCTAGTAGATAAAGATTCTGTATTAATACCCCTAGCTTCTGATGGTATGGATAATAGCGACGCGGCGGGAGCAATAATAGACCAAAATACCTTGGATAAAATAAAAAACTCAGGTTTCGATACGCAAAAGCATTTAGACGACTTCGACGCTTATCCGGTTTTCCAAAATTCTAAAGACATCATTATGACCGGCCCCACCGGCGCCAATGTTTCTGATTTGATGATTTTGCTTACGAAGAAATAATGAAACTAATCAATTTAAATCTTCAAGGAGGTGTTGTATATGGACCTCTGATAGAATTTGTAAAAAAATACTCACCTGATATTGATATTTTTTGTTTTCAAGAAGTATTTCATAATGCGCTAATTACAAGACCGCTTTTAGGTAATGTCCGGCCGAATCTTTTTTCTGAACTTAAAGATATTCTTCCCAATTTTAATGGGTATTATGCTGTTCCGATAGAAAATGATGTCGGCGGGTTGGCGATATTTATAAAAAAATCTTTTATTGTTAATAAAGTTGATAATATCGTTATTTTTCCGGAATTGAATACGACAGAAGATGAAAATGATGATAGTTATTTTTCTATGGGCAGAAATTTACAATATGTGGAATTTAGCTATTTAGAAAAAACGTATATCGTTTTTAATTTTCATGGCATGTGGATTGCAAAAGGGAAAGCGGATACAGAGAAACGCATTCTGCAATCTGAGAAGATAAGGGAAATTTTTGATAAATTAAAAGGAGCTAGGATTTTATGTACAGACTTAAATGTTACACCAGATACCGAAAGTATAGCTATTTTAAGAAAAGGAAACAAGGATTTAGTTCAGGAATATGGAATAACCTCAACCAGAAGTTTATCCAAAGGAAGATCGGAAGTAGTTGATTATGTAATAGTTTCTCTGGAAGTAGAAGTTAAAAATTTTGAAACTCTAAAAGAAGAAGTTTCGGATCATTTGCCGTTGTTTTTAGATTTTAAATAAATATCTATCCTTTTCCCACGTTTTCGCAAGAACTTTTCGCAAGAACCGTTTTCGCAAGAACCGTTCTTGCGAAAGTCTGGATGTTTAGTATAATTAAAGAATGTTTCGTAAAGATCCATTTCTAACTGGTGAATACTACCACTTGTACAACCGTGGCATAGACAAGCGGGTAATTTTTAAACTAAAAAGAGATTACGAAAGATTTATGATGCTTCTTTATCTTGCAAATTCAAATGACTCTTTCCGACTTGATGATATTTTAAATAAAGAACATAAGACATTTAGTGAAGTTTTAATATTAGAGAGAGGTGAACCGCTCGTTTCCATTGGCGCATGGTGCTTGATGACAAATCATTTTCATCTTTTAATTAGGCAAGAAATTGATGGTGGGATTACTAAATTTATGAGAAAGTTGGGTGTAGGATATTCAATGTTTTTTAATATAAAATATCAGAGAACAGGATCTCTTTTTGGTGGACTATTTAAATCAAAATTAATTGGAACTGATGATAATTACATGAGACAGTTGCTTGGATATATTCACATCAATCCTCTTGAGATAGAATTTCCCGAATGGAAAAATCAGATTAAAAAATCTTCAGTTGATATGAAAAAATTTCTTGAATCTTATAGATATTCTAGTTACCAAGATTATCTTGGCAAAGATAGAGTTGAGAAAAATATAATCAACCCTAAAGCTTTCCCTGAGTATTTTGAGAATTCAAAAAAGTTTGAGGATTTTGTTGATAATTATTTTGTTGAAATTTAACCGACTTTCGCAAGAACCGTTCTTGCGAAAGTTGCTATTATCCTTTTCCTACGGCTTCTGAGATATTTTTGTAGCCGTCTTTTTGGAGGAGTTGCACTAATCCTAAATTTATATCGCTGATTAGTTGCGGACCTTCGAAAATCATTCCAGTGATGAGCTGTACGAGTGAAGCACCGGATTTTATTTTTCTATACGCGTCTTCTGCGCTAGATATTCCGCCGACGCCGATGATTACAAACTTTCCGTTTGTTTTTTTGTAAATATATCTTATTAATTCATCAGAAAGATTATCCAATACTTTGCCCGAAAGTCCGCCTAATTCTGATACATTTTTATCTATAATGTTTTTGTTGTCGCGGCTTTTTGTTAAATTAGTGCAAATAAATCCATCGATTTTCCATTTTTCTGCGGTCTCGATTATTTCGCCAATTTCTTTTTTATCTAGGTCCGGAGACATTTTTAGAAAAATGGGTTTATTTTTAGGGACGGACATAATTTTTTCAAGCAAAGCATTTAATTTTACGCCATCATTAAACGGTTGACCGCCGAAAGCGTTTGGACAGCTGATGTTGATAGTGAAATAATCACCGATATCAGCCAAAATTTTATAAGCCTTAAAATAATCTCCTATTGCATTTTCAAGATCGGCTGTTTCTTTGCAGTTGGTCTTGGCTATGCTTATCCCGACCGGAATAGAGAATTTTTTATTTTTTAATCTTTCAGCGATTTTTTCACAGCCGTCGTTTGCAAGACCATAATAAACAGCCAACGATTTGGATTTTTTTAATCGCCAAAGACGAGGTCTTGGATTACCTCTGCAAGGTTCTCCTGTGATTGATCCGGCTTCCATAAAACCGAATCCAATTGCTGGCATAATTTCCGTCAATTCAGCATTTTTGTCAAAACCAGCCGAAAGACCAACGGGGTTTTTAAATTTAATTCCCAAAATCTTTTGCTCCAAAGCCGGATTAAAATAATTAAAGCAAGCGCGGGAAATAGCTCTCGTTGTCGCATATTTACCCCAAAAAATTAGAAAGGCAGACATCCAGTCGTGAACCAATTCCGGATCAAATTTAAAGAAAATGGGCTTAAAAATCCATTTATACTTCTTTTCGATTATGAAATTTCTGGCAACAATTAGCTTATCTTGCATATGTTTTAATGGTAGCAAAAATGTGGTAAAATAAAAAGCGCAATGGAAGAACAAGCAGAATATCCAATCAGTGCGATTTTAGCGGAAGAAATAAAGGATTCAAGGGGGAATCCGACCATTAAGGTCACGATCTCAGTCGGCGGTGTCTCCGACAGTTTTTCGGTGCCGTCCGGCGCCAGCACCGGTATTCACGAAGCACACGAATTGCGTGATGGCGACGGTAGAGGGGTAAAAGATGCAATTAAAAAAATAAACGACACAATTGCTCCGGCTTTGATTGGTAAAAATGTTCTCAATCAAAAAGAAATAGATAAAATAATGCTCGTGCTCGACGGCACTCCCAATAAAGATAATTTGGGCGGAAATTCAATGATTGGGGTAAGTATTGCTTGCGCTAAGGTTGCAGCTAAGGTGACTAATCGTGAGGTTTATGAATATTTGCGGACATTAGAAGAGATGAAAAGTTCAAGAAAGACGCCGTATCTTTTTATGAATTTAATCAATGGTGGTAAACACGCGAAGAATGATCTAGCGTTTCAGGAATATCACATAGTACCTGAGACATCAAATACAGCAGAAGCAATTAATATTGGTATTAAAATACAAAATACTTTAAAAGAAATTATTGTAAAAGATTTGGGCGAAGAATCTTTGGTTTTAGGAGACGAAGGGGGGTTCGCGCCCAAAACAAGTGATATTTGTAAACCACTTACTTATTTGACCGAAGCGATAGAAAAAAATAATTTGCAAGATAAAGTTCGCCTAGCTCTCGATGTCGCCGCTTCTTCTTTTTACGAAAATGGCGTTTATAAAATTGCGAATAAAAATGTCGCCTCGGAAGGTCTGATGGATATTTATAATTCTTTAATTTCAGAATTTAATCTATTTTCGATAGAAGATCCTTTTGATGAAGAAGATTTCGAAAATTTTAAAAAGCTGAAAGAAAAAAATCCCAGCCTGTATGTCGTCGGCGATGATCTGACTGTTTCCAATAAATTTAGATTAAGCAGGGCGATTGAAAACAAAAGTATAAATGCGATTATCATAAAACCGAATCAAATCGGTACATTGTCGGAAACGCTTGAGACGATGAAGCTTGCTAGAGAAAATGATATAGAAATCATTGTGAGCCACAGAAGCGGGGAAACAGATGATGATTTTATTGCAGACTTGGCCTATGCTTTTGGTTGTTTTGGTTTTAAATCTGGCTCTCCTTTAAAACCCGAAAGAATGGTAAAATATCAAAGATTAATAGAAATAACAAAATAATTATGAATTCAAAAGCGCAAATTATGGCTACTATCGGTCCAGCCACCAAAGATAAAAAAATAATCGGAGAAATGATAGCAGGTAATATGGACATTGCTCGTTTGAATTTTTCTTGGGGAACTCATGAAGAGCACACTCTTTATATTAAAAATATCAGAGAAGAGGCGCAAAAAGCCGGTAGAATTATTCCAATCGTTCAGGATTTGTCCGGTCCAAGAATACAAGAAATAGCTGGACATAAATTCAACATCGAAGCGCTGGAGCTGATTACATCTAAAGATTTGTCTGATTTAAAATTTGGCATTGAGCAAGGGGTGGATTATGTAGCGATGTCGTTTGTCGGACACAAAGACGACATTTCTAATTTACGGGATAAAATGCGGGAATTCGGCAAAGTGATTCCGATTATTGCCAAAATTGAACGCGAAATCGCGGTTCGCAACATAAATGAAATTATAGAAAATTCCGATGCCATTATGGTCGCTCGCGGAGATTTAGGAAATGAAGTTCCGCTTGAGCAGATTCCTTTTATTCAAAAGGATATTATTGAAAAATGCAAAGCGGCAGGTAAGCCGGTAATCGTCGCCACTCAAATAATGGAATCTATGATGCACAATCCATATCCGACTCGCGCCGAAGTCACAGATGTCGCCTATGCTGTATTAAATGGGGCAGATATTCTAATGCTTTCGGAAGAAACCGCCATAGGAAAATATCCGCTCGAATCCGTCGCGATGATGGAAAGGGGAATGATTGAAGCGGAAAAACATCTAAAAGATATTAAAATAAATAGTTTATAAAAGTGCGGAATGGGGTAATCGAAACCCCGCCTAATCCTTGGGAAGGACTCATTCTACCACTAAACTAATTCCGCATATTGTCCAACATTGTCCAACACTCGGTGTTGGACAATCAATTTATCCAATCTAATTCTTCCTTTAACAGTTTTGCCGAGCTTGTTTTCACAAATTCATCATATTCGTTTTTATTTTTAAACTGTCCGTTGATTATAGCAGTAATCAATAATTCTTCAAATCTATTTTTATTTACACAATCTTGATAGCTTGACCAAGGGTAAATATTTTCTTTATTCAGCCACTCTTTTAATTCTCTTGGATTTCTGTGGATATACGCAGACAGGTATAGAAGCTGATTATTATCTTTTACATGTACTGCTTTGTATGGTCCCTGAAATAGGTGTCCTGATTTGTGGTATTTTGTATTGTAATATTTTGTATAACTATTCAAAACTCTTTGCATATATCTAGCGATACCATTTTCTTCAACTTCCTTAACGATCAAGTGAAAATGGTTTGACATTAAACAAAAAGAGGTGAGTTCCACGAATCTACCTTTTACGATTTCTTTTTTGGTTTTTATATCAATGTCAAACACTGAGTGTTGGACAAATGATTTTATCGAACGACCAATCTGTTGAAAAACAGTAGGGGATTGAAAGTATAAAATTAAAAACAAAAATCTTATTCTATCCATGTTGTCGTGAAAGATTAATTGTTTACTCATTCCGCGATTAAAGATATGATAATACTCTCCCGGTGCTATTTTTATATTTCTCATATTACTATTATATAACTTTATTTCTAACTGTCCAACACTCGGTGTCGGACAGTTGCAGGGTTAAAGGAGAATGTGATAAAATTAAAATATGTCAAAACAAGATGAATTTCCAAAGTCACAAGGAGCTGATAATACAAAAGAAGGTATAATGGCTAGAAAGGCAAGATTGTTGCAAGAGCAGAGAGAGAGAGAAGATTGTCAGAGATTTTTGAAAAATTTAACCCAATAGAACAAGAACGTTTTCGTTTAGAATTTTATGAAACCAGAGAATGGGAATCTTTTTTACAAAATTTGAGTGAAGTTATTAATAGTTTGCTTTTAGCTGATGTATTTGCAGACAATGAGGAGTTAGAAAAAGAGTGTAAAGAGGTTTTATCGTTGGTTGACAATAAAGATGTTAGTCAACCCAAGAAATATTACGATTTAGTTGGGAAAATATCCACTTTCTTTTTTGAAAGGAATATCTATATACATTCAAAATTACCAGATTAGTATTTTTATTTTTTATGATATACTAAAAGCAATTAACAATTAGTTTTTTTAATTTTTATGCCAAATACAAACAAAGAAGTAATAATTTATTCGACTCCAACCTGCCATTTCTGCCATATGGCAAAAGATTTTTTTAAGGAAAACAACATTGCTTATACCGAACACGATGTGGCAAGCGATCAAGCTAAAAGAAAAGAATTAGTGGAAAAAAGCGGACAACTTGGCGTGCCGGTCATTATCATCGGCGGCGAACTCGTCGTCGGCTTCAATAAACCTAAAATAGTAGAGTTGCTTGGACTTTAATCTATCTCTAATATACTATTGTACTATGCCCTCGTAGTTCAATGGATAGAACAAATTCGTCCTAAGAATTGGATGTCAGTTCGATTCTGGCCGAGGGCACAATTTTGATTTTTCTTTCTATTTTTGCTAGTATTTACTTATGTTGCCGGAAGAAAGAGAACTTTTAAAAAAGAGTGTCAGTCTTGCGGAAGAGAATAATAAAATGCTTCATCTAATGAGGCGTTCTCAGCGGGTTTCGCAATTTATGAGCCTTTTGTATTGGGTGCTCATTATAGGTTCCGCCGTCGGCGCATATGTTCTTATCCAGCCGTATGTAGATCAAGTTGTGGAAACTTACGGAAGTTTTAGTTCGATGATTAAGAATTTTGCAAGATAAATATATTGAGATGAAACTAAAAAAGTTGAAAAGACGTGATTATATTGCTAGTATAGTCAAAGATGGTTTTATAAAAATAAAACCTTAGGCCGAGGTAGCTCAGTAGTAGAGCTCTCCCCTGAAGAGGGATAGGTCGGCAGTGCGATTCTGCCCCTCGGCACATATTCGGAATAAGTAGAGCCGACGCTGTACTCAGCTCCGACGATTCTGTCGGAGAGCCGACCTTGCGTCGGCTTTGGTAGTAGCGTTCCCCTCCGACGCTACGGTCGGAGCAGGCTGAAGAGGGATAGGTCACCAGTTCGATTCTGGTCCTCGGCACAAAGCACCAACATACAAAAGAGCACACTGCTGTGCTCTTTTTCTGTGCTTTGTGCAGACGGAAGTATGTTTTTCTAGTAAGAAAAATAACTGAGTCCGGGGCTGGAAAATTTGCTTTTGACGGAAAGCAAATTATTGTGGCTCACATGAACTATGAACGCGAAGCGTTCTAATAATAGTATTCTCGCGGATTTCTTTTTAAAAATTCGGCGGGATTCGGAACTCTGCCCGCAGGAGAGATGTGCTATGAGGAATGTGTAGAGGATTTTTATACGAGATTCGTTTAGTTATTCTAATTCCAAGCCTATTCTGTTTTTTTTTGCTAAATTTAGATAATGTTTTCCAATTGCAATATCAAATATAGCCATACCCATTGGATTAAACATAACTGGCTGTTCTTTAGAATAAGATTTCATGCAGTTATTTATCACCATATCCACAATAGATTTCGTGTTCTCTTTCTGTAATGTTTTCTCAATGTGAAAAATTTCAATATCTGTTTTCTCCCTGCACACTTCCTCCCAGTTATCTACTATTATTGAATTTTTCACAAACTCATACATATTGGTTTTATAATCTCGCAGTGACACATTAAGGAGTAAAGAACCTGGCTTTGGCTTTTTATCAATATATGTTTTTTTAGATACAGTGCATGTGATTACAACGTCACTTTGTTCGTATGCCTCTAACCAATTTCTTGCAATTACCACCTTGGGATTATTTTGAAAATTTTCTGGATCAATCTCTCGAAGATCATGAATAATAATTTTTGAAATTTTATCACCATATAATTCTTTGCACATATGATAGTGATATTGACCGATGGGTCCAAAACCAATGATTCCAACGGTGAAACTATTTAAATTTCTAACTTGTAAAAAATATCTCAGGACTAAAGAACTTACGGATACTGTACGGATTATACTCAGACGATTGGCATTAATAATTGAGAGAAATTGACCCGTATTTGAGTTGTTTAGAATGATAACACTAGAAGCTCTCGGAATCTTTTTCTCGATATTTTTTGGGAAACTTGCAATCCATTTTATTCCAGCTATGTTGAATTTTCCACCAATATATGCTGGCATTGCAATGATCCTGTTTTTTAAATCCTTAAATCGTAGATATGGCTTAACAGGCTGAACTATGTCTGATTGGGCCAAACATTTAACCGCATCGACGATTATATCTGTGCACGATTTCCAATCAATACCAAGCTTGTCTATATCTTTTTCATTTAAATAAATCATATTGTTATTCCAAAATTTTCTTTACACCACTTAGCATTAAATATTGTGGTCAAGTATCGTTTACCGTTGTCGGCAAAGATGGTTAACACAGTAGGTGGTTCAGCAAATGTTTTATTTTTGAAATAGGTCTCAATTGCAGATATTACAGATCCTGATGAACCACCGACAAATAGGCCATGATCTTTTATAAGTCGATGGCACATTTCAATTGCTGATTTTTCTGGTACTTTTATGACTTCATCAATCTGAGCACTTTGCAGTATTGACGGAACCATACTTGAACCCATTCCAGGGATATAACGTTTTTTTGGTTCACCGCCAAATATAATTGAACCTTCAGTATCGACTGCAATTATTTTTGTCTGAGGAAATAATTTCTTGATTTTTTGAGACACTCCTGTAATAGTTCCACCTGAACTTACGCCTACGAATACATAATCTATAATGGATAGATCATTACAAATTTCAGTGCCTAATGTTTCATAATATGCAGCAGCATTGTATGGGTTGCTGTACTGGTTTACCCAGTATGAATTTGGGTATGCCGAAATTAGTTCCTTAACTTTTTTGATGCGGTTGAGCAAGTAGCCTCCATTTCCATCAACTTCAGAAATCTTTGTGACATGCTCTGTCAGATTTTTCAAGATTGCTTCGTTGATGGGTGAGATGTTTTTGTCTATGATACAGTGGAATTTTAAGTCTAATTTTTTACAGTATGAAGCTAAGGAGATGCCTAAATTCCCCGATGACGACTCGATGATTACAGTGTCTTTATTAATCTCACCAGTTGAAAGTACTTTATTAAGAATATAAGATGCAGCACGATCTTTAACGCTACCAGTTGGGTTATAGCCTTCCAGTTTTGCAAACAATTTAATATTGTCTAAACCATTATGGTTAATTTTAATGAGAGGAGTATTACCCACATTGTCTAGAAAATCTTTATATATCATCGAAGTTCCTTTAATTTAGATGGTTAGTAATATATAATAGTATTTATTATTAGTCAAGCAAAACGTAATGGTTCAATAGCTTGAAATAATAAGACAGATCGAATACTTTTATGTTAATATATAAACACTTATCTATATTATAAATAAGTATAAAGATGAAAGAAAATTTACCAAAACAAAATCCATCGCTCGGCATTAATGTTTTTAGACACGGTAAATCACGATACAAACAAGAAGAAGTGCTAATTGAAGAAGCTAGGGACTTAACAGCAGAAGGAGTTGATGATGTTAAAAAAAGTGCTGAAGCATTAGTTAAGCTTATTAAACCAGATGAAGAGGTTGAGATCTGGTCATCTCCGATGGGGAGAACATTACAAACTGCAAAAATAATTGCTCAGGTTTTAGAGGAAAAGCAAGTACATATTCGAAAAAAAGGAGATTCTAATAAACATGGGATAAAAGTTTTCGAACAATTTTCGGAAGTTAAAAATTTTTCGTGGAAACTTTTTTATCCACTTGTAGCTGGTGGTGAAGTTGAATTTGCTGGAAATCAACGAGACTTTCTATTACGTCGTTTATTTTCTCCTTCATTTAAAATGCCTTTAGTAAAAAATGTCTTAAAAGAAGGACTTGTTGAATTCAAACGAATAAGTAATATGGGTACGAATGATAAAAAAGGATTTAATCGTAAGTTTAGACGAAAAGATCGTCAGGAATTAAACTATTATCTAAATCATAAAGAAGAAGTAGGGTTTGGAAAAGCTATTTCTGAAGAAGATCAAATGACATTAACTCAAAATAATGCAAGATTTTTAATCCAAAAAATGAACATTCCAGAGAGTATTTTAAATAAGCCTTTTCAGCAATTAAGTAATACTGAAATACAAATTTTAAGTGCTGCATTGCGTTAGGTAAAAGATTAAAAAATTAAAGAAATATCCTTAGATTGATTTATGATTATTAGATCAATGATAGTATCTAAATAATTTTAAAATGGACACAAATTATGGAAAAAAAACTGCTCCTCCCACTCAATTAATTGCTGAATCTTTTGGTTCTAGAAAAAAACCAGTCCCTTTGAAGGGTGGACAATGTACAACTTATATTTCTGGAAATATAGTTCTAAAACCAGTTGGACGCGCCGAATCATTAATCTGGAAAGCAGAAGTTTTTAACAATTTGCCCGAAGTTTCAGTTTCTAATGTTCGTTTCACTAAATACATTAAATCGATTTATAATACATGGATACACGAAGGTTATAGTGCATACTTTTTCTTAGCAGGAAAACATGTAAGTGGTAAATATAAAGAAAAATTAAAGGCTAGTTGCGAATATCATAAACTTCTTAAAAATATTAAAAAACCTAGTTTTTTAGATGTTCCCGGAGGTCCTTGGTCAACAGCTAATAAGGTTGCTTTAGATGAAAAGGAATTTGATTATGATTATGATTTTTTTGATTTATATAATCAGATAAAACCACATTTAGAACCCCTAGATAAAAATAAACAGTTAATTCACGCAGATTTATCAGGAAATTTTCTTTTTGATGAAATTTTACCTCCGGCCATTATAGATTTTTCTCCTGCTTGGGCGCCAAACGGATTTGCTGAAGCAATAATGTTGGCTGATGCAATTGTTTGGGAAAATGCTGACTACAAAGATTTGGAGGTTTTTAAGAAAGTACCTAATATTGGAAAATTGGTGTGGAGGGGAATTTTAACTAGAATTGTAGAACAAGCTGAACATATTAAATGGTTTGGTAAAGATAGAGTATTGGCTGTTAAGGACGCACAAGCATTTCAAAAGGCAATAGATTATTTAAAAGTAAATTATTAGTTGCTCACAATTGAATTTTTCTAGAGCGATTTGACTTTAATGTTATTGGTTTTGTCTTTGTCCACTTTTTGCAGCTTGATGGTGAGCAGGCCGTGTTTTTCGGTCGCTTCGACTTCTTCCGGTTCTATTTCTTGCGGGAGTGAAAGAGTGCGAGAAAATCTTCCCCAATATAATTCTTTGGTGAAATAATTTTCATCGTCTATATTGCGATGCTCTTCGCGTTGGCCGATGATGGTGATGATATCGCGAGCGATGGTCAACTCCAAATCTTCCGGTTTTACTCCGGCTACCATTGTCTGCACGACGATTTCCGTCGGAGTCTGATAGACATCGACTGCCAGCTCTGCTTCTTCATTTTCTTCTTCAATCCAATTGTTGTTGGTCTCCTGTTTTTTTTCTTTATCGTTATTTTTACGCGAATGCGCGCCGACTGAAATTCTTTTCGGCTCTTCGTATTCTTCTTTTTCAGCGTGAGTATTTCCAGTTAGTCTATCCCAAAAACTTCTTTTTTTATCCATCCCATTATAAATTAAATTAATAATCTTTGTTTATATATCCCGTTCGATTAAATTTATAACGGGACAAGTAAATTTTTATTTCATTCTTCTTACTTTTTCAAAAAGTAACATCATAATAATAGTCACGACCCACAAGAAACCAAACACTTTCAGAAAGTCATTTCCACTATTCCTTATTATAAAAAAATTAAAGACACTATGCAAGAGGATAGCCGAGATTAGGCCAAGAAAGAGGTACAATACTCTTTTAAACATTCCGGAATACATAGAAATCCCGAGCATTATTCCTAAAATTCCACTAGAAACGGTGTGTAAAAGAGTCGATCCTAAAAATCTGAGCTCTCCGGTTAGCAATCCGACCGTGTTTTGTCCCAATTGAAGCGGTTTGATTAAAAATAGGGCGTTTTCAAGGGCTGCAAAGCCCAAGGCGGCAGTTATTAAGTAAACTGGCCAATCCATCGGTTCATCAATAAAGCTTGTTCGGGCGAGCACAATTAGCACTGCGAGATACTTGATCACTTCTTCGACGCTTGCCCAAAGCGCGATTTGACTTTCCGCTCCGCCGATATGCGTTTGGATAAATCTTTGTATGGGCAAAGCAAAAATCACTCCTGCCATACCAACGATAAATACCACCGCGAGAATCCCTTTTGGTTCAGGATTCCTTTTGTCTTCTTTGAGCCAAAACCACAACCATAAAAGAGAGGGAATAATTCCCCCTAAAAAAGCCAAGCCTAAAATTTTCGGGTCGCTAGTCATTTGGCTTGCCCGCCAAACTGGAGGGCCATTTTTCAACCATTAATAAATTTTTATTTTTAGTTGGCATCATAGACCATATTTCTTCAGTGACGAATGGAGTGAAAGGATGCAGAATTTTTAAAATTTTTATAAGAGTGCTAATTAAAAATTGTTTGCGTGAAAGTATTATTGCCTCATGTAAGTTTGCTGTTTCAAAAATTGATTTACTTTCTTCAATAATGATATCCGCAAATCGCCCCCATGTATAATGATAAATTTTTTCGGCAGCAATATAAAATTTATATTCGTCCATCTCTTTAGTTATTTCGCTGATTAAGTTGTCTATTTCTTTTATTTGGTCTTTATCTTCTTGATTAAAATCAGTAAAATTTTCATCATATTTTATATCTTTCGTATTGTCCAAGACAAATCTTGTTATATTCCAAATTTTGTTTGCAAAATTTTTATAGCCCCTAATTTTATCTTCAGATAAAGCAAGCGAAGTTCCCGGAGTGTTACCTACAACCATTCCCATACGAAATGCGTCAGTGCCGTATTTCTCCGTTAGTATTAATGGATCAATAACATTTCCTTTGCTTTTGCTCATTTTTTGCCCCTTTGCGTCTAGGACTAGTCCGTGCAGATAAACGGTGGTAAAAGGTACTTTTCCTGTTATGTAAAGTCCCAACATAATCATTCTCGAAACCCAAAAAAATATTATTTCTCCGGCTGTTTCCATCACATCGGTCGGGTAAAATGTTTTAAAATCAGGGGAGTCAGGATAACCGAGAGTTACAAAAGGCCATTGGCCTGATGAAAACCAAGTATCAAAAGTGTCGTGGTCTTGTGTAACTTCACTGCTACATTTTTCACATTTTTCAATTTTGTTTTCTAGATCTACCATGCCATGTCCGCATTTAGCGCAAATTTTTGCCGGAATGGGAATGCCCCAGACTATTTGTCTCGAGATATTCCAATCCATTATATTTTCTAGCCAGTAAGTTGTGATCTTTTTATAATGCTCGGGAATATATTTTATTTCTTCATTATTTATTTTTTCTAACGCTTTTTCCGCGAGCGGTTTCATTTTTACGAACCATTGGCTTTTTATTTGTGGTTCAATGATTGTTCCGCATTTATAACAAGTTCGGACGACATGTTTATAATTTTCATCTATTTTTTCCACCAAACCTTTTTTTTGAAGTTTTTCAACTATCAATGCTCGCGCTTTTTTTATATGCTGTCCCGCGAACTCTCCAGCGATAGGGAGCAGTTTGCCATTTTCATCAATAACTTGCTCTTTATCTAAATTATGTCTTTCAGCTATTCCAAAGTCAGTCGCATCGTGCCAAGGAGTGATGGTCATTACACCAGTACCGAAATTCATATCCAAAGCATCGTCTTTTATGATCGTGGCCGTAATTTTTCCATTTATCCACTCCAATTCAAATTGCTCTCCATCTTCGTATTGTTTATAGCGTTTATCGTCAGGATGCATAACAACATATTTATCTCCGAATTTTGTTTCAGGTCTTGAAGTTGATATCGTAAATGGTCCATATTTTAAATAATAATATGGCTCAACTCTTTCTTCGTCTTTTATTTCAAGATCAGAAAAAGAAGTTTGATGTTTTGAGCACCAACTAACAATTCTATTTCCTCGATAGATTAAATTGTCATCATTCATTCTTTTAAATGTCTGATAGACAGTTTTTATCACATCAGGATCAAGGGTAAATTTTTCTCGTGACCAATCACAGGAAGCTCCCATTTTTTTTATCTGAGATTTTATATTTTTTGAATTGGTGAGAGTAAAGTCTAAAATTTCTTTATATAGTTGTTTTGGTTCTATTTCAAATCTAGTTCGTCCTTCTTTTTCTAATTTTTTTTCATAAACAACTTGAGTTTCAAAACCGGCATGGTCTAGTCCCGGAAGCCAAAGCGTTTTGAATCCTCTCATTCTTTTGTAACGAACCATTATGTCTTCAATCGTCATCACTAAGCCGTGCCCGGCGTGCAGAGAACCATTAGCATTAGTCGGGGGCATTATGAGTGTAAAGGGCTTCGCCTTAGGATCAGCCGTTTTGTCCGGATTAAAAAAACCGCTATCTTCCCATAGCTTGTAGATTCTTTCTTCGGTTTCTTTGGGGTTGTAGGGCTTTTTTAGCTTTTCGTCCATACCCCAATAATATCATATTTATCCGCCCTTTGGCGAGGTTAAAGCTTTAAATTACCAGTCGCTTTAATGGATTCCGGCTTGGGGACTTTTTTCTTGTTTTTTATATAATTTAAATATCCGGCGATGCCGATCATTAGAGAATTGTCTCCTGCTAGACCTTTTGGAGGCAAAAAGAGTTTGGTTTGGCGGCCAACATTTTTCTTCATTTCTCTTTGTAGATGTGTATTGCAAGCTACTCCGCCGGCGACGATCAAAGTTTTTACGTCGTATTTTTCCATCGCTTTTTTGGTTTTATGGACGAGGCATTCGATTGCTGCGTTTTCAAATTCTAGAGCTATCTTAGATTTTATCTCATCTGTTAATTTTCCGTCCGGAGAAATTTTTCTGATTAAATACAAAACAGCGGTTTTTAATCCCGCGAAAGAAAAATCAAAATTTTTACTGTGGAGCATGGGGCGAGGCAGGGAACAAGAGAAATCAAATCTTGTGGGGTCGCAATTTTTCTGCTGAAAAATTTGCTCCGTCCTCGGCCCGTCGGCCTGCGTAGACCCCCCAAGATTTATTTCTCTTGTTCCTCTTAACTGCTCCGCCAGTTTTGAAATCTGTGGACCGCCAGGGTAGGGAAGATCGAGCATTCTAGCGACTTTATCAAAAGCTTCGCCGACGGCATCGTCCAAAGTTTTGCCGATGATTTCGTAATCCATCCATTTTTTCATCAACACCAGTTGCGTGTGTCCGCCGGAAACCAAAAGTGATAATGCCGGAAATTTTATTTTGGAAACTGCAAATTTTCCTTTATGTTTTCCAAACACAGAAAGTATGTGCCCTTCCATATGGTTTACCGGAATCAAAGGTGTATTCCATTTTTCCGCCAAATTTTTCGCAAAAGAAATTCCTTCCCAGAGGCACATTTCTAGTCCCGGACCATAAGTGACGGCGATAGCGTCTACCGGTCTTCCTTTTTTATCCAACTTTGCTTGTTTCAAACTTGCCTCTAAAACAATCGGCAGGTTTTCTGCGTGTTCTCTTTTTGCCAAGACAGGATACACTCCGCCGTAAGGAATATGAACATTTATCTGCGAATTTGAATTATTCGCTAAAACTTTAAAAGAAGCATTTGTGATGCCTCCCTTTATCTCCATTATGCTTATTGCTGTGTCATCACAACTTGTCTCAATACTTAAAAGTTTCATGTGCGCGATACAGGATTCGAACCTATGGCCTACCCCACGTCAAGGGGTCGCTCTACCAACTGAGCTAATCGCGCTCAATCTAGATATTAGCTTTTTTCTTGTATTCGTTCAAGCGCCAATATGAAAGCTCCCATGCGGAGCGAGGTTTTTGATTCTCGAGCTTTTTGGGAAACTTTTTTAGCCGCCGATTCCATAATCTTTTTTAATTTTTCAAAAACTGCTTTTTCCGTCCAATGTTCGCTTTTTAAATTTTGTTCCCATTCAAAATAGGATACGGTGACGCCTCCGGAATTCGCTAAAATATCCGGTATAACAGAAATGCCTTTTTTAAATAAAATTTCATCGGCTTCCGGCGTGATGGGGCCGTTTGCGAGTTCTAAAATAGCTTTAGCTTTTATTTTATTCGCGTTCTTTTCGGTGATGACATTTTCAAAAGCGGCAGGCACCAAGAGATCACAGGGGAGTTCGAGCAATTCCTCATTTGTTATATTTTCCGCTTCCGGAAAATTTTTCAAACCGCCCGTTGTTTTTTTGTAAGCTTCAACTTTTTTCAAATCCAGACCGTCTTTTTTAAAAATTGCGCTATGTGAGTCAGAGACAGCTATTACAGTATGTCCATTTTCAGCAAAAATACGCGCCGCATTTCCGCCGACATTTCCAAATCCCTGAATCGCTACTTTACATTTTTGCGGTTTTCGCGGAAGCCTTGCTTCCGCGCGGAGAGCTTCAAAGACATAAAATCCACCGAGCCCAGTCGCAGGACCTCGGCCTTCTGAACCCTGCCCGCCCTGTGGCGTGGCTCCTTTTTCGACAGGTTTGCCGGTAAATGTGGCGCCTGTCCGGTCGCCGGTTATCTTGGAGTATTCATCTACCATATAAGCCATTATTTCTCCGTTGGTATTTACATCCGGAGCTGGCACATCTTTGTAGGGTCCCAAAACATCGGCAAGACCCTGCACCCACCCACGCGAAAGTCTTTCTAGTTCATCTTTAGACAAATCTTTTGGGTCAACTGTGATTCCACCCTTGCCTCCGCCCATCGGAATTCCGACAACCGCGCATTTGAGGGTCATCCAAAATGCGAGCGCTTTCACTTCATTTATTTCGGTGTCTGGATGATATCTGATTCCGCCTTTATAAGGTCCGAGAGCGTTGTTGTATTGCACGCGGTAACCCGAAAAAATTTTCACAGACCCATCGTCCATTTTGATAGGAATAGAAATTCTAATATCGCGATTGGGTTCGCGTAGGTGCGTGATGAAATCGTTCCCGAAATTCTTAATTTTGGCGACTTTGTCGAGTTGCGCCATTGCGTTTTGAAAAGGATTTTGCATTAGTGTGATTATATTATCAATTTCTCCAAAATCTCTAATTCTTCTTTTGAATTTACACCCAAGGCTTCGCGCGGTTCTATATCTATCGATTCTATTTTTGTTTTTTCGTTCATTGCTATTTTTACCAAATCTGTCAGATAATATTCTTTTTGAGCGTTGTTAGTATCTAAGGTTTTTAGTTTTTCCCAAAGCCATTTTGCCTCAAAACAAAAATAACACGGATTGACTTCCGTAACTTTTTTTTCTTCCTCGCTTGCGTCTTTAAACTGGACGTCTTTGATGATATTTCCCTTAGAGTCGCGAATTATTCGCGAGAAGTCTTTATAAAATACATTTCGCCAATCTTCAAAATCGGGAAGCTTTACCGTCGCCAGTGTTATTTTTATCTTAGAGTCTAAATGTTTTTCGACTAATTTTTTTATTGTTTCCGGATTGACAAAGGGGTGGTCGCCATAAAGCACAACTATATGCTCTGCGTTATTCTCGAGTTTATCCTCTGCCGCCATTACCGCGTGTCCGGTTCCTAGCTGTTTTGTTTGCGTGGCGTAATCATATTCACTGCCGAGCTCACGCATAACGGCTTCCTTGCCGTAGCCGACGACGATTACGGGTTTATCGTCAATGCCGGATTTTCTAACAGAAGAAAGCAGATGCTTGATCAAAGACTCACCACGAATTTTTATTAAAACTTTCGGTATTTCGCTTTGCATTCTATTGCCTTTCCCTCCAGCTAAAATCACTACTTTAATTTTGTTTTTCTCAGCCATTTCAAGATTATACACTAATCAATCATTTTTAAAACATTTATAGATCGCAACGGTATTTAAGGGAGTGTCTGGAGAAATTCTTTCAAAAGATTTGTAAGGCGCGCAGAAGTTATCGAATATGTTTTTGTCGAAATATCCTTCAAAACCTGTGTCTTTTATGTTTTGTTCCGGATAGTCCGCTATTCGCGCTACGAGATATATGCCGGATTTTGTCGCTCTTTCTGATATCAAACTCAAGTCTTGCGCGCTGGAAGCAAAATTTTGTACATTCGTGTCTATCACATTATCGAATATTTTTTTACCGGACATCAGAGCTAGAAGCGGAGTGGCTTCCGCTGAGCCATAAATGGGCAAATTCTCCGGCGTGTCCTTTAGCATCTCTGATATTTCTTTTGGATTTTTAAAAATCCCCTGAGGTTGGTAAATATTTACATAAGCAGACATTGAGTAAATAGCCACAAAGATAAAAAGAACGATGAGCGTCCAAGCGAATTCTTCGCGCTTGCTGTTTAAAAAATCTAAAAATTCCACTGCAAGTATTATCATAAAGGGGATTAAAAGATGTAGGTACATATAATACAAATCTCTATAAAGCAGAAAAAATACGGCAGAAAATATTAATGAAAAAATCCAAGTCTTATTTTTCACCACAAATGCGCCGGCAATGGCGGAAGCAAAGAGCAACCATTCAAAACTGAAGAATACTCCGAAAATTTTTAATTTATCTATTCCAAAAGGACGATTGAGGTGATGGGTGATGAGGTTGTCGAAAGTCTGCTCGGGGAAAAATATAAAAAAGGGCGATAAAACTATGAATGAAGCGGTGAGTCCACCCAAAACAATATCTCGAGCGGGCTTGTATTCTTTGGAGAAAAGTTTATAAACCAGAAAGCCGATCAGCGCGGCTCCGGCATAGAGCTTACATAGGCAGGCGAGGGCCCAAAGCGCGCCGGACCAAAAATGTTTTTTCTTTTGATCAAGTATAAGCGCTAGCAACATAAAAAATATCATCATTTCCGCTCCGGTCACATAATCGGAGGTGGAAATAACAGTAAAGGAGAAAAGATAGAGAGCTGGAGCCAGCACTGCGTAAAGATTATTTTTTCGCAGGAGAAGGTAAAGTAAAATAGCAGAAGCGCTGTCGAATAATATCGGCAAAGCTTTAAACAAGATGATATGCGAGCCGAAAAAAGCCTTGAACCCCGTCATTAGATATATGAAAAAAGGCGGGTCAGCGTAAAAGAAATCTTTGTATGGCACAAGGCCGTGAAGCACCGCGTCCGACATATAAAAGTAGACATTTTCATCGCCAAATCTGAATTGCAAAGTGGAGAGTTTCCAGACGACAAAAGAGGCGACAGCTAAGACGACTATCCAAATATTTTTATAAGATGTGGGCTTGTTATCCATAAATTTTCTTTAAAACCTTTGGAATTTTTTTAAAATCTTCTTTCAAAACTTCGCGCATTGAGCCATCATACAGCGCCGCCGCGGGGTGATAAAGAGGGAAGAAGTATTTGGTAGACATTCCTTTAAATGCTTTAATGAGAAGCTTTCCATGCGCTTTTCCAATTTGTAATTCAGGGAAAAAATTATTCATCGCATGCCGGCCGAGGAAGATAATAAGCTTGGGGGAAATTATTTTCAATTCATCGAGTAGCCACGCTCGGCAAGCGGATTTTTCTTCCGGCAGGGGATCGCGGTTGTTTGGTGGACGGTATTTTACTATGTTTGTAATATAAATATCTTCTCGTTTTAGATTTATCAACCCCAGCATCTCGTTCAAAAATTTTCCTGCCGCTCCGACAAAAGGTTCGCCTGTCTTGTCTTCGGATTTCCCCGGAGCTTCGCCGATAAAGACAATCTCCGCGCTGGCGGAGCCCACTCCCGTCACCGCCTGCGTAGCCGTTTTCTTCAGTTCGCATTGGCATTCGGATTTCCATTTCGTGTGCAGATTTTGGAGTTGTTGAGCTTTGTCCATACGCTAAATTGTATATAATTTTCAACACTTTTTCAAGTTCGCCCCGTACCAAGCTTGGCTTTGGTGCGGGGTTATCCACAGCCCAGACTTGCGTAATGTATTTTGTACGTATAAAATATATTACATTATAAATAATACATCCGCTTCAGGCGGAAAATTATATGATAGGAAAACCAGAATGGTTTAGAAGGAGAAAATACACTGGCTGGGGATTCACTCCGGTCACTTGGCAGGGTTGGGTTTATGTGATTATTATGATACTTCCGATTGTCGCGCTCGCTTCCGCAAGCAATCTGGGTAAATTTTGGATAACGGCGGTCATCATTTGGGCGGTCGTGTTTACTCTCGATTGCGCTCATATTATCGCTCATTTGCCGAAAGACGAACGCGACCGAATGCACGAAGCGATTGCCGAGAGAAACGCTCTATGGGTGATCGTCGCCGTCTTGGCGGTCGGGATAGGGTATCAAGCCGCTACTAGCGCCGCATCTCAAGTGGTAGAGATGGACCCTGTGATTCTCATCGCTATTTTTGCGGGGCTTGTTGCTAAAATAATTTCCAACATTTATTTGGATAAAAAAGACTAATAAATAAAATGGAAACAAAAATTGCTTATTATAGAAACAAGCTTTCTCTGACCCAAGAAGAGCTCGCGCGGGTTGTCGGCGTCACTCGGCAGACGATTATCTCGCTCGAGCAGAATCGCTACAATCCCTCGCTTCACTTGGCGTATAAAATAACCAAAGCGCTCAAACAGAAAAACATCGAAGATGTTTTCACTGTACAAATTTGAAAAATGTGGTAATCTATTTTTTGAGCAGTACCGCCTTGGTCTCAATCCAAAGGCTATTGTCGGGATCACTGGGTGATCCTAACAAGAGTCAACCAAACTGATTGGTGAAAAAGGGTCTAGTATGGATAAAAAAAAGAAGGTAGGCGGCACCAAGGTGGTGCCGATGGGATTCAAGCCTGCTCAGGCTGAGCAGGTAAATTTCCGGCCGAAGTTCCTTCGTCCGGTCGAGAAACCGAATGTGGTTCGAGAGGTGCCGTTGGTCTGGAGACAGACCGCACGCGGGGGCACGTGGGATCGTGCCCATAGTATCTGGTAGGAGGTGTGACCGTCGGGAGAGTTCTCTCCCGGCGGTCATTTTATTTTTGCAATTTAGCTTAAAAATGTTATATTTTCTCTGTAGTCATTTTTCGGCTCTATCGTCTAATAGTTAGGACACGAGCTTTTCAAGCTCGGAATCCGGGTGCGATTCCCGGTAGAGTCACATGCAATCATTAATCGAGAATTTCGGGAACCAGTTGGAAGAAGCGCTCCAAATAGGGGAGAAAGCGAAGCTGGCGAAGAGGAATAAATCTTTTGCCAATGTTTTGATTGTCGGAATGGGCGGTTCGGGCATAGCGGGGACGATTATTTCCGAGCTTGTGGCGCACGAGTCCAAGATTCCCATCTTGGTCAGCAAGCATTATTTTCTGCCGGCTTTCGTGAGCGGGGCGAGCCTCGTCATTGTCTCTTCTTATTCCGGCAATACCGAAGAATCCATCGAGGCTATCCTTTATGCTCTAAAGAAAAAAGCCAAAGTTGTCTGCATCGCTTCCGGCGGGAAAATTTTAGAAATAGCCAAGAAAAAGAAACTGGATTATATCGTCATTCCCGCGGGTATGCCTCCTAGGGCCTGTCTCGGATATTCTCTGATGCAGATGTTTTTTATTTTGAACCGTTTTGGCATCATTACCGGAAAATTCAAGAAAGATTTCAAATTGGCAATTTCACTTATCAGAAATGAAAAGCAAAATATAAAAATAGAAGCGAGAAAAATCGCGAAAGTTTTGCTCGAGAAAATACCGATTATTTATTCTTCGGCGGGGCACGAAGGCGTGTCTGTTCGTTTTCGCCAGCAATTAAATGAGAATTCCAAAATGCTGGCGTGGCACAACATTATTCCGGAGATGAATCACAATGAATTGGTGGGCTGGACAAAAAAAGACAAAAATTTGGCGGTGGTTATTTTCCGCAACGATTCCGATTATTCACGAGTGAAAAAGCGGATTGATGTGACCAAAGAGATAATTTCAAAATATGCGCCAAAAATAGTGGAGATTCATTCAAAAGGTAAGTCTATGATTGAAAAGGCTGTGTATCACATTCATTTGACAGACTGGGTCTCGGCCATTTTGGCGGAAATGAAAGAAATAGATAGCCGTGAGAACAAGGTGATAGATTATTTAAAGAATATACTTGCTCGCGGAGATGGTGAGATTTGAACTCACGATACCTTGCGGTATGCCGGTTTTCGAAACCGGTGCCTTAAACCACTCAGCCACATCTCCCTTTTAAAAAAGTTACAACTATTTCGTATTCAACGCAAGATAAATATCTTCGAGCGCGCGGACGGCATCGCCGGCGGCGATGTTGTTTTGATGATAGAGGACATCGGTGCAATCTCCGGCCGCCCAGATGCCTTGTGTCTGCGTCTTTTGCGTTTTAGGGTCTATTATTACTCTGCCTATTTCGTCGAGCGGAACGATGTCCTTAGCAAAACCGGTGTTTGGGATTTGCCCTATCTCCACAAAAATACCGGCGACAAGAAGCTCCACGATTTCTCCGGTCGTTTTATTTTTGTAGATAATGCCTTCCACGAATTTATCGCCTTTCACTTCCAAAATGTCGACATTTTTAACCGCTTTCATTTTTGGATTTTTCAAAACTTTTTCTACCGTAATTTCATCGGCGCGGAAAGACTCGCTTCGATGTAAGAGGGTCACAGACTTGCAGTAAGCGAGGAGCTGGGAAGCGCTTTCAAATCCGGCGTTGCCTCCACCGATCACGACGACGTCTTGCCCTTCAAATAGAGGTCCGTCACAAGAAGCGCAATAGGTGAGGCCTTTATGTTCCAGTCTGTCCGCATTTTTCGCTTCCAACTTTCTGCGTCCGCTACCTGTCGCTATTAAAATAGTTTTTGTCTCAAATTCTTGACCGGATTCCGTCTTAACTAAGAAAACAGAGCCTAAAGCTCTGTTGAGTAGAGCTTTAGGCTCTGGAGGCACCATCTTTACTGAAATTACTTTTTCACCCTCTTTCACTTCTAATGTTTGTCCGGCTCCGGCGTTTGCAAGCACATGTGTTTTTAAATTTTCCGCGAGTTCATTGCCGGAGAGGGAAGTCGTCCCGATCCAGTTGTATATTTTTTCAGACACGACAGACTGCCCGCCCCATTCGGCAGTGACGAAAAGGGTCTGTAGTCTTTTGCGAGAAGCATAGACTGCTGCCGCCGCTCCAGCCGGCCCGCCTCCGATGATTGTTAAATCGTAAATCATATGAACCTTATTTTATCAAATACTATTTAAAATTCCTAATACTTTTTAAATTAAAAGTCTTTCCAAATATTTTTGTTGAAATTTTTTCTATTTCTGGGTGTTTTTTGAATAAATCAATAAATTGTTTCTTTTTGCCATTAAATTCTGGATTTTTACTTGAAATTAACTGATGCCACCTAGTGTGAGTTTTTAATTTACTCGCTTTTCCTTGATAGCGAAATTTGTCGAAAGACGAACCCCCACCAAATAAACTCATTTTTTCAAAGGAGAGCAAAGTTTTATCTAAGTGTAATTTTTGGGCGATATTTTTTTTGGTTTTTGAAGAAGAAAACCAATCATCGTATTTTATCATAATTGTTTTATCGAAACCGTAAATTTGTTGTTTTCTTAAAACAAAATTGGCATAAATTTTCCACAATTTCAGAAATTTTACGAGATTTATTTTTCCGGATATTTTCTCTTCTCTCGTAATAGGCTTTTCATACATTATTCTGCTTGCAAGAAGATTGAAAGGATTGCGAATGATGACAATTGCGATTTTTTCTCCCACATTGTCGCTCACTTTATCTATGCAGTGATTTATTTTTTCGCAATCGGTGTGAAGATTATAGTTTTCAAAATTCAGAATTACATTTTTAAATGTAGAGTATTTTTTAAATACGTTTTTTACTTCAGGAATCCAATTATTTTTTCTAAAATAGACCAATCTTTGAATAGGTCCTTCTGTAGATGCAAAAAAAGTGGCGATACGTTCTTTTACATTTTTAAAATTATAATATTTTCTATTATTTAAATAAAATTTTCTTCTTTTTTCTATGGGCTGATTTAAGGGAGAGTCATTGAAAAAAGCCTTATTCTTTTTTAAAGATTCATATATCCAATCTGTGATTGCGTGATGTCCAGAACGAGAAATGGCAAAGACGGCAAAAACTCTGTCTATTTTTTTTATTTTGTAGTCAATCATATACACAACCGACTTCAAAAACTGAAACTGGTTGTTTTTTACTTTTTACGTCTTAAAAATGCTGGAACAGCGCTCCAATCATCTCCGTCATCTTCGATGATTTCTTCTTTTATTTCTTTCTTTTCTATTTTCTTAATGAAATCATTATTGCTGATGGTTCCGCCTTGAATAGTATTGTGAATTCCTCTTTTGATTACGGCTGGACTTTCATCTTTGACGAGTGGGCCGGAAGCGCTTGCTCCACTAAAAAGATTCTTGCGAGGCATATCGGCAGGGAAGTTGGTAGCAATGACAGTTACTTTGAGTTCGCCTTTTTTCAAATTCTCGTCCAAGATTGTGCCGAAGATCACCTTTGCGTCCTTGTCGATGGATTCGGTGATTACTTTTGCGGCTTCCTGAATTTCGTGAATCGTCAAATCATCTCCGCCGGAAATTGCAAAGAGTACTCCTTTGGCGCCGTGAATAGATATTTCCAAAAGGGGAGAATTGATTGCAGCGACGGCAGCTTTTTCCGCGCGATTCTCTCCAGAAGAGGTTCCGATACCCATCAGCGCGCTACCAGCGTCTTTCATCACGGCTTTGATATCGGCAAAGTCGACATTGATTATACCGGGGGTGGTGATAAGGTCGGAAATGCCTTCTACTGCTTGACGCAATACATTGTCGGCGCTAGAAAAAGCATCTTTGAAATTAGTATTTTTATCAGAAAGTTGAAGCAATTTGTCGTTTGGAATAACGATGATTGCGTCCACTTCTTTAGATAATTCTTCAATTCCTTTTTCTGCAATTTTCATTCGGTGATTGCCTTCAAAGAAGAAAGGTTTGGTCGTGACGGCGACGGTCAGGATTCCTTGCTCTTTCGCCGCGCGGGCGACAATCGGTGCGGCGCCGGTGCCGGTGCCTCCGCCCATTCCGCAAGCAATGAAAATCATATCCGCTCCCTTGATGACATCTTGAATTTCTGATTTTGTCTCTTCGGCGGCCTTTCTGCCGACTTCCGGATCCATTCCCGCTCCGAGACCTTTCGTCAAATTTTTTCCAATGTGAATTTTTTTATCAGCCAATGAGTGGTGCAGGTCTTGCGTATCGGTATTCATACAAATAAAGGAAACTCCTTTGACTTTGGAATTGATCATATGGTTCACGGCATTTTTTCCAGATCCACCGACTCCGATGACCATAATTCGAGCGAAACTCTCTATTGCTTGATTTACTTTTGGCATAATTTTAGTTTTTATTGATAATTAAGGTGTATGAAAGCATACTAGCACTGAACCTAAAAAAAGCAAATTTCCTTGCTTTTCTAGAACCTAGCCCCTAGAACCTAAAACCTAATTCTTTAAGGCATTAGTTGTCTTACACTTGATTTTATTGAATTTTTTATGTCCTTAAAAAGATTTCTGAACGAGCCTTCCGAGTAACCATTGTTGTCTCTACCCGTTATCACCAGACCGAGAGCGGTAAACCACGCAGAGTCGCGGAGTTTGGTTTTAGTGGTGCCAAAGATTTCTGTCGTGCCGAGGCTGGCAGGAAGTTTGAGTGTTGATTTTGAAAGTTCCACGAGTCCTTCAGTGTTTGCTCCTCCTCCGGTAAACACAATACCCGCAGGCAAGAGCTCAGATCTCTTAATTTTCTTTAGATGATTATCTATCAACTCAAAAATATCCGAGAGACGCGCTTCAATAATTTCGTCTAATTTTTTCTTGGAAAAATCCTCAAAAATTTCTCCCTGCTTAAAGTTTTCCGCCTTATTGAGAGGGATTTTGAATCCGAGCGCAATGTCGTTGGTGATGTCGGCAGAGCCGATTGAAAAAGTGTGGATTGATATTGGTAAATTATTTTCAAAAACAGCCAAAGAAGTTTTTTGTGATCCGATGTCTACTAGCGCCACTCCGACTATTTTTTGTTTTTGATCAAGCGCAATCTGGCTCAAAGCAATTGGAGAAGCGATGACATCAATCGTTTCGATTCCGGATTCGGCTAAGACACTTATTAATTCATCTAGATGCTGAATGGAGTAAGTCACAAAAAGCCCTCTTACTTCGAGTTTGGTTCCGCGCATGCCTTCAGGTCGGCCTAGCACTTCTTTGCCGTCTAGTCGGAAAGAAATAGGAAAAGTCTGAATTATTTTTTTGTTAGTTAAATTTAAATTTTCCTCACAATCCTGCAGAGCTTTGCCGATGTCGAGTCCGGTCACTTCGCCGTCTGCCTTGGATACAATCGCTGTGCCGGTAGTTGTTTCTCCACGCAGAGAGATTCCTCCGACTGAAACAAAAGCGCGTTTTATTTTTATTGTTGAAGTTTTCTCTGCAGTCTCTACGGCAGTTTTTATTGAAACAAGAAGCAGAGCAGGGTCGACGACAAATCCGTGGCGCATACCGAGCGTTTCACTCTCGCCGATGCCGATAATTTTAGGATTTTTTTCTCCTTTTAGAAACTCTCCCACCACGACTCTCGTCGAGGTGGAGCCAACGTCTATTCCGACTGAAATATTTCGTATCATATTTTTTTTCCGCTCTCTCCATTGTACTACTATGTTCGAGACCTTTCAAATGCAACATTCCGTGGATAACTAAGAATCCCAAGAACTGTTCGAAATTTTTGGAAAAATTCTTCGCTTCTCTTTTAATAACTGCGGGGCATAAAATTAGCTCCCCTTTATTTTTAAGCAAAGCAAAAGACAAGACATTGGTGGATTTATCTTTGTTGCGATATTTTTTATTTATCTCACGAGATTGCTTTTCATTCACAAAAGCAATCGAGAGAGAATATTTCTTTCCTAAAATATCATTCTTAATCTCAACAAAAGGCAGGCTTGGAAGCTTGCCTTTTGTTTTATTTATTAGAGAAAAATCTTCTTCCATATCGGACTACTTGGTTTTGACGACCATTTTGCCGAGCTTTTTCAGATGTTCTATTTCTTTTCGGCGAGCCATTCTCTTGAGCGCGCTTTTCTTCATCTTGAGTTTGGACTCTTTTCGGACATTATAGCGGGCGCCTTTTACCTTGCGAATGATGCCGGATTCTTGAATTCTGCGTGAAAAACGACGCAAAATGCTCGAATTGTTTTCGTTTGGGTTTTTCTTCACTTCAATGACTGTGTTTGCCATATCGCTAGATTATCACATAAATAGAATTTTGCAAAGTTTCATTGACTTTAGTCTCTAAAAAGGATAAATTTAAAATATGAAAAGCGTAAATCAGACTGGTGACTATATAACTGAAGAAAAAAGACGCGAATTAGAAAACGAGCTCGCGGATTTGAAGGGACCAAAAAGAAAAGAAATTTTGGTGAATTTAGAGTATGCAAAATCCCTCGGCGATTTGTCGGAAAATGCCGAATATCATCAAACTCGCGAAGATCAAGGCAAGCTCGAAGAGCGTATTGCCAAAGTCGAGCAAATTTTGCAATCCTCAGAGACTTTCAAGAGACACGGCGGAGATGTAGTTTGTGTCGGTTCTAAAGTCGTCGTCCAAAAAGAAGGCAAACAAGAAGATATAATATATACTATAGTGGGGTCTGAGGAAGCAGATATGGCAAAAGGGAAAATTTCCAACAAGTCTCCTTTTGGAATAGTGCTCTTGGGTAAAAAGAAGGGCGAAAATGTTTCTTTAAAGACCCCGAACGGAGTGGTAAAATATAAAATAATTAGTGTGTCTTAACTGAAGCTAGTAAATTAAATAAATGTCTTCAATTGATGAAATTAGAGATGCCAGAATAAAAAAGCTCGAACTCTTGCGAAGCAAGGGTTCGAACCCGTATCCGGCGGATTCAAAAAGGGAGCTTTCTTTGAAGGAAGCGATAGAAAATTTCGATAAACTAGAAAAAGAAAAAAATACAAAATGGATTGCCGGCAGGATAATGTCTATCCGCGGGCAGGGAGCTATTGTCTTTGTGACATTAAATGATGGCACAGCGCTTTTCCAAGGTTTACTAAAAAAAGATATTCTAGGTGAAGATAAGTTAAATTTTTTTAGTGAAGTGGTAGACATCGGAGACTTCGTAGAAATTCAAGGTACTTTTTTTGCCACCAAGAGAGGGGAGAAGACGCTCGAAGCGAAAGATTGGCGAATGCTTTCCAAAAGCTTGCGACCGCTTCCAGAAAAATGGCACGGTTTGCAGGATGTGGAAGAAAGATTCCGAAAAAGATATTTGGATATTTTGATGAATCCGGAGCTCAAAGAGCTTTTTGAAAAGAAGGCAAAGTTTTGGAATACTATCCGCGAATATTTAATTTCTAAAAATTTTCTAGAAGTGGAGACTCCAGTGCTAGAAAATACCACAGGCGGAGCCGATGCTCGTCCGTTTATCACTCATCACAATGCTCTTGATATTGATGTGTATATGAGAATTTCCGCTGGGGAATTATGGCAAAAAAAGTTGTTAGTTGCTGGTTTTCCGAGAACATTTGAAATTGGGCGTATTTTTAGAAACGAAGGAATTTCACCGGAGCACCTGCAGGATTACACTCAGCTTGAATACTATATGGCGTATGCGGATTATGAGACGGGTATGGAAATGACCAAAGAATTATATCGATTAATTGCAGAAAAAGTTTTCGGCACAACCAAATTTAAAATAAAAGGGTTCGATATCGATTTGAATAAAGAATGGGAAATTTACGACTTCAGTAAATTAATCGAAGAAAAATTCGGCATCAATCCGGTTACAGAAATTTATTCTAAAACAGGCAAGATGGTAGAAGAAAAAGATTTAAAAGAAATTTGTAAAAAAGCCGGTATCGAATATGAAAGTGCGGAATTTAATATCACTCGTACTATAGATAATCTTTGGAAAGTTTTAAGAAAAGAAATAGGAGGTCCGGGGTTCTTGATTAATGTTCCAGTATCACTCGAACCGCTAGCTAAGAGAAATAGGAATAATCCAAACACAGTCGAAAGATTTCAAGTCATTCTCGCTGGCAGTGAAATGGGCAAGGGTTTCAGCGAGCTCAATGATCCAGTCGATCAGCGTGGGAGATTTATGGAACAGCAAGCTTTGCGCGACGCTGGAGATGATGAAGCGCAAATGGCAGATATGGAATTTGTGGAAGCGCTCGAATACGCGATGCCTCCGGCGTTCGGCTTCGGTCTTTCCGAAAGACTTTTTAGTTTTCTAATGGACAAACCAGTTCGCGAGACACAGCTTTTTCCTTTAATGAGGCTAAAAGAAGAATAAGAAACAAACTTGCCTAAGTCGGACTTCGGCAGTCTGTATAAATGAAAAACTCCGGAATCAAAGATTCTCGGAGCATCTTGGTGGGCGCTTTTTGCACCCGATTTTGGAGCACTACCTCCCTCTCACTTAGACCCGCGTAATTGCTACTGTCTTTGTGAGAGGGAGGCCGATCAATATACGCCAGAGACATTATCTCACAAAATATAATTTAAGTAAATAAAAAAACCCGAGGGTACCATGTGGTCCTCGGGCTCAACCGGATGGCAGATTTATTTGCCGAACTGGTTTCGATCTTGCCCACGAGCTCGGGAGAGGGTTGCGGGTCGGAGGTGGGGAAATCCCGCAACCACCTTTTTCCCGATGGGTCTGCTCGTGGGCAAAATCTATAATACTTAAAGTTTTTAATTTGTCAAATTTATGACTATTTTGAACATATGTAAAAGATAGTAAGATAAAAATTATTTATAAATAAAAACGCTCCTGAGGTGTTAGCCTAGGAGCGAAATTGGTGGCGCATCGCGCCGATTTAGTTTGGAAGAATTACCCCCTGCTAGCTCTTGTGTCACACTCGCGGTGCGAATTAACAAGAAACCAACAGGGGGGGTCAACCAAACCGCCATATTCCTATGGCGAGAAAAGTATAAAACTTAAAGACACCAAAGTCACTAAAGTTATCCACAGGGTAGCTTTGTATTTCGCTTGTTTTGTTTTATGGGTGGAGTACAATATATATGAAGTGGGAAAAAGTGGGAAATAATAATTTTATGCTAATCGGAGAATACATACACACAATCGATGAGAAGAGTAGAATTTCTTTGCCGGTAAAATTTCGCAAAGAGATGGGCAGAAAAATCATTATTACTCCAGGGCTTGGTCAGTGTTTGTTTATCTTTACAAACAAAGAATGGGAAAAAGTGAGCAAGAGGCTTTCTAGTTCAGATTCAGATCTTTCGTTTCTTAAAGCTGATCAAAGAAATTTCAATCGATATATGTTTGGACGAGCGGCAGAAGTAGAAATTGATTCAATAGGTAGAATGCTAATTCCTGAATATTTACAGACAAGAATTGGTTTGAAAAATTCGGCGGCGATTATCGGAGTCAAAGACAGAGTGGAAATTTGGAATGAGAAGATGTGGTCGGAGCAGAAAGCAATCGTCGAAAAGCAAGCGGAAGAATTAGCGGAAAAGCTTGGAAACGAAGAGAAATAAGATGAGCGTACACAAGACAGTTCTTTTAAATGAAGCTATAGAAGGTTTAAACCTAAAAGCAAAATCAACCGTATTGGACGGCACATTTGGCGGCGGTGGGCACAGCTTAGAGATTTGTCGCAGATTTCCTGATGTAAAAATAATCGCCCTTGACCAAGACAAGAATGTTTTTGTGCGGGAAGATAAATTCAAAAGTTGCAACATTTCTTTTGTTAATGAAAATTTTAGGAATATAGATAAAGTTTTGTCCGCCCAAGGCGGACTCACCTCGGGCGAGGAGAAAATAGATGGAATCATTTTTGATTTAGGTTTGAGTTCTGATCAGTTGGAAAGTTCCGGACGAGGATTTTCTTTTATGCGAGATGAGCCGCTCATAATGACGATGAAAGAAAATCCTCTTCCGGAAGATATCACAGCTTTTGAGGTTGTGAATACTTGGGCAGAGGAAAGTTTGGCTGATATTATTTATGGTTACGGTGAAGAAAAGCAGGCTCGACCGATTGCTAAATCGATAGTGGAGTTTAGAAAGAAAAGAGAGATTAAAACCACTTTTGATTTAGTCAAAATAATCGAGCAAGCGATTCCTGCCAGATTTCGAAGGGGAAGAATCCACTGCGCGACCAAAACTTTTCAAGCAATCAGAATCGCGGTGAATGATGAATTGGGCGCATTATCTGAAGGGCTATCCAAAGGATTTCAGGCATTAAAGGTGGGAGGCAGAATGTCAGTGATAACATTTCATAGTTTGGAGGATCGGATAGTCAAGAGATTTTTTAAAAAACAAGCAGAAGAAAAGATGGTCTTATTAATAAATAAAAAACCAATCACCGCAAGCATTGAAGAAATTAAAAATAATCCGAGGGCTAGAAGCGCAAAGTTAAGAATTTTAGAAAAAAAATAAAAATATGAAGCAAATAAGTTCAAAATTAAATATGTATGTAAGCAGTGTCGGTATTGTAAACAACAATATCGAAAAGCTTGCCTTAAAACTCATCACATGGTCTTTTGGGGCGTTTGCGCTTCTCTATATTTTATTTTTAGGAAATATGGTTATAAATATTGTCGAACGCCGAAGTTTTGAGACTGAAGCACGCTCACTTTCAAGTGAAGTTGGCGATTTAGAGCTCATTTATTTATCAATGTCCAAAGATATCGATCTCACTTTGTCGTATTCTATGGGATTTAAAGAAACCAAAACAACATTTGCCAACCGTAAATCTCTCAGTTCTGCCGGTTTCAATTCTGTGTCTCCTGTTGATGAAATATTTGAAAGCGTAAAAGCAACTCAAAATGGCATCTAGTCTCATTTGGCGATCTAAAATTATTTTATTTTGCTTTATAATTTTTAGTTTGGTTTTGATATCCAAACTTTTTTTGGTGCAGGTGGTGCGTGGTAGCGATTATTCCGAATTGGCGGATCGTCAGTATTCCACTCCTTCTCCAAATATCTATGAACGCGGAACTATTTTTTTTCAAAGTAAGGACGGACAACTCATTTCGGCTGCCACCCAGACTACCGGATTCAAAATTGCCATCAATCCAAGCAAAATTTCTGATGTGGAAAGTGTTTTTCAGAGACTTTCTAAAATAATAAAATTAGACCAAGTCGATTTCATTTCTAAAGCTGGCAAAAAAAATGATCCATACGAAGAGATTGCCTTTCATCTTTCCAAGGAAGAGGCGGACGCGGTATCCAACTTGAAAATTTCTGGTCTGAGTATTTTTAAGGAAAAATGGCGTTTTTACCCTGGTGGATCTTTGGCTTCTCATACGCTCGGTTTGGTGGGGTATAAAGATGCCGAGCTCGGAGGACGCTACGGTCTCGAGAGATTTTACAACGACGAGCTTCTGCGCACCAACGACAATCTGTATGTAAATTTTTTTGCTGAAGTTTTTTCCGATATAAATCGCACCCTATTCAGCGGAGGAATCAAAGAAGGTGATATCGTGACGACCATTGAGCCGACTGTTCAAAATTTTTTAGAGAAAAAATTAGAAGAAGTGAAAGAAAAATATCAGGTGGATTCGATTGGCGGGATCATTATGAATCCGATTGATGGTTCGATTTATGCTATGGGCGTGAAGCCGGATTTTAATCCAAACGATTTTTCTCAAGTCAAAAAGACTTCTACCTTTTCTAACCCTTTAGTGGAGAATGTTTTAGAATTCGGCTCCGTCGTAAAACCACTGGTGATGGCTTCCGCGCTTGATGCCGGCGTCGTCACTCCCGCTACTACCTATAACGACAAGGGATCAGTGATAGTTGAAAAAAAAGAAATTTTTAATTTTGATAAAAAAGGCAGAGGTCCGGAGACGACAATGCAGGAAGTACTCAATCAATCTCTCAATACCGGAATGGTTTTCGTGGAACAAAAACTCGGCAAAGAAAAATTTAAAGATTACTTGCTTTCATATGGCATTAAAGAAAAAACTGGAATTGATTTACCAAACGAAACTAGGGGGTTGGTAGCCAATTTAAATAGTCCGCGTGAAATAGAATATGCAAACGCTGCTTTTGGTCAAGGTATAGCTTTGACGCCTATGGAGATGATTCGAGCGCTTGCTTCACTTTCAAATGGAGGAAATTTGGTTGTGCCTCATATTGCCAAAGAAATACTCTATGAAAGCGGTGGTTCAAAAAAAATCACTTATCCTGTGACTCGCGCAAAAATAAGCAAAGAAACATCCGAGGTGATAACCGGAATGTTGGTGGAGGTGATGGATAAAGCCATTAAAAGCGGTGCGGGAAAATTAGAGCATTTTAATGTGGCAGTAAAAACCGGCACAGCGCAGGTTGCAGACAACACCACGGGGGGATACTATGAAGATAGACATACTCATTCATTTGTGGGATATTTCCCAGCTTATGATCCGAAATTTATTGTTTTTCTGTATGCAGTAAATCCAAAGGGGGTGCCGTATGCCGCGACGACTTGGTCTGATCCGTTTTTAGATATCACCAAGTTTTTATTGAATTATTATGAAATTTCACCGGACAGATAAACAGAGCCTAAGGCACTGGCTAGCCAGTGCCTTAGGCTCTGTAAAGCAACTATGAAAACCACATTCAAAAAAATAATAGCTTATATTTTGCGCTTGGAATCGCAATTGGTTCTCGCTAAATATAAACCAAAAATTATCGCTATCACCGGTAGCGTCGGCAAGACTTCCACCAAAGATGCCGTCTATGCTGTGCTTTCAAAAGTCGCCCATGTTCGCAAAAGCGAAAAAAGTTACAACAGCGAAATCGGGCTGCCACTCACTATTTTAGGAATCCCTAATGGCTGGAACAATCCTTTCGTGTGGTTTTTAAATATTCTGAAAGGTCTATGGCTTTTCATTGTGCCCTTTAAGCGGAATAAATATCCGAAATGGCTGGTGCTCGAAGTCGGAGTCGGCAAGGAAGGAGATATGCGTCGTACGGCTTCGTGGCTCCAAACCGATGTGGTCATCATCACCGCAATCGGAGAAACTCCTGTGCATATCGAATTTTTTAGTTCGCGCAAGCATTTAATTGAAGAAAAATCACAGCTTATAAAAACTCTTAAAAAAGACGGGCTTCTGATATTAAATGCCGATGACCCTGATGTATTGTCGATGAAAACTAAAACAAGAAATCTGACAACAACTTTTGGTTTTGGAGAAAATGCCGATGTGCTTGGGTCTAGCGATAGTATGACTTACGACGAAAAAGGAGTTCCCATTGGGGTAACTTTTCGAATCGATGAAGCGGGCACAAGTTTGCCGATTGTCATCGAGGGGGTTTTTGGCAGGAATCATATATATGCATCTTTGGCGTCTTTAGCGCTCGCTTCGGCGTTAAAATTGAATATGATATCAGCGATAGAAGCTCTTAAAAATTATGATATTGCTCCGGGGAGAATGCGGTTATTGCAAGGCATCAATGGTTCGATGATTATTGACGATACTTACAATTCTTCTCCGACCGCTTCTCTGTCTGCGCTTTTGACATTGGGGCAAGTGAAATGTCTGGGGAGAAAAATAGCAGCGCTTGGCGATATGCTTGAATTAGGTAAACACACCGAGGAAGCTCACAAAAACATAGGAAAAATTGCCAAAGACTATTGTGATATTTTGGTAGTTGTCGGATCCCGAGCTCAAGGAATAAAAGAAGGCGCGATAGAGGCGGGTATGAACAAAGAAAATATTTTTGATTTTTTAAAATCGCTGGAAGCTGGAGAATTTATAAAAACTTTTGTGCAGAAAGGGGATTTAGTGTTGGTGAAAGGCTCTCAAGGAATGCGTATGGAGCGAGTCTCCGAGTCGATACTTTTTGATAAAGAAAACAAAGAAAAATTGCTCGTCCGCCAAGACAAAGAGTGGCAAAAAAAACTGTAAGTTAAATTTCTCCTATAAATTTAGCGATCCATTTTTCCGCTTTATCAACTACGGAGGAGACGTGACTAGATTTTTGCGCGTGTTTTTGAATATGAAAACGGACGATGGGAAAATAAAGTGAAAGAAGTAAAAAGCCGATTACTAAGAAGAGAATTCCCTGCAAGACAGGTAACACCAAGCCGAGTAATCCCAGTACAATAAATACAATTCCAGAGGTTAGGATTAAAACTTTTTTTATCTGCTTTTGCATAATTAGATTGTAACAAAAATTTTATAAATTATTAAGCGTTGCTTCCAGCAATGTATCCCGTCGTCCAGCAGAGCTGAAGAGAAAATCCTCCGCTCGGGCGGTTTATGTGTAATAGGTCTCCAGTGATAAAGAGATTTTCAAAAATTTTCGACCGCATTGTTTTCGTGTCGATTTCCGCCAAATCTACTCCGCCGTCGGCGACCACCGCTCTATCGAAACCCATAAGTCCGGTGATGGTTGCAGGTAGAGCTTTCAAAAGAGAAATTAAGCGCTTGCGGGATTCTCGCGAAAGGCTATGGATTTTGGTTTCGGTATCTAAATCTTTCAAGAGAGACAAAATTGCTTTTGCTGTGCCATTTGGCAAAAGTTCAGGCAAAATATTTTTAAACATTTTATTTTTATTATCATCAAAAAGTTTCAATATTTTTTTCTCTAGCCTAGATTCGTCATTCTCCGGAAAAAGATCGATTTTTGCAGTGACGGCTCCTTCTTCGAGCAAGTCGGCGATTTTTCCGGCAGAGTTTAATATGAGCGGACCAGAAAGACCGAAGTGAGTGAATAAAAGTTTACCCGTTTTAGAAAATTTTTTCTTGCCGTTTACGCAGAAAGTGATTTTCATGTTTGGAACAGAAATGCCGGATAGAGATTTTATCCATTCATCTTCGACTTTTATCGGCACAATTGTCGGAGTGGGGGATTTTACAGTATGACCCAAATTTTTGAGCCAATTAAATCCATCTCCTGTCGAGCCTGTTTCGGGGTGTGAATTGCCTCCGGTTGCCAATATGTATGAATGAGCGGTGTATGTGTCGTTGCCGGATTGGATACCAGTAATTACCCCCACCTTGCCTCCCCCTACATAGGGGGAGGTGCCGAAGGCGGAGGGGGTATGAGAGGTCAGTATTTTTTTCACCGCCGAATTTGTTTTTATCATTACTCCTAAACTTTTCAAATCTTTTTCCAAAACCTTAAAAACATCAAAAGCTTTTTCTGTTTTCGGGAAGGCTCTTTTGCGCGCCTGCACAACAAGGGGTAGACCTCTCTTTTCAAAATATTCAAATGTCTCTTTTACTCCAAACTGCGCGAAAGAAGAATACAAAAACTGCTCGGCTTCTCCGTAATTTTTTAATAGCGCACGGGTATCATATTCAGCATTGGTGATGTTGCATCTGCCTCCGCCGGTGATTTTTAGTTTTTTCCCAAGCTCGCGATTTTTCTCTATTAGCAACACTTTTTTGCCGTTTTGCGCGCTACAAGCGGCCGCCATCATTCCAGACGCTCCTCCGCCGATTACAATTACATCAAAATCATTTTCAGGGTTTTTATGCATTTAGTCTAACTATACAGAATTTCAGCTTATTTTCAATTTCGCATACGTATTGTGTATGCAAATAATGATCGCCCTTTTATCTCTCAAGCAAATGAGAAATATCGCCTATTGGGGTGAGTTTGAATCTGTTTAGGAGCGGGGAGAGGATGTCTACGAATTTTTTAATTTTATCAAGCTCAGCATCGAGTTCGGCAAAACTATTGAATCTTTTTTTGCTGTAAATCACCAGTTCACCATCTACGAATTCCATGTCGTGATTCCATTTTGAGTCGAGAAGGAGCGCGAAAATTTGCGGAGTAAAAATTTGGAGCGTCTCTATCTCATATTCTTTCGGTGAATACAATTTAAATTTATCTTCAAATTCGCTCGGTAGAGTTATTTTAGCAAGAGGAGAAAAAAAAGAAGGGGCATTCGAATACCAATCGCTTTTGTAATTCAAATAAAGATGCGGAAATGTTCCGGTGAATTTTATTTCAAATACCGTAAATGAATATGTTGTTTTATTTTTTCCGCTACCGATAGTGTATTGATATTCAAAGATATGAAAGGGATGATTGTTGTAACTACCGGAAATTCCGTGGCTTACATTCGGCGAATGCCCGATATTAAATAAAAGAGCTTTTTCGTGCGAGATGTCTTTACTCAATGTGTATTCCCATCCGTATTTTAGGGCAAGCTGTTTCCAAAATGCTTCACGAACTCGTGAATAGATTATTGTGAACCACACTACCAAAAGAATCCAAGGGAAAGCAGGAATCCAAAATCCTAGTTCTGATGAAGTAATTTCCGGCGGCAAATATAAAATACAAGCTACTGTCCAGATTAATAACAGCAAAATCGTAAGAATAATTTTTCTAGATTTTTTCTTGAGAGCCTGAAAAAATAACTGCTTTACATCAAGCACTTCGCCGTATTCAGGAGAAGGGGATTCAGGTTTGGTTTCGTTCATAATATGGACTGATTATAACATTTTTGATTTATTAACAAAAAATGCTATATTTGGCAGCGAGGGAGAAGAAAAAAATGTATTTTTACTTCGACCGAGTGAACCAAATATATTGTACTCAATATATTTTTTCTACGGCTCTATCGTCTAACGGTTAGGACGAATCCTTCTCAAGGATTAAATCGCGGTTCGATTCCGCGTAGAGTCACAACGAAATTTATTAAGATAATGTTGGTAATTTACGCATATGCAGAAATTACCAACAAAAAAATTATTCCTCCAACTTCGGTTTCTCCACTTCGAGTGGTGTCTGCTTTGTTAATTTTATTTCTTGTTATATAATTAAAATATGGAAAATACAAAACTTGTAGTCGAAAATTTTAGGACAAAATCCGCGATGTCTGCAATAGAGACTGAGCAAAACATCAGAAAGTTTGGCAGAATTTTATCGAGGGCCCGTGCGGAGCTTCAAGTTTCTAGGGCATATATGGCTCAAATACTTGGTGTGCGTGAACCTGCTATAATCCAGTGGGAAGAGGGTAAAGCTTTTCCAGAAAGAAGGAGACTTGCGGATATAGCCAAAATCTATGAAATAGATCTAGCAGAATTAATCACAGCCTATGAAATTTCGACAAATGTTCATAAAAAAAGTACCGAAGTTGTAAAAACAATACGGGGTATGGGCGGATCATATTAATTTTTTCTTATTCCTCTATTTTCGGCTTTTCCACTTCCAGCAAAGTCAGCTCCGGCGAAGTGCCGGCGATACGCAACACATCTTTGTCTATCTTTTTAAGTTCTTTACTGGAAGCATTGTAATGATTGGAGACGGTATTGAGCGCGTTGCCTAATTTCACATGATATTCATCATAGGCTTTCAGGTGTTTTCCCAAATCGGAGACTTTTTTGATTATTTCTTTGGCAGATTCTTCTATTTTGAGAGCTTTGAGTCCTTGCAAGACGGTCTGCAAATACGCGAGGAAAGAAGTCGGACTCGTGATGATCACTTTGTATTTTCCTGCGGCCCTTTGGATTAGGTTTTCATTATCTTCTCCCGCGCCGACTTTGTTGGTAATCAAATCATAATAAATGGCTTCGTGAGGGATAAACATAAAGGCGAAATCGGTCGTGCCTTTTGTCGGCTGGATGTATTTGGAAGTTTCGACAATTCTATTTTTCAAATCATTCTCAAAAATTTTCTCTAGCTTTTTCTTTTCTGTTTCGTCTCTTTCCTCAACCATCTTGTTATAATTCTCCAGCGAGAATTTTGAGTCTATCGGAATGATTTTGTCTTTCACGAAGACTACGGCGTCAACTATGGTTTTGTCTGGGAATTCATACTGCATCTGATAGCTCCCCGGAGGGAGGACATTTTTCAGAACTGTCTCGAGGTAATATTCACCCAGTATTCCGCGCTGTTTTGGATTCTTCAAAATATTCTCCAAGCTCTGCAATTGATCGGCGAAAGAAATGACTTGCTTGTTTGTCTCGTCGAGTCTCGTGAGCCTCTCCGTCACATCGCGAATAATTTTATTTGATTCAGAAGAATGAAATTTCAAGCTCTCATTGACCTGCTTGTGGCTTTCGCCAATCTTATTGTCTACTGTTCGCGAGAGTTCATTTATCTGTGTTAAAATTAAATTTAAACCGATTTCTTTTTCTTTTGAATCTTCACCATCTTCTTTTCTTTTTCCAAAGACAAAAAAGCCCACTACCAACCCTCCCAAAATTGCTATAAAAATCCAGACGATGTTTTGCATTAGTTTATTTTAGCATATTTTAGAATTTGTATTTCAACCCCTCCTCAATTGAGGAGGGGTACCCTTTAGGGCGGGGTGGTAATTTAAAAAATAAGTAAAAATAAGAAACCGCCTGCAAGAGCCAGACGGTCTCTCACAAGCGGCGATGCGCACGCTTTCAATTTTCATTATGAAATCCTTTCCACGATGATTCCAGATTTTTTAAGTTTCTGGATATCTTCGTCGTTGACATTTAACATTGAAAAAATAGGTCCAGTTTTTTCTTTTGATTTGGAAAGCAAGAATTGTTCTTTTCCCACCATTCCTTCAAGACTCTTTCCCGTAATAAGAACGATGTCATCTGTGACCTCATTGATGCTTTTTTCCTTTGGCCAACTCACAAGCTGTATTTCCATATTTTTTTATCCCTTTCGTGAAAAAATTTAACACACACACGATACGATTGTCAAGAAAACTTTGTTAATTTTAAGTTCAGGAATATAATTGTTTTATGTATTTATCTTATCCAAAAACAAACCCGCCCAAGCGGTAAAGCTTGGGCGAGGTATAAATACAATCCTAATATCCTATAGGCGAGGGCAACTTTCGTTACTATTAGATTATAGTATATGTGTGCTAAAAATACAATGAGCTGTGGATAACCATTATTTCCCCAAATAATGTTTTAAAGTATATATCCAATCCTCATCTATCTGGTCGCCCGCAAGTTTTTGGGCTAGCAGCCATTCTAAATAATCTCTATTTGTCTTTAAAACATCTTCAATTTTTTTGCCGATATGTTTGCCGAAGTTAAACGAACGAAGGAGGGAAGGGTGGCCGGAGATTTCTATCATTTTTTCTATGGCTTCGCTTTCACTTACTTTATCCTCTGACATTATTTTATTTTTCAGTCGTTCAAAAAGTTTCTCCAAGACCATCACATCGCCGAGGGCGTCGTGCGCCGTCGCGTCTATTTCTATATCGAGATAGTAACGCAGGTATTGGAGTTTGTATTGTGCTATTTTTTCTTCTTTATCCAAAAATCTGGCAACTCGCAAGGTGCAGATAAAGTTCGCAGGTTCTATACCTTCTTTTTTAATAATCATCAAATCAAAAGGCGCGTTGTGGGCGACCACGACAGAATCCTCATCTTCAAAAATGGATTTTATTTTTTCTTTGTCTTCACTTTCGGAAAAAGATGGTTTGTCCGCCACCATTTTATTAGTGATGTGATGTACGGCAGAAGCTTCCGGGGGGATTTTGATTTCCGGCTTGTAAAGACCGACAAACTTTTCATCACCGGATTTGTAAGCAATCTGGCACAAAAAATCTTTCTGTTCGTTGCCCGTGGTTTCTGTATCAAAGAATATAAGTTTAGACATTTCACTATTTTAACATAGTTTGATATAATACAGAAAGGAAATTTGCTGTTTTTGGGTCACATAATTTTCTGCTGAAAATTTGTTCCTTCTCGGCCCGTCGGCCTGCGAAAGACCCAAAAACAGCAAATTTCCTTTCTGTATATGTTGCATGAACAAATAAAATCTGGAATAAAAGAAGCCATGATGGCGAAAGATGCCTTGCGTCTTGCGTCATTTCGGGCCATGTCGGCCGCTTTTACCAACGAGCTGGTCGCTAAAAACAAAAAACCGCAAGATATGCTCTCCGACGAAGAGGCGATTGCTGTGATTGCTCGACTCGCCAAACAACGCAAAGATTCCATCGAGCAATTTAAAAAAGGAGGCAGGGAGGATTTGGTCAAAGAAGAACAAGCTGAGCTTTCAATATTAGAAACCTATCTGCCGAAAATGATGAGTAAAGCAGAAGTTGAAAAAATTGCTAAAGCGAAAAAGGCTGAATTGGGTATTACTGATGCCACCAAGAAAGGAATGCTGATGTCGGCGTTGATGAAAGATTTGAAAGGCAAGGCAGACGGCGCTGTAGTCAAAGAAGCCGTCGATTCACTTTTCTAAAAATTGGCGGCGAAAAATTATGGAAAGAACAAACAAAAAACTGGTCACGCACGACGGCTCGTTTCATACGGACGATATTTTTGCCTGTGCTGCTCTTTCGCTCGTTCTTGAAAAAAATGGTGAAGCTTTTGAGATTATTCGCACGAGAGATGAAGAGATTGTAAAAAGCGGGGATTTTGTCTTTGATGTAGGAGGTATATATGATGAAAAAAATAATCGGTTTGATCATCATCAGGCTGGTGGAGCGGGAAAAAGAGAAAATGGTATTGAGTATTCTTCTTTTGGCCTCGTTTGGCGTAAATTCGGTGTTGAAATTTCCGGCAATCAAGAAGTCGCTCAATTTATAGAACAAAAGCTCGTAATTCCGGTCGATGCCAATGACAACGGAATTGATTTATACAAAAATAATTTTCCAAATGTTTCTGTGTATACGCTGCAAGATATTTTCGCCACCTTTTCTCCGACCGCATTGGAAGATTTAGAAAAAGATAAGCAATTTTTAATTGCGCTTATTTGGGCGAAAGAAATTTTAAAAAGAGAAATAAAAAAAGCGAATGATCAAATAGAAATTACTAAAATTATTCGAGGTTTTTACAACCAAGCAAAAGACAAGAGATTGATTGTGATAGATGCGCCGAAAGTTTCTAGGTTTGAAATTTGGGATAGCTTGCAAGATTTTTCCGAACCTCTCTTTGCGGTCTATGGAGACAATGAAGGCTGGTCTGTGGTGGCAATGAGAAAAGATAAAAATAGTTTTGGCAACAGAAAGGATTTTCCAAAATTATGGGGTGGTAAAAAAGCAAAAGAATTGCAAGATATTGCGGGTGTTGATGATGCTGTCTTCTGCCACAACAAGCTTTTCTTATCAATTGCCAAAACAAAAGAAGGAGCTATCAAATTAGCGCAAATTGCTGTAGAATCCTAAATATGGCATTTATTGATGAAATACAAATACACGCAGAAGCTGGTCGCGGTGGCAACGGCGTCGTGCGCTGGCATCGGCAGAAATTCGAGCCAAAAGGCGGACCGGCGGGTGGAGACGCGGGGCGGGGTGGAGATTTTTTCGTACGAGCAATTCGCGATGTGCATGTGCTTTTGAAATATAAAGCCAAAAAGAATTTTAGCGCGGGCAGGGGAGAAGACGGCGGAAGTAAAAGTCTACACGGAGCAAACGGCGAAGATTTTATTTTAGATTTGCCCATTGGTTCCATTGTTACCAATTTAGCGACGGAGGAAAAATGGCAATTGACCGAGGAGGGGCAACAGATTTTGCTTTTAAAGGGAGGCTTTGGCGGATTTGGCAATGAGCATTTTAAAAGTTCGGTCAACACAACTCCACGCGAATCAAATACCGGCGGACCCGGAGAGACGGGGGATTTCAAAATAGAACTCGAGCTTTTTGCCGATATTGGATTTGTGGGGCTTCCAAACGCGGGCAAGTCTTCGCTATTGAATGCGCTCACCAATGCAGATGCAAAAGTGGGAGATTATGCTTTCACGACTCTTGATCCGAATTTGGGGGATTTTCACGGTTATATAATTGCCGATATTCCGGGAATTATCGAAGGAGCTTCTGAAGGAAAAGGGCTAGGTGTAAAATTCTTGCGTCATATCAAACGCACCAAAATGCTTGCGCACTTGGTATCTTTTGAAAATCCAAATATGATGAAAAGCTACAAAGAGATTCGTAAAGAACTCCAAAAATACGATAAAGATTTGAATTTAGGCGAAGAGGGACTTTCTGAAAAAGAAGAAATAATTATTTTGACAAAGACAGATGTGGTAGACGAAAAAGTTGTCGATAAAAAAATTAAAGACTTCAAGAAAGTTAGTAAAAATATTTTTGCAATCTCCTTATATGATGATAAAATAGTAAAAAAGTTCGCTGACTCTCTCATAAAAATTTTGAAAAAAGCTTAAAAAATAATTTATGAAAATTTTTAGGAACGGTTTAGCAACAGGATTGATTCTCCAGCTTGCGGTAGGTCCAGTATTTTTTTTATCACTAATCTCGCATTGCAAAGAACAATTTTTGACGGATTGGCTGGTGTGGTGGCGGTCACTATAGTTGATTACTTTTATATTATGCTATCCGTTCTAGGTATTGGGAAATTATTAGAAAACAAGAAGATTAAAAAGTGGTTTGGAATTTTGAGTTCGATTATATTGGTTGTCTTTGGAATGATTATCATAAAGGGTGCAATGAATGGAAACGTTTTAACTACCATTAACGCCAATTCAGCGAATTTATTTTCCAGTTTCATTTCCGTTTTTCTCCTTACTGTTTCTAGTCCCATGACTATTGTTTCCTTTACAAGCATATTTTTCACAAAAGCCATTGAATATAATTATACAAAAAAGGAATTGTTTATTTTTGGTTTCGGGACTGGAATGGCAACATTTTTGTTTATGGGAACATTTGTAATTTTATTTTCCTTAATCAAAGGAACCATGCCTATATTACTAACTCAAACATTGAATATGGTTGTTGGATGTTTACTTGTTGCATATGGAGGAATAAGATTTTTAAAAACATTGTAAGAAATTATTGAGACTTCTTTTTGTTTTATTATTTATGACTATCTTTTACATATGTTTAAGATGGTCATAAGGATTATGTTATTGTATAATAGGCAACATGAAAGGAGAAATAATTTATAAAATTCTAAATTCTTTGGGTGATGTGGTGCTTGACCAAGTTGATTTTGTAAACGCTTTTTTGGCGGCAGGATATGGCGCAACAGGCAATAAAATAAATTATGAATTTTCAAAAATACAAGACAAAAGAATTAGAAGACAGCTGGAAAAAGAAAAAATATCAAAATTTAAAAATTACTTAGCCAAGCTCAAAGGTAACGGACTGATTTTAGAGAATGAATCAAAAAAAATATATCTAAGCGAAAAAGGCAAGAACAAATTAAATAAATTTAAAAATTCCCCTTTATCAAACAAAGAAAATTATAAAAAGAAAATAGGGGAAAGAGTTGTGGTTGTCAGCTATGACATACCAATAGCTTTTAACAAAGAAAGAAATATTTTGAGAGATATGTTGCGTATGCTAGGTTTCAATTTAGTTCATAAAAGTGTCTGGATTGGCAAGGTTTTATTACCCGAGAGATTTGTTGCTGATTTAAGCAAATTGGGAATTTTGGATTATGTAGAAATTTTAGAAGTAACAAAAAACGGTACTTAAAAATCAAAAGATTAATTAATCTAATTTATTGCGGGTTTCTTACTATCTTTTACATATGTTCAACATCGTAAGGTTCTGTAGGAAGATTTATTAAAATATTTTAAATATGTTAATATATTAGAGTTATGGCGAACAAATATTACCCCACAATTGGACTAGAGATTCACGCAGAATTAAAGACGGAAACCAAGATGTTTTGTGGTTGCAGGAATAATCCTGATGAGGAGAAGCCGAACACTAATATTTGTCCGGTTTGTATGGCGCATCCGGGGGCTTTGCCGGTTTTAAACAAGAAAGCCATAAAGAATGTTATCAAAGTTGGCTTGGCGGTCGGCGGCAAGATTGCAGACTTCACAGAATTTGACCGAAAAAATTATTTTTATCCGGACATCCCGAAAGGTTATCAGATTTCGCAGTACAAATATCCGATAGTTTCTGGTGGAAATTTGGCGGGCATAGACATCACTCGAGTGCATTTAGAAGAAGATACAGCGAATAATAAACATGACAGGGGAGACTTCTCTTTGATTGATTTCAACCGTTCCGGCGTGCCGCTTATGGAGCTTGTGACTGAAGCGCATACTTTTGAAAGTGCAGAGGAGACAGCTAAGACAGCCTCAAAATTTGCCAAAGAGCTTCAGCTTATACTTTGGTACTTGGGTGTGTCTGAAGCGAATATGGAGAAAGGCGAAATGCGAGTGGAAGCGAATATTTCTGTTTCCACTGACCCCAAAAAATTAAGCACAAAAGTGGAAGTAAAAAATTTGAACTCTTTCAAGAGTGTGGAAAAAGCAATCAAGTTTGAGATAGATAGAATGATAGAACTTCATGAAAGCGGCAAAGCGTCGGAAATAGTGCAGGAGACGCGCGGCTGGGACGAATCAAAGCAGAAAACTTTTTCGCAGAGAAAAAAAGAGGGGAGTGCGGACTATCGATATTTTCCTGAGCCGGATTTACCGAAGCTGTATTTGCATAAGGCTTTCGATTTAGAAAAAATAAAAAAAGAATTGCCGGAATTACCGGAGGCAAAACGCGCACGATATAAAAAAGATTTTGGAATAAAAGAAGAAGATATAGAGGTTTACATAAATGATCCTGAACTGGGCGCATGGTTTGAAGAAGCGGCGAAGATTTTGAAAGATAAAGAAAAAATAAAAATAGCATCAAATTATATTACGACAGACTATATGGGTCTCAAAAAAGCCCACTTGGCGGTTAAACCGCCAAGTGTTGGGAATTTCGCTGAATTAATAAATTTGGTGGCAGAAAATAAAATTTCTTCACGAGTAGCGAAAGATATCTTGGCGATGATTGTTGTAAGCGATGAATCGCCGCTTAAAATTGCAACAGAAAAAAATCTTCTACAAAGTAGCGACACAGGTGAACTTAAAAAAATTGCTCAAAAAATTATCGATGCCAATCCGAAAGTTGTGGCAGACTACAAAGGCGGTAAAGAACAGGCCACAATGTCCTTGGTTGGACAAATAATGAAAGAAACCAAAGGCTCGGCGAATCCGGCGGTGACGAAGCAAATATTAGTTGAACTTCTAAAATAAGAGTACTTGTCCCGTTAGAAATTCTACGGATATGTTATAATAATTAAAATTATTAATTTAAAATTTCTAACGGGATGAAAACATACAAAGAATATATTTTAGAAGCCGACCAAAAGGGAATCGCGATTGGGCATTTTAATGTTTCAAATTTAGAAGCCTTGCATGGTATTTACAATGCGGCAAAAAAATTAAACTTGCCGATTATTATCGGACTCTCCGAGGGAGAAGAGGCGTTTTTCGGCAAAGAAGAAGCTGTCGCTGTCGTCAGAGCTTTGCGAACAAGAGATAATTATCCGATATTTTTGAATGCCGATCACCATTATAGTTTTGAAGCGGTCAAGGCGTCGCTTGACGCGGGTTTTGATTCCGCGGTCATTGATCTGGTCAAGCTTCCGCTCGAAGAAAACATAAGAATCACCAAACAATGCGTCGAATACGCTCGCGAGCTTTCTAAAAAAGAAAACAGAGAAATTTTGATAGAAGCGGAACTGGGTTTTATCGGTTCTTCTTCAAAAATTTTAGACAAAATTCCTGATGGCGTGTCGGAAGCGACGATGACTACGCCGGAAGACGCAAAATATTTCGTCGAGGCGACCGGAGTAGATCTGCTCGCGCCTTCTATCGGCAATGTTCACGGAATGGTTAAAAGCGGAAATCCAAGGCTTCATCCAGAACGAGTCAAAGCTATTCGCGCGGCGACCGGCGTTCCGCTTGTCCTGCACGGCGGGTCTGGTTCGATGGACGAAGATTTCATCGCTTGCATCAAAGAAGGGGTGGATATCGTACACATAAATACCGAAATCCGCGTCGCTTTCACTAATACATTGAGGAAATCTTTGGCGGAAAATCTAGAAGAAATCACTCCTTACAAATATATGCCTGCAAGCATCGATGCGGTCCAAAAAGTTGTCGAATCCCGACTGAAATTATTTAGCGGAATGAAATAATTTTTTGAAAAACTTGAAATCTGAAATTAAAAAATTTTTTAAGGGAGATGCGGAGGATAGTGAAGCGACCCTCTTTAAGTATTCGCACGATGCGAGCTTGCTCGAAGTGATGCCCAAGCTCGTGCTTTTTCCGAAAGATTCGGAAGATGTGAAAAATTTGCTTAAATGGGTGAATGCAAATTCCACTCGCTCAGACTTACTAGAAAAATACGGCAAACTTTCTGTGACTGCCAGATGCGCGGGGACAGATATGTCGGGTGGAGCCATCGGAGAATCGATTATTTTGGATTTTACTCGTTATATGAATAAATTAATCGGCGGACCGTTGCCGATTGGCGGTGCGGGATTTAAAAAGAATAAAAATTATCCAGTTACGACTTCATCTATCACCGTGGAGCCCGGAATGTTTTATCGGGATTTTGAAAAAATAACTTTAGCAAAAGGACTTATCTTGCCCTGCTTCACCGCTTCAAAAAGCTTGAATGCGATGGGTGGAATGTTTGGCAACAATTCAGCGGGAGAGCGCACTTTGAAATATGGCAAAACCGAAGATTATATTTTGGAGACAAAGGTTGTCCTTGCTGATGGCAGTGAATGCGTAGTTAAACCTTTAAACAAAGAAGAATTAAATAAAAAAATCGCACAGAATGATTTCGAAGGAGAAATTTATAAAAAAATATCTCAATTAATCACGCAAAATGAAGACGAGATAAGACATTCCAAACCAGTCGTTCATAAAAATTCTGCCGGATACTATATTTGGAATGTTGTGGAGGATTCGGCTGTAAAAAATTCTTCCGCTTTCCTCCACCCTGCGGGCGGAACCTTCCGCGGGGCGAATTCTTCACAGCCGAATCCTGAAGTGCCAAAAAATTCTCTTGATTCCTATTTTGATCTAAACAAACTTCTCGTCGGCTCGCAAGGCACTTTAGGTATTGCGACCGAGCTGACTTTCAAAATAATACCGGAAAATAAGTATTCCAAATTAGTAGCGATTTTTATGAAAGATCTGGCGCCGCTTGGTCGCTTGGTTGATGAGATTTTAAGATTAAACCCTGAAACACTAGAATCTTACGATGACAAGACGATGAGGTTGGCGGTACGATTTTTCCCAGATTTTTTGAAAACCAAAGGAATCTTTGGAATGTTGAAATTAATGAGGAATTTTTTGCCTGAATTTTTAATGATGATAAAGGGCGGTTTTCCAAAGCTGATTCTTTTGGTTGAATTTACCGGAGATGATGAAAAATTCGTCAATCAAAAATGTTTAAAGCTAGCAGATCAAATTAAAAATTTTAAATTAGAAGTTCACATCACCAAGTCCAACGAAGAGGCGAATAAATATTGGGATATCAGAAGAGAGAGTTTTGCTCTTTTGCGAAAACATGTAAAAGGAATGCGTACAGCGCCGTTTATTGATGATATCATCGTGCGACCAGAATTTCTACCGAAATTTATTCCCGAGCTGAATACTATTTTAAGCAAATATAATCTAACTTACACGCTGGCGGGGCACGCGGGAGATGGCAATTTTCATATTATTCCTCTGATGGATTTCAAACGCCCCGATATTGCTAAAATAATAATGGATCTTTCTGAGAAAGTTTACGATTTAGTGGCGAAATATCAAGGTTCAATTACCGCCGAACACAATGACGGATTAATTCGCACTCCATATCTTAGTAAAATGTACGACGAGATAATGCTTAAAATTTTCGCGCAAATTAAGGAAATTTTTGACTCCAAAAATATTTTAAATACTGGAAAAAAAGTCCCGACAGAAAATTTCGGTGGAACGAAAGAATACATTGCTTCGCATATCGCGATGGAACACCAAGCTGGGCACAAAATTTAAATTTGCGTTAGAGGTCTTACCTAGTGCAGAAAAAATTATTATGGATCAACAATTTAAACAAATAAATCAAAATCAGTTTTCAAAAGGTGAGATTGAAAGTACAAGAAAGCTTAAGGAAAGAGCAGATATTAAACAAAATATCGTTACAGCTATTCACAACGGAAATGCTGAACAATTAGTGAACGCTATTCAGAAAGCTAGGTATGTATTATTTGATCTTGAACACAAAGACCCCAAAATAATGGATAGACAGAATAGATTGCATGTTGATGACGGCCACTGGCAGAGGCAGTTTGAAAAATTTCTTCAGGAAGTAAAAAGGAATGACGAACGCAAAGATTATACTAATAATTCAGGCGAGATATATCTAGATGGTGTTTCAAGGATTTTCATTGAAGTTAAAGGAGATGAAGTCAAGCTTATACCTTCTTCGGTGTCTAAAGCAGAAGTCGCAAATATCTTAGCTCTCATAAATCAAGCCTTTGATTTTTATTACGACAAAGATAAATCAGTAGTTAGCCCAGAACTGAAAGCCTATATTGAAACCAACCCAAATTAGATTACTGCGTTAGGTCTTGCCTAACGCAAGGGTTATTTGGTATTATATTAATATGTCTATTCGGAAAGTGAACTTAGTTCAAGGTGAGTATTATCACATTTACAATCGCGGCAATAGTAAACAGAAAATTTTCCACGACAAGGAGGATTATTTAAGATTCATTTCTTTGCTTTATATTTCAAATACAAGCGAAAGTTTTAATCTTTACGATTTAAGCAGAGATCCTAATTTTAATATTTACGAGTTAGAAAGGAATAATCTTTTGGTTAACATAGGAGCACATTGTCTGATGCCAAATCATTTTCATATATTGATGACCGAAATATCAGAAGGAGGAATAAGTAAATTTATGCAAAAACTAGGTACTGCTTATTCTATGTATTACAACACAAAGTACGAAAGAACTGGCGGGTTGTTTGAGGGCAAGTTTAAAGCTCAACACGCAAGTACAGATCGACATTTAAAATATTTATTTTCTTATATACATTTAAATCCAGTAAAGCTTATTCAAAGAGATTGGAAAGAGAAAGGGATTAAAAATAAAAGAGAAGCGATAGACTATCTGATTAAATATACTTATTCAAGCTACCTAGATTTTATGGGGGACAAGCGAGTTCAAAATAAAATATTAAATTTAGAATCATTCCCAAATTACTTCCCTAACAAGACTTCATTTAACGAAGAAATTTTTGAGTGGCTTAGCTTTCAGGAAGAATTGCGTTAGGCAAGACCTAACGCAACCTAACGCAATTTGCATTTTAATTTTTTTTCTGTATACTTGAATTTATGTTTGTAATTAAAGCTTCCAAGCGAGATTTGGACACAAAATTAGGAGTTTTAAGGAAATCCGGAATTATTCCGGCTGTTTTTTATGGAGCTGGCAAGGAAAGTACTTCTATTTCTATTTCGAATACTGAATTCAAGAAAGTCTGGAGAGAAGCCGGGGAATCTTCGGCTGTTAAAATCGGAATGGACAAAGGCGGAGATATTGATGTGCTAATTCACGAGGTGCAAGTCGATCCGGTAACCGATGAGCCAATACATGTAGATTTTCTCGCTATCGATATGACAAAGAAAATCAAAGTTAAAGTTCCTCTCGTCTTTGAAGGCATTTCCGGCGCAGTCAAGAGTGGAATTGGAAATCTTGTGAAGGTTCTTCACGAAATTGAAATCGAAGCCTTGCCAGCCGCATTGCCTCAGAATCTAAAAGTTGATATTTCCAAGCTTGAAGGTCTAGATAATAATATCATTGTTTCCGATATAAAACTTCCATCTGGAGTCGTGGCAATCACACACGGTACTGATGTCGTCGCTTCTATTGTCGCTCAGGTTGAGGAAAAAGAAGAAGTCGCCGCGCCGGTTGATTTGTCTGCTATTGAAGTAGAAAAGAAAGGCAAGGTTGAAGAGGAAGGAGCCGGAGCAGATGCTGCCGCCCCAGCTAAAGACGAAAAACCTGAAAAGAAAGCGGAGAAGAAGTAAAATAAAAAATTAAAATTATGCTATAATAAAAACTATGGGTAAGAAAACCATAGTTTTTATTTTGTTGGGTTTTGTATATATATTTAGTTTTTCCATCTCGAAATCAATTTTGGCTTTTGATTGTCTTTCTCTCACCATATCCTCCGCTCAATCGGACAAAGATTATTGCAAAGGCGAGTTGGCTCAAATAGAAGCTGAACTCGCAGGACTAATAAATCAGCAAAAAGAGCAACAAAAACAAACAGGCACATTGAAGGGTGATGTCGACTATTTGACTAGTCAAATTAATGCCCTGAAGGCAAAAATCAAAGCGAGGGGCCTTATCATTGCCCAGCTTAAAGTAAATATAATAGAAAAAAACAATACCATCAAATCGCTTTCGGAAAAAATAGAGCGTGAACATGAATCTTTGGCCCAACTTTTACGCAATACCAACGAATTTGATGAAGAGACAATAATACATTTAGTATTATCAGACGACAGTGTTTCTGGTTTTTTTAGCGATCTAGAATCTTATGCTTCAATCAAGCAAGCGGTAAAAAATTCAATTGATATTATCAATGGAGTAAAAGTCCAGACTGAAATTGCAAAAAAAGATTTAGAGATAAAACAAGATGCTGAGACTGATGCTAAAGCAGAACTTGAAAGCGCTCAAAAAAAAGTGTCTCAATCTGAAGCAGACAAAAAAGTATTATTGGCAATTTCAAAAAACAAAGAGGCTGAATATCAAAAACTCGCGGCACAGAAAAAAATTCAAGCAGATAGAATTCGTAGCGCCCTATTCAGCCTTGCCGGCATATCGCAAAAAATAGATTTCGGCACGGCGCTTGAGTATGCAAATTTTGTAAAAAATCAGACAGGAGTGGATCCAGCTTTTTTGCTGGCTATTTTGACGCAGGAAAGTAATTTGGGATCAAATGTCGGCCAATGCTATCTGACCAATACCGAAACCGGAGCCGGAGTCGGCAAAAATACCGGAGCTGTTTTTGCAAATGTAATGAAGCCGACTCGTGATGTCGGACCTTTTTTAGAAATAACAAATATGCTTGAGATAAACGCTTTTCAAACTGCTGTTTCTTGTCCAATTGCCGGAGTCGCGGGGTATGGTGGAGCTATGGGACCGGCGCAATTTATTCCTTCGACTTGGAAAATTTTCGCCAATCGTTTGAAAAATATTTTAGGTTATGCCGCCAATCCATGGTCTCCCAAAGATGCCTTTTTAGCCTCCGGTATGTACTTGTCTGATCTTGGAGCTACTGGTAATGGCGCAAGCTCGCAAAATAGAGCTGCCTGCAAATATTATGGTTCTGGGGGTTCGTCTTGTTCTTATAGCCGAAGCGTTATGAAATTAAAATCTAAAATTCAAGCTGATATTGATTTGCTCTCAAACTGAAATTATGTTAGTATCATTTTGTTATGAAAAAAGATATACATCCCAAATATGATATAAAAACAAAGGCCACCTGCGCTTGCGGTGCGGTTTTTGAAGTTGGCTCGACGATGTCTGCTATTGCTATGGAAATCTGCAGTCAATGCCATCCCTTTTATACTGGTAATGAAAAAATAATGGATACTGCTGGACGCGTGGATCGTTTCAATAAGCGCAAAGCGGCGACTGCATCTGCGAAGGCAAAGAAGTAACTGAAAAAGTTACATAGGTCGGACCTATGTAAAAACATAGGTCCGACCTATGTCCAATCTATGCTAGACTTAGACGAACTTAAGAAAAATCACAATACAAATTATCTCGCAGAAATGCTAGAGAAGCTTTCGCGCGAAGAGGCGGAAGTGCGAGAGATGCTCGCGAGCGATGAGTCCTTGCATGAAATGGCAGCAAAGGAATTAAAATTTATACAGGAAGAAAGAGAAAGGATAGAGCGTCAAGTGCAGGACATTTTAGATAAAGACAAAGAAGAAGCAGAAATTACTAATGAAATAGTGCTTGAAGTGAGAGCAGGGGCCGGTGGAGACGAAGCCAGCCTTTTTGCGTGGGAGCTCGCGCATATGTACGAAAAATATAGTGAAGCGCAGGGGTGGATTTGGAGAGTAAATTACGAATCTAAAAGCGACTTGAATGGTTACAAGGAAGCGAGTTTTGAAATAAAAGGCAAAGGTGTGTACGACAAGATGCGTTATGAGACAGGCGTGCATAGAGTGCAGAGAATGCCAGCGACCGAAAAAAATGGCAGGATACACACTTCGACGGCTTCGGTTGCAGTTCTGCCTATTCGTAAAAAAGTTTCTTTCAAAATAGATCCTTCTGAATTCGATATGGAATATTCTCGTTCTGGCGGAAAGGGTGGGCAGAATGTGAACAAAGTGGAGACCGCCGTCCGTATCATTCACAAGCCGACTGGTCTCGATGTGCGTTCGACAAATGAGCGAAGCCAACTCGCAAACCGCGAAAAAGCGATGAATATTTTGGTGGCAAAACTTCAGCAACTTGAAGAAGAAAAAGAAGCGAAAAAATATGCGGGTGACAGAAAAGAGCAGATTGGCACCGCTGATCGTTCCGAAAAAATCCGCACCTACAATTTCCCGCAAGACAGAGTGACCGACCATCGCATCAAAAAGTCATGGCACAATTTGCCGAAAATAATGGAAGGGGATATCGGAGATATTATTGCGGATATTCAATCTGGGGCGATGGGAGATGAGGAAGATTGAAACTTGTCGACCTGCCACGTTGACAAGTTTGCACAATAAATTGCTTTTCATTTTGGGTATGTTATGATACTTTAGTAGTTTCTCAACTAGCGAAAAGAGTTTCTACGAATTATTAAGTAGTTTTTGCCCGATTTTTTAAAACGGGAGAAGTAAAGCAAATGGCTACAAAGCTATATGTAGGGGGACTCCCTTACAGCACCCAAGAAGCTGCTCTCAAAGAGCTCTTCGCGCAGGCTGGAAACGTTGTTTCCGCTGTGATTATTATGGACAAGATGTCTGGTCGTTCAAAAGGTTTTGGATTCGTAGAAATGTCATCTCAAGATGAAGCTGCAAAAGCTATCTCGATGTTCAACGATCAAGAATTCGAAGGACGCAAACTCACTGTCAATGAAGCTCGCCCAATGGAAGCTCGCCCACCACGAACTGGAGGCTCTGACCGAGGAGGTTATGGGGGAGGAGGCGGACGAAGAGAGTACTAATTTAAATTTTTATTTTAGAATCAAAAAACCACCACCCGGTGGTTTTTTGATTGCCCATCAGTATTTTTTTTGCTATAGTCATTTCTATTGAGTGTGTAGTTCAGTGGTAGAACGCTGTCCTGATAAGACAGAGGTCGATGGTCCGATTCCATCCACACTCACATTGACAAATGTCTTTTTTCCTGTTAATAACATGTGTGAAGTGTGCGAGCAGTAAACAAACGCACGCAAAACGAAAGGCACATTCCATGCAAAAAAACTTGTTTGACGGGGCATTGACCGATCCTGACTCTCGGGCGAGAGTGGTGATTCAGAGATTGCTAAAGGGTATGGGATACCACAGAGTCTTGCCTGATGGGGATTGGGGGGTAGTTTCTACTGGGGCTCTTTTGGAGTTCCAGTCTCTGTGGGGCATCAAAGAAGAGGGTTTAGGGGAAAAAACCCTTGAAGCCCTATCAAGACAGTCAGGGGTCAATCTCCTTCATCCTTCTTTTCAGGACATCACCATTTTGGAGGCGTCGGTCTCTGAATGGGCTACCAGTGGGCAATCTGGTCTTTTGGGGCTTTTTTATTTTACTTTGCTTGATTTTTCAGATTTGATATAATATAAAATATATGAATAATAAAAAAAGCGAAAAAATGACAATAAATAAGTTGGCTATTATGATGAATAATAGTTTTGATAGGTTGGAAGGAAAAATGGCTACCAAAGATGACCTGAAAAATTTAGAGGCAAAAATGGCAACAAAAGAAACGGTTCAAATCATACTAAAAGAAATTACAGCTATACACGGAGACACAAAATCTTTCAGAGACAATATTTCTACATTATATACTGACCATGTGGGTTATGATAGAAAAATCAGCAATCTTGGTGCTCGTGTCGAAAAGCTGGAGGTGAAATCAAAATAAAAAAATTATCAATAATAATAAAATAAAAATTATGTCAATAGAAACACCGGTTGAGAAAAATCAAGAAGAAAAGAAAATAAAAAAAGAAGCAGCAGTCGTTGCTTTTAAGGAATGGCAAAAAGCGAATAAAGCTTTTCTCGAGGACTCTTCTGAGACAAATAAGAATGCTGTCAATGTGACAGCTGCAGCTTACAGAGAAGCTATCGCTGCCGCAGACGAGGTCGGCATAGGTGAGGGAGAAGTTTGGATGGAAGCTGGGAAATAAAAAAATAGTATATTGGTTTGCATCCTAAACTTCTTTATATTATTATAGAATAAAGGCACAGAGCCTTTTGTTTTTTATGGGTAAAGACAACGCTTGGTTGAAACCAGTAATGATTTTTTACGGGAAGACTACTTCTTGGATAGTGTTTCCTTTGGTTTTTGGCCTTTTGTTGGGAAAGTATGTCGGGCAGTCTAATCAGTTTTTATTTCTTGTATTCTTTTTTGTAGGTTTTGGTATTACTTGTTTTGGAATTTATCGCGAAATAAAAAAATATAAAAAAGACTTAGAAAAAGATACACAACAAAATGGCAACAAATAATACAAATCAAATCGCGGAGCAGGAACCAATTCATGAAACTACCATTTTTGCCGAACCGGTTTTAAACTATAGGGGCTTTGAGATTACAAACTCTTTATTAAATTCTTGGCTGGCGGTTTTGGTTATCGTAGTTCTTTGCGTTTTACTTAAGCGAAACTTGAAACAAATCCCAGGCAAGATTCAGCACATTTTTGAAATTTTTATCGAAGGCGCGATGTCCTTGTGCGATCAAGTCACCAACGACCGCAAGATAACGCTGAAAATTTTTCCTTTGGTCGCATCTTTATTCATTTTTATTTTAGTGAACAACTGGCTTGGTCTTCTGCCTTTTGTCGGCTCAATTGGTTTTTTAGCAAACGAAGTTGGGCATTCTATATTTATTCCTATATTTCGCGCCGGCACGGCGGATATAAATACCACTTTGGCTTTGAGTCTCGCTATTGTTATTGCTTCAAATGTTTTCGGGATCATGGTTATCGGTGCTTGGAAAATTTTTAATAAGTATGTTAATATCAAGGCACTCGGAGGAATAGTGACAAAATTCCGCAAGGATAAGAGTGTCATAATCGTTGCTCCGATTGCGTTTTTCGTCGGTATTTTAGAGCTTATTGGGGAAATGGCAAAGGTAGCATCGCTTTCTTTCCGACTTTTCGGAAATGTCTTTGCCGGAGAAGTTCTGCTCGCTTCCATGGGCGCAATTTTTCTTTATGTTCTGCCCGTCCCGTTTTTGTTCTTGGAGGTGTTTATCGGACTCATTCAGGCTCTCATATTTTCCTTGCTTGCCGCGGTATACTTCACGATAGCGTCGCAAGATCACGAGGAGCATGAGGCACACGAAGAAGGGCATCACGAGAAGAAGTTAGTAGGTGTTTAAAATATTATTAAGTCGAAATTATTATTAAAAGTTTAATCAGGTTCTAGGTTCTAGTTTCTAGGTTCTAGAGAATTCAAAATCACTAGCCCCTAGTCACTAGCAACTAGCAACTAAAACACAAAATGGAAAAAGAAGTTGTAAATGCAGTTGTTAGTTTTGCGCCGATCGGTAAAGCGCTTGCTATTGGTCTGTCGGCAATGGGGGCGGGTGTCGGTATTGGTCTTATTGGAGCTCGGGCGATGGAAGCTATCGGCAGAAATCCAGAAGCTACGGGTAAGGTATTGGTTCCGATGCTCATTGTGTCCGCTTTTGCGGAAGCTGTGGCAATTTATGGTTTGGTTATCGCGTTCTCTATCAAGTAAGATTCCCCTCTTCTGGGGTGGCTGAAGGCTGGGGTGGAAGAATAAAATTATGCAAGAATTTATAGAGACATTTCACATAGATTGGAAGCTGATGATTGCCCAGTTGTTTAACTTCGGGATTGTGTTTTTGGCTTTCTATCTCTTGGCGGCTAAACCGCTCCGCAAGCTGATGAAAGAGCGCGGAGAAGTTATATCCAAAGGCGTGAATGACGCGAAGACAAACGCTGAAATTCTGGAAAAAACCCGAAAAGCATCGGAAGAAATTATCGCTCAAGCCCGCATTGAAGCAACTAAATTTACCAAAGAGGCTAAAAAAGATTTAGAAAAGCTGGGAGCAGAATATCGTGCAGGAAGAAAAGCGGATAATGATAAATGGCGAAAAGAAAGAGTTGCGCAAATGGAAGTCGACAAGAAAGCGTTGGTTGAATCTGCTAAAAATGACATCATAGCGCTGGCGATGCTTGCCGCGGAAAAAATTTTGGCCGAAAAAAATACGCAGAATAAGCAAAAATAAATCATGGCAAATATTTCTCCAAAAACTATTGCAGAAGCTATATATAGCGCTACCAAAGGAAAGTCCGGTAGCGACTTGGGTCTTGCGCTTAAGCGTTCGGTAAAAGTTTTAGAGAACAAGCGCATGGTTGGAAAATCTGAAGAAGTATTGAGCGCTTTGCAAAAAATAATTGATAAAAAAGAGGGGATAGTCAGAATGAAAGCCACTACGGCGCACAAAATGGGGAACGAAGAGCGAAAAAAATTAGAGAATGAAATAAAAGAAAAATATAAAGCCCAAGCCGTCGAGAGTATTTTTTTTGAAAAGCCGGAACTCTTGGGAGGAATACGGGTCGAAGTCGGAGATGAGGTCTTGGACGCCACATATAAAAACAAACTCCGCAAATTAGAAAATTTTTTAATAAGGGAAATATAAGATGTCAAACAATATAGTAGAAAATTTAAGAAAAGAAATCGAAGCCTTCAAGGTGGATATTCATACAGAAAAAATTGGCCATGTGGTGGAAGTTTTCGACGGTATCGCCAAAGTCTCAGGACTCTCTGATATCAAATCTTCTGAAATGGTGACTTTCCCAAATGGGGAAATTGGAGTTGCCCTAAACCTCGAAGAAGACGCAGTCGGTATCATTATCCTCGGGGACTTTTCAAAAATTAAGGAAGGAGATGAAGTAAAAGCTACTGGCAAGATTTTAGAAATTCCGGTTTCGGACAGTATTTTAGGCAGAGCGGTAAATGCAATTGGCGCGCCGATAGACGGAAAAGGGGCTATAAAAGCGGGCAAGACATATCCGATTGAAAAAGTAGCTCCCGGTGTCGTTACTCGACAAGGCGTCGATCAGCCGGTCGCGACAGGCATCAAAGCTATTGACGCCATTATTCCAATCGGTCGCGGTCAGCGCGAGCTCATCATCGGCGACAGGCAGACAGGTAAGACGGCGATTGCCATCGACGCTATTTTAAATCAAAAAGGTCAAAATATGATTTGTGTTTATGTATCCATTGGACAAAAAGATTCCAAACTTCGTAAACTCCAAGCTCGTCTCGAAGACGGCGGAGCTATGGGATACACGGTGATTGTTTCCGCCGGCGCTTCCGAGCCTGCTTCGATGTCTTATATTGCTCCATATTCCGGAGTCGCAATTGCTGAATATTTTATGGACCAAGGAAAAGATGTCTTAGTTATTTACGATGACCTTTCCAAACACGCTGTGGCATACCGAGAAATTTCTTTGCTTCTTCGCCGACCGCCTGGGCGCGAGGCGTATCCGGGAGATGTTTTCTATTTGCACTCTCGTCTGCTCGAACGTGCTTGCCGAAGAAATGCAAAATACGGCGGCGGATCTATTACCGCTCTGCCGATTATCGAAACTCAAGCCGGAGATATTTCCGCTTACATTCCGACCAACGTTATTTCCATTACTGACGGACAAATTTTCTTGGAAACAGATTTATTCTATAAAGGTATTCGACCGGCAGTGAATGTCGGCTCATCTGTGTCTCGTGTCGGTTCTTCCGCGCAGATTAAAGCGATGAAAAAAGTTGCCGGCACGCTCAAGCTCGACCTCGCGCAATTCCGCGAACTTGAAGCTTTTTCTCAATTCGGTTCAGATCTTGATGAATCTACTAAAAAGCAACTTGAAAGAGGTAAGAGGTCCGTGGAGGTTTTGAAACAGCTTCAGTACGCGCCGATAAAAACCGAACACCAAGTCGTTGTTTTCTATGCTCTAACTAAAGGTTTTATGGACGATGTGCCAGTGGAAAAAATAAAAGAATTCGAAGCAGGGCTGATCGAATACACCGAACGCCACGCGAAAGTTTTTTACAAAGAAATTGCCGAGTCCAAAATGTGGACAGAAAAAGGCGAGGAGCAACTAAAGAAAGCGATTGCGGATTTTAAAAGTAGTTTTATGAAATAATGGCCGGCATCCCGAACGAAAGCAAAGCTTCGTACGGGACAGGCAAAAGAAATTAACATGGCGGGTACTAAAGAGATAAAACGACGAATTAAGTCGGTCAAGAATACGAAGAAAATCACCAAGGCGATGGAGTTGGTGGCGGCTTCGAAGATGAAGCGCGCGGTGGCAAACACTTTGGCTTCTCGTCTTTACGCCGAATATTCTTGGGAAATTTTGACATCTATTGCAAATAGTTCGACAGAATTAGAGCACCCGCTTTTTAATGAGAGAGAAAAAAAAGATGCTACGGGTAAGATTCTTCTTGTTTTAATTACTTCAAATAGAGGTCTTTGTGGGGCTTACAACGCGCAGGTTATAAAGAAATCTATTTTATTATTGAAAAACAGAGCTTTAGACTCTGGTGAGAGTCTAAAGCTCTCACTTGATGTAATTTCCGTCGGCAAAAAAGGCGATGTGGCTATGCGCAGACTTGGCGTAGATGTTGTTGCCACTTTTACATTGAGCGAGAAGATTTCTTTAAATGAGATTTTTCCAATTTCCAAGATGGCTATCAATGAATTCAGCGCGCTAAAGTATGATAAAGTTTTGGTGGCGTATACTGATTTCGTTTCGGCGCTAACTCAGAAGCCGAACATCAAGCAAATATTGCCGGTCAACAAGACAGATTTGAAAAAGTTGATTGAGTCTCTCGAACATATAGAACATCACGAAGGAGAAGGCGTAACAAATAAGAAGACGGATTATTTGTTTGAAGGAGATAAAGTAAAATTAATCACGAGCCTCGCGGAAAAGTTGACTAGAATGCAGATATATCAGATGATAACAGAATCAAATGCAAGCGAGCAATCTAGCCGAATGGTGGCAATGAAAAACGCTTCCGAGGCTTCCGGAGAAATGATTGATGATTTAACTTTGATGTTCAACAAAGCCAGACAAGCAAACATTACTAGAGAAATATCGGAAATAAGCGCCGGTATGGCAAGTGTGAATTAGGTTTTAGGTGCTAGTGACTAGTTTCTAGAACCTTAGTAAAAAAACAAACATTATTATAAAATTAGAAATAACAATAATATGCAACACACAGGAAAAATTAAAAAGATTATCGGTCCGGTCGTAGATGTTAATTTCGGCGAAGTGCTTCCGGATATTTACACAGCGCTTGAGGTGATGAATGGCAACAAGAAAATAATTCTTGAGACCGAGCAACATCTGGGCGGTGGGGTGGTCAGAGCAGTTGCCATGGACACGACGGACGGACTTTCTCGCGGTATGGAAGTGGTCAACACCGGCGCGCCGATATCTGTACCTGTCGGCAGTGCTACTCTAGGCAGAATTTTTAATGTGCTGGGTGAAGCGATAGATGATGGAAAAGTCGTTGCGACTGATAAAAAATCGCCTATCCATCGCAAAGCTCCTGACTACACAAAACAAGCGACCAAAGTGGAAATTCTAGAAACTGGAATCAAAGTTATTGACCTCATTTGTCCGGTGTTGAAAGGAGGAAAAGTTGGACTCTTCGGAGGCGCGGGAGTCGGCAAGACTGTCGTCATTCAAGAGCTCATACACAACATAGCATCGAACCACGGCGGATATTCTGTCTTTGCTGGAGTCGGAGAGCGAACTCGCGAGGGTAACGACCTTTATCACGAAATGAAGCAATCTGGCGTGCTAGACAAAGTCGCCATGGTCTTCGGACAAATGAACGAACCCCCTGGCGCGCGTATGCGAGTGGCGCTTTCTGGTCTCACGATGGCGGAATATTTCCGCGACCAAGAAGGTAAAGATGTGCTTTTCTTTATCGATAACATTTTTCGATTCACGCAAGCTGGTTCTGAGGTATCCGCCCTTCTCGGGCGCATTCCTTCAGCTGTGGGTTATCAGCCTACGCTTGGCACGGAAATGGGCGCTATGCAGGAAAGAATTACTTCGACCGACAAAGGTTCGGTTACCTCTGTGCAGGCTGTCTATGTGCCTGCCGACGATTTGACTGATCCTGCTCCAGCGACGACTTTCGCTCACTTGGACTCGACTGTGGTCTTGAACCGTTCACTTTCAGAAATTGGTATTTATCCGGCGGTTGACCCGCTTGATTCGTCTTCGACAATTCTCGACCCAAATATTGTCGGGCAAGAGCATTACAATGTTTCCCGCGAAGTTCAGCGTGTTCTTCAGCGCTATAAAGACCTGCAAGATATCATTGCAATCTTGGGTATGGAAGAACTTTCCGAAGCCGACAAAGAACTCGTCTCCCGCGCCCGAAAAATCCAGAAATTTCTTTCCCAGCCATTTTTCGTTGCCGAGCAATTTACCGGTACCAAAGGGCAGTATGTTCCGCTCGCCGAGACGATTCGTTCATTTAAAGAAATTCTGGAAGGCAAACACGATAGCAAACCGGAAGGGGATTTTTATATGAAGGGGGCACTTTAAAAACTTACGAAATAGCTTCTCTAAAAAGGTACAGATATTTTTCTTGCTGAAAAATTCTTCCTGCTCGCGCCGCCGCGCTCCGCAAGCCCTTTTTAAAGAACTATTTCTGCAGTTTTATTAAAAAATGAACACGAAACAATTAAAACTTAAAATAGTCACGCCGGAACGCTTAATCCTTGAAGAAGTGGTGGATCAAGTTACTATACCGACAACAGAAGGCGAGATTACTATTTTGCCGGAGCATATTCCGCTGATTGCAGGTCTCAAGTCCGGCGATGTCGTCGCTTTTGTAAATGGTGAGCATGTGCCGATGGCTGTGGTTGGCGGGTTTGTGGAAGTTAAAAATGGAAAAGAGGGAACCGAAGTCGCCGTGCTGGCTGATTTTGCCGAGCATGTGTCCGAGCTTTCTGATGAAAAAATAGAAAAAGCCAAAGCTCGCGCCGAGGAATTAAAAAAACAAATGGAAAACAAAGAGCTTGTAGACTTCGAGCATTTCGAAGCCGAACTCGAACGCTCGCTTACTCGCGTAAAGATTGCGGATAAATGGAGGACTAGGAAGTATAGAAAATAATGTCTAAATTTTATGTAGTTGCGACGCCGATAGGAAATATGGGGGACATAACGCTCCGAGCGATTGAGACGCTGAAGAGTGTGGATTTGATACTGTGTGAAGACACACGCGAGACGAAAAAAATTCTGGACAAATACGGCATAAGCAAACCCACAATGAGCTATCACGCCCAAAGTAAGCTTGCAAAAACAGATAAAATCTTTGAATTGTTGGAGGAGGGAAAAAATCTAGCATTAGTCTCAGACGCTGGCACGCCGACAATATCTGACCCGGGAGCTATGCTTGTTTCAAAGATAAAAGAATATAATTTATCAAGGGGAGTCCTTGATAATAATGTGCAAGTAATTCCAATTCCCGGTCCTTCAGCCGTCATCGCCGCGCTTTCGGCTTCAGGCTTGCCGACACACGAATTCACTTTTCTTGGATTTCTTCCGCACAAAAAAGGAAGAGAAACTTTGTTTAAAGAAATTGCGGTATCGGAACGCACGATGGTATTTTACGAATCTCCGCACAGAATTTTAAAAACTTTAGAATCGCTTATTAAATTTTGCCCAAATAAAAAAGTCTGCATCGCTCGCGAGCTTACGAAAATTTACGAAGAATTCAAAACCGGCACGCCTGCCGAAATTTTAGAATATCTAACCAAAAATCCAGTAAAACAAAAAGGGGAATTTACGATAATTGTTGCGTAGTAAATTTTATTAATTTTTCATTAATTCCATAATAGCAACGGCCGTCGCTATTATGGACAGTGCATTTTTTTTGTAAACAAAAAAAGAAAGCCCGCCCGGAGGAGACAAGCAAAGCTTTCTCCACCCGAGCGGGTGATTAGACCACCAACGCCAACTGTTTGTCTTCCTCCTTTTCGCCGTTTCCTTCGGCGTGGACCCCTATGGTCTCAGGGCGCTCACTTTTCGGAATTACCCGACAGAGTTCACCCTCTGTCCCCCATTGCTCTTCGGCTTCCCGTTGAGCAATGATTTGATTGCAGCCCCCCATGAATTCAAAAATAACAACTGTTGAATTCTCTCCAGGCACCATATAATAATACTTGACTGTATCATCTTCACCATTCATAATTCCTTGTGTTAATGGATTTCTGTTCTCTTTCGAACAGCAATATAACCCTTAATTAAGTATCTGTCAACTCAACTTATGCTTCAAGCAAGTAATGATAGACCAATCGAAGCCACCCTTTTTGGCCAAGTATTTCATCTTGTCGAGCGCCCAGATGGCGTCGTCGAGGACTTCGTTGCACGCCACATACAGCTTTTTTGCTTCGCTCGCGAGCTTTCTGTATTCATATCTGCCCGTATAAAATGTTTTTGGCATTTTTTCCCAGCCATTCATTTTGTAGTAGCAATTTACTATCTCGTGGACAGGATTTACGGCTTGTTTGTGTTTTTTTAGGTTATCTAAATAGCCTGCAAACGGATTTTTTAAGTTCTCTATGTCTTTTTTCTCCTCATTTTCCATACTTTGATTTTAGCATAAATATAGAGTAATATAACGGGATGGGAATTTTCACGAAAAAGCTAGGCATTGATTTAGGAACGGCGAATACTCTCGTATTTTTACCGGGCAAGGGGATTATTTTAAATGAACCTTCTGTTGTTTCAGTTTCCGAGCAGGATAATAAAATTTTAGCGATTGGTTTTGAAGCGAAGGATATGATCGGCAAGACGCCGGAATCCATCATCACTTACTGTCCGATGAAAGACGGAGTGATTGCGGATTATCGAGTGACCGAAGCGATGCTCCGCTATTTTATAAACAAAGCGATGGGGCGGTTTAATTTTTTCAAGCCGGATGTGATGGTTTCCGTGCCGGCTGGCGTGACGAGTACTGAACGCCGAGCCGTCATCGAAGCCGCAATTCGCGCTGGCGCTAGGAATGCCTATGTGGTCAAAGAGCCTATCTTGGCGGCAATCGGCGCGGGAATTCCAATTTATGAATCAAAAGGACATATGGTGGTAGACATCGGCGGAGGCACGACGGATGTCGCGGTGATATCTCTCGGAGGAATCGTGTCTTCGACTTCAGTAAAATGCGCGGGAAATAAAATAGATCAGGCAATTGCGGACTATATCAAAAAAACTTTCAATCTAGCGATTGGCGACCGGACGGCCGAAGAAGTAAAAATAAAAATAGGCGCGGCGGTGCTTTTAGAGGAAGAACTTTCGGTCACGATAAAAGGGCGAGATTTTATTCAGGGCCTGCCTCGTTCGGCGCGAGTGGGCACAAACGAAATAGTGCGCGCTATCGATGGGGAATTGAAGCAAATAATCAAAGCTATTAAAGATGTCTTACAAGAGACTCCGCCGGAACTCGCTTCAGATATCATCGATCAAGGTATCATTATGACAGGCGGTTCTTCGCAATTGCGAAATTTTACCGATTTGGTCTATCGCAAGACAGGAGTGAAAGCGATGCTCGCCGAAGATCCGCTTTTCTGTGTGGTGAAAGGCACCGGCATTGCGCTCGAACATTTGGATGTGTACAAGAAAGCAGTATTAAGTAAGAAATAAAATTAGGTGCTAGGGACTAGCTGCTAGTGACTAGAACCTAGAATCTAGAACCTATGAACCTAATCAACAAGCATTTAGATAAAAACAATTTACATCACGCGTACTTAGTAGAAGGGGCGCGAGAAAATATTGTTTCTGAAATTTTTTCTTTTTTTGAAAATTTAAACATCAAAACTTCCGGCAATCCGGACTTTTGTCACATTGTAATTGATAATTTTAAAATAGATGAGGCGCTCAGTTTACGAGGAATGTCTGCGGACAAAAGCTTCTCGCTTGGTAAGAAAATATTTTTAATTTGCGCAAACACCCTTTCCCTAGACGCGCAGAATGTCTTGCTTAAAATGTTTGAAGAGCCGACAGAAAATACGCATTTTTTTCTCGTTGTGCCGGATGCCAATTCTCTTTTGAAAACTTTAGTTTCTAGATTTTATGTCATCTCCGCTAGGCAAGACCTAGCGGAAGAAGCGAGAGAAGCTGAAGCATTTATTATTATGCCAACACAAAAAAGAATTGATTTTATAAAAGAATTACTAGTTGATCCTGATGAAAAAGATTCTGAAGGGAATGAAATTCTTGTTTTAGATTCCACCCGCGCGAAAGCCCTCAAGTTCTTAAATGCGCTCGAAACAACTTTGCATAAAAAAATAGTGTCAAAGACGGTCTTTGACACGGGATTTTTTGAGCATATTTTCAAAGTGCGCGAATTTTTGCGTATGCCCGGAAGCGCTACCAAGACTTTGATGGAGTCGGTGGCATTAGTTGTGCCAAAATTGTAATTTCTGTTATACTGTATATATGATGTATAATTTTTCAAATTTTAAGATAGAAATTAAAAAAGTCGGGGATTTTTTAAGCAAAGAATACAGCCAGCTCAATATCGGACGGGCTTCGCCGATGGTTTTGGATGGCGTTTCTGTCGAGGCATATGGCTCTAGGGTTCCGCTTAAAAATGTGGCTAGCGTCGGTATCGAAGATCCAAAGACTTTGCGTATTGTTCCTTTCGATAAAAATCAGATCAAAGAAATAGAAAAAGCGATAGCCACCGCAAACTTAGGGCTTTCTGTCGCTACCGACGATATGGGTATTCGAGTCATTTTTCCGCAGTTAACGACTGAGACAAGGCAGACTCTAGTGAAAGTTTTGAAAGAGAAATTAGAAGAGCAGAGAGTCACCGTGCGTCGCGAACGCGAACGCATTTGGGACGATGTCCAGTCTAAACAAAAAGAGGGCAAGCTGACCGAAGATGAAAAATTTAAAGCCAAAGACGAACTGCAGAAAATTATAGACGAGGCAAATAGAAATCTCGAAGCGGTTTTTGAGAAAAAGCAAAAAGAGGTTTTGGGTTAAAGCCTTATGAGCATCATTATTTTTTTCGTAATATTGTTAGTCCTCGTTCTCGTGCACGAATTCGGGCATTTTTATACTGCCAAAAAATTCGGGATAAGGGTAGACGAATTCGGATTCGGCTTTCCGCCGAAAATTTTCGGTGTTAAAAAAGGGGAGACGGAATACAGCTTGAATCTCCTGCCTATCGGCGGATTTGTGAAAATTTTCGGCGAGAACCCAAATGAAGAAAACACCAACGGTCCTGACGCAAAAAGAAGTTTTATCAATAAACCAAAATGGCAACAAGCAATAGTTCTTTTTGCCGGAGTGGCGATGAATTTTCTATTGGCATGGATTTTGTTTTCTATTGGATTTATGTCAGGACTGCCGACATCTGTCGGTAGCGAAGTGAAGGGGTACGATTTAAAAGATGTAAACTTGGTGGTTCTTTCTGTTTCAGAAAAATCTCCTGCCGAAACGGCAGGACTCAAATCGGGTGATAAAATAGTCACTATTTCTAGCGGTAGTGATTTTATCGAAAATATAAACCCTGACACTTTAAAATCTTTCGTTTCTTCACATGGAAATAAAGAAATAGATATCGGATATATTAGAGGAAAAAACAGAGAATTCCATTCTGTGACTGTCGCTCCAGCGGTAAGTAAGGGAGAAAATGAACCAAAAATAGGCATAGCTATGGATATGATTGGCACCTCTAAATTGCCGTTTTTTACGGCTTTTAAGGAGGGAATGGCTCTAACTTGGTTTGTGACTAAAGGCACGGTGGTGGGGCTTTATACGCTTGTAGCAGACAGTATAAGGGGTGAGGGTAGTCTTGATTCTGTGACCGGCCCTGTGGGTATGGTGGGTATCGTCGGCGATGCCTATCAATTCGGCTTTGTTTATCTTCTGTCTTTCGCCGCTCTTATTTCTATCAATCTGGCAATCATAAATTTGCTTCCATTTCCGGCGCTAGATGGTGGGCGGCTCTTTTTTCTCTTGATTGAAAAAATAAAAGGTTCGCGTCTTAATCCTAAATTCGCCAATACCGCCAACCTGATCGGTTTTAGCATTTTGATACTTTTGATGATTGTGGTTACCTTTCATGATGTGGTGAAATTGTTTTGAAATTCAATATCAGCCATAGCGTATATTGAAAAAAGTTATGAGTTATGTCAGTGAAAAAAGAATATGTCAGAATTGCACGAAAGACTTTACTATCGAGCCGGATGATTTTGGGTTTTATGAAAAAATAAAAGTTCCCCCGCCGACTTTTTGTCCGCAGTGCCGGCTCATTCGCCGTCTTGTTTGGCGCAATGAGCATTCGCTCTTTCGTCGCCCCAATGGCGCATCTGAAAATTCTGAAACACTCATATCTATTTATCACCCAGACGCAAAAATAATATCTTATGACAGAGAAATGTGGTGGAGCGACAAATGGGATCCTTGCGATTACGGAATGGATTATGATTTCTCTAAATCATTTTTTGAACAATTTAAAGAATTAATGGAAAAAGTTCCGCATCTTGCCTTATTTGACTCAAAATCTGTAAATGCTAGATTTTGCAATTATACGGTAGAGCAGAAAAATTGCTATTTAATAAGCGCAGCTTGGGCGAGTGAAGATTGTATGTATTGCAATCGGATGTCAGGAGGGAAGTTTACGCTAGATTCCTATAATATTTTCAACACAGAGTTTAGTTATGAAAATAACTATTGTAATGATTCCAATAAACTTTTATTTTCCCGTGAAAGTGACGGATGTTTCGACTCTTATTTTTTATATGATTGCCGAAATTGTTCGAACTGCATTTTGTGTGCCAATCTTCGAAATAAAAGTTATTGCATAGAAAATGTTCAATACACAAAAGAAGAATATTTAAAAAAGAAAGAGGAATTAAAATTAAATACTAGATCCGGCATAGAGAAGGCAAAGAAAAAATTCCAAGAATTATGGAATAGTGCTTTCCATAAACACTTAAAGCTCACAAATACAGAAAATGTATTAGGAGATCATGTCTCTAATGCTCGAAACGCTTTTCAAGTTTTTGACTTAAAAGATGACATTGAAGATGTGAAATATGCAAACTGGGGAGGAAAAGGACTAAAGGATTCATATGATGTGGGTCCAGGTTGTGGAGAGTCTGAATTAACTTATGAGGGGGTAAGTGTGGGAGTCCAAAACAATCTTATAATGTTTAGCTCCATCGTTTGGTATTCTCGAGATATTTTCTATAGTTATGGAATTAATAATTGTAGTCATTGTTTTGGTTGTGTGGAAATGAATGGAAAACAGTATTGCATTTTAAATAAACAGTATACGAAAGAAGAGTATGAAATTTTAGTGCCGAAAATTATAGAACAAATGAAAAAAGTGCCCTATATAGACAAGCAAGGCAAAACTTATTATTTTGGAGAATTTTTTCCTATAGAAATTTCTCCATTTGCTTATAATGAATCAATTGCTCAAGATTATTTTTTAATAGACGAAAAAATAGCAAAGGAAAAAGGATATTTATGGCGTGAATATGTTCCTAATACTTATAAAACAACAATCAAAGGCGAAGATTTGCCGGAAACTATCGCTGAGGTGAACGATTCGATACTCAATGAAGTCATAGAATGCGAAGTTACCAAGAAACCTTTTAAAATTCTTGAACAAGAATTGAGTTTTTATCGAAGACTCAATTTACCTTTGCCATCAGTTCATCCGGACGAGAGACATAACAAGCGATTAAAGCTTCGCAATCCGATAGTTTTACGAAAAAGAATGTGCTTCTTTGGAGATAAGGAAGTTTTTACCACCTATTTGCCGGAGTCCGAAGGTGGTCCGAAAAAAGTGGTTTGCACCGAACATTACAATCAGGAAATTTATTAAATATGAAAACAAAACTCATTCACGAAGTGCGGGCGGTTAAAAGCAAAAAAGAACTTGCGAATATAATTAGAGCGCAAAGGGTAAGCGAAACAGTCCTTACTGAAACAATAGCGGAATTAAAAACTGGCATAACAGAGCTTGAAATTGCAAACTTCATCAAAAAAACATATATCAGCCATGGCGTAAATGTGTTATCATTTCCGCCCATCGTTTCTTTTGGTAAAAATACGGCAAATATACATCACGAGCCCAGCAAAACAAAATTAAAAAAGTTTACCCGCCGTGGCGGGGCGGACACGATAATGTTTGATTTTGGGTGTACTGTAAACCATTATTGTTCAGATATGACCCGCACTTTTTTCTGGGGTGAGCCTAGCGCAAGACAAAAAAGAGTTTATTTAGATGTATTACGAGCGATGGACCTAGCTATGAATAAAATCGGCAAAGGGGAGAAGAGGGCAAAAATAATAGACAGCGCAGCGAGAAAATTTTTGGCGAAAAAATATAGAAATAATTTCAAGCACGGTCTTGGTCACGGAGTCGGCGCTGTCATTCACGAATGGCCAAATTTTAAACCAAAGAGTGAAGACATTCTCCCTGCGGGCTGTGTGATGACCATCGAACCAGGGCTTTATTTCAAGAATTTTGGCGGAGTGCGTATAGAGGATATGGTGCTTATTACCAAAAAAGGTTACAAAAACCTCACGAACTTGTCTAAAGATTTAAATAGTGCTATTCTAAAAGGGTGAATAGGAAATCATTTTCTGTAAAGAATATTATAATTGCCATATTATGCGGAGGTCCTTCGCTCGAACGAGGAATATCGCTAAATTCGGCACGCAGCGTGATGGATCACTTGGGCAGTTTGGGTGTGGAAATTATTCCGATCTATTTCAATGAACAGAAAAAAGCTTACAAAATATCTGCCGGACAGTTGTATTCAAATACCCCGAGTGACTTTGATTTTAAACTCAAAAAGTCTGGCAAAGAACTTTCACAATCCAGTCTTATTAAAATTTTAAAGAGTGCTGCCATTGTTTTTCCGTGTATTCACGGGACTTTTGGCGAAGACGGAGAAATTCAGAGTTTCTTAGAGAAAAACAAAATTCTATTCGTCGGTTCTAGTTCTAAAGCATGCAAAATGGCGTTTGATAAGCATAAAGCAAATGAATATATTCGTTCTCTTGGATTTTATGCGCCAAATTCTATTGTATTAAAGATAACTGACACTAAAAAAATTATTCAAAATAAGATAAATAAATTTTGGAAAGACGAAAAGATTACTCGCGCCATAGTCAAACCAGCTTCTGGCGGCTCAAGTATCGGGGTTTTTTCTGTAGAAAACTCAAAAGAAGCGGCAGAGAATGTGAGTACTTTGTTTAGTAAGAGAATGGATACTCGCGTGGTAGTGGAACAGTTTGCAGAAGGCAAGGAGTTTACTGTAATAATTTTTCAAAATAGATTTGGTATGCCGGTAGCGATATTGCCGACGGAGATTGAAGTCGAATACGGCAAAAATCAATTCTTTGATTTCCGGAAGAAATATCTGCCGACGAGGCAAGTGTCTTATTATTGTCCGCCAAGATTTAGCAATGAAGTAATCGAGAAAATCCAAATACAAGCTGAAAAACTTTTTTCTATTTTCGGCATGGCGGATTTTGCCCGTTTCGATGGATTCCTGATGCCCGATGGCAACATTTGGTTTTCAGATTTTAATCCAGTTTCCGGTATGGAACAAAATAGTTTCTTATTCCAACAATCTTCCAGAATTGGTTTCTCACACCAAGATTTTTTCAGATACCTCACAAATAATGCATTTATGCGCCACGGCATAGATGCCCATATTGATGATGTTTTTACCTCAGAAAAAAGAAAACCATTAGCAGTGCTTTTTGGCGGAGAAACAGCAGAAAAGCAGACATCGCTCATGAGCGGCACGAATGTCTGGCTCAAACTGCGCGGTTCTAAAATCTACAAGCCATTTCCGTACCTGATTTCCAAGGATAAAGAAATTTGGGAATTGCCGTATTCATATATTCTGAATCACACAGTCGAGGAAATTATTGAGAATGCAAAAAATGCCGAACGAGATTCAGCGCGACTCGCCTTCTTGGTGGAAAAAATAAAACTCAAGCTTGCGTTACAAGTTGGTGATGCTACCGAGGAATTTTTCTTGCCAAAGAGAATGCGTCTCGATGATCTGATAAAAAACTACAAATTTATTTTCTTAGGTCTGCATGGTGGTATTGGTGAAGACGGTACAATTCAAAAAATACTGACTGATAAAAAAGTCTTGTACAACGGCTCAGATGGTGCTGTTTCTGCACTATGTATGGACAAGTGGCAGACTAATGAAAAAATAGAACTGGCGGAGATTAAAGGAGTGACTATAGCTCCGCATATACTATTAAAAGCGGAAAGTTTTCCGAAAAATCTAGATGAATACTGGAGCATGCTTTTGCGGGAGCTTCGCACGAAGACAATAATTGCCAAGCCGTTAAATGACGGATGTTCGGCGGGGGTGGTAAGGCTTTTTAATCAAAAAGATTTTCAGATATATCTATCCATGATAAAGGATAGAGTTTTACTCGCGCCAGCCCACACTTTTACCGACCAAGAAAGCAGCATTCACATGCCGGAATGCCTGACTGACATTATTTTTGAATCTTTTATCGAAACGGACAAATTAAAGACTTCTGACGGAAAAATTACTCATATTCGAAAGAGCGGTTATGTGGAAATGACTGTGGGCGTTTTAGAACAAGCTGGAAAAATAAAAGCTTTGTCGCCATCTATCACAGTTGCTGAGCAGTCTATATTAAGCGTTGAGGAGAAGTTTCAAGGGGGTACTGGCGTGAACATAACTCCGCCGCCAAAAGAAATTATTTCCGATAAAAATTTAAAGAAAGTGAAAGATTTAGTTGAGAAGATAGCGGTAAATGTCGGCATTCGCGGTTATGCGAGGATTGATGTCTTTGTGCAAGTGGTAACCGGAAATATTATTTTAATTGAAGTGAATACTTTGCCAGGGCTCACTCCGTCTACAGTGATCTTCCATCAGGCGTTGGCTGAAAATCCGCCGATATACCCATTACAACTCTTAGAAAGAATTATCAAAAATGCCGGATATTAAAAACTTGCCTCTTTCATATATCGAACTTTCTCAAAAAAATCTGATTCACAATATCAAGCAATTTAGCAATTTAGTAAAAGGAGGGACTAAAATTTCTGTCGCAATTAAAGGCAATGCTTATGGGCACGGGCAGAATGAAGTTGCCAACATTCTTGAACCCTATGCGGATTATTTTCAAGTAAACAGTCTTGAAGAATTGGCGCTTTTGCGTAAAGTGACGACAAAGAAAACTTTTCTCTTGGGATATGTGCAGAAAAACGACTTGACCACAGCTGTTAAGTTGGGTTGCATTCCTGTAATTTTCTCTATTGAACAACTAAAACACATATCAGCTATAGCTGATATGTGCCACAAGATTCAGGAAGTACAAATTGCGGTAGATGCTTTTTTGGGTCGTGAAGGATTTTTACCGGATGAATTGCCTGAAATATTCTCGGAAATAAAAAAGAGTCGATATTTGAAATTGTCGGGTATTTATGCGCATTTTGCAAACATAGAAGACACATCGAGCTTTGTTCATGCGCAAAAGCAAATTAATGAATACAAAAAAGCATTAAAGGTGGCGAAAAAATTTGGTTTCAAAAAACTACAAACGCATATTTCCGCCACTTCTGGAATTTTAGTTTATGAGAAAAACGGCGGCATCAATTCGCTTGTACGCTTGGGTATCGGTGTTTATGGATTATGGCCATCAAAACATTTAGAATTACTTTATGAAAATACTAAAATCAAACTTCAACCCGTCTTGTCTTGGAAAACCAAGGTTGCCCAAGTGAAAATTCTACCGAAAGGGCATTCAATAGGATATGGGCTCACATACATCACAAAAAGAGAAACAAAAATAGCTGTAATCCCGCAAGGTTATGCAGACGGACTAGATCGCGGGCTTTCCAATAAGGGGGAAGTTTTGATTCATGGTACTCGATGTAAAATTCTTGGAAGAGTGTCGATGAATATGTTTGTGGTCAATGTGAGCCATTTGCCAGATGTGAGACTCGAAGATGAAGTCGTCATATTGGGGCAACAAGGAAAAGAAGAAATCACTGCCGAAGAACTGGCAAAGAAAATTAATACGATTAATTATGAAATAACGACGCGAATTAGTTCGCTTTTGCCGAGGGTTATTGTATGACCCCCTCCCAACCTCCCCCTTATTAAGGGGGAGGGGAAAACATTGCTTTTTTAGGCTTTTTCATATAATATAAAAATATGTCACAAGATAGACTTATAAAACTTGCCTGCACCACCTGCAAACGCGTAAATTACTGGTCCAGTAAGAACAAGAAACTCGTCACAAAAAAGATTGAACTTTTAAAGTTTTGCAATTGGTGC
>CAYHBT010000001.1:96250-112931 GCA_964354935.1 uncultured Candidatus Saccharibacteria bacterium
ATGGAAGATTATATAAGACAAATTTGCAAAGATAATCCAATAGTATTTGAAGCGGTCAGGACGGGAAAGGCTCAATTTGAAGGGAATCTCGATGAAATCAAAATTTTTGTAGATGATGGAACCCAAAAAGGAAGAATGATCTTTTTTGAAGATAGAAAAAATTTAGTGGGACCAAAGGCTACCCGAGCTTATAATGGACCTTTTTACATAAATAGAGGAATCTTAGATAAAGAAAATTACTGATATGAAAAATTACAAATATCTAGGCGCGATTAGTGTCTTCTTTGTCTCAATATTACTCATTTCTAATATTGCTTCCACGAAATCGGACAATTTCTCAACTCTTTTATTTTAGCGAAAATGAAAATATGGACACAGGGCAAAAAGCTTTGGGCTCGCACCATTGGTTCTACTTTGGTCGGCGAGTTGGTAGACAGCGCTCTCTTTATTGTAATCGCTTTCTATGGAATCTTGCCGAGTTCACTTCTCATTACCCTCATCATTTCAAATTATTTATTCAAGAGCGGGGTTGAGATATTATTCACTCCGCTAACTTACAAAGCCGTAAATTTTTTGAAGAAGAAAGAAGGTGAAGATTATTACGACATCGGCACTAATTTTAGTCCTTTTTCTGATAAGTAAAATTGTGTTAGAATCAAGAAATGATTAAAGGACAGAAAAATACTGCCGAAGCGCTGGTTTTTTCCCTTCAGAATCACGGGGTGAAATACATTTTCGGCGTACCGGGTGAAGAAACTTTAGACCTTTTGGAAGCTATTAGAAAATCAAAAATAAAGTTTATCACCACCCGCCACGAGCAAGCGGCAGCGTTTATGGCAGCGACTGTCGGCAGAATTACAGGTAAAGTCGGCGTGGCGCTTTCTACGCTTGGACCTGGAGCCACAAATTTAATGACCAGCGTGGCTTATGCGCAGCTTGGTGGTTTTCCGCTTCTTGTTATCACGGGACAAAAGCCGATAAAAAAAAGTAAACAGGGGAAATTCCAGATTGTCGATATTGTGAGCATAATGAAGCCGGTTACTAAATTTTCTACTTCTGTCACTTCCGGTGATGAGATTTTAAATATAACAGAAGAGGCTATCAGACTCGCCGAAGCAGAGCGCCCCGGCGCAGTGCATATAGAATTACCGGAAGATATAGCTAGTGAAATTTGCGATGCGAGTCCGATAATTTCTAAAAAATTACTTCCGACTATTGCGGACGATAAATCAATCACTGAAGCAATAAAAGAAATTGAAAATTCCAAACATCCTCTCGTCATTTTGGGCGCGGGCGCGAATAGAAAACCCCTAGAAAAAGAACTTACGGCGTTTTTTAAAAAAACGGGCATTCCATTTATTTCAACTCAGATGGGCAAGGGAGCCTTTGATGAAAATTCAGCGCTTTGCGTGGGTGTCACAGGCATAGCGCAAGGGGACTTCGCGCATTTGGCCTTGCGTCACGCCGACGCGCTCATTATTATCGGACACGATGTGATAAACACTCCGCCGATTATTTTGACTCCAGAAAGTTCTCCCAATTGCAAAACTATTCATATAAATTTCTTTTCTTCTACCGCCAAAGATGTTTACATCCCGACTCACGAAGTCATAGGCGATATTTCAAATACTCTTTCAGTACTCACAAAAAAAATATCCGCCAAAGGCAGATCTAATTGGGACTTTAGTTATTTTTTAAAAATAAGAGATGCTTGGAAAAAAGATATCGCTAAATTTTTTCAATCTATGGATTTTCCAATTCGACCGGAACGCATTGTTTCAGATATACAAAAAGTTTTACCTAAAGACGGCATTCTCGCCCTAGATAATGGAATGTATAAAATTTACATTACCCGAAGTTTTACTGAGCAAGAACGTAACGGTCTTCTTTTAGACAACGCGCTTGCGACCATGGGCGCGGGACTACCTTCCGGCATCGCCGCCAAACTTCTTTATCCGGACAAAAAAGTTCTAGTAGTTGCGGGAGACGGGGGAATAATGATGAGTCTTGGAGATTTAGAGACGGCTGTCCGCCTAAAAATAAACCTGACGGTGCTCATTCTAGATGATTCTGGTTTTGGAATGATCGCATGGAAACAAAAAAAGATGGATTTAGCTTCTTTTGGACTTTCTTTCAAAAACCCTGATTTTATAAAGCTGGCAGAGAGTTTTGGCGCTACGGGACACAAAGTAGAAAAAGCTGAAGACCTTGCGCCGCTTCTTAAAAAAGCGTTAAATAGTAAGGGTGTGCATATCATCGCTTGTCCGATAAATTATCAGGAAGCCAACAAGCTTTTAGGAACTATTACTAAATTAGGTTCTAGCTTCTAGGTTCTAGAAACTAGCCACTAGCACCTAGCAACTAATCCAATGATTCAATCAAAAAATCCGGCAACAGAAGAAGTTTTAAAAACATTTAAAGAAATTTCAGACAAAGAACTGGAGAAAAAACTTGCGCTTGCAGATAAAGCTTTCAAATCTTGGAAGAAAACTTCTTTCAAAGAACGCGCAAAGCTGATGCTCAAACTCGGAGTTTACCTCCGCGCTCATGCTGAAGAATTTTCCAAATTACAGATGCTGGAAATGGGCAAGACAATGAAGTCCGGACCAATTGGTATAAAAAAATGCGCGCTTCTTTGCGATTATTATGCCGACAATGCGGAAAATATTCTTAAAAAAGAAACGCTGAATACCGATAAAAAAGAACAATATGTGCAGTTTGACCCGCTCGGCATTGTGCTTGCGGTGATGCCTTGGAATTTTCCATTTTGGCAGGTCTACCGTTTCGCTGTGCCGGCCTTGATGGCTGGGAATGTCGGAATTTTAAAACACGCATCAAATGTGCCGCAGTGCGCTGAAGCAATAGAAAAATCTTTTATTGCTTCTGGTTTTCCAAAAGGCGTATTTCAAAATTTATTTCTTTCTGTATCGCGTGTTGAAGGCGTCATTCGTGACCCTAGAATAGCGGCAGTTACTTTGACTGGCAGTGAGAAGGCAGGCATCGCGGTAGCACGAGTTTCAGGAGAAGAAATAAAAAAAGTGGTGCTGGAATTAGGCGGGAGCGACCCGTTTATTGTTTTTGCCGATGCGAATATAGCCGAAGCAGCGAAAGTAGCAGCGCAAGCCAGACTGCAAGGCAATGTCGGACAGAGTTGTATTGCCGCTAAGAGATTTATCGTGCAGGAAAAAATAAAAGAAAAATTTACCAAATTAGTCGTGGAAGAATTTTCAAAATTATCAGTCGGCGACCCGAGCGATCCAGATATAGATGTTGGACCTTTGGCGACAGATAAAATTTTAGAAGAAGTCGCGATACAAGTCAAAAAATCAGTGTCTCTCGGCGCAAAAATAGTTTGCGGGGGAAAGAAAAAAGAAGGCAAAGGATATTTCTACTTGCCGACGGTACTAACTAATGTAAAAAAAGGTATGCCGGTCTATGATGAAGAAGTTTTTGGTCCGGTTCTGCCTGTCATTTCGTTTAAAACCGAAACGGAAGCCATTAAAATCGCCAACGACACCAGATACGGCCTCGGCGCGTCTATTTTTACCTCCAATATGATAAAAGCTAAACACATCATTCCGCAAATCGAAGCGGGGAATGTATGCATCAATGACATGGTCAAGTCCGACCCGCGAGCGCCCTTTGGCGGCACAAAAAAGTCCGGCTACGGCAGGGAACTTGGCACCTACGGCATCAAAGAATTCGTGAATATTAAGAATGTCTGGTTTGGATAAACTATTTTTATGATAAAAGCTGTTATTTTTGATTTAGATGATACTTTAGTTGAAACTCGTCCTACTATATGGGAACACCACAAGACTGTCGCTAAAAAATTCTACAACATTGATTTGGACGAAGAAACACTACTAAAACATTGGGGTAAACCTTTCAATATTTTAATTCAAGAACTTTATCAAAACTCCGACACTCCAGAAAATATGCTCAAAGCTAATATTTCGATGCGGCACGATTTTCACAAAAAGGTGTACAAGGAGTCAGTGTCTGTAGTAACAAAAATAATTGCATCTGGTATAAAGGTTGGCATACTTTCAGCAGCTAATAAAGATTTGATTATTGAGGATATGATGAGGCTTAGATTTCCAGTTGGACGCTTGGCTGCCATACAGGGCCATGAGGACACTTCTGTCCACAAACCAGATCCTGATGTTTTTCTACCAATATTTGAAAAATTAGAAAAAGAGGGAATCAAGAAAGAAGAAATGGTGTATGTGGGAGATTCGCTAGATGATTTACGGGCTGCAACTGCTGCTGGAATTGATTTTATCGCAGTGACTACTGGATTGTATTCAGAAGAAGATTTTAAAAAGAATGGCGCCGAAATTATTGCTAAAGATATTAATGAAGTTGGAAAAATTTTGGCAAAGTAATCTTTCTTAGAATTGTCTATTTATACGCTATAGCGTGATTCTGCACAATTTTTAAAAAATGAAAAACCGCTCCTCCAAGCGATTAATCATGTTTGGGTGAGCGGGCTATTGTTTCACTTCCTTATATTTTTGTTCCTGTTTGTATTTCTCATTAGCAATCAGGAACTCCCGCAGGTTCATGAAAACTGAACGGAACTCGAACTCTTCATTAGGGAATTGTTTCAATTTACCCATTACTGGTTTTGTCCCCACTCGGGTACTGGGGATACCATGAGATCGATATAGGCCGGCTTGCAGACCAACAACATCGATTATATAATCACCGATCCAAATTTCTCCTTGCATTAAATCTGGATGTGTAAACATTTGAGGACACCCCTCCCTTAACTCATTCTCTAATTGTAATAAATCCATATTATTCCTTTTGTTGAACTTTCAAGAAAGACTAATATATATATATAAGCCGAAGTCAAATATTTTTTATAAAGCTGAAATCAATTTTCTTAGACGCATCAAACCATTTTATTTCGGGGTCGCGTTTGAACCAAGCCATCTGGCGCTTGGCGTATTGTAAAGTGCCTTTTACTACTTTTTCATAAGTGGGATTGTTATATTCAAAACCAAACTCTTGAAGTCTTTTGTTTGATATTCCAGCGCGTTTTAATTTTTTAATTTCATTCAAAAGACCATCGGCAAACATTTTCTTGACTCTTTTTTCTACTTTTTTCTTTAATTTATCCGGCGGCAAATACAAGCCGATTTTTATAAACTTATACGGAGGCAACGCCTCCGTAATTTGAGGGACTTTGCCTAGGGCTTTAGCTATCTCAATCGCTCTAATTATTCTCACTTTATTTTTTGGGTCTATATTTTCAGCTCTTTTGGGGTCTAACTTTTTTAGTTTTAGCATTAGTATGTCTACGCTGACTAATGCTAATTTCTTGCGAAGCGCATTATTCGGTAGAACTTCTGGGAAGACGACACCCTTAGTCACCGCATCAATATAAAAGCCTGTGCCACCGCATATAATTGGAACCTTGCCTCGACTTGCAATATCAGCTATAGCTGATATTGCTAATTTTTGAAATTCTGCAACTGTAAATTTATTTTTAGGATTAGCGACATCAAGCAAATGATGCGGCACACCCTTCATTTCTTTTTTTGTTATCTTGCCAGTACCGATATCGAGTCTTTTATAAACTTGCCTAGAATCAGCAGAAATTATTTCGCCATTTATTTTCCGTGCAATTTTAACAGCCAGCGCGCTTTTACCTGTGGCAGTTTGTCCTAAAATTACAATGACCTTCGGTTTGTCAAAGTGTCTCTTTGACATTTAGTTTCCTTTTATTATTTTAATATCCGCGCCGATAGAATTTAGCCGCCCCGCGATTTCTTCATATCCGCGATTGATCATATACACATTGCGCAAAATCGAAGTGCCAGAAGCTCCCAGCATGGAAATAAGTATTACCATCGAAGGGCGTAATGCCGGCGGACAGACGACTTGCGCCGGCTTGAGCGGTGTTCCGCCTTGGATATACAGCCGGTGGGGATCAGCTAGGGTAATATCGGCACCCAGACGATTTAATTCCGTCAGATATATAGCGCGATTTTCATAATACCAATCGTGAATCATCGTCTGACCTTTGGCTTTGATGGCAATCGGCACAAAGAAGGGGAGATTGTCTATATTTATCCCTGGATAAATGTTTGCGTGAATTTTATCCTGCAAGGCTTTTAGTTTACTTGGAAAGATTTCAATATCCGCCAATTTTGTTCTGCTGTTATATGAAAAATATATTTTAGAAATTTTATATTTCAAACCCATTCTCTTCATCTTTTCAAGTTCTAAAGAAAGAAAATCAATTGGTACGCGGGTGATTGTGATATGCGAATCGGTGACAATTCCGGCCGAAATAAACATCATCGATTCAATCGGGTCTTCACTGTTTGTGTATTCAACATTTTTATTTATTTCAGATACTCCGTGTATAGTCAGTGTCGAAGTGCCCACGCCTTCAATTTTTATACCCAAAGTTTCCAAGAAAAAACAGGCCTCCTGCACCATATAATTATTGCTCATAAAACTTATGGTAGTAATGCCGGGAATTAGCGCTGCTGCAAATAATATATTTTCGCAAGCTGTTTCGCCGGTCTCATACATCACTATATTTTTTGCAGGTTTTAGCTTCTTTGCGCTTACATCGTAGCTTTTATTCGTTGTTTTTATTTTCACACCGACTTCTTCGAGAGCATATATATGAGCCGCTATCGTGCGCTTTCCTAAATTGCACCCATAGGCATGAGGAATAGAAAAAGATGAAAGTTTATGAATGAGCGGTCCTATCAGCATCACAATAGAGCGAGTTTTAATCGCTGAATCCACATTAATATTTTCTAAATTGAATTTTTTAGGAGGAGTGATGAGGACAGTGTTGTGATCTAGCCATTTGACGACGACCCCGATACTTTCGAGTATTTCTATCACTCGGTAAACTTCTTCAATCCGCGCAATGCCGTGTAGAGTCGTCGTGCCGCTGTTTAAAAGGCTGGCGCAAAGAAGCCCGACGGAACCGTTTTTAGAAAAATTTGTTTTAATCGTTCCGCTTAATTTCTTTCCGCCGTTTATTTCAAAATCAATTGAATCATTTATAGAAATTATTTGATGATTAAGGACATTGCTTATTTTTGTAAGTAATTCGGTTGTAAAATTCTGTTCGCCTTTTTCCATTCGGGGGACAGAGCTCTGAGAAGTGCCGAGTGCTTCCGCGAATTCCTCCTGCGTCATTCCGCGGTGTTCCCGAAGTTCTTTAATAAAGTACCCTATTTTTTGCTGTTCAGTTTCTTTGATTGGTTTTATCATACCAAACAGTATATCTCATATATGAGATAATGCAAGCAATAGAAAAGATTGCTGTGGATAACTTTCGCTTTTGTGCCCAGGGAGAGAATCGAACTCTCATGATGTTGCCATCAACAGATTTTGAGTCTATCGCGTCTACCAATTCCGCCACCTGGGCAATCCACACATTTTACACAATATCGGGTTTAAAATCAATTTTTTTAAAAATTACAATATGCTAGAATAATCTCATGTCCAACATATCTTCAAACTCAATCTTTTGGATTGACACCGACAAAATAAAGCCGAACCCTTACCAGCCGAGACGGGATTTTGACGAAGCGCGTTTGCGGGATTTGGCGGACTCTATAAAGCAATACGGCGTGCTCCAACCACTGACAGTATCTCGAACCGAAAAAGAAAAAGAAGGTGGCGGATTGATTACTGAATATGAACTCATTGCCGGCGAACGCAGGCTCCGCGCGGCAATTCTCGCCAATGTGCCACAGGTCCCGGTAATAATTCGTGAAGGAGACACGGCAATTATGAAATTAGAGCTTGCGATTATTGAAAATCTCCAGCGTGAAGATTTGAATGTAGTGGATCGCGCTCGCGCATTTTTCCGGTTGGTAAATGAATTTAAATTTACTCACAACGAAGTCGCCCAAAAAATGGGGAAGAGCCGGGAATATGTATCAAATTCATTGCGAATTTTGACTTTGCCGGAAGAAATCATCAATGGCCTTTCTGAAGGAAAAATAACCGATGGTCACACACGCCCGCTTCTGATGCTTGCCGACCACCCCGAAGAGCAGATGGTGCTATTCAAAGAAATTGTTTATAAAAAAATCACCGTCCGTGAAGCGGAAAAACTGGCGAGAAAAATCGCTTATGATCGCGTACGCAAGAAAGAATTTATGCCCGATCCGGAAATTATCGAACTAGAAGAAGAATTTCAAGAGAAACTCGGCACTCGCGTGCACATAGACCGAAAAGAACTCGGCGGACAAATTAAAATCGATTATTTTTCCACCGAAGACTTACGGGCTATTTTAGATTCGATAAGTAAATCAAACATAGAAAAGAAACCGACAGAAATGATGGAAAACTATATAGCAAAGACTGCGCCGGAGATAGCTTCTCCTACGCTATCTGAAAATGCTTTAGGCGCTGAAGTCATTCCCGAAACGCCGGTTGACGACAGATCAAAAGATGAAATAAAAAAAGACGATAGTGATCTTTACAATCTTTCCAATTTTAGCGTCTAATCTTCTATCTTCTTTATCTTATGCGGGTTATGCATCGGGCAAGCTTTATTGGAACATCTCTCGGGAATGGTTTTTGGTCACAAGTATTTTTCTGCTGAAAAATCTCGCGACCCCACCTCCTCCGACCAAGTCGGAGTCCGGCTCACAAAAACCGTGCGCAAGTAGATTCACTACTTGCTTCCCATGTCTATTTTGGGAATTTTATGAGGATTATGATTAGGACATAACTTACTACTACACCTTTCGGGAATGGTTTTTGTGCCTTCCATCATTAGCGATCCGCATTCTTTGCAGATGTTGCCGGTAGGTTTTGCTTTGATGGCAAATTTACATTTCGGATAATTTGAGCAGGAATAGAAGATTCCAAATCTTCCACGGCGTTCAGAAATATCTCCAGTTTTGCAGAGAGGACAGAGTACACCTGTCCTTTTTTTTGCCTCATCAGCTTCGTCGCTCTTGATAAATTTGCATTTTGGATAACGAGAACAGGAAATAAATGTTCCTGTGCCGTCGCGCCTCTCTCGGACGACGAGTTTTCCACCTCCTGATTTACCTTTTTTCTCTCCACACTCCGGACACATTTCTCCAGTTTCTTTTGGACCTTTTAATTCTGTGCCGTCGAGCATTAATGCTCCGTCGCAATCCGGATACTTAGAACAAGAATAAAATTTGCCTCCGCGAGAAAGTTTTACAATCATCGCTGAGTCACACTTCGGACATTTTATATTCGCCGGTGCTTCGCCCAAATTCGTAGCTTTCTCTAGTTTTTCTTTTGACTTCACATCTTTCAAAAATGGTACATAGAAATCTTTAAGCGTCTTTTCATATTCGCGCTCACCGCGAGAAATTTCATCGAGCTCATCTTCCATCTCCGCTGTAAAGCTATCGGAAATATAATTCATAAAATGTTTTTCTAGAAAGTCCGACACAACTTCACCGACATCGGTCGGAAATAATGTCTTGCCTTCTTTGTTCACATAGCCCCGTTCTTCAATCGTGCGCATGATAGACGCATAAGTGGACGGTCTACCGATGCCTCGCGCTTCAAGCTCCTTGATCAGTCCAGCTTCGCTGTATCGATCCGGCGGAAGGGTAAATTTTTCCTCATTCTGCAAATCAAGCAATTTTAATTCTTCTCCTTCTTTACACATAGGTAATTCCACATCATCACTCACAGCATCGCTGTCTACTTTGAGCCAGCCGGGGAAAAGTAATCTTGAACCGTTTGCCGAAAAATCCGGCAATTCTTTATGATCTTTAATGACAGCAGTAATTTTTGTTTTCAATAATTTCGCATCAGTCATTTGCGAAGAAATGGCGCGTTCCCAAATAAGTCTGTATAATCTTTCTCCTTCTCCGTTGCCGACTATCATATTGTCTATATGGGTGGGGCGAATCGCTTCGTGCGCTTCCTGTGCATTTTTTGATTTAGTTTTATAAATTCGCGCTTCGGCATATTCTTTGCCGTATTTCTTTTCCACTAACGCGATAATTTGCGCTTGAGCGGCGACTCCCAAATTTGTGCTATCTGTTCGCATATAAGTAATATGTCCGGCTTCATAAAGTTTCTGCGCTATCTGCATTGTGCGTGAAGGGGAGTAGCCAAGACGAGAACTGGCAGTCTGTTGCAATGTGGAAGTTGTAAACGGCGCGCGAGGAGAACGCTTCTGTTCTGATTCTTTAACACCACTCACAATCCATTTGCCTTTCTTGCCTTCAGACATTATTCTGTCTTTCAATTTTTCATCTCGCGGCTCTTCGGAACATTCTAAAGTAAGTTTTGCTTTCTTTGGGGTCTCAAAAAGTCCAAAAATTCTCCAATATTTTTCCGGAACAAAAGCGCGAATTTCGCGTTCGCGTTCCATAATTATTCGAAGCGCGGGAGATTGCACACGACCGGCGGAAAGTCCGTAACGCACTTTTTTCCAAATGAGTCCGGAGAGGTCGTAACCCACGAGACGATCCAAAACTCTGCGCGCTTCCTGCGCTTTGCGTAGCGCTGTGTCAATTTTACGCGGATGTTGCAAAGCTTCTTCTACCGCTTCTTTGGTAATTTCATGAAAGGTCACTCTTTCTATCGGCGCTTTAACTTTTTTATCTTCCTTGAGAAGTGTCTCAATATGCCAAGCGATTGCTTCTCCTTCGCGATCAGGGTCAGTCGCCAATACTATGTCTGTAGCTTTCTCGGCTAGCCCTTGCAACTCGTGTACAATTTTTTCTTTGCCTTTAGAAATTTCATAATGCGGAATAAATCCTCCTTCCACATCAATTGCAATTTTGTTTGATTTCGGTAAATCGCGGACATGCCCGACAGACGCGCGCACAGTAAAAGCGCCATTTAGATATTTTTCGATTGTCTTTGCTTTTGATGGTGATTCAACAATTAATAATTTCATAACACCCAGTATTACATGAAAGTTAATTTTTTGCCAAATTTTAATTAAAAACTGGCGCGGATTTCTCCGAGTTCTTCTTTTATTAAACCTTTTATTTCCATCACAGAAAGAGTGGCATTTGCTTCACCTGTGGACATTTTCATTTCGCGAATTAATTCATCTCGTGAAAGCGGCTCAGTAAGTAGTTTGAGTATTTTTTGTTCCTGAGGTAGAGCATCATCAAACAAGCTTTGCTGTTTACTTTCTTTGTCCACTTTAAAACCCAGTGCTTCGAGAATATCATCACTACAAGTTATCGGCGTTGCGCCTTGCCTGATCAATCTATTAGTGCCTTTTGAAAAATCAGAATTTATCGGGCCCGGCACTGCCAAGACTTCACGATTGTAATCAAGCGCCATCCGCGCAGTGATGAGCGTGCCGGACTTTTCCTGAGCTTCAATAATAAGCGCCGCTTTGGAGAGACCTGCCACTAGACGATTGCGCATTGGAAAAGTATAAAAAGCTGCTTTTGTGTACGGTTCAAACTCAGATATTAGACATCCGCCTGATTCGACAATTCTTTTCATCAGCCTTATGTTTGGATTATAAGACAGCGCCGTCTCGGAAATCCCTGAACCCGGAAAAGCCACCGCAAAAAGACCCGCATCCAGCGCTGCTTCGTGCGAAAGAGCGTCAATGCCGACAGCCAAGCCGGAAACTATTGCAATTGGATATCCCTTTAGCCCAGAAATTAATTTACGCACGACATCTTTGCCATATGTGGTAGCTTTTCTAGATCCAACCACCGCTAGACAAATAGTTTTTTCCGGCGGCAACTCGCCCCAAAGATAAAGAACTTTGGGAGGCTGAGGAATTTCCAAGAGTGCTTTTGGGATTTTGTCTTTGGATAGTTTTTGAATTTTCATAAGATATAGTATACAATATAAATATGCTAGACATAAAATTCATTCGTGAAAATAAAGACATCGTGCAAGCAGGAGCGCAGAAAAAGCGAGTGGAGATTGATATTGACAAGCTTATCGCCTTAGATGATGAACGCTTAAAGATCCTAAAGGAAGTGGAAGAATTGCGAGCGGAAGTCAACAGGGTCTCCAATGACATCGTCCGCGATCAAGATCCAGCTCTGAAAATTCAGTTGATTGAAGAAATGCGAGTAGTGAAAGATGAAATAAAAAGCAAAGAAGACAGCTTGAAAAAAATAATAGAAGAGTGGCAGAAAATAATGTTGAAGATACCAAACATCCCTTCAGTCGATACTCCAGAAGGTAAAGATGAAACCGGAAATAAAGTTGTAAGGAGCTGGGGCGATAAACCACAATTTTCTTTTACTCCAAAAGAGCATTATGAAATTGGTGAAGCTCTCGGCGTCATTGATACAGAAACAGCTGCAGAAGTTTCCGGATCTCGTTATGCTTACCTAAAAGGCGACTTGGTCATAATACAATTCGCGCTGATCCAGATGTGTCTAGAGATTTTAACCAACAAAGAAACGCTTGAAAAAATTGCGAAGAATGCAAATATTTCAATAAATCCTTCTGTCTTTCTTCCCGTCATACCGCCGGTTTTTATTCGCCCGCTTGTACAAGTAAAAATGGCGCGCTATATGACCCCAGAGGATCATTATATGTTTCCAAACGACGACCTTATGCTCATCGGCAGCGCTGAACACACTCTTGGCTCGATGCATATGAACAAAATTTTTGAGGAAAAGGATTTGCCGATTCGTTACGCCGGATATTCGACTGCATTCAGGAGGGAAGCCGGAGCGGCGGGAAAAGATACGAATGGCATTTTGCGCCAGCATCAATTTGATAAATTGGAAATGGAAGTTTTTTCTCTGCCGGAAAATTCGATGCAGGAGCAGAATTTTTTAGTGGCAATTCAAGAATATGTACTCCAGCTTTTAAAATTGCCTTACCAAGTAGTAGCTGTTTGTACCGGAGATATGGGTTTTCCGGACAACAGGCAGATAGATATAGAGACATGGATGCCCGGACAAAATAAATATCGTGAGACGCACAGCTCGGATTCGACTGGAGGATTTCAATCACGCCGCTTGAATACTCGAGTGCGCCGATCTGATGGAAAAATAGAGCCAGTGCATATGAATGATGCGACAGTGGTCGCGATAGGACGCACGCTTATTGCCATCATAGAAAACTATCAGCAAACAGATGGCTCCATAAAAATCCCAGAAGTTCTGCAAAAATATATGGGAGGAAGAGAATTCATTAAATAGTTAGGTGTTATGAAAAAAAATATTTTAAATTCTCCGCGCTTACTTGAATTAAAAAGATCAAGGCGAAAGATTTTTTTAGGAAAAATTTTGCTTTCCATAATTTCTATCTTTTTAGTTTTAACTTGTTTGGCTTATATTTCACGCATTTCTAGCTTAAATATAAGTGAAATAGAAATAATCGGAAACAAAATGGTGGACACTGAAAAAATCAAAGCAGTCGCGCAACAAGAAATAGCGGGAAATTATTTATGGTTTTTTCCAAAAACAAACATATTAATTTATCCGAAAAATAATATTAAAAATGAATTATCAGAAAAATTTAAAAGACTAAAAGAAATACGTCTCGCCATAAAAGATAAAAAAATATTAGAAATCGGGGTAGTCGAACGAACCGCCTTGTATATATGGTGCGGAAGTTTCCCACCAGAAAATGAAAACTCAGAAAAACCAAAATGTTCTTTTTGGGACGAAACAGGATATGCTTTCGATGATGCGCCATATTTCTCAGGAGAAGTTTATTTTAAATTTTACGGAGCTTCCTTTCCAAAGGAAAATTTTGATAAATTAATTACATTAAAAAATAAACTAGAAACAATGGGGCTCAAACCCTCAGCATTATATAAAATTGAAAATGGAGACATAAAAATATTCCTAGTTTCCAGAAATGCTTCATCAGAACCAGAAATAATTTTCAAAGCCGACTCCGATTATCAAAAATTGGCGGAAAATTTAGAATTAGCTCTTTCCACCGAACCCTTGAAATCAAATTTCAAAAATAAATATTCTTCTCTAGAATATATTGATTTAAGATTTGGAAATAAAGTATACTTCAAATTCCGTTAATGCAAAACTTTTGGCAAAAACTCAAAAAACCCATTTTCTGCTTGGCTCCGATGGCTGATGTCACCGACTGCGCTTTTCGGCAGATAATTGCGAAATATGGTAAGCCGGACATTTTTTGGACAGAATTTGTTTCAGCAGACGGGCTAGCTCACCCAAAAGCTAAAGAAAAACTCTTGATTGATTTAAAATTTTCAGAAAACGAACGACCAATAGTCGCACAAATATTCGGCGCTAATATTGAAAACATTAAAAAAGCTTCCGCGCTTTGCAAGGAGCTTGGCTTTGACGGCATAGATATAAATATGGGCTGTCCGGATAAATCTATAGAAAAACAATGCGCCGGAGCAGCGATGATAAAAAATCCTGCTTTGGCGAGAGAAATAATAAAAGCGGCGATAGAAGGCGGAGATGGCCTTCCTGTCTCTGTAAAAACTAGAATCGGGTATAACAAAAGCGAGATAGAGACTTGGATTCCGGAACTTCTTTCAGAAAACATTTCTGCGCTAACTGTGCATCTGCGTACCCGCAAGGAAATGTCTGATGTGCCGGCGCATTGGGATTTGATGAAAAGAATTGTGGAGATTAGAGATAGTATAAATAAAAATGTTTTGATTCTTGGAAATGGAGACATTTTAGATTTAAAAGATGGGGAACAAAAAATAAAAGAGTCAGGGTGTGATGGGGTTATGTTGGGTAGAGCAATTTTTGGAAATCCGTGGTTATTTACCGGAAAACAACCATCAATTAAAGAGAAGCTGCAAGTTATGGTAGAGCACACAAAATTATTTGAAAAAATGCTGGGCGGACATAAAAATTTTGCCATAATGAAAAAACATTACAAGGCGTATTGTAATGGCTTTGATGGCGCAAAAGAATTGAGAATGAAATTGATGGAGACAGAAAATGCAGAACAGGTGGAAGAAATTGTAAGGCAATTTATTGAGGCAAAATGAAATTCTTTCTTGGTATACTTTTTATAAAGCAATCTATCTGGCGCTACTGCGCCAGCGAACTGCTCGGCCCGTCGGCCTGTGCAAGGCTTTCTAAAAAGTACACCTGCAACGAATTTCGTGATAATATAACTTCATGCACGATTTGGCACTATACCGCAAATATCGCCCAAAAACATTCAAGGAAGTCTTGGGGCAGGATCATATTGTGGATGTCTTAAAAAGCTCGGTGGAGACAAATAAAGTCTCTCATGCTTACATTTTTGTCGGCTCAAGGGGAACGGGTAAGACTTCTGTCGCTCGAATTTTTGCCACAAGCATCGGAGTATCTGTGAACGATCTGTATGAAATAGATGCCGCCAGTAACAGGGGAATTGAAGATATCAAGCTCCTGCGCGATGGCGCGCGAGTTCTGCCTTTCGATTCAAAATACAAAGTTTACATCATAGATGAAGTGCATATGCTCTCTAAAGACGCTTGGGGCGCGCTTTTGAAAACTTTAGAAGAGCCACCGAAACATGTCATTTTCGTTTTAGCAACAACTGAACTGCATAAAGTCCCCGAGACAATAATTTCCCGCTGTCAGGTTTTCACTTTCAAAAAAGCGTCTGATACTGTTTGCAAAAAAATGCTAGTTGATGTCGCCAAAAAAGAAGGCTTTGAATTAGACGGTGGCTCGGCAGAACTCCTCGCTATTTTAGCAGACGGTTCTTTTCGTGATGGGCTAGGTGAACTACAAAAAGTATTAAATTTTTCAAAAAGTAAAAAGGTCAGCCGTGATGATGTAGAAAAAATAACCGGCGCGCCGAAAACAACCCTTGTGAACGATTTTATTTCCGCGATAACGGAGAAGAACATAGAAAAGGGGATTGCATCTGTGCGAAAGGCATCAGAAGAAAATTTGGATATGAAATTGTATTTAAAACTCATAGTCACCAAATTTCGTATGGCAATAATCCTGCGCTATGCGCCAAAATTAAAGGATGAAATGGCGGGGGATTTATCGGAAGCTGATTTAGAATTCCTGCAAGCGTTGGTCAAAACAGACACCGCCGGCATGCTTCGTTCTCCAGCGCTCACAATATTGCTCGAAGCCTATCAAAACATAGACAATGCCTTTATCACCGAGCTCCCGCTCGAACTTGCTTTGGTGAAAATTTTGAGTAAAGAATAAAATTTATTCTTTACTAGCACTTATTTTTTTTCGTATAAATAATACAAGAAATATTACAAAACCACCTATATAATATAAAGGTTCATACAGCACCCCTGAATTAACTTCAGCATTAGAAGGATTTTTTGGATCATAAACTATCGGTACTTTATCTCCTATTTTATAACATTCTGGACATCCCCAAGTCTCAAATTTTTCATAATCCTTAGAAAAGAAAAAAATGACGGGAATATTGTAAGTAGCGCCGGGCAATCGAATATTGGGATTATTTTTTCTATACAATTGATACACTGTGCCCTCTGTCTTGATTCCATTTGTCATCAGATAAATGTCGTTGGCAAATAAAAAAATCATTACAATGATTCCCATAACCATAAACAATATTCCGATATTTAAACCTAGATTTCTGTTCATAATTTAATTGTACTACAAATTGGCAAAAACCTAAAAAAATGGTAATCTTAAATTTGTTTGTCAATAGCGAATAACTTATTCGCAAAGCTGGGGGATCGTCTAATGGTAGGACAGTGGCCTTTGAAGCCATTAATTTTGGTTCGACTCCAAGTCCCCCAGCCTTGCGT
>CAYHBT010000002.1:0-19763 GCA_964354935.1 uncultured Candidatus Saccharibacteria bacterium
CACACCACTATCATATGAAAATAATAACTGAAGAAGTATTGACCAAATTGGTCAAAAAACATGGTTTCGAGAATTACATAAAAGATTTAATGAAAACGCTGAAACAGGATTTCAGCAGATGGCAGGAATTCAATAAAATTCCTCGTCCTTCGATGCAAGTGCCGGGCGGGGTGCTGGAGCTGATGCCAATATGCGATAGCAAGTATTACTCGTTCAAATATGTGAACTGTCACCCAAAAAATCCGGAGAATAATCTTATGACCGTAGTCGCTACCGGTCAGCTTGCGCGCATAGATACCGGCTATCCTATTATGACTTCAGAAATGACCTTGCATACCGCGTTTCGCACCGCGGCGACAACGGCTCTTGTCACGGATTTATTGGCGCGGAAAAATAGCAAGGTGCTGGCGATTATCGGCACTGGCGCGCAGAGCGAATTTTTGGTCAAAGCGATAAAAATGATACGCGATATAAAAGAAGTCAGATATTTTGACATTGATTCTAGGGCGATGGATAAATTTGAAAAAAATTTTAAAAATAGTTCTTTCAAATTGACTCGATGCGCAAATGCCGAAGAAGCAGTCAAGGGTACCGACATCATTACCACCTGCACTGCTTGCAAGGCTCATGTGGATGTGCTGAAAAATGAATGGATAAAAGACGGTGTGCATATAAACGGTCTTGGCGGAGACACGGTTGGCAAGACCGAGCTAGAATTCTCGATACTTTCTCGCAGTAAAATTGTGGTGGAGTATTTTGATCAGTGCATTATAGAAGGAGAAATTCAGCGTTTCGGAGAAAAAGAGGGCAAGAAAAAAGTGTATGCTGAACTTCACGAACTTTTCACGGGCAAAAAGTCTGGACGCGAAAATGAAAAAGAAATTACGCTGTATGATTCTGTCGGCGTGGCTCTAGAAGACTATTCGGCGCTCCGGCTGACATACGAATTGGCGAATAAATACAAACTAGGGCAAGAATTAAACTTGACGCCGGTTTTAAAGAATCCTAAAAATTTGATTTCGCTGTTAGAGTCGAATTATCAAACTAATAAACAAAAATTATATGGCAACAATTGAAGACTTTCAGAAGCTGGATATTAGAGTGGGAAAAATAATCGAAGTGAATGATTTCCCGGAAGCAAGAAAACCCGCGTATAAATTAAAAATAGATTTTGGGTCGGAAATCGGAATTAAAAATTCTTCCGCGCAGATTGTGGCACTGTATAAAAAAGAAGAATTATTAGGGAAAATAGTTTTAGGCGTGGTAAATTTCCCGCCGAGAAAAATAGGTCCGTTTGAATCGGAAGTGCTGACGCTAGGAGTACCCGACGGCGAGGGGAGAGTCATACTAATACAACCCAACAAAGACAGCGCTATTGTTGGCGGAAAGTTATTCTAAGCAATAAATGAGCAAGGGGAGTCCTTGCTCATTTGCGTAAAAAATTGTGTTTGATATAATTAAAATTGTGAAAAAAGAAGTCAAAAATAAAAAAATGACGATAGATAAGTTGGCAATAATGATTGCCAAGGGTTTTACGAGCATAGATGCGAGAATGGCTACGAAAGATGACATAAAAGATATGGCAACCAAGACTGATATTGAAGGGATTCAAAAAGAGATCGAAGGCGTAAAGAATCAGCTTGCTGGAACGAATAAAAGAATAGATGATTATGCTGAAACCAAAGTTTCTAAAATTCAATACAAAGATCTCGAAAATCGAGTTGTTTTTGTAGAGAAAAAACTGGAAATAAAAAAATAAATTATGTCAGAAGGTATTTTGAAGATTTCACAAGAACAAGAAGATCCTTTCAAGAAAGAGGTTCAAAAGCAGTTGGAACTTGCAAAAAGAGATATGTTTCAAGCATGGGGTATTGAGAATCTGACTACCATTGAAGGCGTCCATTTAAGACATATTGCGGAAGATTGTGTAAAACAATATGCAGAGGAAGATATTCTCCAAAAGGAGGGGAAATTTGAAGATGCACATGCCAACAGAATACAGCTTCCTAAGGAAATAATGCTCAGATGGCTTCACGAACTTTATGGTATTTCCGAAAATGAATTGAACATACATCATTCAAAAATGGTGTGGAACATGGAAGATAATACCGAATATGAATTTGATCGAGATGATCGCGTCGGTCCAAAGAAAAAAATTGAAGAATTAAGCGCAAAAGGACAACATAGTATTGCTCAACTTGCACCTACTTCTTCAGAGTTTAAAGAATACATAAGAAGGTTACGGGAAAAGGCTCAAATTCCTGAGAGAAAATAACTTTTTTAAATCTTAGAAACCTTCTGTCCCTCTGCGGTATCTTTCACTTCGTATCCCAGCGAATTTATTTCTTTGCGGAGTTCGTCGGATTTTTGGAAGTCTTTGGCTTCTCGCGCAGCTTGTCGCTTTGCGACAAGCTGCGCTACTTCTTCCGGAATTTTTTCTTTCTTTGCTTCTTTTAAATTCTCGAAGCCTAGCCCTAGCACTTTATCGAAATCCAGCACTGTGGCTTTTTTGTCGGCGTTCCTAAGATTTTCATCTTTGAATATATCCCACAATACGGTCAAGGCCCGCGGAGTGTCTAGGTCATCTTCTATGAATTTTTTGAATTTTTGTTGATATTCTGAATTTGCTTTACCAATCTCATCGCCCAATTCTAGGTATAAATTATAGAGGCGTTTAAGGGCTGTCTCCGCGCCCTCCAATGCTTCCCAGTTAAAATTAACTTTTGTGCGATAGCTCGCCATCAAAAGCCAAAAACGATAGGTGAGGGGATTCATTCCTCTTTTGATAATATCTTCCAGTCTCAAGAAATTATTTTTCGCCTTGGCCATTTTTTCTCCGCCGGTGTCGACGAATTCGCTATGTATCCAAAATCGGACAAAAGGTTTTTTGCCTGTGGCGCATTCTGATTGAGCTATTTCGTTGGTGTGGTGAGTAGGAATCAAGTCGATGCCCGCAGTGTGAATATCGAATTGTTCGCCCAGAAATTTCATACTCATCGCCGAGCATTCGATGTGCCAACCGGGGAAGCCGACCCCCCAAGGAGATTCAAAACCAATTTTCTGATTGAATTTCCAAAGGGCGAAATCCTCCGGATTTTTTTTCTCAGAATTTTCTGAAACTCTGGCGTGGCTTTTATCCCAATTTTTTTCTCCACCCCAAAGGATCCCATAATCTGGCATTTTGGAAGTATCGAAATAAACCCCGTCGCTTGTCTTGTAGGTGTAGCCTTTTTCTTCCAATTTTTGCACGAGCTCGATATCTTCTTTCACATAATCACTTGCGAAATAAATCCCTTTTGGAATTTCTATGTTTAGTTTAGCCAAATCTTCTTTGAATTTTTCCGTATAAAACTCCGCAAGCTCGCGCATATTTTTCAGGGTGAGTTCTTTGCCTTCGCGCAATAGACCCTTGGTCATTTTATCTTCTCCCGAATCCGCGTCGCTCGACAGATGGCCAATGTCAGTGATATTCATCACGCGTTTTACTTCATATCCAAAATATTCTAAAGTTTTTTGCAAAATATCCGCAAAAACATAAGCCCTTAAATTGCCGATATGGGCGTAGTCATAGACCGTCGGTCCGCAACTATAAAAAGAAACTTCACCCTCTTTAATCGGGGAGAAAATTTCTTTTTCACGAGTGAGCGTATTATAAAATTTGAGTTTCTCGGAATTCATTTCTGTATATTGAGATGAGGGTATAAAGCAGACTGACAGTAAGCGGTCCTACCAAGAGTCCGACTGGACCTACAAGCGAAATTCCACCAAGGACTGAAAAAAGAATTACCAAAGATGATATCTGTATCTTTTTTCCGACAATAGTTGGACCCAAAAAATTATCAATCATTCCCACCATTACTGCTGCCCAAATAAAAAGACCAATAGCGGGTCCAGTGCCGGCGGTGACATAAAGAAAAATTATTGCGGGTATTGAGACGAGAGATGTACCCAAGGTCGGAATGAGAGAAGTAATACCTGCCACCACACCCCAAAGCGCTGCATTTTGGATTCCAAAAAACCAAAGCCCCAATCCCATTAGTGTGCCTTGAATGACTGCTATAAAAAGAGACCCTTTAATAACTCCGTTGACTGCTTGCGCGAGCCTAGAGATGATTTTTTCGTCATCTTTATCGCCAAGCGGGGATAGCACAATAATCGCCTTTCTCCATTGCGCACCATCTTTCAGAAAATAAAAAATAATAAGGAGCATCAACAAAAAAGAAAAGAAAGCGGAGATGGTGGTGGTAAAGATGCTGGCGATGTTTTTTGATAGAAATGACACGAATTCTGTCGCTTTTTTATTTGCATCAAAAATCATACCGGAAGGCAATATTTTATTTATTTTATTTTCAATGGTGTTGAAAAAAGGAGCAGCGTTTCCGTTGTCTGTGACTGTGTGATAAAGATTTTGGCTTTGCTTGAAAACTACGGCGCCGATACCCAAAAGCGGACCGCAAAGCACTATGATAAAAAAAAGGACAGTCAAAAAAGATGCTAGCCAGCTTGGCAAGCGTTTCTTGGTAAGCCATTCATATATAGGATAGAGAACTATCGCAAATGACAATCCTAATACAAACACCACCCAAAAGGGCTGGAAAATAAAAAAGGTGAAAATAAAAGTTGCGAGTAATAATCCAAAGAAAAAATACCTTTCAATTATTTTTGTTTGCATAATGGGTATATTATAGCAAAGTCTTGCTTTTTTGTGAAATTTCATATATTATAAGCCTATGGAATTCGCAGTAATACAAACAGGTGGCAAGCAGTACAAGGTCTCCAAAGGAAGCCTTGTTTCTATTGAGAAAATAATAGGAGAATATAAAAAAGGGGATAAGCTATCCTTCGATAAGGTTTTATTGGTTGAAGACGGTAAAAACACCACTATCGGCACCCCATATATAGATGGCGCAAAAGTGGACGCGGAAATCGTTGAAATAGGCAGAGCCCGAAAGATTCTCGTTGTGAAATATAAGCAAAAGTCTCGTTATCTACGACGCAACGGTCACCGCCAGCCATTTTTTAAGGTGAAAATTACTGATATAAAATAAAAATAACAAAACGACTAGGCAAGACCTAGTCGTTTTGTTATTGCCTGTTTTTTAGAGCATTTTTGAGAGTGTCGTTGTCTGAATATTCAAGTTCGGTGCCAGTCGAGAGGCCTTTTCCGAGCGAAGAAATTTTTATACCGGATTTTTCCGTTATGTCTTTGAGCTGTTCGCGGACATATGAATCAGTATGGTCGCCTTGGGGACTAAGCGAAAAGGCTAGAATTATTTCTTTGAGTTCTTTATGATTTTTTATTTTTTCTTTTAGTTCTTCTATTCTTATTCTGCTTTTCGTGTTTTTTTCCACAATCGGCACCAACCCGCCCAAAATAAAATATTTACCGTGATACACTCGGCTTTTTTTCACGGATTCTAGGTCAGAATCTTTTTCTACAATCATCAGGATAGAGAGGTCTGTGTTTACATTGGCGCAAATATCGCAGACTTTGTCTTTACTATTTTTTTTGACGATAAAAAATCTAAAACATTCCCGACATTGTGCCACTTCTTTTTTCAGCTCAGAAATCAGAATGCTTAAATTTTCCGCATATGCGGAATTTCTAGACATCAAAAAATATACGAAGCGTTTGGCTTGTCGCTCTCCGATGCCAGGGAATTCTTTAAAAATTTCAGATAATTTATCTATGATATCCATACAGCTTTTTAAAATTCATCTAGACTGCCTTTAACTTTTGCAGGTGCAAACTCACTAAGGCTACTTTTTTCCAAATTTTGGAAGGTGGTGGTTTTCTCATCAAAGTAAAGATCAATTTTTCCGATTGGACCGTTGCGGTGCTTCTCGATCAAAATTTCCACAATGTTTGTTTTTTCCGATTCATCTTTTCCTTTATCGTCTCGGTGTAGGAACATCACCACATCTGCGTCTTGCTCAATAGAACCTGAATCACGCAGGTCGGAAAGGCGAGGTTTACCGCCACGGGACTCGACTGCGCGCGAAAGCTGGGAGAGAGCAAGCACCGGCACATCAAGCTCTTTGGCGAGACTTTTCAGTGATCTAGAGATTTCAGTTACTTGGTTGACCATACTGTCGTAGTTTTTAGAGGTTGTCATTAATTGCAAATAATCGACGACGATTAGGTCGAGGCCTTTTTCGGCTTTGAGTCTTCGGGACAGGGCTTTCATTCTAACAATCGAATTTCCGGCTTGGTCGTCGATATAAATTTTTGCCTTAGCCAGCTTGTCGAGCGAACTTTGCAGTTTAGTGAAATCACCTTTTTCGTCGGAAATGCGTCCGGTGCGCAAATTCCAAGCGTTCACACGGCTCTCGGCAGATAGCATACGGTCCACTAATTGTTGCGAAGACATTTCCAAAGAAAATATCACCACCGATTTATCGTGTTTTGTGGAACTCATGCGCGCGATGTCTAGCGCGAGCGTGGTCTTACCCATCGAAGGTCGCGCGGCCAAGATTATCAAATCTGATTTCTGCAATCCGGAGAGCATATTGTCCAAATCTTTGAATCCGGTCGGTAGCCCGCGAAGCATACCTTTATTTTCGTGCAATTTTTCCAGTCGCTCATAAGCTTCCGGCAGCGCGTCTTTCATATTTACATATTTTTGATTTTTGGGCGAAGAAACCACGGCAAAAATTTTCTTTTCTGCCATATCTAGAATATCGTCCATATGATCGTCGCCTTCTTCGAAGGCAAGTTCGGAGACATAATCTGCAGCTTCGATTAGACTTCGTAGAACATATTTTTTCTGCACAATATCAGCGTAATGTTTGATGTTGGTCGAAGAAGGGACGACATTCACAATCTCCGCGAGATACACATTACCACCGATGTTATCCAGTAATTTTTTTTCTGCCAGCTTGGTCGAAAGCGAGAGCATATCAATCGGCTCGTTTTTATTTGCGAGATCAAGCATCGCTTGGAAAATCATTTTATGTTTTTCCACATAAAAAGAATCTGGCGACACCATATCTTCCACTTCGTGCATTGCGTCCTTGCGGAGCATGATTGAGCCCAAGACTGCCTGCTCGGATTCAATGCTTTGCGGAGGAATGCGCAAATTATTTATTTTATTTTTCTTTACTACTTCCGCTTTCGGTTTTGCCATAAAGTTATTCTAGCACGGGAGAATTTTTGTCAAAATGTAAAAGTGCGTAAAACTGTTACTAAAATGTGGAGAATTATGCTAATATATTCCGTATGAGCAAAAAGATATTTTTATCAGGTGTTCAGCCTTCAGGAAAGCCTCATATCGGCAACTATTTCGGGGCGATGAGACAGTTTGTTGATCTACAAAAAGAGCACGATGGCTATGTCTTTATTGCTGATTACCACGCCCTGCATTCCTTGCGCAATCCTAAAGAAATGAACGAAAATATAAAGAATGTCGTGCTGGATTATTTGGCGATTGGTCTTGATCCCAAGAAAGTGACATTTTTCAAGCAAAGCGATATTTCAGAACACACCGAACTCGCTTGGGTTTTTGATACTATCACCACAATGCCATATTTGATGCGCGCTCATGCTTTCAAAGATGCCGAAGCAAAAAATAAAGAGATCGATGTGGGCACTTTCAATTATCCAGTTTTAATGGCGGCCGATATTTTACTTTATGGTCCTGACTTAGTACCGGTCGGCGCTGATCAAAAACAGCATGTCGAAATAGCTCGCGATATCGCCCTTAAATTCAATAATACCTATGGCGAGGTTTTTAAATTACCGGAATCTATGATCTTGAAAGATGTGGCAGTTGTGCTCGGTACCGACGGACGCAAGATGAGCAAAAGCTATGGCAACACCATTCCTCTTTTTGCCGAGTATGAGGAAATAAAAAAAGCGGTGATGAGCATTGTCACAGATTCAGGCGAAGGAATTCCTAAAAATGTTTTCGCAATACACAGCCTGATTCGTCCAGCTTCTGAACTTATGCCCATATATGAGAGTAAAACAGGGAAGTATAAAGAACTCAAAGAACTTCTGATAGAAGATTTAGAAAAATTCATCGCGCCACTGCGCGAGAAACGCAAAGAATTCGCCAAAGATATTCCAAAAGCGCTGGCGATTTTAAAAGAGGGCGGAGAAAAAGCCAAAAAAGTCGCTTCAGCCAAAATGGCGGAAGTGCGCGAAAAAATAGGAGTTCAGGTGTATGAAAAATAATTCGGAACAATACAAAAAAGAAGTGATAGAAGTGCTGGCAAAAATTTCTAAAGATAAACAGCTTTTGGCTGATTTCGTGAGAGACATACTGACTCCCCACGAATTCGACAATATTGGCGCTAGGTGGCAGATAGTCAAGCGTCTTGCGAAAGGGGAGCACCAAGAATCCATAGCGGCAGATTTGCACCTAGGGGTGGCGACTGTTACCCGTGGATCTCGCGAAATGCGCAAAAAAGAAGGCGGATTTAGAAGGGCTTTGAAGATTCTAAAATAAGAGCCTGCCCCGTACCGAGCCTTGCTCTGGTTCGGGGTTATCCACAGTTTGGTTTAAATAACGCTTGCTTTTCTTTTACTACCATACTAGTATACTAGTATGGTGATGTTAGGTAATAAAAATTTCAAAATAGGAGGGAAGTCATGGCGGGGCGCAAAAGCTGAAAAAACTGAAGCTTTTGCGCCTGTTTGTTGATTTCTTCTCTTTCTAAACAAGGAATCCATTAACCGGCGCAACCAAGCGTCGTTTTTTGTTCTTTAGTGGATAGTTCTTTAACGAAAGGAAGTGGCTATGGCAAATGAAGTAGAAATTACCGACGAAGAAATTCGTCGGTATATTAAGGAAAAAGGTCCTGTAAAAAGGACCGGCTGGGCGTTTCCTAAAAGATCCCTGAATTGGGAGGAGGCGAGGAAACAGCTTGCTGAGGTTAAGAAAAAAGAAAAGAAAGGAGGTTGTTAGAGCTAATCATTTTTTGGTAGACATTGCGCGAATATCGCGCAACGTCTACCAAATATTAATAAATAAAAAAATTTATGAAAAATCAATTAAAAATAAATAAATTAACAAGATCTTGGCGAAGCACAAACATTATTGCTTTTGTTTTGTAGTTCTTTGGTAATGAAGTTTGGGAAAACTTCTATAAAAATTCTCAGGTGCCGAAATCTACCTTATCTAGTGATTTCAAAATTGGCTCGTCGGTAATAAAATATGAACGCTGAATTAAAAGCATTCAAACAAGCATTTGCGCAAGCAAAAGCTGAAGGTCGGTGGTTCGCTCCACTTATCCACACAGTAAAAGGAGTTCGCGATCCGTTATCGGTCTATCGTTCGCTGTCACGTTTTAAACTTGGAGGTGAAACGTGTCTCATGGAAAGCGTAACGCATAATGGCGAGAAAGGACGCTTCTCATACATCTGTATGGGAGACGATTTCACCCATCACTCATACATTTGCAATATTCACGACCTAGATCGCTTCAAAGATGATCTTCGTAAATATTCACCGCCCAAACACCCGGTCTTGCCCTACACTGGCGGGCCGGTTGGATACTTGAGTTTTGGAATCAGTACACTCAATGAAGAGACTATCAAACTACATCAAAATGATCCTTTCGGATTACCACTTGGTGAGTTTTATTGTTTCAGAAGAGTCATTGTGTTTGATCATGCAGAAAGACAAACTCATTACATCTTCAATATGCCCTCAGATTACAACAGAGGAAAGGATCTATCAGAGACTTACTCAATCGGGTGTGTAAGTATAGAGCAATTGGAACGCGAGGGAAGTCGTGAATATCCGGCTCCAAGAGTTCCAATCATTGGACCAGTCCATTCAAACATGACGCAAAAAGAGTATCATCAAATGGTACTGAAAGGTAAAAAATATGTTGAGAACGGGGATGTCTTTCAGGTGGTTCTCTCCCAGCGCTTTAGCGCTAAATATAGGACGAACCATTCGGAAGGATATGGGCTTACTCTGTACGAAAAACTCAAAGAGCTTAACCCTTCGCCATATATGTTCCATATGCGTTTTGGTTCTAGGGTGTCTCACCGTCTTTCACTTATCGGCGCATCTCCGGAAATTGCGGTGCGTATTGAAAATCGCGAGATGACTATTCGTCCTATCGCTGGGACTCGCAAACGAGGGGCGACTCCAAAAGAAGACAAGCGTCTTGCTGTGGAGTTAAAAAATGACCCAAAAGAGCTAGCGGAACATCGAATGCTCGTTGACCTTGCGAGGAACGATATCGGACGATACTGCAAAGCAGATTCAATCACAATTCCAGAACTGATGAAAGTGGAGTTGTATAGGAATGTTATGCATCGAACTTCTGAGGTCAGGGGTAGACTGCGTAATGGCGTACATCTACTCGATGCATGCATAGGTGCGCATCCGCAAGGCACAGTGTCAGGTGCTCCGAAAATTCGAGCTCAACAGATCATTACTGAACTTGAAAAATCGGGACGCGGATTGTACGGTGGAACATTCGGTTGGATGACCGACTACGCGATGAATACCTGCATATTCATTCGAAGCGCGATGCTTCGCAATGGAAAACTTTACTGGCAATCAGGCGGCGGAATTGTAGCCGATTCTGATCCGGAAAGCGAATATCAGGAATCACTTGCAAAAGCATGTCCGATTGAAACAGCGTTAATGAAAATCGGAAAACACTAAAAAACAATGAACATAAAAAAACCGCGTGTGGTTGTGATAGACCACTACGATTCCTTCACTTACAACCTTGTTGTTGCATTTGAGAAACTCAATGCTTCTGTCAAGGTATTCAAAACCAATGCTCGCACAGGAGATGTGCGAGAAGCACATCCAACACATATTGTCCTTTCGCCGGGGCCCGGACACCCAAGAGAGGTAGGTTTTTTCCATATGATGATTTCACAATGGGAAAAACGCATTCCAATTCTTGGAGTCTGTTTAGGCCATCAAGCGATTGGGCAATATTTTAATGAAGCGAAAGTCGATCGTTTCGATCAATCGATTGTAATGCACGGCAAAACATCGATTATTGAACACGACCATACAGGCATTTTTCGCGGAGTACGCAGTCCGTTCAAGGCGTGCAGATATCATTCACTTGCTATCATTGAACGAACTATAGACTCAAGCGAACTTCGTGTCGTTGCTCGCTCCAAAAACGACGGAGTTGTTATGGCAGTACAAAGTGTGAAATATCCACATATCGTGGGAGTTCAGTTTCATCCCGAATCGCTCTTTACAGAGCATGGTCCGGTGTTACTTAGGAACTTTCTGAAAATGAAAGTAGGCTCGGATTAAAAATCTGAGCAACAGGTGAGATCCTGATCACTCTCAATAAACCAGCAATATCCCCAAAAGGGGCAATGTTGCTGGTTTTTATTTTTTAGATATCCACAAAGAGGCTTGCTTTTATATGGCTATGTGCTAAATTGTTTCCGTGAACAAAAATATACAGCTCAATAGTTATTTCTTTTTCAGCTTTAGGCACAACCTTGGAAGGCTGATATTTGCGCTGTAAAAAATCTCGAAACAAACTTTACAACATAAACACCAGCCCTCGAAGACTGGTGTTTTCGTTTGGGGTGTGGATTTCGTTCAAAATCAAAAAACTAAATAAAAAAATGAAAAAAACAAAACAGCAATCGTTCAGATTAACCTGTGACTTCAAAACAGGGAACGGGGTCACCGTTCCAAGGGATACAGTGGGGACTGTGATCCCCAAAAATGCCAATAATTGGACAATGGGAAATTGCATCAGACTTGCAATTCCCTGTGAGCCAAAAGAAATCTTGGCTCCACGACATTTCGTGGAGCCGGTGGTTGGTTAACAATCAACATTTCCGAAAGGAGGTGAGAGACTCATGAGCCCTATGCCTGCTCCATATGCGTCTGACGACTAATATTTTTAGGGGCCAATGCGGACCTTGCCCACCCGCAACGCGCTCGGCGTCATCCGAGCAAGCCTTGAGAGTGGTATACTCTTAACCGTAGCGTCCGAAAGGAGAAAAACGCTACGGTTTTATTTTTTATATTATACTATTTTTATTTTTTATTTTGTGCTAAAATATTCCCAATATGAAAAACAGAATATATATCAAAGATTTAAAGGACAATGTCGGAAAAGAGGTGATTATCGCCGGCTGGGTGGATGTTCGCCGTGATCAGGGGAAAATGGTCTTTTTTGATATGCGCGATATGACCGGCCGTGTGCAATGCGTGGCTCTGCCAACGCACGCGGAAGTTATTGAAAAAGTAAAAGAAGTCAGACTTGAGTGGGTTTTGAAATTGACTGGCAAGGTAAATGCTCGTCCGCCGAAAAACGTGAAAGCCGGAGCGATGAATGGCGATATTGAGCTCGAAATTGCCGGCGTGGAAGTCTTGGCGCCGGCGGAACCTCTGCCTTTTGATATGTCCGAGAGCGGATACAATTTAGAATTGACGACCGAGCTCGACAACCGCGCGCTTGTTATGCGTCACCCAAAAATTCAGGCAGTATTCAAAGTGCAGGAGACTATCATCGATGCTTTTAGGGAATTTATGAAGAAAAATATGTTTTTTGAATTTCAGGCGCCTTCTATTACGCCAGCAGTCGCCGAAGGGGGAAGCGAAGTTTTCCAAGTTAATTATTTCGATAAAAAAGCATTTCTTACTCAATCTCCTCAGCTCTACAAGCAGATCGTAATGAGCGCTTTTGAACGAGTTTTTTCTGTGAACAAAATTTTCCGCGCGGAGCCTTCTGCCACAACGAGACATCTGACGGAAGTCGTGTCTCTCGATGCCGAGATGGCATTTATTGATGGCTGGGAAGATGTGAAAGATATGGCGGAAGGGACGGTTAAATTTATTTTAGAAAAAGTTGCCGAGAGAAATGCTCCCGAGCTGAAACTTTTGAAAGCCGAATTGCCGACGATGATAGAAAAAACTCCGACATTTTCCCTGACAGAGGTGCAGGAGAAAATTTTTAAAGTTTACGGTCGCGATGTTCGAGGCGAGAAAGATTTGAATCCGCAAGATGAGAGGGAAATATGCGAAATTGTCAAAAAAGAAACCGGCTCGGACTTTGTGTTTGTCTACGGCTACCCGACGCGCAAAAAGCCTTTCTATGTTTACCCAAATCCAGAAAATCCTGAATTCAACCACGGTATGGACTTGCTGTGTCGCGGGCTGGAATGGCTTTCCGGCGGGCGCAGAATAAATAGGTACGACCAATTGATGGAACATGTGAAAATCTGGAAAATGGACCCGAAGAAAATCAAAATGTTTTTGGAAGCTTTCAAATACGGTGTCCCGCCCGAAGGCGGTTTTGCTTTCGGCGCCGAACGAATCACTATGCAACTTCTCGGTCTCAAAAATATTCGCGAAGCTTCAATGTTCCCTAGAGACATGGAAAGAATAGATGAAAGACTCTCTGAATAATTTCATAATTTCAGGCAAAGTGATAAAGGGCGACGGATATGGCAGGAAACTTGGTTTTCCGACTGTAAATTTGGAAATCCGTACGGAGGCGTTGCCTCCGGAAGGGGTGTATGCTGGAGTTGCGACACTAGATAATGTAAAATATAAGGCAGGTATAGTGTCCGATCCGCTAAAAAAAATTGAAGCGCATCTTATTGGATACAACGGAGATGCGTATGGAAAGGAAGTGACTCTTGAGATAAAAAAATTTTTGCGAGCATTCAAAAAATTTGACATAGAAGAAGAATTAATTATTCAAATAAAAAAAGATATAGAACAATGTTAAAAAATTACACCGGCCCAATTTTTATTTTAATCGCGGCGACGCTTTGGGCTTTTGATGGATTAATTCGCCAGCACTTATATTCGCTCCCGCCCATCACCATCATATTTTTCGAGCACCTCTTTGGTTTAGTAATTTTGTTTCCTTTTATTTACAAATATCTTTTTCAAACCAAAATTTCCAATCGCGATTGGTGGCTGATTATTCTGATTTCTGTTTTGAGCGGACTTTTGGGTACACTATGGTTCACCACCGCTCTCGGCAAAGTGCATTTTATTTCCATCTCGGTTGTCTTCCTCCTCCAAAAACTTCAGCCGATATTTGCGATTACGACTGCGAGAATTTTCTTAAAGGAAAGATTGGACAAGCGGTATATCAAATGGGCGGTGCTTGCAATAATTGCCGCATATTTTGTGACATTCAAAAATGGCTATGTTAATTTTGCTACAGGCGAGGGGACAATCATCGCCGCCTTGTACGCCCTCGGCGCGGCTTTTGCTTGGGGTTCGTCAACGACTTTTTCTAAAATGCTTTTAACTAATGTAAATGCCAAGCTTTCCACCTTCTATAGATTTCTTATTACTGTCGTGGTAGCTCTTCCTCTGTTGTTGCTGTTTGGCAAAGGCTCGAGCCTGTCTGCTCCGACAGCTTCTCAATTTGGCTTTTTAGCGCTTATTGCCGTCTCTACCGGTATGGTTGCGCTTCTAATTTATTACAAAGGGCTGGCGAAAACTCCAGTGCATATTTCTACTATTTTAGAACTCACTTTTCCTTTTATCGCCATTATGCTTGATATGATTGTGAATCATACTGTGCTTTCTCCTTCGCAATGGATTGCCGCTATTGTGCTTGTGTATAGTATCTACAAAATCGCTCGGTTGCGGGAAAGTTTTTCTCCGGAAGTTGTTTAGCGTCACTTGAAACTACTTTTTTCGCCGTCACATCAAAGCCCAAACTCTTCCTTGGCATACTTTTTATAGGGTACAGATATTTTTCTGCTGAAAAATTCTTCCTGCTCGCGCCGCCGCGCTCCGCAAGCCCCTCTAAAAAGTACGCCTGCAACGAGTTTGGTGTAAGCAAAAGTAGTCTATAAAATATCATACGGAGGTCGACGGACCGAAGTCTAAGCAAATTTTCAGCAGAAAATTATGCGGGTATTTTAGAGACTACTTTTGCTGGAGCATTTTATTCTTTCGGCAGTTTTAAAATTTCTATATTATCAAAATCGTTGCGTACTATGGCGTTGGTGACAAAAAGTTTGCTGCAGTTATTATTCAATATCTTTTCCGGTATTTTTTCTCCGGCAAAAACTCCGTGCGTGGCTCCCACGATTATCTTCTTCGCTCCGCGGGATTTCAGATGTTCGATGGCGCGGACGATTGTCCCGCCCGTGGAAATAATGTCGTCCAAGATACAGACATTTTTGTCTTTGACATCAGCTTCTCCTTCCATTTTGTCGATATCCGCGTGAATTCCTGTTTTTGTTCCGGTTGCTTTGCTCTCACTGCGTACTTTCTTGAGTGAATGGCAAGCGCAACCCTCGGCGTTTTTAGTGAAATAAGAAGATCCTTCGTCTGGCGAGACTACAGTGAATTCATTTTTGCCGAAATATTTTTTTGCGTAGGCGAAAAGTTCCGGTCCGGCGGATATATTTTCTATTTCTAGTCCCTGTCTTTTGAAATTTCCGGGCTTTGGCAAAAAATGGCAATCATAAGTAATTAATTTTTTTACTCCGAAAGATTTCAAAAGTTCACAAAGCACATCTGCGCTGACCGCTTCGCCCTTTTTGTTCTCTTTGTCTTGGCGAGCGTAGGGGAGATATGGCACAAACAATTCTATATTTTTTGTTTCTTTTCTCAGGCGAGACAGGATAAATATCAATTCCAGAGTTCTTTTATTTTGTTTTGGATAGAGTCTGTGGTATATTCTAACTTTTTTATTCTTCAGAGCCTCAATTTTTGGAATCATTACATAAGATTCGTGATCCGGAAAATACTTGATGATTATATTTGGCTTCCCAAAATCTTCGCAGTACGGGGTAATCAATTTTTGCATAGGGGTATTTTATACTAAAGCCTTAGAATATACAAATAAAAAAGGGCGGGTCGTTCTTCCGAACGAGCACCGCCCTAATTTGTTGCGTTGGCAAGACGCGATTTAGCCTCGGTTGATAAGTATTGAGAGAAGTGTTCTTGGTTGTCTTATCTCGCAATACTTACAGTAGTTACCTGGAATACAGCCCCAATCGCCTCTGGGCCACTTAACACGATCTTCCTCAACTTTCTCCCATTTATGTTTTCCTGTTGGCGACTTTTCACATTCAGGTTTTTCTTTTTTACTTTTCATAACAAAGAACTTTCTTGCGTCCTGTAATGGCAGGCCAACCATGCGTCGTGTAGGGCACAACGCAAAACCCCTTCCTAAGAACAACTTAGGAAGGGGTTAGTTTCAAAAAATAATTTTTTTAAATTACGAGCTCAAAAGCAACCCTTTCCTAAGTTTAGAAGGGGAATGATGGCTTGAAAGGCGATTTAAAACTAAACGATACCCGCCGAGGGAACCTTTGAGCCACTTGGCGATGCGGGCGATGGTGCTGGAAGAAAGGCCGGTGCTTTCGCTGATGGCGTTGTACTGCACATCTTTAGATAGAAGGGAAGCGGCTTCGAGGCGATTAGCGAATTCTTTGATTTCCGCTTCGGTCAAAAGGTCACGCAGAAAAAGTCTTGCTTCGTCGGCGTTTTTTAAAGACAAAATAGCATCAACAAGTTGCTTGTTTTTCTTCATATTCCAGTCCATTTGAGACCCAATTTGTTGGATCATTTTGACTGTCTTTATTGATGTTTTATCATTCATTCCTTTACTCATTCCATCACTTTAGCAAACTAAAGTACTTTAGTCAACTAAAGTCACGGGTGGGGTGTGGATAAGTCCGAAAATAAAAAAGCCAGTACATTTTTTTCCTCCTTTCGGGGTGTACTGGCTTTTTGAGAGGTGATTAGGACTCTCGCCTATATTTTGAAACATTGAGCAGTCGAAATTAACAACACCCGCCTCGGAGTGCTTCACTTCTGCCGCCCATTTCACAAGCAAGATCGAAACTATTTTGCGCATTGTCCGGATTGTAGATGGCATCAATCCATATACCATTACGGCACTGAACTTTTCTGTTTTTGGAAGGTTCAAGGGATTCCTGTTGCCATCCGATTGCTCCTTCTTTTGAAACTGCAAGTTTGGTGCCTCGTTTGGAGGCATATATCATGCCGACTACTCTACCGTTGTTTTGATTTTGCTTCTTGTGTTGTTTTGCGGTCATATGTTTGTGTATTTAATTGTGATGAACAAATTCCATACCCTCGAACAATTCGAGGCTGGTGGATATGTTCTTAAAAAATTACAAGCACATTCAACAACCTCAAATTGTTTTGGATTTTGGTTGTGTAGTAAGACTTATTAAGTTTTAATTTTTTATTTTTCATATATTTATAGTTCGCACAAAACAAAAAACCGCCTTGCGGGGCGGTTTTTTGTTTGAAAAGTTAATTAATCAGCAAAATAACCGTCCCGTTTGGCGGTTGTGTAATAAGTGGAAGAAAATTTAGTTTTGATTAAAGAAACCATACAATTATTCTAGCAAATAATATTATTTTGTCAATCTAGGCAGGGAACTTGCCTAGGAAGACGGTTTGGTCGAGAAGGCGGCGGTCTTTTGGGGTTTCGCCTTTGCGCATTCGCTCCGGCAAGTCTTCTATTTTGCCATGCCTGCCGACGGCGATCATCATTTCTACATTGTAATCGTCAGGCACGCCGAGCTTTTCCTTTATAATTTTTGGGTCAAAGCCGCCTATGCCGTGGGCGACGAGGTCCATATGAGTTGCCTGTAGAGCCAGATTCTCCCATGCGGCGCCGGCATCGAAGGAATGGGTAGGATTTGGATTGCCGCTCTCGTCATTTTTCTTGGAAACGACGGCGACGAGCGCCGCAGCGTTTTTACACCAGATTTGGTTGAATTCTTCTAGCGCTGAAAAGAAAGGGTCGAATTCGGGTGTTTCCCTTACGGCGTAGATAAATCTCCACGGTTGGATATTTCTGGCCGAAGGCGCCCAGCGGGCGGCGTCAAAAAGGGTCATCAGTTCATCCTCCGACAATTTTTCTCCCGACATTGCCCGCGGTGAGTATCTCTTCAAAAACTGGTCGTCGATTTCGTATTCCGTTGTGCGACCATTTAGGGTTTTCATGGAGATATAGTATACCTTAATTTACTAATTTGTTATAATATGGTTTATGGAAACCATAGAACTTAATAATCCCAAACAAGAATTAAAGAAAGCCCCTGAATACGGACACGATCTTTTAAATCTAAGTGCGCCGGAAATGGAACAGCTAAAAAGCAGAATTGAAAAATGGAAAGGTCTTGTAAGAATGTTTGTTCATCCGATGTACGAAAAGTGGCGAGTGGGTAGAGAGCATTATGCCGACGATCCCAAAAATGTAGAATTGCTTCAAATTGAAGACACTCTCGCTAAACTTCTAGCCATGCCAGAAGATAAAACACCGCCAATGATTATTCTTGAAGAAGCAAAGTATGTGAAAAAACTAGAAAGTTGGCTCAAAGAAAATCCTCAAGGAAATTCTCAAAATGGGGTTTATTTTGTTGAGACTCTTTTAAACCAACCTGAACCAAAAATACAAGGCGAGTTTTTAGATGGAGCGTGGAAAATTCTGAGTGATAAATTAACTGAATTAGGCGTAAAGAAGATTTTGATGGGTGGAATGCAGCTTGAAGTTTCAGAATTCAAAAGAGACTGGACCCACAGAGGTCCGTGGGTTGCTCGATGTGTTGGTATTGCACTTTCCCATCTCTCAAAAGATAAAGCTGGAAAATTTGAAGTTGAATTGTCTGCTTTGACTCATCCTCGCAGTGCAAGGAAATACTATAATTCTGTAAAGCACAAAGATGGTCTTATTGGAGGAGGGGATTGGGGAGATTAGAAATAAAATGATAACTCCCGAACAAGAAAAATGGCTTGCTCATCTGGACGATAGCGATGCTGTAAAAATAATTCCTGCCGATCTGAGAGCGAAAGAAAAGTTTGAAAAAATAAAAAGTACAATAAAATCTGCATTGGGTGAAAATGAAAATGTTGTCCATAAAGGCGCGACGAGTTTGGGAATTTCTGGGCAAGGGGAACTTGATATATACATTCTAGTTTTATCTGAGAATTTTGATTCGATGGTTCAAGCTGTGGAAAAACTTTTCGGCAAGCCGAGAAGTTTGTATCCGTTAGAACGAGCGCGATTCGTTGCTTCAGTTGATGATACAAAAGCAGAAGTTTTTGTGATAAATGAAAATACAAAAAGTTGGAAAGATGGTTGCGTGTTTGAGAAATATCTAAGAAAAAATCCTGAAGTGTTAGAAGCTTATAAAATACTGAAAGAAGAGGGGAATGGGCTGAGTACTCAAAAATATTACAGGCGAAAAATTGAATTTATGAATGAAATTTTAGATAAAGCTAAATCCAAATAGCAAGGGACAGTCCTTGCTACTTAAAATTTATTCTTTTTTTAGAAAAATGGCTTGCTTTTTTATTAGAAATATGATATACTACAGGGGTAGGAGGAGTAAGTTCTTGAATAAGTTAATAAAAGTACGCACGAGACATTTTTTGTCGAAGATTTTACATAATGCACTAAAAAAGCACGCCATCTTCGACCAACGCTAAGCATATTGAACAAGTTCAAGAAAAAACTATTTAAATACAAAAAGCGGGGGCCGAAAGGTCTCCGCTTTTTGGTCGAAATTATTAATTAATCACACGGAATGATATATGCGTAAAGTAATTTATGTTGTTACATCCGGCAGTAAGTGGAAAGTTGCATGTGAACACTGCCAAGGATGGGTAGAGAATACACAGGCTGAAGCCATAAAACTGGCAAAAAGACATGTTGCAAGTTTGCCTGAAGGTTCACTTTCACAGATCTTGATTCAAGGAAGCGATAGTAAATTCAGGACTGAGTGGACTTATGGAAGTGACCCGTTTCCTCCTCGCGGATAAGATTATATCGCAAGAACCGTTCTT
>CAYHBT010000002.1:19863-63509 GCA_964354935.1 uncultured Candidatus Saccharibacteria bacterium
TGGAAGTGACCCGTTTCCTCCTCGCGGATAAGATTATATCGCAAGAACCGTTCTTGCGAAACTGTTCTTGCGAAACTTTAATCAAATTATTTCTCTAGAAATTCCTCGATAATCTTCCCATCCCGTCTGAGCCACGCGACATTGCCTTCTAGGCGCTCGAGGACTTGCAGAATGGCGCGTTTGGCGCCGGGTGCTTCGTGGGTGGCGAAGAATTTTTTGAAAGATTTGAAATGCTTTTCTTCGGCGCTGCCGGAGATAGCTTTGACTAGGCGTTGGAGGGTATGTCCGCCTTCGCCATACCGTTGGACTAGAGTCTTCCAATTCTTTTGTATGAAGGAGAGCCAAATGTCGCGTCCGGCGGGGTTTGCGCCGACAGATGAGAGAATACTGATGGTGTCTTGCGGGCGGACATTTTTGCTCAAAGCGAATTCGCAGGTTTGAGCCAATAATTTAACATCGGAAAAATCTCCCAAGGCTCCGCCGAGCCTGTTTTTCTCTTCATGTAAAGTTTCTTTTTTATATTTTTCCAAAAACGCTAGGTATTCTTTTTCTCCGCCCCACTTGGCAACAATGGAATATACCGCCCCGCGAATGTCGGGATTTATTTTGCCTGTGGCAAATTTTTTCTTTGCCTCGGAAATTATTTTTTCATCGCCAGCGCGTCCGGCGCGGGAAATAGCAAGTGAACGCAGAAGGGTGTCCGTGTGCATTTCATCTCTTTTGGGTGCCCAGCCGAGCCTGCCGGCGAGAGGGGAGAAAAGTTGCAGAATTAACTCATCTAATTTTGATTTCACTTTCTCTTTCACTAGGATTTGCTCGAGTCTGCCGAGACCGCTTGCTAGCTCCAGCCAGACGCTGTAATTATCTTCATTTTTATACGCAGGCAAAAATTCGAGCGCATCTGTCGTAGGAATCGTGCCGGCTTCCGCCAAGGCAAAAAGGTCGCGAATGATTCCGAGCCTATCGCGAGCGGAGAGTAATTTTTTTTCTACCGGCATTTTTAATTTTTCTAAAAGCTCTCCTGAATATGCCGTCCTATAAAATCCCGCTTCGCCGAAATTTATTTTGAGCCAATTCAAACCTTCACTTGAAACTACTTTTTTCGCCGTCGCATCAAAGCCCAAACTCTTTCTTGGCATACTTTTTATAGGGTACAGATATTTTTCTGCTGAAAAATTCTTCCTGCTCGCGCCGCCGCGCTGCGCAAGCCCCTCTAAAAAGTACGCCTGCGACGAGTTTGGGCTTTTCACTGATATTGGTATTTGCCAAGTAGTTTTGCTTGCCCCGCCATGGCGTGGGTTTTTTACTTTTTTCGCTGAAATCGGGCTCGCAAAAAATCTTTCTTGCGACAATTTTAATTTATTATCTTTGATTTCTGCTTTCACGACTGGATAGCCCGGTTTGCTTGTCCAATTACGCATCATTTTTTCTACCGGTTTTTTGGACACTTTCTCAAACGCTTCCCAAAGATGGAAAGTCTCGGTGTTTTTATAACTATGCTTTTTCAAATAATGGCGCAAGCCGTCGCGGAAATCTTTTTCGCCTAGGTAATCCGCGAGCATACGGATAATAGACGCGCCTTTGGAATATGAAACTTCGTCGAAAATTTCGCCAATTTCGTCCGGATGATGCACCGGAATTTCAATCGGGTGGGTGTGAAGAAGAGAATCTAATCTAAGTGCTACGCCGAGATCGTTGGTGGAAAACTGCGTCCAAATATCCCAATGCGGGAAAATTTTATCGACAGCCAAGTACTCTATATATGAAGCAAAGCCTTCGTTTAGCCATAGATGCGTCCACCACTGCATCGTCACAAGATTGCCGAACCATTGATGCGCTATTTCGTGAGCGATGACGAGGGCGACCCATTGCTTGTTGCCAATCGACGAATGATCTTCGTCGACCAAGAGAGCGGACTCGCGGTAAGTGATGGCGCCCCAATTTTCCATTGCGCCGGCGGTGAAATCCGGAATGGCGATCATATCTAAAATTGGCAGAGGGTAGGGAATATCAAAATAATCATCATAAAAATCCAAAGTTTTTACAGCGCAATCAAGCGCGAACTTCGCCTGATGCTTTTTGCCCGGTGTGGTGAAGACTCGCACTTGCACTCCGTGTTTTGTCTTTGATTCTATGTATTCAAAATCTCCAATGATAAATGCGAGCAGATAGGTAGACATTATCGGGGTCGGGGAAAATTTTACAATTTCATATACAGCTTCATGTTCGGCCACCGAGATAGGCAAAGTATTGGAGATAGCTGTCTTGCCTTTTGGCACGATGAGCGAAATATGGAAGACGGCTTTTTGCGCCGGCTCGTCGAAGCAGGGAAAAGCTCGGCGGGCGTCCGTGGCTTCGAATTGCGTGGTTGCCATGTGATATTTCTTGTCGCCAACATTATATTTACTTCTATAAAATCCGCGCATTTTGTCGTTCAGAACTCCCTTAAAGACTATTGTTAACCTTGTCCCGTTAGAAGTAGAGGGTCGCTGCGAGCCCTCGCGACTTCTAACGGGATTGGGAAAAGTAAATGTCGCAGTTTCAGATTTTTCATCGTAAGAGATTTTTGCGAAAATCTTGCCTTGCGGAAGTCCGACTTCCGCGGTTTCAATTTCAATTTCTTTGGAGTGCAAGGTAAGTGTTTTCGTAGGTTTTAAAATATCGAGAGTTATTGTCTCAATTCCCTCAAAAGTGAAATTTTCCAAATCAGGCTTTAGCTGTATATCGTATTCTTTCGGAACAACATTTTTTGATAAACGGACATTTTTCTTTTGCATAGAGAAATGTTAGCATATAAGGGTGGAAAACCAAATTTTTCAAATAAAAACAACCGGTTTCGAGGGTCCGTTTGGACTTCTTTTAGAGTTGATAGAAAAGCGCAAATTTCATATAAATGATGTGTCGCTCGCGGCGGTGACGGAAGATTACCTCTCTCATATGAACAAATTGGGTGGCCTTTCTTCGGCGGAGATCGCCAGCTTTGTGTTTGTGGCTTCAACTCTCATTTTAATAAAGTCAAAATCTTTACTGCCTAATTTAAGTCTGACATCGGAGGAAGAAGGCGACATAAAAAATCTGGAAGAAAGACTTCGCCTGTATGAACTTTTTACAAAACTCGGAATAAATATAAAAAATAATTTTGGAGAAAAAATAATTTTCGCTCCACTAGAAAGAAAAAATGATGTACTAGTATTTTTGCCCGACGAGCGGATTACCAAAGAGAGCATGATGGGCTTTGCCAAAACCGTTCTTGGCGCTATGCCTAAAAAAGTATTCTTGCCCGAAGTCGAAGTGCGTAAAGTTATCAGCATAGAGGAAATGATTAGCAATCTGACAGAGAGAATAAAAACTTCGATCAATATGAGCTTCAAAGATTTTGCGGGTTTACCCGCCGGGGTGGGCAAAGCGCGGACTCGCGAAGAAAAAGTATTTGTGATTGTCGGATTCCTCGCTATGCTGGAGCTCGTGCGAAACGGAATCTTAGACGCGATTCAGGAAGGCGGGTTTGCGGACATTATTATTAATAAAGAAGTTCAAAAGATTGAAAACAATGGACAATAATTCAGAATCAAAGATAGATCCCGTTAGAGATCGCGAGGGCTCGCAGCGACCCTCTATCTCTAACGGGATAGAAGCAATACTTTTTTGGAAAGGCGAACCGATGTCGAGAAAAAAACTCGGAGAAATTTTGAAAACGAGTGAGGAAGAAATAAATGCTGGTCTGGAAAAATTGAAAGAAAATTTAAACAGTAGGGGAATAGTATTGCAGGAAAACGGAGAAGAACTCGCGCTTGGCACAGCGCCTGAACTTTCGGAGCTGATTGAGAATCTGCAGAAAGAAGAATTAAATAAAGAACTTTCCAAGGCTAGCTTGGAAACATTATCTATCGTGCTTTATAAAAACGGAGCGAATAGAGCGGAAATAGACTATATCAGGGGAGTGAATTCCAGTTTCACTTTGCGTGCGCTTTCCATTCGCGGACTGGTGGAAAAAATTCTAGATCCCAAAGACAGCAGGCGGTATATTTACAAGCCAAGCTTCGAGCTCCTATCTTATATGGGCGTGAAATCAGTGGAAGAACTGCCAGACTTTGGTGAAGTGAGCGGGTCCATAAACATAGCGGCAAAGAATTTGGAAGAGGAGCAGAAAGAAGAAAATGCAAGCGCAAACTAAACAATGTCAAAACTGTAAAACAGACTTCATTATAGAGCCGGACGATTTTGGATTTTATGAAAAGATGAAGGTGCCAGTGCCTACATTTTGTCCGGAATGCCGACGGCAGAGACGAAACGCTTGGCGGAATACTTTTACTTTGTATTCCCGCAAATGCGATTCCTGCCAAAAATCCGTCATTTCACTTTACGCTCCTACCGCGCCAAAGGACGGGCAAGCTTCCGGTATCACTATTTACTGCAACAAATGCTGGTGGAGCGATAAATGGGACGCGAAAAGTTTCGGAGCGGAGTATGATTTTTCTAAACCTTTTTTCACGCAGTTTCGCGAACTTATCGGCAAAGTGCCACACATTTCTATTGTGAACGACGATGGCATCGCTAGCCTAAATTGCGAATACACGCACGATACTTGGTTTTCAAAAAATTGCTATATGGTGTTTTCTTCTTGGCGCATAGAAAATGTTTCGTACAGTTTTTTCATTCTTGCCGGCAAAGATATGATGGACTGTATGAATATCAGGTCCAAAAATGAATTTTTGTACGAATGTGTGCGTTGCGCTACCTCATATAAATTAACACATTCTCAACAATCAAAAGATTGCATAGAATCATCGTTTCTTGCTGACTGCCTAAACTGCTCAAATTGTTTTATGTGTTGCGGGTTGCGCGGAAAAAAATACCATTTTAAAAATAAACAATATTCTAAAGAAGAATACGAAAAAATCTTAAAAGATCATCGGTTGGATACTTTTTCTGGAGTTGAAAACACAATAAAAGAATTCGATTCTTTTATTTCTACACAAATTCAACGATATGCTCACAATTTTCATAATGATTTGAATGTTATCGGTGAAGAAATTTCTAACTCGAAAAATATAAAAAATTGCTTTGGAATAAAAAAATCAGAAAACTGTCGATATTGCGACTTCGGCTCGAACGACAAAGAATGCTATGACCTAGTGATGACAGGGGAATCTTCAGAGTGCTATGAGGTGGCTACTGCTGACCAATCCCAACTGAATCTTTTTGCTGTTTTTTCGGTGAAAAGCCAAGATGTGCGTTACACTCAGCATTGTCATAATTGCAGGCATTGTTTTGGTTGCGTCGGTCTGCGCGATGCAAGTTACTGTATTTTTAATAAACAATACACAAAAGAAGAATATGAAACGCTGGTGCCGAAAATAATTGAGCAGATGAACAAAATGCCTTTCGTTGATCGCATAGGAAATTCCTATGCGTATGGAGAATTTTATCCGATAGAACTTTCGCCGTTTGGCTACAATGAAACTCTTGCCATGGAAGATGTCGCGTTCTCAAAAGAAGAAGCGCAGAAGAGGGGATTTGGCTGGCAGGACAATATTCAACGCACGACGGGCAAGGAAACGCTCAAGCCTGAAAATATTCCGGAGTCCATAGACGAAATAGGGGATTCAATCTTAGATGAAGTGCTCGCCTGCATCGATTGCAAAAGAAATTACAAAATTGTTCCAAACGAACTTATTTTTTATCGGAAAATGAAAATCCCTATTCCGCGCCGATGTTTTTATTGCCGTCATGCGAACAGGCTGAAAAAGAGAAATCCGTTCAAACTTTGGCATAGGCAATGTATGTGTGAAAAAAAGCACGCACATCACGAAGAACAATGCGACATAGAATTTGAAACAACTTACGCGCCGGAGCGGCCAGAAATTATTTATTGTGAGAAGTGTTATCAGCAGGAAGTGTACTAAAAACACTCCGGATTTATGCTCAGCACATAATTTTTTATTAAATTTTCTTCGGCTACATATTCGTCTCCATCAAATCCGCTGATGTCGGTATCTTTTATCAAGCGTGTATATTCTTGTGTAAAAGCTTGCGAGAGGGGAAGATATGACCAATGCCATTTTTCTTCGTTGTAACCGGCTATTCTATCTGTACCTTTTTGATTATATGTTTGGCAAAATCCGAAGAGGAGAGCGTTTTCTGTTAGCCACTCATAAACTTTTTCGCCTTCTGCTGTTTCAAAATATTTCGGATCTACGCCATTGATATCTATATCTGTACCCCAATGATGGCGGGAGGTACCCGGTACCGCGCTGTATTCTAATATTTTTTCAAATCTTTCTCGTCCGTCGGGAATACTTTTCGATAAATCTTTTCCTTCAACAAAAGTGATTCCTGTCCATTTATTATTCCAGAGATTTTTTTGATAATCGAAATTTCTGGTAGCGGAAGTTATGTTTAATTCTATGCCATTTTTCTCCGCGGTTTCCGCCATTTTTTCAAAAGCTTGCAAGGCTTCTTTTCTTAAATACATTTTGTATCCGGCGATATTATATTTTGCTGGTATGGGCGCAAAATCTTCCCTCGTTGTCGGATCAAATTTTCCCATCAGGTAAATCTTTTTCTTTGCGTCCTCCCGAGCTTTCTCGGCGGCTTTTTTTATCGCTAATTCCGCTTTGGCGATCGCCTCATTCTCCTCCTTTTGCCGCAGATCCATAAAATCGTTGGTGAAATAGGGGGTGAGAATGAGAAATATGGCAAGAAAAATTACAAGACTCAATAAAAATTTATGGATGTTTTTCACCTAAAAACCATAACATATTAGGCTGTTTTAATCAAAAAAATATATGCTACAATGTCTATATGCCTTATTTGGATTTAATCAAAATATTTTTACCCACGACAGTCGCCTTTTTTTTGGGCATTTTTTTGACGCCTATTGCCACCCATTTTTTTTATAAATACAAGATGTGGAAAAGATACGGCAGAAGCGAGACTGCTACTGCGACGGAATTCTCAAAGATACATAATGAAAATGATGAATTAAGGACTCCGCGGGTCGGAGGGATAATAATTTGGGTTTCTGTTCTTGTGACCGTTTTTATTTTTTATTTAGTGTCAATTTTGTTTCTGTCAAAAACAAGTGATGAAATGAATTTTCTCAGTCGTAATCAAACTCTCATTCCACTTTTTACACTTCTCATTGGCTCGCTAGTCGGGCTTTGGGACGACCTGATTCAAATTTATGGTACGGGAAAATTTGCCCGCGACGATAAATCTTGGCGCAAGTGGAAAGTTTTTATTATTTCATTTTTATCTCTCATTATTGGCGCTTGGTTTTTCTATAAATTGGGCATGGTATCAATTCATATTCCATTTGCCGGAGAGATATATTTAGGAATTTTAATAATTCCAGCTTTTATCATCGTCGCGCTCGCGACTTTCTCTGGTGGAGTGATAGACGGTATAGACGGACTTTCGGGTGGAGTACTCGCTTCAATTTTTGCGGCGTATTCCACTATCGCTTATGCCAACAACCAAATAGATATCGCCGCTTTTTCGGGAGTAATAACTGGCGCTATTTTAGCGTTTCTTTGGTTCAACATTCCTCCTGCTAGATTTTATATGGGGGAGACGGGCATAATGGGGCTGACAATTACTTTGGCGACTTTGGCATTTATAACTGATTCGGTTTTGGTTCTTCCAATTATCGCGTTTCCACTTGTCGCAACATCTGGTTCTGTTATTTTACAACTTCTCTCGAAAAAATTTAGAGGCGGAAAAAGGCTATTCAGACTTGCGCCTATTCATCATCATTTTGAAGCTCTCGGTTGGCCTTCTCATAAAGTCACAATGCGTTTTTGGGTTTTGTCGGTTGTCTTTGCCATTATTGGAGTGATCCTAACAGTAATAAGCAGGTAAAATAATGAAAGAAAAAAAAGTAGATAAATTTTTTCTAATAATCTTCAGTCTTTTGCTTGCAATTGGTATCGCGATGTTTATCTCTGCTTCTTTAGGGGTTTGGGCAAAAAATGAAAAAATTTTCTTCTCCGTGCTTTTTAGCCAGTTGGTGCTCGGTCTCGGCCTTGGACTCTTGGGAATGTATCTTTGTTATAAAATAAATTATAAATTTTGGAGAAAATATGCCTTCTTTATTTTCTTTGGCTCTGTTTTACTGACAGCGGCTGTGTTTATTCCGCATTTTGGCTGGACTCACGGGGGAGCACAAAGATGGATACAAATAGGGGGATTTTCTTTTCAGCCGGTAGAGATTTTGAAATTTAGCTTCATAATTTATTTTGCTACCCTTCTCGCTTCATTTAAAGATAGAGTTAAAGATTTCAAATTTGGCATTTTGCCTTTTGGTATTATGATGACGCTTATTGCTGTTATCTTACTCAAGCAGCCTGACACCAAAAGTTTCATTTTAATTTCAGTAACTGGTATTGGAATGCTCTTTATCTCCGGTGTTCCATTGAAATATATTTTAAGCATAGGAACAGCCGGTGTCATTCTTTTGGGAACTCTAGTTTTCTTTACTCCATATTTACAAGAACGGGTAAAAACTTTTATCAATCCTGCTTCCGATCCGCGCGGATCTTCTTATCAGATTCAACAGTCGTATATTGCGCTTGGATCGGGGGGTATTTTCGGAAGAGGTTTCGGTCAAAGTATTCAAAAATTCAGCTATCTGCCTGAACCGCAAGGGGATTCGATTTTTGCTGTTTTAGGAGAAGAATTGGGTTTTGCTGGAGCCCTAGGGACAATATTTCTATATTTACTCTTTACTTTGCGTGGATTTCGCATTGCTAACAATTCTCCAGATGTCTTCAGTAGACTTCTGGTCTCCGGAATTGTTATACTAATTATAGTGCAGTCGTTTATGCACATTGCCTCGATTATCGGAGTTTTCCCGCTTACTGGCGTACCGCTTCCTTTTATGAGTCACGGAGGCACTTCTCTTATGATATATCTTTCAGCTATCGGCATTATATTAAACATATCGAAATTTTCCGCCAAAAGCGGATCAGCTCAAGGCTGAAATAAAAACATAATAATTATATGAAAATAGTATTTACGGGCGGTGGAACAGGTGGACATTTTTATCCTATTATTGCCGTTGTTGAAAAAATAAATTTAATCATTGACCGCGAAAATATATTAAAAGCAAAACTTTACTATGTTTCAGATAATCCTTACGACAAGGAAATGCTTTTTGAAAATGGGCTTTTGTATGAACAAATAAATACCGGAAAGATGCGTACATATTTTTCTTTTAAAAATTTTTCCGATATTTTTAAAACTTTTTTTGGAGTGATTAACGGACTTTTCAAGATTTTCTCAATTTATCCAGATGTGGTTTTTAGTAAGGGTGGATATGCTTCTTTCCCGACGATTCTTGCCGCTAGAATTTTACATATTCCGCTGGTGATTCACGAATCAGACTCTGCTCCTGGAAGGGTAAACAAATGGGCGGGACATTTTGCCAAAAAAATTGCTGTCTCCTTTCCCGAAGCTGGTGAATATTTTCCAAAAAATAAAGTCGCTTGGACGGGGCAACCCATTCGAGCTGAAATCGAACACCCTGCGGGTAAGAGGGAAGCGCTTGAATATTTCAAACTAGAATCAGATTTGCCGGTTATATTAGTTTTGGGCGGTTCGCAAGGAGCGGAACTCATCAACAACACTATTTTGGACGCTCTGCCGAGACTTGTGGAAAAATATCAAATCATTCATCAGACTGGCGTTAAAAATTTTAAAATGGTCACTGAAAGAGCGGAGGTTGTCTTGGGAGATAATCCAAATAAATTAAGATACCTATCAATGCCTTTTCTGAATCCTTTAGCTCTGCGAATGGCTTCCGGCGCGGCGACTATCGTAATTTCTCGAGCCGGCTCGATGATATTTGAAATTGCTTCTTGGGGTTTGCCATCTGTCTTGATACCAATTACAAATACCAATATGGATCATCAAAGAAAAAATGCTTTCAATTACGCTCGCTCCGGAGCTTGCAGTGTGATTGAAGAAGCGAATATGACTGCTAATATTTTGAGTTCAGAAATTGAGAGAATCACCGAAAACAAAGAAGCTTATGATCTGATGGCGCAAAGCGCCAAAGCTTTCAACAAGCCCGACGCAGCGATGAAAATAGCTCAAGCGATAATGGATATCGCGATGAGTCACGAGAGATAAAAAATAAATTTTTTGTGTTATTATATAGCTATGTCAGATACAAAAGTCGTAACTAGATTTGCACCCAGCCCGACGGGGTTTATGCATGTGGGCGGTGTTCGAACCGCTCTTTACGCGTGGCTCTGGGCGCGAAAAAATAATGGTCAATTCATTCTGCGCATTGAGGACACGGATAAGGAAAGGGAAGTGGAAGGTTCAATTGAACACATCAAAAAGTCGCTCTTATGGCTGGGCTTGGATTGGGATCAAGGACCGGATGTCGGCGGACCGCACGCGTCCTACATTCAGTCGGAAAGGCTTCAATTATATAAAAAATACGCGGATATTTTAATTAAAAAAGGTTTAGCCTACGCCGATCCTTGCACTGCCGAAGAAATCGAACAATTTAGAAAAAAAGCCGAAGTCGAGAAAAAGCCCTTTCTGTATCGCGAGCATCGTCCGGAAAATCCGCCAGTTTGGAATGGGTCTTTGCCTCTTCGGTTTAAGGTGCCGGAATTAAAAAAGACAGTTTGGAAAGATATTGTCTGGGGAGATCTTTCTGCCGGTCCTGAAGCGCTGGACGATTTTATTTTAATCAAGGGCGACGGATATCCGACTTATAATTTTGCGCACATCGTGGACGACATAGAAATGGGTGTCACTCATGTCGTGCGCGGTCAGGAATTTATTTCTTCCACTCCGAAATTTCTTTCGGTCTATGAGGCGCTCGGTGTCACTCCTCCATTTTTTGTGACCACTCCGCCGATAATGGGCGCGGACGGAAACAAGAAACTTTCCAAGCGCGATGGCGCCAAAGATATTTTGGACTATGAAAAAGAAGGCTATCTGCCGGACGCTATGCTGAATTATTTGGCATTTTTGGGCTTTAACCCCGGGGGAGAAAAGGAGGTTTTCACCAGAGAAGAATTGATTGCAGTTTTTGATTTGGGAAAAATTCAGCGTTCCGGAGCGCAGTGGAGCGATGATAAATTAAATTGGATAAATAAAGAACATATGAAAAAATTGCCGGCGGAAGAAATAAAAAATAAAATTTTCTCCTTTTTGCCACCTGAGTTTCAAAATAAAAAATTAATTCCGGTAATTTTTGAACGAATCTCTAAATGGAGCGATATAAAAACTATGATTGAGGCAGGGGAGCTTGATTGTTTTTCTAAAGAGAAATCGCCGGAATATTCCAAAGAAAAACTCATTTATAAAAATTCTACAGCTGAAAAAATTTCCGAAAATCTAAAATCGGTAATTAAAGCGCTAGGAGATTTGAGTGAAGAAAACTTTACCACTGAAAATGTAAAAAATTCTTTAATGCAGATTGCAAATAGTTTAGAGAGCAGGGGAGAGCTCTTACATCCGGTGCGCTATGCCCTATCCGGCAGAGATAAATCTCCTGATCCATTTATTATCGCTTCGATTTTAGGAAAAAATGAAACTATTTCTAGACTTCAAAAAGCTGTTTAGTGTTTTTTTGATGACGGTTTTTTTAATCGTTCCGGTGTTTTTTTCTTATGCCAGTATGGCGGAAGATTTGCAAAATAAGATAAACCAAAAAGATTCCGACATTGCCAAGCTCGAAGAAGAAATCAAAATTTATCAAATTGAACTCGATAATTTAGAAAAGCAAAAAAGCTCTTTGGCTGGATCAATCAGGCAGCTTGATCTAACCAAAAAAAAGTTGGTGACCGATATCAATGTCACTCAAACTAAAATTGACAAGAAAAATCTGGAAATCAAAAGTTTGACATCTAATATCGGAGACAAAGAAGATACAATAGCAAACAACATAGATTCAATTAAGATTGGAATCCAAAAAACCAGTGAGTTCGAGCAAAAAAGCGTGCTCGAGGCGTTGTTGTCTTCAGATAATTTTTCGTTTATCTGGAATGATATAGACAATATGACCACTCTACATGAAAAAATAAGGGAAGACATAATCAAATTAAAACAAATCAAGGGTGAATTAGAGGATACTAGAGAAAAAACCATCAGCGCTAAAAATGAACTCACAGCACTAAGGGCGAAGCTTTCCGACCAACAAAAAATTGTTGTTCAAAATACAAATGAAAAAAATAAATTATTAAAACAGACAAAAAATAATGAAGCGAGTTACCAAAAATTATTACAGGAAAGGATCGCTCAAAGAGACGCATTTGAAAAAGAGTTACGCGATTTTGAAGCGCAACTGCAGTATATTCTCGATCCGTCCAAGCTGCCGACTGGCGGCGTGCTTTCTTGGCCTCTTGAAAAAATTTATATCACTCAACTCTTTGGCAAGACAGTCGATTCCAAGCGTCTCTACGCTTCAGGGACGCACAACGGAGTAGATTTCCGTGCCTCTGTCGGCACTCCGGTTTTGGCGATGGCAGATGGCACAGTTTTGGGCACAGGAGATACAGATACTACTTGCTATGGCGCTTCTTTCGGAAAATTTGTTTTTGTAAAATACAACAACGGACTTTCTAGCACTTTCGGGCATCTTTCATTAATTAGAGTTTCTTCTGGACAACAGGTAAAAAGAGGAGAGGTGGTCGGCTATAGCGGCAATACCGGCCACACGACTGGTCCGCATTTACATGTGTCTCTTTATGCTTCTGAAGCCGTTAAAATGACTACCAAGCCGTCAGTGGCTTGTGGCGGGCGTATTTATACATTACCAGTGGCGCCGGTAAACGCTTATCTAGATGCTATGTATTATTTACCGCCTTATATTAAGATAAATTAGATAAATAAGTTGCCGTGAAGGTTGTTTTTATGGTAAAATTTGTTCACTATGCATAAAAAAATAAATCGCAACGAGAGGGGATTCATACAAATAATAATAATTATTATTGTCGTACTTCTTTTAATGAAATATTTTAATATTACAATTTCTGGAATTTTAAATTATTTTCACCTCACTTGGGTTGATATAATAAATTGGCTAACCGGAGCGCTTAATTGGTTTAAAGATTTATTTAATAGTGTGAAATAAGAAAGTCTATAATCTGCCTATATACTGTGGATAAGTTCGCTTTACATATATTGTGCGAACTAGTATACTCAAAACATGAGTACAAAAACAGCCGTCCAGCCGATAACCAAATATATCCTTCCCTTTCTAGATTACTGCGAAGTTGAGAAAGGGTTATCGAACAACACCCAACGCAACTACGAGCAATATCTCAAACTATTTGTGGGCTGGCTAAAAAAAACAAATAAAGAAAATCTTTTACCGCACGAGTTAACAGCCGAACATATTTGGGATTATCGTTTGTATTTGGCTCGAACTTATATAACTCGTAATGGTGGATATTTGGGTAAGAAATCTCAAAATTATTACCTGATCGCTTTGCGAGCGCTTCTTGATTTTCTCGCCGACCGCGATATTCAAATACTTCCTTCTTCTAAAATAAAATTGGCTAAGCAAAAGACAGACGAGACTATCTCCTTTCTCGATACGCGTGATGTCGAAGCTATGCTAAAGATTCCCGATACAAAAACTCCAGCCGGTCTTCGGGACCGTTCCATAATGGAATTATTCTTTTCATCTGGTATGCGTATTTCGGAATTGGTAGCTCTGGATGCTGACCGCGTATCCTTCTTGAAGGACAAAAATTCGAAGCGCACCTTTGAACTTTCGATTGTTGGTAAAGGTCGCCATGTACGAACCATCTTCATTTCTCCTCGTGCCGCGCAGTGGCTACGCACTTATCTCGCATCTCGTAAAGATATGGAGAAGCCACTTTTTGTAAATATAAAATCTGGTGGAAATAAAAATATAAAAAAAGATGATGATCATCGCCTCACTAATAGGTGGATACAAAAGATGATTTCAAAATGCGCATTGCTTGCGGGGATTTCCAAAAAAGTGACTCCCCACACGCTTCGCCATACTTACGCCACCGATCTTTTGGGTAATGGAGCTGACTTACGAAGCGTACAAGAACTTTTGGGTCACAAGAATGTATCTACCACTCAAATATACACTCATGTGACCAATAAGGGCCTTAGAGACATCCACGAAAAATTTCATGGCGGAAAGGAAATTGATAATAATAAATAAGAATGTATATATTTACCTGCAGGAGCTAGAAAGTTCATATCCTGCCTTTTGCGCATCTTCCCCTGTCGCAAAATAAATTCTATTTTCTTGCTTAATAGTTTTGCCGGCCGAACATCCTATTGAATAATATTTTGTTCCCCTGTTTGAGGCAAAGAAATTTTTCCCCATATAATTTTGAGTATTTTCTTTATTTGCTGAATTTAGGGCTGAAATCGCATTTGCAGGCTGATTTTCTACTTGACCCGTATATTCTATTTTAATACCCGAAGAATCTCCTCCTTTTGATAGTCTACCTAGTTCAAATGATCCTAAACCCACCAAAATAACGATAATTACAGTCAAAATATCCTTCCCTTTCTCGCTTTCAATAAATGCCTTGATTTTTTCCATAGAATGAATTATACTTGATTTTGTTATTGAATTATATAATAACTAGCTACTAGAAGCTATAACCTAGAACCTAATTTTATATGGCACATAGAAAAGCCGGCGGAACAGCCAAAAATTTAAGAGACTCAAATCCACAGTACTTAGGTATTAAGCTTTATGATGGCGAGAAGGCTCAATCTGGGTCTATTATCGTTCGTCAGCGCGGTACGACGGTTATGGCAGGCGCAAATGTAGGCTTGGGCAAGGATCACACCCTTTTCGCGCTCAAAGACGGCATCGTCAAATTCGGCTCTCGCAGAAAGACTTCTTTCAATGGAAAAACCGTAGTCAAAAAAGTTGTAAATGTAAACTAACAAATAAAAAATCCCCCTTGCGGGGGATTTTTTATTTAAACAATTGCGTAGCCGGAGGCAATTCTCCCGGCGCACCTTCTTTTTTGTGTAGTCTTAAAACACCCTCACTCAATTGAATATCGATTTGCGGGAATTTTTCTTTGACGGCATTTTTCCATTTTATTACTAAAGCTTGGGTGGGTTTCGGTTCATCTGTATCTGTAAGTTCAAATTGAACAAACATTAGACCGTTGTCGTCTAATATGCGATACCAAGCTCTAATCATATGATCTAAAATGGCTGGTTCTTTTTTTATACCCAGCAAAACACCCATCATTCTGGAAATAATTAAATTTGTTTTTTTTGTGCCAAGTGTTTTCAGCACAGTATCGAGCAATTGATTGTTTTGTGGGTCTAATATGTCGCCAATAATTACAGAATGGTTCTTCTTATCATCGGCTTCTTTTTGTTTTTTTTCACGAATATCTTCTAAACAAATCCCTATTGTCTTCCTAAAGAAACCCTCTGAAAAATCTCCAAAAAGATTAGATCCTGGACCGCCAAATTCTACAGCGGTTCCGCCTTTTTCTAATATATTTTCTATGTATCTTTTTAAAGCTAAATCATCTTCTTCTCCTTGGTGGTTATATTCTCTATATTCTTTTGGTAGACAAGGAAAAAAGGTAGATCCAAAAGTGGTGCCGAACTGATTTTTTTCATTTCTAGAAATTGATGCGTCATGAGTAATCCATTTTTTCTCTTGACCTTCAAAAATATCTTTTTCCGTATTACTTCGATTGTGTCTTATGGCTTTTTTTATTTCTCCAAAAGTTGTTTCCTCTTTCATAAATTATTCACTTTAGTTGACTAAAGTAACTAAATTCCTTCCACAATCAACTTAAACGAAGACTTTTTTCCTTTGATGGAAATCGGGATTTCGTGCTCCCCTATTTCTTTTATCGGTTTTTCGAGAACAATAAATTCTTCGCCGATATCGGCGTGATTTTGGGTTTTCATTGCTTCAACGATTTCTTTTGTATGGATTGCCGAAAAGAGATGCCCCTTATCGTTTGCTTTTCCCTTCATCACGATTGCTTTACCTTTGATTGCTTCAAGATTTTTCAAGAGCAAACTCTCCTGCACTTCCCTTTCTATCTCTATGTTTTTCTTTCTTTTTTCTAATTCGGAAACTGCTTTTGGAGTTGCGGTTTCAGCTAATTTTCTAGGTAGTAAAAAATTTGTGGCATAGCCGTCGTTTACCTCTTTGATATCGTATTTTTTTCCAACTCTCTGCACATCTTGTAAGAATATTACACGCATTTTATTTCCAGTTAATTAATAATTCAATTGCTTTGTCCATTTGTAGATCTTTTTTATTATCTAAATCTTTTTTTGTATTTTCCACCACATAGTCTGGCGTGAGCCCCTTCTTTTCAATAAGATTTCCATTTGGCGTGAGCCACTTTGCTACGGTAATTTTGAGTAAAGTGTCCGGAGTGACTTTTACCGTTTCCTGCACAGAACCTTTGCCAAAGCTTTTTACTCCTACCAGCTTTGCGCGCTTATGATCTTGTAAGGCGCCAGCGACAATTTCCGATGCCGAGGCGGATCCATCATCTATTAAGATCACAAATTTCAAATTCTCATTGAATATATTGTATCCCCTGCTTCGGAATATCTCCGATTCTTGATTGTCTCCATAATCCTCAGTTACAATAATTTTTCCTTTTGGTAAAAACCAACTTGCAATATCCACCGCTGCGTCTAAGTATCCTCCAGGGTTTCCTCGTAAATCTAGTAGTAATTTGTCGGTTTTAGATTCATAAAATTCTTTAAGTGCGCCCCTGAAAAGATTTGTTGAAGTGGCGGAGAAGCTGTAAAGTTTTATGACAAAAATGCCGTCTGCGCGGAGTTCTGTATCAAGTGTGGGTATGTTGATGATATCCCTTATAATTTTTTTTTCTATAGGATCTTTTACTCCTTCGCGAAAAATTGTAAGCGTGACTGTTGTCCCCTTTTCTCCTTTGATGAGTTTGATGGCGTCTTCGATATTTAGACCAGAAGTAACCTTGTCATCAATTTTAAGAATTTTATCACCGGGTTTGATATCGGCTCTATAGGCAGGTGTATTTTTGAGAGGAGCAATCACCGTCAGCACTTTATCTTTTAGGCTGATTTCCATACCAACTCCAATGAAATTACCCGCTATCTCTTCTTCAAAAGTTTTTGTGTTTTCTGGATCAAAAAATACGCTATATGGATCTTCTAACGCGTCAACCATACCGGAAATGGCGCCATAAATTCTATCTTGATCGGTTACTTGATCCGCTTTCGGATATTTTTCGTCGATAGTATTCCAAACTTTCCAAAATGGAGAAAAATCGGTTTCTGTCACAACTTCCGTTTCTTTATTTGAAATGCCTTTGACTTGTTCTATATCTGGAATGGATTTTTTGCCGACAGAAACGCCTATATTAAAAAAAATAGCGCCAAGTAAAACGATACCAATGATGTTTCTTGTTTTTGAAAAATTTTGCATAGTTATGAGTATTTTTATTCTGTGGTTTCAAACTTATTTTCTTTAAAATTATCAAAGATGGATTCTTTTTTGATTTCCTTTTTCTTTTGCTCTCTATAAAGCAGATAACTTGCAAAAATAAGTCCTAATCCCGACAATGTTTCCAATATGTTTTTAAAAGAATATGAAAAACCAAGATACGGTATAATTGCTACCCAAACACCAAACATCAAAAGTATGTATGCTTTTTTCATAGGTACATTGTATTTGAAAAACACTCAAAATGCAAATACACCTCACCCGCCTTCGGCACCCTCTCCTTGACAAGGAGAGGGTTAGGGAGAGGTTCTGAAATATTCTGGAGTATAGATGATCATCCAATCTAAAAGCTGTCGCATTACTGTGGAAGCATTGACGCTGTTGGTCGTAGGTCCTGCTTCCATCATTATGGTAAAGGCATATTTAGGATTTTTATACGGGAAAAACCCTATAACCCAAGAGTTCACTTTATTCTTACTGACTCCAATTTGGGCTGTACCAGTTTTTGCCGCGATTTCAACAAAGGGGACATTTAAAGATAAAGCTGTGCCATAAGTGACCGCTTTGCGCATACCTTCGTGAATCGTATCAAAATATTCTTTTTTTATGTCTATGGCAGTCCTTTTTGCTTCCATTGTTTTATCGTCCAGAATAAAATGCGGGGTTAAAATATTTCCATAATTAGCAATTGCTGAGACGGCACGCGTCATTTCCATCAATGTGACTTGAAATCCGTATTGCCCGATTGAGGTATTGTAAGTATCTCCGACGCGCCAAGGGTCTCCTTTAAAATTTTGTATTTTCCATTCAGGACTCGGAATGATTCCCTTTTTTTCATCTGGCAAGTCGACTCCAGTGATTTCCCCAATTCCGAAAAGTCTAGCGTATTTTCCAAGATTTAAAATACCCAAACCTTTTTGATCTTCGAACCCCCCGCCAATTTCATAGAAATAAATATCAGAAGAAACGGCCAATGCTTCTGTGATATCCGTCCAGCCGTTTACTCTCCAATCTTTAAAAACAGTTTTTTGGTCCGGAAAATAAGGATTTGGGATTGAAATAGAGCCTGTTGAAAGAATTTTTTTATATCGATCGATTACTCCTTCAGCCAAGGCTCCCAATCCAAAAAAAGGTTTTACAATTGAGCCCGGAGTATAAAGTCCGGAGACAGTCCTGTCTAAAAATGGTTTTTTCTTATCGTTCAAATAACGATTAATCTTAGTCGCGTCTTTACCTAAAGATAAAATTTCTGAATCGTATTCAGGAAAGCTTGTAGAGGCTATTATTTCTCCATTTTGTGTGTTCATAATAACGCCGGCTCCGCCTGTAAAATCATTACTTCCAGACAAATTTTTAATTATAGTGAATAGCTCTTTTTGTATTCTAGAATCTATACTTATGACAAGATCGCTTCCTTGTTTGGGGCTGTTGATAATATTTTCTGAGTGGGTGATCCCCCTTGCGTCCACTTCTATTATTTTCGATCCATTTTCTCCTTTTAGTTTTTCGTTGTATTTTTTTTCAAGTCCATCTTTTCCAATAAATTCATTTTGCCAATAATTTCCCTGCGAATCCTTGGCGGGAGAGCTAACATAGCCGACTATATGTGAAAATCCAGGAGAAGCATAGGCGCGCGCATATACCAAAGACAGATTCTCTTCAATTTTTTTATTCCACGCTAATTCTTTTTTATTTCGATCATAAATGATACCTCTCTCGGTGAAAATATTTACTTTTTTCAAAATGTTGTTTTCGCTTCTCTTTCGATAAGTTTCCCCATTTTGTATTTGTAAATATGTAAGTCGAAGACCGAAGATGAGTATTACCAGTAAAAAAGAAATACCAAGAAAACTGATATTTTTTTTAGAAATTGGTTTTTCTATTCTACCCTCGAATTGCTGGCGGTTGAAATTTTGTATATTTTTTGAATCAAGAAAAATTTCGTCTGGTTCGACAAAAGTGTTTTTAATCTGATTTTTTTTTAAAAATTTTCGAAAAGTCATTTGATTTAGTAAAATCATCTACTGGGTTATTTAGGATAAAATCTTAATTTCTTTTTCAGCAATTCGATGATTATAAAACAAATTATCATGGCGCCAAAAGAGATAAAAATCATATTAAAAAATTTAGGCTCGGACGCGCCAAAAAGCAAATCAGACAAGAGAAATAAAAAGACAGCTTCAATAAAAAAAGAAAAATACGCCATAGCCACCAACCCCAAAATCACCGACACCCAAAAAGGCAGATAAAGCACAGAAATAAGCAACACAATAGAAGCCAAAATTCTAAACAACATTCTTCTATATTACCTCGAAGCCAGCTTGGACGCCAGTCCGGTGTAATTTTCCGGAGTGATTTTTAGGAGCTCTTTTTTTATTTTTTCGCTGACTTCGAGAGCATCTATGAATTTATGGATATCAGCGAGTGTCACATTTTTGCCACGCGAAAGCTCTTTTAATTTTTCATATGGCATTTCTACGCCTTCGCGGCGGAGAATAGTCTGAATGGCTTCGGTGATGACTTCCGGATGAGCATTTAAATCTTCTTTTATTTTTTCTTCATTCACTTTTATTTTGCTTAAACCTTTCAAAAGTGAAGTGTAAGCCAAATACGAATGCCCAAATGCGGTGCCGAACGCGCGTTCGACTGTAGAATCCGACAGGTCGCGCTGAAGCCGAGAAATTGGAAGCTTGCGGGCGAAAAATTCAAACAAAGCGTTTGCAATGCCGAGGTTGCCCTCGCTATTTTCAAAGTCAATCGGATTTATTTTATGAGGCATTGTGGAGGACCCCGTCTCCCCCGCTTTCGGTATTTGCCCTACCCAGCCGTCGGAAATATATCTCCATATGTCTTGATTAAAATCTAAAAGAATCGTATTTATTCTTCGGATTGTGTCAAAAACAGTCACATAACTATCATGACATTCGATTTGAGTAGTGATTAGATTAGGTTCTAATTTTAAATTTTTTATAAATTTTTCACCAAATCCAATCCAATTTATATTTGGATAAGCGGCGATGTGAGCATTGTAATTACCGGTTGCGCCGTTTAATTTGGCTTGTATTTTTATATTTGAAATCGCTTCAAGTTGCTTTTCAATTCTACAAACAAACACCTTCATTTCTTTTCCGAAAGTTGTTGGGCTGGCAGATTGACCATGAGTACGCGCGAGCATCGGCAGGTCTTTGTGTTTTTTTGCAAGATTATTTAATTCTAAAATAATTTCAGAAATTTTAGGCATCATCACTTTTCCTAAAGAGTCAGACAAAATAAGCGCGTAAGCGATGTTGTTCGTATCTTCTGAAGTCAGAGCAAAATGCACCCATTCGATGCTGTCTTTGAGAGAAGTTTTCGAAAGATTTTCCTTTATAAAATACTCCACCGCCTTCACATCGTGATTGGTTGTTTTTTCAAATTCTTTTATTTTCTCATAAGAAGCGGTGTCGAATTTTTCGTAAATATTCTTGACAATTTTTATTTCTTCCGGCGCAAATTTTCTTAAGTTGGTTTTTCCTAAAAAAGATAGTGCTATCAGATATTCGCATTCCACTTTCACTCTATATTTCATCAGCGCTTCTTCGGAAAAAAACGGCGCGAGGGCGCGAGTCTTTTCAAAATATCTTCCGTCTAGTGGGTTTATTGCGGTTTCCATAATTATATCGTATATTTTTTTAAATTATTTTCTATTCTTTTTTCAATATCTCCGGTTTCAATTTTAAAAGTGTCTCCGGTGATTTGCTCATATATTTGGATATATCTGCGGGAAAGTTCTTCCACCATCTCCGCTGGCGCTTTTGGCAAGACCTCGTCTTTGTAGGGGTCGGAATTCTCTTTGAACCATAAACGCAGGAATTCTTTGTCGAAATTCTCCGGCTCGAGGCCTTTTGCGATTCTCTCCTCATATGTTTTTGCCTGCCAGTATCTGGAAGAATCCGGCGTATGAATTTCATCAACCAGCATTATTTCTCCCTCCGGCGTGACTCCAAATTCATACTTTGTATCCACTAAGATAAGTCCGTGTTTTAAGGCTACCTCTTGCCCTCTTTGAAATAACTTCAAAGCGATAACGGAAATTTTCTCCCATTGATCTTTGGTCATATGTCCGCCGTAGACTATATCTTTGCTGGAGAGTGGTTTGTCGTGTTCTTCAGACTTGGTGGTCGGCGTCAGCACCACTTTTTCTAATTTTTGATTTTTATGCATACCGTCCGGCAAAATAAAATCTCCAAAATTCCGCTCCCCTTTTTGATAAAGCGTCCACAAGCTGGTGCCGGTAATTCCCGTAATATAACCGCGCACTACCATCTCCACGGGTATGACTTTGCATTTTTTGCCAATCACTACATTTGGGTCCGGAAAATCGATGATGTGATTTTTCACTATATCTTTCGTCTGTTCAAACCAAAAACGGCTGACTCCGGTCAGCACTTGGCCTTTCGAGGGTATCAAGGCTAGATTGCGGTCAAAAGCGGAATATCTGTCGGTGGAAATCAAAATAACCTTGTCGCTTTGGCTGTACACATCCCGCACTTTTCCCGTGTATTTTTCTCCTAAGTTTTTAAAATTTGTTCTCTCTAAAATGTTTGTATTCATTTTATTAAAAAATTATTAATAATTATTTTCCGGGAGGTGTGAGAATTATTTTTTCTGGCTCGAAAATTACTTGTCGCTGATTCTCTTTGCCTTTTTCTACAATGCCGATATCCGCGAGTTCGTATCCTTCATTTTTGCCTATTTTCAATATTTTAGCAACTTCTTCTCTTGGCGCAAAAATATAGTAACCCACACCCCAATTAAAAGTCTTAAGACAATCTATTGTCGGCACTTTGAGTATTTTGTGAAAATATTCCATCAGTGGCGGAATTTTTAGCCACGAATGAATTCTGTAAGTGAAAGGTCTTTTATCAAAAGCGATTTTACCGACTCCATCTCCAGTACCGGGTAGGAGTGTGTGAATTTTCACTTTAGATGCAAGTAGGGCTTCTACAAGCGCAACATATGAACGAGTCGGAATCAACGCTTCCTCGCCGATAGTATTTCCATTTGGAATTTTCGTGAGAAATTGTTCGGGAAGTTCTAGGGTTTTTTTGATAACTAGACTTATGCCGTTGGCGTGCAGTCCCGAAGAAGCTACGCCGATGATGTGGTCGCCCACAGACAAATCCTGCCCGGTAATTAAATTTTCTTTGGGCGCGACGATGCCGATCACCGAGCCGCTCAAGGCTGCAATTTCAGTTACTGGGGGTTTGGGATTAATCAAATATGTCACGCTTGCCGATTCTCCTGCCGGCAAAGCCATGCCGACTTCTTCGCAAATTTTAAAAAAGCCGTTCGCAAAATCCTGCGCTCTTTTTTTGTCGGCATACCAAGCGCTACCGCTCGCTTCCAGCTGGTCTGTAAAAACTACCGGCATCGCGCCTTGAGCAATGACATCGTTTACCACAATCAATGCAGTATCGATAGCAATAGAGTCATAATAAGACTTACCTGTTTTTTGATACATCCATTCGGCGATCCAGTTTTTATTTCCCAAATCTTCTTGCGTCTGGCACCAGATTATAGATTCCTTACCGAGATATTCAAAAACCGCGCCGTGCGCGTGTGTCGCATCTTCATTTATATAGACTCCCCTTTTGTTCGGAAATTTAAGAGTTTTCTTCCCCGCTTCTATCATTGCCATCTTAAATGGTTCCATCACCGTATAGTCCACACCAGCTTTTGCATATTCGCTTTGTGGTTTAGTTGCCATTTTTATTTGCTTTCCAGATATTTTTTAAATCCGATTTTTAAAAGTTTCTCTCCCTTGGCTTCCGTATCTTCTGCGAGTTTCTTTTTATATGCAATTAATTTTTTTTCTAAATCCGTAGCCGATGTTGCAAGTATTTGCACGGCGAGCAGTCCGGCGTTTTTTCCGGCGTTAATACCGACAGTTGCCACCGGCACGCCAGGGGGCATCTGTGCGGTGGAAAGCAATGAATCAAGGCCGTCTAATGTTTTTGCTTTTGTCGGTATGCCAATGACGGGCAAAGTCGTGAGCGATGCCACTACTCCGGCAAGATGCGCCGCGCCTCCCGCTCCGGCGATGAAAACTTTGATATTGTGTTCGCCTGCTCCTTTGACTAGTTTATTCACATATTCAGGGCTTCGATGCGCCGAAGCGACAGTCATATCATAAGGCACGCCGAATTCTTCAAGCACTTTCGCCGCTTCGGACATTATTTCCAAATCCGTATCCGAGCCCATAATTATCATTACTTTTGGGGTTTTTTTCATAAAACTATATTAGCATAAAAGAAAATTATTCCAAATTCTTATTTCTTGTTATTACTTATATCACTTGCGGTAAAACTACCCATCTCTGGATTTATCTTTGTTCTTGAGAAATAAAGACGCCTATTATTATTGTTGTAATAAATTTCATCTGTGGTAAAAGAGGATTTTTTGGGACCATTTACAATGACTGGTTCAAATCCAAGATTTTGCTTGATTTGAGACGAAAGGAAATTTATTGAATCTAGGTATTGTTGTCGATCATGTTCTGAATCTTCAGGATAATTTCCTCCAACGATAACAGCGTCAATCGTCCCTGGAATGCATCTCTCTTTAATTTCAGACAAACTTTTTTCTAAGCCAGATTTAAAATCCTCTTTCTTTGGATTAAACAAAAAGAAACTTGGATCCTGATGGCTCAAGAATGAGATAGGATTTCCATTTTCCTTTTCTATTCCAGCGACGACTAATCCCGTGCATCTAAAAAAATCTAAAGAAAATTTATTTAAACTGTCTATTGTAGATATTACACATTGAGCACCTTCGGTCTGTAAAAATTGCTTATCTGCGTTTCCTCTAACATCGTTGTATTTTACATTATGTCCTTCAGGGGGATAATCCTCATCAATAAATAGTCCTATTTCGTCTTGTGTTCCTAGGCACACATAAATGGGCTTTACTCCCTCAATTAAATGTTTTGAAAGTTTCTTTGCCTCTGGTTGATTTATATTCAATGTTTCATTCATAAATATATAATATCATAAGTTATTTTATTTTTAAAAATTAAAAAAGCCAGTACTTGTGATTTGTATCACCTCCTTTCGGTTGTACTGGCTTTTTGGGGTTTAGTCCATGTGGGGACCAACCAATTCCTCCTCCTTGTCCACCACAAAACCACCCACCGTGATGGTGGTGGTTTCGGCCCGCTGCTGGGGAGGGGGCGGTGACGATATATCGCTCGTCACCATACTCTCGGCGCCCAAAGCGGCGAGAGCATGCATCGCCGCGTCCACTTTAGACGCGGCGATGATGACTTCAAGTTTTTTCATCGTATTAGTTTGGTTGAAGGGCTCCCTCGTTTGTTGATTTTAAAGAGCCCTGATTCAACAAGAGACTAGCATAAGTTCACCTTTCTTTCAATTAGTGTTTAAAATGTCTAAATCCTGTCGTGACCATCGCTATTTTGTATTTATTCGCCATATCTATCGAAGCTTGATCGTTTTTTGAGCCTCCGGGTTGGATAACTGCTTTGATGCCGACTTTGCCTGCGAGTTCCACACAATCAGGAAAAGGGAAAAACGCTTCAGAAGACATCACTGCGCCTTTTAGGGAGAATTTAAACCTTTTCGCTTTATCTATAGCTTGTTTCAAAGCATCTATGCGTGAAGTCTGCCCGCAACCCATAGAAATAAGCGCGCCGTTTTTTACCAGCGCTATCGCATTTGATTTTAAATGTTTGGTTGCTACCGCGGCAATGAGCATATCTGCTATTTCTTTTTTTATCGGTTTTCTTTTTGTAACTGTCGAGAGGTCGGACTCCTTTTCTACTTGCGTGTCGCGGTCTTGCGAAAGAGTTCCCGTAAAACAAGTTCGCGTTTGTTTTTGTGGCAATGTCGGAGTCTGCCATTTTAAGACCCGAACATTTTTCTTTTCTTTGAAAATTTCGAGAGCCTCCTTGCTAAAATCCGGCGCGATGATGACTTCCACAAAAAGCTCTTGTTTTTTTATGAGCTTGGCGATATCTTCGCCTACTTCCCTATTTGCCGCAAGTATTCCGCCAAAGGCTGAAACTGGGTCAGCTTTGTATGCCTCTTTGTAAGCCTTGAATATGTCTTTTTGCACGGATAGACCGCAAGCATTCATATGCTTGATAATAGCGAAAGCAGGCTCTTTAAAATCGTAAACGACAGAAATAGCCGCTTCTGTGTCTATGAAATTGTTATAAGAAAGCTCTTTGCCGTGAAGTTGGATAAAACTTTTTTCAAGATTGCCTATAAATTCAGCCTTTTGGTGTGGATTTTCGCCGTAACGAAGATTTATTTTCGTGTCGTTTTGCCCATAGGTCAGACCTATGGAATCCACAGGTCTGACCTGTGGGCAGGTAAAGTAGTTTCGAATAGCCGTATCGTATTCGCTCGTTACTTCAAACGCATCACCAGCCATTTTTTTGCGTTCTTCTAGGGTTGTCTCTATCCCCCTTTTTAATATTGAAGTTAATTCTTTGTATTGATTTTTTGAAGGAATCACGACAACATCGTTAAAATTTTTCGCCGCCGCGCGGATAAGAGCAATACCGCCGATGTCTATTTTTTCAATAATCTCATCGGCGGTTCCGCCTTTCGCCAAGGTTTCCTCAAACGGATAAAGGTCGACGATGACCAAATCAATATCTTCTATTTTGTGTTTTGCTTTTTCTTTTTGGTCGTCGCTATTATCTCGGCGATTTAAAATTCCGCCAAAAATTTGCGGTTGTAATGTCTTTACTCTTCCGCCAAAAACTGCGGGGAAATTTGTGACAGTTTCTACTTCAGTCACAGCTACACCCAATTTCCGTATAAATTCCGCCGTCCCGCCAGTAGAAATAATTTTCACCTTATGTTTAGCAAGGAGTCTGACGATCTCTTCGAGACCGTCTTTATTAAAAACCGAAATTAAAGCCGAGCTAATTTTTTTTGTCATTATGCAGAGATATTAGCATAATTTAATTTTTACTCAAATTCCGTCGTAGCCGGAGGTTTGGGGGTCATATCGAAAAATACGCGGACGATGTCTTTGTGTTTGGTGAGAGCGCTAGTTATTTCTTCCACGACGGACTGCGGGAAATAAAAACCTTTTGCCGTCATAAAGTCTACGGTTTGCACAGCGCGGATGGCAAGCGAATGGCCATAGACTCTTTCATCGCCTTTCACGCCGACGGAGTTGACGCCGAGGAGGGCGACGATGAGTTGGGAAATATTTTTGTCGATGTTGTGTTTTTTAAGAATATCGCTGACGGTTTTGTCCGCTTCGCGCACTAGCTCGATATTTTCTTTGGTGACTGGGGTGCCTACAACTCGCAAATATAATCCCGGACCCGGAAAAGGATTTCTTTCATAGACTGCCGACGGAAGTTTGAGGGCTTTTGCTAGTTCGCGGACTTCGTATTTAAATAAGTTGCGGAATGGGTGCAGGTCGTCGACTTTCCAGTCTAGTCCGACATTGTGGTGCGTTTTAATCATCATAGACTCCCCCGCTTTTCCACTTTCTATGATGTCTGTGGCAAGAGTTCCTTGCACGATGAATCCGGCTTTATATTTGGCGATCTGCTCTTCAAAAATCTTTTTGTAAACTTCTCGAAATTTTCCGCGTTTTTCTTCACCGTCTATCGTGGTACCGATGTTTTTAATAAATTCTTTTTCAGCCGGAATAATTATCAGATTTTTTACGCCCGCGCTTTTTGCATTCGCCTTTATTTCCTCAAATTCTTGAGCTCGCACTCCGCCTGTATCAATAGCGACGCAGATTAATTTTTCTTTTAAAACCGGAGCGAGGACAGCCGCTAGGGTCGTTGAATCCACTCCGCCGGAAAAACCCAAAATTAAATTCTTTTTCTCTGCTAGACTGACGACACCTAAAACTTCTTTTTGAATTTCTTTAATTAAATTTACAGGATCCCAATCAGCTTTACATCCAGCTAGATCCAAAAAATTCCGCAATATCTTTTTTCCCTCTTTGGTGTGGGCAACTTCCGGATGAAATTGAATTCCGAGCACCCGATTGTTTTTATTCGCCATCGCGGCAATGCCACCGGAGGTGGCGATTTCTGTAAAACCTTTCGGAAGTTTAGTCACGGTATCTCCGTGACTTGCCCAGACTTGAGTTTTTTCCGATACGCCGAGAAAAAGCGGATGAGTGGTTTCGGGCGTCACTTCCGCTGGCCCGTATTCGCGGTGCGCGAGTGGTCGTTCGACTTTCCCACCGAGAGAATTCGCCAAAAGCTGCATACCATAACATATTCCGAGGACCCTGTATTCTTTTCCATCGCTATCAAGCGTTTTCGGAAGCCCCGGGGCGCCTTCGTTGTGTACGCTCCAATTACTGCCGGAAAGAATGACCGCTTTTGGAGTATCATTTTTGAGCCACATTTCTGCTTTCTTTGGCGGCAGTATCACACTTCGCACCCCGAGCTCCCGCAGAGTTCTGCCGATGACCAGCGTATATTGCGACCCGTAATCCACGATAAGGATTTGTATATCATTCATAATATGCTAGTATACACGATATATTATGGCTAAGAAAGTCCAAGGAAACAAAAAAGAAACACAGCGAGAAAATTTTAAAGAAGGCTTAACCTATGATGATGTCTTGCTGGTGCCTCAATACTCCGAAGTTTTGCCTCGCGAAGTTGATATCACATCTTATCTCACTAGAAAAATAAAACTCAATGTGCCGGTCATTTCCGCGCCGATGGATACCGTCACCGAAGCGGCGATGGCAATCGCGATGGCGCAAGAGGGCGGGATCGGAATTATTCACAAGAATATGACGATCGAAGAACAAGCCAAGCAAGTGCGCAAGGTAAAACGCTCCGAATCCGGAATGATTCACGATCCTATTACTTTGCACGAAGAAGCTTTGCTGAAGGAGGCTCTCTCTATTATGCAAGAAAACAAAATCGGCGGGATTCCGATAGTCGACAAAAATATGATCCTCAAAGGAATCATCACCAACCGTGATTTACGATTCCAAAAAAATTTAGAGCTTTCCGTCGGCGATGTAATGACCAAGAAAAATTTAGTTACAGCCGATATCGGCACGGATTTGGCGGAAGCGGAAAAAATTCTGACAAAATTCAAAGTGGAAAAATTGCCGCTTGTTGATAAGCAAAATAAACTAATCGGTCTTATCACTTATAAAGACATAATGAAAGTAAAATCTCGACCAAAATCTTCTCGCGACAGTTTTGGCCGTTTGCGGGTGGGCGCAGGGGTCGGCATCGCTTCCGATACTTTAGAGAGAGTGAGGGCTCTTGAGCAAAATGGAGTCGATGTCATCGTTCTCGACACTGCGCACGGACATTCCAAGGGAGTAATCGAGATGCTGAAGAAGATCAAAAAAGAATTTCCAAAATTAGAAGTTATCGCCGGAAATATTGCGACGGCTGAAGCGGCGAAAGATTTGATAAAAGCAGGAGCAGATGCGATAAAAGTCGGTATTGGTCCCGGATCAATCTGCACGACTCGCGTGGTTTCCGGTGTCGGTTTCCCTCAATTTTCAGCGGTGTATGAAGTGGCCAAAGCGGTTTTGGGTTCCGGTGTGCCGGTCATTGCCGACGGCGGGATTCGTTTTACTGGCGATATTCCAAAAGCCATCGCTGCCGGAGCGAGCACAATAATGGCTGGTTCCCTCTTTGCCGGCGTCGAAGAATCTCCGGGCGAGACGATAATTTTAGAGGGCAGAAAATACAAGACTTATCGCGGTATGGGTTCGATTGAAGCTATGCAACAAGGTTCCAAAGACAGATACTTTCAAGACGCGGAAGATGAAATCAAAAAACTGGTGCCTGAAGGAATTGTCGGCCGAGTTTCCTTCAAGGGAGGTTTAGCGGAAGTGGTCTATCAATTGATTGGAGGTCTAAGGTCAGGTATGGGATATTGCGGAGCAAAAGATATCAAGACTCTCCAAAAGAAAGCCAAGTTTGTCAGGATCACGCAATCTGGCATACAAGAGAGCCATCCGCACAATGTCGTTATTACTAAAGAAGCCCCTAATTATAGTATCGGGCAATAAAATTTTATGAAACACGGATTTATCGATGCAGTCGTCGGACTGCAGTGGGGAGACGAGGGAAAAGGAAAAAATATTGATGCGCTTTTAGAAAAAGGAAATTATTGCGCAGTAGCGCGTTTTCACGGCGGAGCAAATGCGGGGCATACGATCAAGCTAGGAGATAAGACTTTTATCGGACACATTGTGCCTTCCGGCTGTTTGCATAAAAAAATCGAACTCTATATCGGTAATGGCGTCGTCGTCGATGCCCCTTCTTTAATTTCAGAAATGGCTCAGCTTAAAAGTTTAGGTTTCAATGTTTCCAATCGTCTTTTTATTTCCAATCGCGCAAAATTAGTTTCTCACCTTCATTCTTTTTTGGATCAGGCCGATGAACACAAACGAAGCAAATCCGGCACCAAAGTTGGCACCACTTCGAGGGGCATCGGTCCGGCATATAGCGATTCACGAGCGCGGAGAGGGCTTCTAATTGGTGATATTCTCTTGTCTGATTTTGCGCAAAAAGAAAAATCTCTTTCAGAATTTCATATGAATTTACTTCATATGTATAAAGAAAAATACGGTTTTGAAATTAATTCAGAAAAAATAAGAGAAGCAAAAGAAAAATGGAACAATGCAATCAAAGAATTAAAAAAACTGCAGATTTGCGACCTTTCATTTTTGATACAAAAGAGATTAAACGAAGGGAAAAATATTTTAGCCGAAGGCGCGCAAGCTATTATGCTCGATATTGATTTTGGCGATTATCCGAATGTGACGAGCAGTAATACTTTGCCGGCGAATGTCTGCCTTGGGCTCGGCGTCCCTCACACTTATTTAAAGGATATTTATGGAGTTATGAAGGCGTATACAACCAAAGTAGGCGGAGGTACTTTCCCATCGCGAATTGAAGACGAAGCTCTTGAAAAAGCTTTCCAGAAAGCCGGCAACGAATTCGGAGCGACGACAGGCAGACCCAGAATGTGCGGCTGGATTGATTTGTTCGCCCTTCGTTATGCTATCAGACTTTCCGGAGCTAATAAAATTTTCATCAATAAGGCGGATATTTGCCTTTCCGATAAAGTAAAAGTTGTCACCGGATACAAAATCGGCGGAAAAGTTTTAAAAGAATTTCCGCTTTACCTTAGCCAAATTACAGGTGTTGTCGCAGATAAAATATCCGGCTGGGGAAATGCCAATCAGGGAGTGAAAGACAAAAAGAAAGTCTCCAAAGAACTCGCCTCCTATCTTAACTACATAAAAAATAAACTTAAAGACTTGAATGTAAAAATAATCTCCGTCGGCACAGGCAAAGACCGCGAAGATTTCTTTAATTGGGATAGGTAGCCTTGCGTTAGATCTTGCCTAACGCAACAAAAAACCACAATAGCAACGGCCGTTGCTATTGTGGTTTAAGGAAGGTTTTAATTTTTAGATAATTCAAGAGCTTTTTTGCCTATGTCTTTTCTGTATTGCATACCTTCAAAAGATATTTTTGAAATTGCTTCGTAGGCTTTATCGAGGGCTTCTTGCAGGCTTTTGCCCGTCGCGCTGACTCCCAGCACCCGCCCGCCGTTGGTGACTAGTTTTCCGTCTTTTTTGGTTGTGCCGGCGTGAAAGATAATTATATCTTTTTCTTTTTTCACTTCTTCAATCCCTGTGATAATTTTACCCTTCTCATATTCCCCCGGGTACCCGCCAGAAGCTACGGCGATGTTGCAGGCGGATGTATTTTCTTTCCATTTTATTTCTAAATCTTTTATTTTTCCATCAATACAAGCATCAAACATGTCCAAAATATCCGTCTCTAAAATTCTCATATATGTCTGTGTCTCCGGATCGCCGAAGCGCGCGTTGAATTCAAAAACCTTCGGGCCTTCGGCTGTGAGCATTATCCCCGGGTACAAAATTCCAACAAACGGTCTGCCTTCTTCTCTCATACCCGCCAATGTTGGCGCGATAATTTCTTTTTCAATTTGCGACATCAGCGCTTCGTTCATAAAAGGTAGCGACGCAATGACTCCCATTCCGCCTGTATTAGGTCCAGCATCGCCATCGAATATGCGTTTATGATCTTGCGAGCTTGGAAACATTTTAAAATCTTTTCCGTCGGAAATTGCGTGAATGGAGATTTCGGTGCCGGAAAGGTATTCCTCGATGACTACTTCGTTGCCGGAACTGCCAAAAATTTTATCCACCAAGATTTTTTTAAGTGCCTCGAGCGCTTCTTCTTTTGTTTGCGCTACTGCCACGCCTTTGCCGAGCGCGAGTCCGCTTGCTTTGATGACTACAGGCACCGAACCTTTTTCAACATATATTTTCGCTTTTTCAAAATCGGAAAAAACCTCGTATTTAGCCGTTGGGATTTTGTGTCGTTTCATAAAATCTTTGGCGTAAGCTTTAGACCATTCGAGCTCGCTTGCCCCTTTGGTCGGACCCCAAACTCTTAATTTTTCTTTGTGAAATTCGTCCACTATGCCAAGCGCAAGAGGGTCGTCAGAGAGAACGAGAGTCAGGTCAATTTTTTCTTTTTTGGCAAATTCTAAAAGCTTGGCGGTTTCAGTTTCTTTTATATCTAAATTAGTTCCCAGCTCTGCTGTGCCGGCGTTGCCTCGCGCAAAAAATAATTCTCCCGCTCGAGGCGACTGCGCTATTTTCCAGCCGATTGCGTGTTCCCGTCCTCCTCCCGCGCCAATTATTAAAATTTTTTTATACCTCACCCCGCCTTCGGCACCCCTCTCCTTGTTAAGGAGAGGGGTTGGGGGTGAGGTCAATTTTTCTAAAACTTCTACATATAATTCGTTTTCTTTTTTCTTTAGTCTGGCATACAGAGACTCCACAGTATCGCCATCTTCCACTTTTTCAAAAGTTCTACCCAAGACTGGTCCAAAATCGAAATTCAAAGTCAAAAAATGAATTGAAGAACCGGCAAAAGTGGATTTTTGGTCTAGGAAATTTTTGATTGCCTTATCGCCATACATTCCTTTGTTCCATAGAGCTTTTGTATTATCAGGATTTAATATCTCTCCATTTATTGTATCCGGAATCAAACCCGGGTGTAAATTAAAAATTTTGTTTTCATATTTTATTATCATCATTTCGGGAATTATCTTTTTCCAACCAGCTAGACATATGTAGTCTGGCGACACTTTTTCCAATATCGGCATTGGTTCTTCCCTATCCGAAATGACTACAGAAATTTCCGCATTTATTTTCCCTGCATCAATTTCATCTCTAATTGCCTTGAGGTTTGTTTGAGCGCCTCCTTCGTGAACCAAAATCGCTAACTTTTTTTTATTCTTTTGGGACATCGTAGTTTATTTCTTTGGAGCGTTCAAAAATATCTATTGGGTAAACTCCATCAAAGGAAGAAAGCGAAAAGCGCTCTTTTTTTAGACCGGTCGCGGACACCATTCCTTCGATTGAAAGGTAAGATAAAGATGTGGCTCCAAGAAATTTGCGAATTTCTTCGGTAGTTTTATGCGAAGCGATTAATTCTTTTTGGTTGGGAGTGTCGATACCATAAAAATCCGGAAAACGAATCGGAGCGGAACTGACAAGAAAATGCACTTCCTTGGCGCCTGCATCAAAAAGCATTTTGACGATTTGTTTGCTGGTCGTTCCGCGCACGATTGAATCGTCCATCACCGCAATCTTCTTGCCTTTTATCACTGATTGGAGCGGGCTTAATTTCATTCGCACTTTTTCAGCGCGCAATTCTTGAGTGGGTTCGATGAATGTGCGGTTGATGTAGCGGTTTTTGGCGATACCCATTTCAAAAGGTATGCCGGATTCTTCGGCATAACCAATCGCCGCCGAGATGGCAGATTCTGGAACTGGTATGATCATATCGACACCAACTGCTCTCTTTTGTATTTTATTTTCTCGAGCCAATATTCGTCCAAGATTTTTTCGTACTTCATAGACTGATTGATTGAGCATTACGCTGTCATATCTGGAAAAATACACAAATTCAAAAATATCCAATTTTGGTTTTCCTTTTTTAAATTTATAACTGACGATTTTATTTTCTTTACCATTCTTGGTGACAATCACCATTTCCGCAGGTTCTATTTCTCTGATGAATTTTGCTCCGAGAGTGTCTAAGGCGCAAGTCTCCGAACAAATTATTATCTCGTTCCCTCTTTGCCCCAAGACTAATGGACGAATTCCGCACGGATCACGAAAGCCTACCAGTGTGTCCAATCCCAATGCCACGCAAGAAAAAGCCCCTGTAAAAAGGGGGTAAACTTTTGCAATTGAATCAGGGAGAGAATATCCTTTTTTCATATAAACGCCAATAGCTTGGGTCATCAATTGAGAGTCGGAAAGATTTTCAGTAATTTCGTTGTTCTTTTTTAAAAATTGTACAAGCTTGGAGGTGCTTGGCAGATTGCCGTTGTGCCCAAAGGCGAAGAGGTTGTCGTATAGAAAGGGCTGAGCATATTCGACATTGTTGCCGTTTGAAGTGGAATACCGATTGTGTCCGATGGCGGCAAAGCCGGGGAGTTTTTTTAAAATATCTTCAGTGTAAATTTGGCTCACCAACCCAGCGTCTTTATGAATATGCAATCTTTTGCCATCGCTGGTCGCAATTCCGGAATGTTCTTGTCCGCGATGTTGTAAAGAAAAAAGTCCGAAATATGTTTCGCGCGCGACTTCAGTCGGAGAATTATTATCTCCAAAAATTCCAAAAACTGCGCATTTTTCATTTAGATCAATCATAGATTATTTTTTATTTTTTGCGGAAAAGTAATTAACGGCGTTTTTAAAAATCTGCAGTCCGGCGCCCTCTTTTGAAATTTTCTTATTTTTATACCACATCGGATTCTGATGAGCAAACATCGCTCTCTCCGGATGAGGCATCATTCCTAGGACCCTGCCATTATACGCCAAAACTCCGGCAATGTCATAGTCTGAACCGTTTGGATTTTTTTCGAGATTTTGAAATTTACAAATTTCTCCTTTGTCATAATTAAAAGCGATTTCTTTTTTCGCTAGCATTTTTTTGTGTTCTTCCGGAGAAATAACAAAATGTCCTTCACCGTGCGCGATTGGAAGAGATATTTTTTTAATATTTTTGAGCCAAGGACTCGAACCTTTGACGGAAAGATCGATCCATCTGTCTAGATATTTTCCATTTTTATTTTGCATCAAAGCCCCGGGCAAAATTCCAAGATTGGTGATTATTTGGAACCCGTTGCAAATACCGATAAGTAAAGTATCGCGTGACAAAAATTCCGCGAGCTCTTTCGATAAATGATTTTTAAATTTATTAGCGTAAGCTTTGCCGCTACCCGTGTCGTCTCCATAAGAAAATCCTCCCGGAAATGCTATGATCTGGTATTCTTTCAGTATTTTTGGCTTGGCAATTAGGTCGTTGATGTGCACAATATCCGCTTTCCCTCCCGCTGTCTCAAAAGCGAATTTCGTCTCTTCTTCGCAATTGAGCCCGTATCCGGACATTATTATAATTTTTGGTTTATTTTTTTTCATTTTTTCTAATATCAGCTATAGCTGATATTTAATATATTTCTTGCTGATAACATTTTTCGCAGTATACCATATCTTGTCTTTCAGGCGCATAGGTTGTTTTGAATTCTACTTCGCATTTTTTCTCTCCGTGAAAATGATTTTTTTTATCGCACATACACATCCTTTCCCAAAGTTTCAACGGATTTCTCAGATTAATACGCGCATAGTGCCGACAGTTTGGACACAGTCTAGGTAAAGGTAACTTCATTCTTTTGTAAAACCTGAATTCTTCTTGAATTATTTTAAAAGCTTCAGTACATTGGTGTTTACATGTGCCACCATGCCCGCAAGCAATAATCTTACCTATTATTTCATCTCCAATATCTTTAATGTTGTCAGGTATATCTTTATTTTCTATGTCAATTTTGTAATTTCTTTCTTCTATCTCCTGCCAAGTATATCCTTTTTGTAAAGCTTCTTCTTTGGTTAAAGGAAAATATTCTTGCGCGATTGTTTCGTTGTAAGCAAAAGGTGAAAGTTCTGATGGAAAAAATTCTCCGTACTTATAAATTCTGCTTTGTTTATCAATGAAAGGCATATCTTTCATATGCTTAATTATTTTAGGCAGAAGTTTCTCATATTCTTCTTTACTATATTGCTTGTTTAAAATGCAGTAACTTTTTTTACGAAGCCCTTCGCAGCCAAATACATTTTTACAATCATGGCATTCCTCGTTATAACGCGCATCTTGATTATTAAGATTTCTAACCCCGAATGCCACATTATTACTACCAAAACCATGACAATTTTCATATATTAGTTCTGCGTTAAAGCCCAGAAAAGATACATCATAACAATCTTTAGATCCATGTCTGCAAAAAAACAAAAATTTTGAATCCTCGGCCTGTCTTGAACTAAAGGCGAAATTTGTATTTCTGGCTTCTGATAGATCGTCGCCGTCCGAATTTATTGATTTATAAACGCGAGCATAACGATGAGGTAAATCTAGTTCTAACTCTTTTAATTTTTTTAAAAATTCCAAATGTTTCTCGTGACTTCCTGTATTTTCTTTTATAAATTTATTATAGTTTTCTTTTGAATGTGGTTTATTAAAGATATGATATTGTTTGTTTACTAAACCTACACAACCAAAACAATTTATACAGTTTCGACAATCGATCAAATAATAACTTTCAACGCAATCCTGGGAATGATGGCTAAAAAATAGTTTGTTTGTGGTTTTGCATTCAAAAAGCTCGTAGCCAAATTCAATCTTTTCACAAAAAGATATGTTCATCGAGTCTCGAGAGTCGAAAATTTGATTGCCAAAATAAACTCTCTCGTTATTATGTCCACCAAATAAAAGATAACATTCTTTAAAATCTATTCCGTAACTACAGTAATCGCTGTTTATAAAATTTGTTTGATATAAATTTGCTCTCGGCACCCTCGTTTGTAGCATTTTAAATTGTTCAAAAAAAGGCTTAGAAAAATCATAGTCTACACCGTAAGATATGGGGTCCCATTCATCAGAAAGCCAGCATTCTCGGCAATAAACCGTGTATAATCTTTTATTATTATATACAGCAAGTACTGATTTTTTACACAGAGCACATTCGCGTTTGTAAAAGACGCGATTGTTGCGGAAAAGTAATCGTCTTTGGAATCTGCAATCAGGGCAAAATGTCGGAGGTGGCACTTGCATCTTTTCGTAAAAAGAAAAATCATCCGGCTCGATGACAAAATCCTTTTTACAATTTTGGCAATTTTTTGTCTCTGATTTCATATATACGCTATAGCTGATATTGGTTTAACTCATACTTTTTGAAAATTTGTGATAGATATCGTGCAATTTTTTGACAGTACTTTCTATTATTTTTTTACCACCATCTTCAACTATTACTTTTTCATCTTTCATTACTTTTCCTAACTTTGCATAGGAAACTCCTATGCATATTTTCTCAAAGACATTTATATTTTCCGGCGCGACAGAAACAAGAATTCTACCTTGGCTTTCGGAAAAGATCTTTGTCTCTACAGCCAGCGCCTTAGGCGCTGGCTGGCTTATATCTATTTTACAGCCGAGCATTCCGCCTAGAGATGCTTTCGCGAGAGCGATACCTAGACCGCCGGAAGTTACAGAAAGCGAAGAAGATAGTAATTCTTTTTGAATTAATTTTTCGAGTGCAAGATAAGTTTTCAGATTTTTTTCTAAATTTACTTTTGGAACACCATGTTCATCATTCGTTTCTCCCAGCAAATAAATTATATCATCTGCATTTTTAAATTCCGGCGAAACGGCTTTATTCAAATCAGGCATTACGCTGATTGCCGAGATAAGTAAAGTTGGCGGGATTGAAATTTCAACCGGATTGCCTTTTTCGTCATAGCCCTTAAAATCGTTGAACATACTGTCTTTTCCGGAGATAAACGGGGTTCCGTAGCCTACTGCATAGTCGTAGCAGGCTTTTACGGCTTCTACGAGTTGATATAAGCGTTTTGGGTCATTTGAGGAACACCAGCAGAAATTGTCTAAAATCGCTAAATGGGAAAGCGTACCGCCCGCGGCGATTATATTTCTAATAGCGGTATCTAGCGCACAAGCCGCCATATGATATGTGCTAATGTCTCCGTAAGAAGGATAAAGCGCAGAAGATAAGACAACTGCTTTTTTTGAATTTAAAACCGGACGGAAAATTTGCGCATCGGTGTTTATGCGTCCAGCGCCGGAGAGAGGTTTCAAAACAGAAGACGCCTGCACTTCGTGATCGTATTGTTCGGAGACAAAAGCAAATCCAGAGATGTTTTTATTGGCGAGGAGGGTTTCTAAAGATTTTGTATACACTTTGCCTCTACCCAACCTCCTCCTACTGTAGGGGGAGGAGAAAGGAGGGGGTAAAATTTCCTCCGTTCTCAATTGTCTTTTCGGCAATCCATTGTGCAAAAATTCCATTTCCATATCCATAATTTTTTTGCCACCGTATTCCAAAATAACTTTTCCGGAATTTGTGAATTCCCCGATTACCGTCGCTTCCACTCCGCGACTTTCCATAAGTTTTTGGAAAGTTTTCCATTTATTTTTTGGAACTGCCAAAGTCATTCGTTCCTGCGATTCGGAAATCCAAATTTCCCACGGCGCGAGACCGGGATATTTGAGCGGGACTTTGTCTAAAAAAACTTTCACTCCCCCACATTCTTTTGCCATTTCTGCGACCGACGAAGACAAACCACCAGCGCCATCGTCTGTGATGCTGTTGTATAAATCTAATTCACGCGCTTCTTTAATTATTGCATCGCTTAATTTTTTCTGTGTTATCGGGTCTCCTATTTGGACTGCTGTGGCTGGAGAAGAGCTATCAAGTGTCACTGATGAAAAAGTCGCGCCGTGTATTCCATCTAGTCCGACTCTTCCTCCCACCATTACTACATAATCTCCCGCCCTAGCTTTCTTCTCGTGCATTAATTTTCCCTTAACTTTGCGAGGTATTAATCCGACGGTTCCAGCAAAGACCAATGGCTTGCCACGATATCGTTCGTCGTATTTTATAAATCCGGAAAGTGTCGGAATTCCTGAACAGTTTCCACCAACATTGATGCCTTTAATGACTCCGTCCATAATTCTTTTCGAAGAGAGCATCTTCTCCGTTAAATTTTTATTTCTAAATAATTCTCTTTTATCATTTGGATAGCTAAGACAAAATCCGTATGCGTTCGCCACCGGTTTTGCGCCCAATCCAAAACCAATCGTGTCTCGATTCACACCAACGATTCCAGTGATTGCTCCGCCAAAAGGGTCGAGCGCCGAAGGGCTGTTGTGCGTTTCGACTTTGTGTGTAATCAAATAATCTTCATCAAAAATTATTCCACCGGCGTTGTCGGAAAAAACAGAAACACAGAAATCGCCGCCCCCGCCACGGCGGGCAAGTTTTTGTTTTCTTATTATATTTGTTGCCTCTTTTATATATGTTTTATACAAACCGTCCTTTATAACACCTGCCTGTTTCCCTGCGTCAGCAGGAGGCAGTTCAATCGGATTAGCAAAAATAGTGTGCTTGCAATGTTCAGACCAAGTTTGCGCCAAAGACTCAAGTTCAATATCGGTGGGGTTTCTTTTCAACTTGGCAAAATACGCTTTTATGGCAAGCATAGAAGCCAAATCAAGAGCGAGCGGGCCTCTCCTTTTGCCATCTTCACCCAGTATGCCTTCTGTGCCTATTTTAGTAAGTTCTTCATCTGAAACTTCAAGCGAAATATTTATCACAGGAATTTTTTTCTTTAAAATTACTTTTGGAATGATATTTATAAATTCGAATTTTCCGTTTTTTGTTTTAACTATATTCGCTCTTTCAATAAGAGGATTGTATAAGGTCAGAGCAAGCTCTTGCGTTTCTTTTAGTCCACCCGAAACAAAAAAAATCTTTGAAGTATATACTTCAAAATGGTCGTTCTTTTTAAGATGTAGTAAATCTGTCGCTATCTCTTTGACCGTGTGTCCGACATTATCGGTGACTCCGGGCAAGAATCCTATTTCTATGGCATGAGAAAACCCGCCGACTGGGCGGGCAAGCTTCCCCAATTCCGGGTACTCGTTGATGTAATAATTTTCCAAAATGGGATTAGTGAGCGCTTCTGCTAATTTTACGAGCTCTTTTTCCGAGAATTTAGAATCAATGAGATAGGAATCTGCCTTTGCGCTATCATTTTTCGGTATTACAAATATCCGTGAAATCATACAGACATATTATAATATATGCAGATTAAAGACAAATCATAGGTTTTATTTAAATCTTAGAGATTTTTCCAATTGTATTCGAATATTAATTTTTGAGTTTGATAAATTTCCTCATTTTCTATTACAATCCCGACCGGATTATCCGCGTTGTCGAGACTGATATGGGCCGTCTTTCCGGCGTAAATAATTTGATATGTTGATCGCAGATTTTCTTTTTTCTTTTTGTCTAACAATTGTATCCATTTTCTTTCATCAAGACCGATGAGGCTACCTCCTTCACCCAAAGCAATTGTCTTAACTTTAATTTTTCTTCGGATTCTTTTTTTACTGAAATCTTTCATAGCCAAGTAGACATTTTTTCTAACAGTCGCCGAAGAGTAAACGAAGTAAGTTTTTTCTTTTACTTTATCCATACTCTTTAATACATCTTCCAAAATGTGTCGAATGCCAATTGTACCCTCGTATAATTTGACTGAAGGTTTTCCTCCTTGTGTTTCAAATAGAGTTTTGAATAGAGGCAAGCTTTCCTCGATATCTTCCTTGTTTTTTTGCAAATCTTCTTGCTTCTTTTCTATGACAGCAAGTAAAGTCTCAGGTCGTTCGGCAATGAAATATTGTTTGGATTTCTTGTTGTAATAAGAAATAATTCCCATCTTAATCAAAGACTTCAAAATATCATATGTGGTGCCGCGATTCACTTTCGCTTTTTGCGATATCGTCCGCACCGAAGATGCTCCAAGCTCAATCAAAGCGAGATATACGGCGATTTCTTTTTCCGATAGACCAAAATTCTTAAGAATGACTTGAATCTGCATATTTCTATACTATTCTTTTTTGAGCAATTTGTCAATTTTTCTCCTGCAATTTATTTATATTCTACAAATAACCTTTATTTATAGTATTTTAAGGCTTTTAATTAAAATTAATTATCTGCAGTATTTGACAAGATAATTGCATTAGCCTATGCTGGTCTTGATTCAATCATTGAAAACAGAATAAATCAACAAAAACCACCATGAAAACCATTGTGTGGCAAAGGAAATCCAGGTATGCCCTGGTCACCTGCGTCAACAATGGCCGTGGTGTCGTTGTTGAGAAAGAAATTTCTCCCGAGAATGTAAATTCCGGGAACGCAGTTTGGGTAAATCAGACGAGTGTGTATTTCCGCCAAAAACTCCGAGAGCTCGGGGTCTTGCTGGCGGAGCCGTACACTTTTTCCGAACAGGAGGGCAAGGCGATACAGTGCTCTCCTTATGTCGGTTTGGATTTGGATGAAGTTTTTGATAAGGGTAAAGCAACGGCTGAAATCCTTAGAGAACTTCTCTCCACGATGGGTGGAGTCCTAAGTCAAAAGGAACGAGAGGTGGGTATTGATGCCCGTCTGTCCAACTTCTGTCTTGGGCCAGATTCTCGAGTGTACTATGTAGACACTTTCCCTCCGTTGGTGAAGTACGAGGGAGAGTTTATAGTACACTTTCCGAATCCGACGGAGCCGGAGATGGTCGAGCAAGAACTCAAACGCAAGTTTGATTCGCTCGGTATTCTCCGCCGGCTTCGTTTCAGCATCTTGGCGCAAGATGCTGGACTCAATGAGCAGCACATTCTTGCTGCTGTCGGCGAAGTTCTAGGAAAAAATTTCGGACAACAGGTCCGCAATTTTTTTCAGACACTTCCTGACAACAAGGAGGTTGGCGTCGCTCTTGCGGAGTTGACGCTCAGCGATCCCGACGCCATTCGGGAACTTGCCCTGCGGTTTATGCCGCCCAAGGGCGAGGTACGAGACAAATACTTCAGCGAAGTATTTGATCTAAGCAGTCATTTTTGTCCTCTAAAAATGACTGCTGGACAACGGATAGTTCGTTTGCGCGAACTGTTCGTGAGAAGAGGAATCATCGATTAGGAGGTACGGACTTTATGTCACGGCCTCCTTTTCTTATTTTTGGAGCTCAATAAATAACGGATAGTGATCTGAAGCCATATCAGCAACTTCATTTTTAAATACTTCTGCTTTTTTAAAATACTTAATAATATTTTTTGTTAAGAAAGCATAATCAATTCTGATATTGGCCGAATGATTTGGATCTTTATTTGAAGGAGTCGGTGTGGTGGAGGCAAAAGGATGTTTTAAATAATTCATAGTATCAACTAAGCCTTCTGATTCAATTTTCTTAATCACATCAAAACGCAATTTTTCAGTGCCATATTTAATAATATTATTTTTTTTAAATATTTGGAGAAGCTCTTTTTGATCATAGGGATCATTTGGCGATAAAGAATTAAAGTCCCCCATAATTATCGCTTCGGAAAATTTTGCGACATTTTGTAATAATTCTCTTGTCTCCAGCAGTCTATCATCTTCAGATATAGGAGAAAGATGGACAAAAAAAATGCCAAAGTTTTTAAATAGACCATTTTCTATGGTTGCTTCAAGAATGACATGCCGAATTCCAGTTTTGATTGCTTTGATTGTGAAAGGAATTTTTGATAATACAGCAATATTATATTTTGAATTCGCTATTGCAATATCAAAAAATTTATACCCTAAATCATTTGCGACCCCTTTTAATTTATCTTGTGAACCGACGGCTTCAAGAATTCCGCATATATCGGGATTAATTTTTTTTATTACTGTCGAAATTTTATCCAATCGTTCCTCTCCCCCGTTTAAAATATTATAACTAGCTATGCGTAGTAAGTTTTCTTCTTTCTGTTCTGAGATCATACGAGAAATCATAGCAAAATTTTAAAATTTAGGCTACCTATTTTACCATAGTCGAAAGCGCTGGCTCAATTTCGGTCGGCACTATAGTGAAACGCAAACGGCCGATAATCTGCCCTTCTTCTGTTTTGACATTGACTCGCCATTTTCCGGAAGTCATATTTGAACGCACTGAATAAGTGCGAAAACCGTTGTCTCTCCCTCCGAGCACCGGCAGATTCACGATACCCTCCGTCTTCCATTTCTTCTGTGCTTCATCATAGTGTTGCCATTCATGAAGGACCGTCAAATCAAGGCCTTTGGGAGAAAAAATGGCGCTAAACGCGTATACGGATTTTTGAGCCATTTTTTTGAAATCAGGATAAAATGAAAAATATTCCTTCCAACTTTTGTCTTCATAAGAAATGACATAGCTCCCTTCCCCGTTTTTCTTTATGGAATGATAGATGCCCGCATCTTTGAGCGAAAGCGGAATCGGCGGAATCCAATTGGTGAAATAAAGCACATTGACTAAGGTGAAAATAGTCAAAACTAAGAAAGTGATCAATTTCCTACTCTTTTCGAGTCTGTCTTTTATTAGTCGGAATAAAAGTTTTATGAAAAGAGAAATTAAAATCAAGCTGACTAATCCGGAAAACAAAAATATTTCCGGACCGATTTTACGCAAGATGACCGGTATCACAAAAATAGCAAACCAATATATGGAAAGGAAATACAAGCTGATCTGAAAGCTAAGTCTGATGTAATGCTTTTTTAGAAATTCATTTCCGATAAAAATTATCGCAAGGATTGCGATGAAAGGCCACGCCACAAAAATATCCGCGCTGCGGAAATATAAAACCAAAAATGCGGAAAAGACGCCACCAAAAGCAAATTGCAAAATGTTTACATACCAAAAATGCGCGCTGCTCGGATTCTTTTCTCCGCCTGCTTCGGTCTCTTTTAAGTGAATAAGTATTATGAAAAGTCCTATCACGAGCAGGTATCCCAAAATCCATAGATTCTCAAAGAGAGTGTCTGCGCGCCGAAGTGTAAAGACATCAAAAACGAACCCAAGAATCAGGGAAAAAGAAGAAATCGGCCGTTCATACCGGCCGTAGAAATTGCGAATATGGCGTACTAAAAACATTTTTTAAGTATAACACTATTTATTTGTCTAATAACCATATCCCCTGCGCAAGGACTCTGCGCAAGAACGGTTCTTGCACAGACTTGCACAGACAGATTGCACAGACTTTTTGGGCGTTCCATTT
>CAYHBT010000003.1:0-29683 GCA_964354935.1 uncultured Candidatus Saccharibacteria bacterium
ATTAGTACCACAATAAACACGGTCGTGGTTATTGTGGTTAGTTAAGTTATCCACAGATTAAGAGGGAGGGGTGTTGACAATAAAACTATATTTGCTAACATTTCTCCCAGTATGAAAATGAAAGCAAAAATAATTTCAATTCGACGACGAGCTTCAAATCAAGATTTGAGGCCGGTTTGCGTTGTTTGATTCTCTCTTAAACAAAACTATATCGAATACCGAAAGGCGGCCTTAAAGTGGGGGCCGTTTTTCTTTGCACAAAAGACTGCCCTAAACTACGGGTCGGCCTTATGTTCTTTGAAAGGTTAATACATTTGGAGGAAAAAAAATGAAAGTCAATATTACAACCTCAGAACTTTCTCCTAGGAAATTAAAAATTCTGGAAGAGGTTCTGGAAAAAACTAATTTTCTAGAAACACTCGTCAGGGAAATAACCCGTGATGAACAAGAGCAGTCTGATCATTCTCTTTTCTTGCAGAGACATTTGGAAAACTTACGGAAAGAAAAGCCAAATGATCCATGGATAGGAATGGACTGGGAAGGTCTAGATTAACTTCCATAGTTTGGCAGCTACTAATTTAACTGTCCAAAGCTGGTACATTAAAAAATGTACCAGCTTTTTTATTTCAGCGCGTTGTCGATTTTTACTTTAGTAGCGCTCCATGGTTCTGCGCCGTCAATAGTGGAGACGGTTTTTCCCTCTCTCAAGATAAATCCTTTTGGTGTGCCAGTGACTCCGGCGGCTGTGCCCTTAGCCTTTGAATCATTTACTGCTTGTGTGTATTTTCCACCATCTAGACATTTGTCGAAATCTGAAGTATTCAAACCCAAACTTTGCGCAAAAGATTTTAATTTTGGATCAGCAAATCCTCCTTGATTTTCTCCATTCTGATGGGTGTAAAGATAATCATGATATTCCCAGAATTTACCTTGGTCTCCGGCGCATCTCGCCGCTTCAGCTGATTTCACAGATTCCGGTCCTAAAAACGCCCAATCTCGATAAACAAACAACACACTTCCATTTTTTATATATTCATCAAGACCAGTCATAAGAGGTGTCCATGTCGGCATTTGATTTTTTAGATATTTAATTGCATCTGTGTCTGAGACTAGCCCCGAGATTGCTGCACAAAAAGGACACTGAAAATCTTCATATATAACAAGCGCGACTTTTGCCTTTTGGTTTCCAAGTGTTCTGTCATTTTTGTTTATTTTTTCTAGCGTTGCATCATTCGTTACCTTGGTGGCTAATCCAGATGTATTTCCTTTTAATAAAATTGCGCCTGCAATAATAACTCCGGCAATAATTATCGCTCCGGCTATCTGCTGGCTATTGCTTAGACCTTTTGGGTGATGAGCGTGTTCGACATTATTATGATGTTCGGCACTATGATTATGTTCTTCCATTGTTTTTATATATTATGACTAATAAGTCTCATTGTAGCATTTTTTTAAAAAAAGTAGTACAATAGAATACATTAATATCTAAAGGTCCTTTTATTAAAATTAACTTACCTGATTCATTTTCAGGTGAAAATTAAAATAAATATGTGTCATTCAAAATGTTGCGGGGTAGGGTGCACACCGGCTTTAATCGGTAAAGTTTTATTGATTATTGGAGGTGTAAACTGGGGATTGGTTGGAGTAGGAATGCTTATGGGTAAAACTGCAGAAGCTTGGAATGTTGTAAATATACTCCTTGGTTCTTGGCCGACAGCAGAAGCCATTGTTTATGTGCTTGTGGGCGTCGCGGCTGTAATAAAGATTTTCGGCTGCAAATGTAAAAAGTGCGTGGAAGCTTGCGGCTCTTGCGATGATTCCGGCGCGGAAAAGAAAATGTAGTCTTTGGGCGATATGGCGTCAATTTCTAATATAATATTTTATGTGTTGATCTTTTTATCTGTCTATGTGCAGGTGTTTTTTTTCGTTACCTTTTTAGAAAACAGAAAAAAAATAATAATTAGAAATGGAAAAATAAAACTCGATAATTATCCTGCAATCACTATTGCAGTGCCTTGTTGGAATGAAGAAAATACAGTCGAGGCCACAGTACGCTCTCTGCTTGATTTAAATTATCCTAAAGATAAAATTAACATATTTATTATTGATGATGGATCTACCGATGACACTTGGAATGTTGTCCAAAAATTTGCCGATTATCCGAATATAAAACTTTTTCACAAAGAAAATGGGGGGAAGTATACCGCTCTTAATCTGGCGTTAGAACATACCGAAACCGATTTCTTTGGCGGTTTTGATGCTGATTCAATTGCTGATTCGGAGTCGGTAGTCCGTATTATGAGCTTTTTTGAAAAAGATAAAAGTATCATGGCTGTGGCACCGTCTGTTTCAGTCTATAGTCCGAAAAATTTCATCCAAAACGCGCAAAAAGCCGAATACAATATGGGAGTTTATTTTAAAAAAATGCTCGGATTTCTGGGAGCCATCAATGTGACTCCTGGACCTCTCACCATATTTCGAAAGAAAGTTTTCGACGATCTCGGCCCTTATCGGCATGGTCATAATACTGAAGATATGGAGATTGCTTACCGTATGCAAAAAAATAATTATAAAATTGAACACTGCAATGATGCTTATGTCTATACCAACTCTCCGTCCTCAATAAAAAAATTATACAAACAACGACTGCGCTGGATTTATGGATTTATAAACAACACTATCGATTATCATAGTGTTTTGTTTAATAAAAAATACGGTAATTTTTCTTTTTTTACTTTACCTATGGGAATTATTTCTATAATTTCCGTGTCCTTTCTTTTTGGAAGGATTGTCTATAGTTTTGGATATTTCTTATATTCAAAAATTGTGACTTTCAACACTATTGGGTGGAATTTCAGTTCAGCCAAGCCCAGCTTCGATTTGTTCTTTGTAAACATTTGGTCTTTCAGTCTTCTGATTATTTGTATATATTTATTGGTCCTTTTTGCGATAATGTTTGGCAGAAAGATGACTAAAGAAAAAAGAATATTTTCGTTTGATATCCTGTATTTTTTCCCAGTTTTCGGACTAATTGCCCCTTTTTGGTTATTAAAAGCAGTTTATAATACAATTATGAAAAGAAAACCGGCTTGGAGATAGAAAAGTTAAAAGTTGCAAAATGAATTTATGAATAACAATCTAGATTGGAAAAAATATTTAATTGTGTTTTTAATTACCGCTGGTCTTTTTGCGACGGCTATTTATTTGAGCAATTATTTTGGCGACAAAAAAATAAATCAATTAAAGATGATTCAAGATCAGATTGCTGTCGATATTCTTTCTTCCGAAACTCAGTTCTCTTTGCTTTCCGAATTGTCGTGTAAAAATATTTCCGATTCGGTGTTTGCTCCGGAATTAGGGGAGTTGGGCAATAAGCTCGAATGGAGCCAGAACAATTTGGGCGCTACCGAGGAAGTTTCCTATCTTCGTAAGTATTACTCATTACTTCAGATAAAAGATTACCTATTGGCTAAAAAGATTTCCGAGCGTTGCGGTGTGAAGTCTGCTTTTATTTTATATTTTTACACTACGATTGATAATTGCAGTTTGTGTGAAAAACAGGGTTTAGTTCTCACCGCTCTGCGCGCGAAATATCCCGAGCTGAAAGTGTATTCTTTTGATTACAGCACCAAGCTTTCGGCGGTAGAGGCGATGCTTCAAATATACAAAATAAAAGATACAGAGCTCCCAGCCCTAGTGGTGGGCGATGAAGTGTTGACTGGTTTTCATTCTGTCGAGGAACTTGAGACAAAAATCGAGGAGTCTTTCAAATTTCAAGAAACAAAATCTAATAAAAAAGAATAAAGAATTCACATCACATACAAGATGCAAAAAATATGAAACTCAGCTTAGTAATTCCGACCTACAACGAAAAAGGAAATATAGAAAAACTTCTTATTGAGTTGCAGAAAGAGTTTGCAGAAAACAAAATTGATGCGGAAGTAGTTATCGTTGATGACAATTCTCCAGATGGGACGGGGAAAATTTTAGAAGACTTAAAAACAAAATATGTAAATCTGAAGGTGATTCATCGAGCAGGGAAGCTGGGTCTTTCATCTGCTGTTTTGGCGGGATTCGGTATTGCTGAAGGGGATATTGTAGGAGTGATGGACGCCGACTTGAGCCACCCAGCGGAAAAGATCGGCGAAATGTGTCGAATAATGCACAATGCCGATTTGGTTATCGGAAGTCGGTATGTCAAAGGCGGAAAAATAGAAGGTTGGAGTTTGTATAGAAAAATATTATCCAAAGGCGCCACGCTTCTTGCCAGAATTTTTGTGAATGTCAAAGATCCGATGTCCGGATTTTTTATGATTAAAAAAGAACTTATTTTTAATAAAAAATTAAATTCAAAAGGTTTTAAAATTTTACTCGAGTTGCTTGTAAAAACGGATTGTAAAAATGTCAAAGAAATCCCTATCACTTTTATCAATCGCACGGCAGGGAAAAGCAAGGCCGGAGCTAGAGAAATTATTTACTATCTTAAAAATTTGTACGGCTACCTTTTTTATAAAAAAGAAATTATAACGCAATTTTTTAAATTTGCTTCAGTAGGATTAGTTGGGACTTTTATTAATCTAACTATCCTATATATACTTACCGAATATTTTGGGGTCTATTATATGATTTCCGCCATTATTGCCATCGGAACTACACTTTTTACGAATTTTATTGGGAATAGGATATGGACTTTTGGAGCCGCCTCTAAGATTTGAACTGAGGACCTTCGCTTTTAATTTCTTAGATATTTCTTCATTCTCCATTTTCTACCTTTACCTTTATTTAAGTTCTTAAAGAATGGAGTCAGGGCGTGGCAGTTGGGGCATAATAATCTCAGATTCTTTTCTGAATTATTTTCAGAATTTCCATCTATATGGTCTATTTCAAGAGGAACTTTTCCAGATTTTGGATTTTTTTTATTCCAACCGCACTGCGAGCAACGGTTGTCATTCTTTTCAAGAAAATATTTTTTTAAATGTGTCGAAATTATTCTAGAGTTTACACCTATATTCCCGTGTTTATTTCCAGATTTCCAATCTTTTATGTATTTATTTTGTTGAAATACGAATTGGCATTTATTAGAACAATATTTTATTTGCCAACGGCTTGTTAATTTTTTACCGCAGTTTGCGCACATTCTTTTCTCCATATATAAAGTATACCATATTTTAGGCAAGAATTGGTACACAAAATATACGATTTATTGTTGAGCCGGCACGAGGGATCGAACCCCGGACATCTTCTTTACAAAAGAAGTGCTCTACCAACTGAGCTATGCCGGCAACTATTAACTTATACACACTACCACACTATCTACAAATTTTCCTCTTTTTTGATTCGGTGCTTGATCTCTCTGATTTTGTTTTTATATTCTCCAATAATTTTCAGAAATTTGGAGATTTCTTTTTTTTCACCGTTTGCGTGACGAGCTGTCGCCATCTTTCTAACCTTGATTTTTGTTTCCTGATATTTATTTTTTAAAATGTTTGTGGATTTAATGTAGAATCTCAACGTGGTCACGAGACCGTTGTGTCCCCATTTTCTAATATTTACAATCGTAAAATTCTTTAGCTTGTCCAAGTGTGCAATTTGAAATTCCTTTTCTTCTTGTTCTAAAACTGTGCCTTTTCTCAATAAAACCAGTTTTCTTCCCATCATAATGATGATACTGATGAGCGATACAAAGAATAAGACTAAAAGGGTATAAATATACATTTAAATTTAAATAGAATAGCGTTTGACTTCTTTTATTCTTGCTTTAGCTTTTTCAAGAAGTTTGCCAACTGTTTCTTCTCCATTCTTGATGAATGCTTGATTCAGTAAAGTTTTTTCCTTGAAGTAAGAGTTTAGTTTTCCTTCCAGCATTTTTTTCTTTATTTCGGCTGGTTTATCAACATTCGCAATTTCTTTTTCAAAAACTTCAGTCATAGTTTTTTTAATATCGGGAGTAATTTCACTTTCTGTTATATATTCAGGTTTCATCGCGGCAATGTGCATAGCGATATCTTTAGCAAGATCCGCGGTTCCGCCTTCCAAATTTACGATTACCGCTATTTTGTTGTTGTGTACATAACCTCCTAATATTTCTCCAGAAATTTCATATATTTCACCCAATTGAATATTTTCTCCGGTTTTCTGGATTATGGGGTCAATCATATCTTTTGCATCTTTTTTAGTTTTATCTGATCCTTCTGCAATCACTAAATCTGTGAGGCTTCCTAGCAATTGAACAAAGTCGCTATTTTTTGCCACAAAGTCGGTCTCACAATGCAAAGAGACTAAAACGCCTTTTTTGCCGTTTATTTTTATCATCACCGCGCCGTCTTTTACTTCTCGATCGCCTTTCTTTAATGCGATATCAGAGCTTGTCTTTTTTAAAATAGCCAAAGCTTTCTTCATATCGCCTTCCGATTCTTGTAGCGCTCGTCTACATTGCATTACAGAAATACCAGTCGCATCTCTAAGTTCTTTAACTAACTCAGTTGTTATTTGTGCAGACATATTTATTTTTAGACTTCTTTAGCAGGTACAGAACTTTGCCCTGCCTTGTAAGCGTTTGAGATATATGCAGTGAAAAATTTTATGGAAGGCATACCGGAATCGTTTCCGACAATAGGGTAGAGAATACCCTTGATATTTGAATCTGAATTTACGATGGAAATGATCGGCACATCTCTTTTTTGGGCTTCTGTTGCCGCGATGTGTTCATCTTTTGCGTCCACGATAAAGAGCGCATCGGGAGTTTTCTTGAGTCCGAGCAATCCGGTGTAATATCGGGCAAGCTTCTCCATTTTTTTTGCCATCACCACTCTTTCTTTTTTTGTGTACTTATCAAGGGCTCCTTCCGCGCTATCTCTCTGATAGTTTTCAAGTTCAGTGATTCTCTTTTTTATTTCAGTAAAATTAGAGAGCGTGCCTCCAATCCAGCGTTCAGTTACATAAGGCATACCCAAAGATTCTGCCGCGTTTTTTGTTATTTCTTTAGCTTCCGGCTTGGTGCCGACAAAAAGGACAATTTTTCCTTTAGCACCCAGTTCTTTCATAAATTCGGCTGCTTTTTCCAGCATAATGCCGGTCTTTTCAAGATCGATAATGTCTCCTTTGTTCTTGGTCGCGAAAATGTACTTGGAAAGACTTGGATGTCTCCTTGTCTTGGAATAGCCATAATGCGCACCGGCTTTGAACATTTGTTCGATCATTGTATCTTCGCTTGTTTTCTTTAAATCCGTTTTTTGCATATGAATTAATATAACAGAAAGCGCAGAGTTTTGCAAATTTTTACCTTTGGTTATATAATCAGGTTATGAAGATGAATACGAAAAAGAACATAAATTTTCCAGTCATTATAGAAAAGGACGAATCCGGTTTTTTTGTCGGTGTCGTGCCTTCTTTGCGAAGCTGTTATACACAGGCAAAAACTCTTCCAGAACTCTATAAGCGCTTGCAAGAAGCTGTTTCTCTTTCACTAGAAGTCGAGAAGAAACTTTTTAAGACAACCGCAAGGACTAATCAATTTATTGGGGTGCAGAATATGGAGTTTGCAAGTTAAACTTTATGCCCAAACTAGTTCCTATCGCTCCGTCTAAAATTATCAAAATTCTTGAGCGGCTTGGTTTTGAGCAAGTGAGAGTAAGGGGAAGTCATCATTTTTTTATTCATCATATTTCCAAAAAATCTACGACTATTTCCGTTCACTCCAACGAAGTTTTAGGAGTCGGTATTTTGAAAATTATTCTTCGAGATATAGATTTGTCGGTGGACGAATATGATAAATTGAGATTGTCTAAATAATGTAATATAATGAAATTATGAAAAACTTACAAAGAGGTTTCGTGAATATATATTTAGCCATAGCGATTTTGGTTATTGTCGGTGTGGCGGGATTTATGATGATTAAAAGCTCAAAGCCGGTTGAAATGAGCGAAACGGCGAATTGGAAAACATATACTGTTACTCAGTACGGGTTTGAATTTAAATATCCTTCAGATTGGGTTTTCCAAGAGACTGATTCAAATTCAAGCGGATCTTACGGAATGGTGGTGCGGAAACTTCCTGACTATAATTTTTTTGTAGATGTTGTACCCCATTCTTATCCAAAGGGGATAGAATCCGGAATTAATGATGTAACTAAATTAATTGTAGTTGATGGACATAAAGCTTTACTTTATGGAGGAGAAGAATTTGTCGTTACAGTACCACCAAAGCAAGATACTATTTCTGTCCTTATTGAGACTGGACCCTATTCATTTTTATCCTACGAAATTGTATTAACTATGGATTCAAACAACCATAATAAAAATATGAGAAAGATTTTTTCTTCAATTCTTTCCACTTTCAAATTCACAAAATAATTAAAGTGCCAAAAGGCTTCAAAAAATCCGCCGAAAGGCGGGTTTTTATTTTCTGGATTCTGGATAAATTCTTGAAGTTTCTCTTATCTAAAATTCTAGCATATGCGGAAAAGTTAGATAAGAAAAGTAAGTTTTTGGCTACATTCCTCTTTGACCAAAAGACTTTTTTCGGGCTAAATCTGGCGTGGAACAGATCGCCCGGACTTTTTGCAAAGCAAAAAGTTTTAGGGTAAGATGGGTTGATATGAGACAATCAAAACTTTTTACTAAAACGAGGAAGGACGCGCCGGCGGATGAGGTGTCCCGAAACGCAGAACTTCTTATTCGCGGAGGCTTTATTCATAAAGAGATGGCGGGAGTTTATAGTTATTTGCCTTTGGGACTGCGGGTGCTTAACAAAATTGGAAATATTATTCGCGAAGAAATGAACAAAGTTGGCGGACAGGAAGTTTTAATGTCATCTTTTCAGCCGAAAGAAAATTGGGAGAAAACCGGAAGGTGGACAGATATGACTGATTTATACAAAGTGCCGGACACTTCCGGTCGCGAAGTCGCCCTAGGTCCGACTCACGAAGAAATCGTCGTACCGATTTTGAAAAATTATGTTTCTTCGCATAAAGACTTTCCGTTGGCGGTTTATCAAATTCAAAATAAATTCAGAATGGAACTTCGTGCTAAATCCGGAATTCTGCGCGGTCGCGAATTTATGATGAAAGATATGTATTCTTTTCATACGACGGAGGAAGATTTTGAAGTGTTTTACAATAGAATGAAAGATGTCTATAAAACAATTTTCGAAAAAGTCGGCATCGGGCATCTGACTTATCTAACTTTCGCTTCGGGCGGCACTTTTTCAAAATATTCTCACGAATTTCAGACATTGACCAGTGTCGGCGAAGACACTATTTATGTAGATGAAAAAGGTGGTATCGCAATCAATAAAGAGGTTATGAACGACGAGGTCTTGAGCCAGCTCAAATTAGCCAAAGATAAATTGGTGGAGCACAAATCTATTGAAGTCGGGAACATCTTTGATTTAAAGACAAAATACTCCAAACCTTTCGATTTATCATTTACCGACGAAAAAGGGGAGAAGCATACCGTCTTGATGGGTTGTTATGGTATCGGACTGGGGCGTCTTTTGGGTACAGTGGTGGAAGTGCTTTCCGATGACAAAGGAATAATTTGGCCCGCTTCCATCGCTCCTTATGATTTACACCTACTTTCTTTGGGAGAAGACGAAAATATCTTGAAAGAGGCTGAGAAGGTGTATGAAGGTTTGCAAAAAAACAATATTGAAGTTTTATTTGACGATCGCAAAGATGTGTCGGCCGGAGAAAAATTTTCCGATGCGGATTTGCTAGGTATACCATATCGGGCGGTTGTCTCTGCGCGAAGCCTGAAGGAAGGAGGAATAGAAATCAAAAAACGCTCTGAAGAAAAAGGAAAAATAATCTCATTTGATGAATTGTTAAAACTATGTTCGAAAAAATATACAAATTAATTTCTAATGACATAGGCATAGACTTAGGAACTTCAAACACCTTGGTCTATTTAAAGGGGCACGGCATCGTGATAAACGAGCCTTCGGTGGTGGCGGTCAATATCAAAACCAATCAAATTTTAGCCGTCGGCGCCAAGGCCAAAGAAATGCTTGGGCGCACACCAGGGCACATCAAAGCGATCCGTCCGCTCGTAGACGGAGTTATTTCGGATTTTGAAGTTACAGAAGAAATGCTCTCATATTTAATCAACAAGGCGGATAGAATGTCTAAAAAATTAGCGCGGCCGAGAGTCTTGGTGGGTGTGCCGACCGGCACAACCAATGTGGAATCTCGCGCTGTCTATGATGCGGCGCGAAGCGCCGGCGCGCGCGAAGTTTTCTTGGTGGAAGAACCGATGGCGGCGGCGATCGGCATACGCTTGCCGATCAAAGATCCGGTCGGTTCGATGATTATAGATATCGGCGGAGGCACGACGGATATTGCCGTAATTTCTTTGGGCGGGGTAGTAAAATCTAGAAATCTTAAAATAGCGGGGGATAGGCTCAACAACGATATCATCAGCTATATGCGTGAAGAGTTCAAAATACTTATTGGCGAACGAACGGCGGAGATGATAAAAATTGCTATCGGTTCTGTCGTCGAGGGCGCTTATATGGAGACAGAGGTTCACGGGCGCGATCTTTTAACGGGATTACCTCGAGCGGTGACGGTGACCGATTCTGATATTCGCGAAGCGATTTCGCTTTCAATAAAGGAACTTTGCGAAGGAGTGAAGGATATGCTGGAAACCACCCCGCCGGAAATTTTATCCGACATAATGCATAGGGGTATCACTCTTTCAGGCGGCGGCGCTTTGATTGTCGGGCTAGGCGAGCTTCTCGGGCGTGTCCTAAAAATTCCGGTATATGTAGCTGAAGATCCGCTTTCGGCGGTGGCTCGAGGCACGGGTGTGATTTTAGATGATTTACCATTTTATAAAGAGGTTTTGATTGGAAATCAAGATGAGCTACCTCCTAGATAAAAAAATAAAAAAGAAAAAAATCCTATATATTATTTATGGAATAATTTTCTGTTTAGTTTTATTTTATTTTCGTTTGGGTATTTTCAATGGATTGTCCGTAGTTAGTCACACTCTCTTTGGTCCTATTTTAAGTTTTGGCGATAGCATCAGTGGCAAAATAGGAAGTCTTGGTTCTTTTTTTTCTTCAAAAAATTCTCTTTATATTGAAAATCAAATTTTAAAATCAGAATTGGACGCGAACAATGCATTGCTTATAAATTACGATTCTATCGTGGTAGAGAATTCCAATTTAAAAGAAATTTTAGGTCGAAAAGATGAAAAAGTGACGATGGTTTTGTCGGCCATTTTGGCTAAACCGAATCAGAGCCCATATGATACTTTGGTGATTGATGTCGGAGCAAATAAGAATATTAAAAAAGGAGAAATGGTTTTTGCATTGGGTAATGTGCCCATAGGCAGAGTGTCAGATGTTTATTCAAACTCCGCAAAAGTCGTCCTGTTTTCCAGCCCTGGGGAAAGAACGGAGGTGGTCATCACTGGTAAAAATGTTTTTATGGAAGTTGTCGGGCGGGGCGGGGGAAATTTTGAACTCATCTTGCCGAGAGATTTAAGCCTGTTTAAAGGAGACCAAGCAGTTTTGCCGGGGATTTTTCCTTTCGTGTTGGGGATTGTCGAAACCATCGTTTCCGACCCGCGTGATCCTTTTATTAAAGCGCTTCTCACCAGTCCGGTGAATATACAGGAATTAAAGTTTGTGGAAGTGGAAATAGTAAAATAATTCATGCTTCAATTCACTGAAGAACAATTCAAGGAAGTTAAAGAAAAAGGTGAAGAATTATACAAATCACTTGGCGAGGCATATTGTCCGTATTTTAAGGAAAAAGTATTATTTAGTTCAGCTGGACTAGAACATTTGAAGTTCAAAAGAAGAGAGAAAGCTCGTCTAGAGCAAGATCAATACATGCGTTTTAAATTAATTCACCTTGCTCCTGAAATCATTAAATTATCTCACACAGTACAAGGAGCATTAAAAATGAATAAATTTGAAAGGGTTCGTTCACACAATAGAACTGATACAGTATTAAGAAATGTTAGCTACTATGAATTTATAGCTCTAATAAAAAGAGATAGAGTAAAAGTTATAGTTAAACAAATAGAAAATGGTGAAAAATTTTTCTGGAGCATAATTCCATATTGGGACATGGATGAGAATACAAAAAATAGATTATTTCATAGCGGTACACCAGAAGAAGATTAAAAACAAAAAATCCGCCTTGTGGGCGGGTTCTTTGATAGGTGCTTGGCTACAGCTTGAAAGCCGTGAGAGGGCGAACCCTCCAAACACCTACAGAGAGTATATCATACAAATGAACGAAAAGTCAAAGTTATCAACAGATACAACAATGCATTTCAAAATACAAAAAAAATTAAAAAATAGTCTGGGACGAGCGGGGATTTTGAAGACCGCTCACGGGGAAATACAAACTCCGGCTTTTGTTCCTGTCGGCACAAAAGCCTCCGTCAAAGCGATGACGCCCGAGCAAGTTGCGGATTTGGGCGCGGAGGTTATTTTGGCGAATACCTATCATCTTTATTTACAGCCGGGAGACGAATTGGTCGCCAAAGCGGGAGGTTTGCATAAATTTATGAATTGGCAGGGTCCGATTATGACCGATTCCGGCGGATTTCAAGTTTTTTCTCTCGGCGCTGCCTATGGCAAAGAAATTTCCAAAATTACAAAAATCACCGATCCTTCTTTTTTAATTCCGGAACGTTTCGATGATTCCGATGCTCCTCGATTGGCAAAAATAGGTCAGGACGGTGTTTCTTTCAAATCGCATTTGGACGGATCAATTCATTACATTACTCCGGAAAAATCAATCCAAATTCAGCACAATCTTGGCGCAGATATCATTTTCGCTTTTGATGAATGCACCAGTCCAACAGAAGATTTAAAATATCAGGAGGAAGCATTAGAAAGGACGCACAAGTGGGCGAAGAGGAGTCTTGAGGAGCATATAAAATTAAGCTCCGCAAATTCTTCCTTTTCGGGGTCGCAATTTTCCTGCTGGAAAATTAGCTCAGTCCTCGGGCCGGCCGCCCTGCGGAGTCCCCGAAAAGAAAAATTTGCTCCGCTTATTTTCGGCATCGTGCAAGGCGGACGGGACGAAAATCTTCGCAAAAAATCTGCTCAATTTATCGGAAGTTTAGATTTCGACGGGTATGGCATCGGTGGAAGCTTTGCAAAAGAAGATATGTCTACGGCGGTCAAATGGGTGAACGAAATTTTGCCGGAAGAAAAGCCTCGGCATCTCCTCGGTATCGGCGAGCCGGAAGATTTGTTTATGGGTATCGAAAATGGCGTCGATCTTTTCGACTGTGTGGCGCCGACCCGTATCGCTCGCAATGGTCAGCTTTACACAAAATCCGGAAAAATAAATATATCTAACGCTAAATATAAAAATGATTTTTCTCCGATTGAAAAAGATTGCGAATGTTATACTTGCAAAAATTACACTTGCGCCTATTTATCACATCTTTTTCACGGCAAAGAAATGTTGGCGGCGACGCTGGCTTCGACGCACAATCTGTATTTTATTGTCAATTTAGTAAAAAAAATAAGGCAGTCGATTATTAATAATGATTTTTTTGAATTCAAAGAAGAATTCTTAAAAAAATATATATGAAAAATCAAAAATTATTTGGGAGCTTTGTTGTAGTTGTTTTATTTTTTGTTTTTCTTTTTTCGATTCCACAAAAACACGATTCAGTGGAAATAAAAGGAGTGAAAATAGCTGGGCAAAATATCAAAGTCGAGCTTGCATTGACGGAGACAGAGCAAATTCAGGGTCTTTCTGGACGACGCGACTTGCCGGCGAAAGAAGGTATGCTTTTTGTATTTCCACAATCTGCCAATTATCCTTTTTGGATGAAAGATATGAATTTTCCGATAGATATAATTTGGCTCGATGAACACAAGAAAGTAATTTACATAAAAAGAGACGCTCGGCCGGAATTGTTTCCGGAAAATTACGGACCGGAGGAAGATAGTAAGTATGTCTTAGAAGTCGTCTCCGGTTTTTCCGAAAAAAATAATTTAAAAGTGGGGGATAGGGTGGAATTTAGATACTGAAAAGAAAATCCCCAGCTTTTGGCTGGGGACTCTCATTTTTTTGTAGGTGTCTATAAGCCGAATTTTGTTCTCTAGCCGAAGCTAAAGCGATAACAATTTATCTAGGTCCGAAATTACTCTCGGACTCAAGCGATTCTTCCCGATTTTCATCGGGACACGATCTTGCACAGAAGTAAGTATTTAGCCGTTTCACTCCCACCAAAGGGATTCGTCACTGTTCGCAACTATATATTGCTATATAAGGGCGTTACCCTTTACTCTTCCAGATTGAACTGGTCTGTGTTCGGACTTTCCTAACCGATTTTCATCAGCTTAGCTATCCGACACCTACCAATATATTATATAATACTTGCTTTTTTATTTCAAGTATGCTATACTATCCTTGTGAGTGTGATGTGTGAAAATCACATTTATCGTAAACAACATAAGTGCCGCAAAAACGCCCCTCGGGGCGTTTTTGTTTTGTGGCATATTTTAATTAAATTAAAACCCAATCCAAGTGCCGTTAAAACCCAAGATTGATAGGACAGTTTTTACAATTAAATAAGCTCCAGCGACAAAAACTAGGCCGAAGACAACACTAGAAAAAATCGATTTAGCTTTCCCTCTATTTTCCGTGTTGCCCCCAGAAGTGACCATCAAAAAGCCGGCATAGGCAAACATTATCGCGGCGATAGGTATAGACAAGGCGTAAAGAATAAATTTAATTACTGTATCTATGAGGGTCATCAAGGCATTCCAGTCGCAGGGTTTGGCGGCTGATCCGTCGCAGGGGACGAGACCTTTCCAACCCGTGGCTGGCGGAGTTGCTGGAGGCGTAGGGGCGACAATTATGTTTCCCGAGTTTGTCGCTTCAGTTGGATCCGATAAAATAATTCCTGGATTAGGCACAGGCCCTGTGATTGTCGTATCCTCATCGTCTTCTATTATTAGAGGTATTCCTCCGCCTTCTGCGTTAGTTGTGTCGATGTTTGTGATGGTATCTCCTCCGGCATCGGGAGAATCTTCTTGCGCTAATGTTGTATGTGACATACAAAACAAAGTTGCCATACTTGCCAATGCGATACCGAAACATATTTGTCCAAAAGATATTTTTTTTATCATAATTTAATTTTGAATTATTTCGACCAATAATGGCTCAGAACAGGTGTCTTTGATATCTTCACAAGCTTTGAAATACCATTTTCCTGCGTTACCATTCCAAGTATATATCATAGTACGCTCGGCTTGCGGAGCAAGTTTTAAAGAATCGAGGCGTATCCAGTCGCTCCAGTCCGTGCCATTTTGCGAATACAAAAGCAAAATCTGAAATGGTGGCGCGCTTCCGACTCCGGTGTTGGTCACTTTTTCAGAGATGGTCATTGAACCGGCGCGCAATTTTCCAATTCCAGCCTGCGTGCCGGAGATTGTCGGAGTGGTAAGTGAAAGTTTCGGCGCGCTTGAAGCGGGTGGAACGGAAGGCGCTACCGCGTCTCCTCGCGGGAGAATATTTACACTTGTGGTTTCAGAAATGTTATTGCCATTATTTGCTACGAGACGGAATTCCCATTTGCCCGCTCCGGCTGTCCATGTGTGCGCTATGTCCGTCTTTTCTCCAGCGACTAGTCCCGCTATTTCAAATTTTACCCAGTCCGTCCATGGACCGTTTGATGTGACATCGCGATACTGGATAGTGTTGCCGAATGTTTGCTTGATTGTCGCTTCCTTATTCACAATGGACAAATGAATTGTTGTTTCGCCGGCATAAAGAGCGCTTGAGTTTCCCGCCGTGGGGCTTGTGATGGTGGGCTGTGCTACGGAAAGATTAAACATGCTGGCATCGCTCGGCATGACTGACTTGCGGACGATTTTTACGGGAGGAACGGTGCAGTTATAATTTTTGTCGACAAGCGCCTTGAGTTGCTGTTCGACTGATTGGTAATTATCTTTCAACTTTTGAAAGAATGCTAAATTTTTCTGTACACCGTCTTTTAATTCTTTCAGCAGATAAGCTTCCGGTATGCAGTCATGTTCGAAAATTTTTCCATTTAAAGAAATCGTGGCTTTTAAAAATTTTCCGGCGGCAAGCACATCTCGTCCGCCGATATTAAGTTGGAAATTTGCCGCCGCTCCGATGGGACAAACTACTACTTTTCCGTCGGCACTCTTTTCCAGCTTAACTGAAAGAGGAAGCGTGTTTCCGGTCTGACTTGCCGCTTTGAGGTTTGCTCCCGCATCGGCTGTTATCAGTATAAAAGGACCCTTGAGAGTTGTCTGAAGGGCGGTCAGGCGGTCCAATGTCGAGCCGATAACAGTGCCTTTGTTTTTTTCTTTCAAATACGAGTCGTAACTTTTTTGTATTTTCTGCTTGACTGTATTGGTTTGAGTTTTAAGCGCCGGAGTAAATTCTATGTATGTGTGACCCGCACTCATTCCACCGGTGCCGAGCGGAACCATTTTATCTGAGACGCATTTGATATTAATGTCGTTGATTTGTCCGTATGTTTTTGGTTGCGCTTCTCCGGCAGGAACAATAATAAAAGATGCGCCGTCCAATGTTGTCAGATTTTTCGTTTTGTTCACAGAGAGCGCGAGCGAGTCGACAAAATTCTGAATAGTGCCGATGGAGTTAGTTGTTTTGATATCATCTATCTTTTGTTTAAGCATGGTGGCGGTCGCGATATTTGTGGCGCATACTCCATCTTGCGCCCAACCTTTCTCTAAATCCGATCTGAACGGCTGTTCCTTTTTTTGAAATAATCCTTGGGATGTCGCATCAATGCATTTATCCGGTGTCAAATTTGTTTCTCCTTTGGCGAGTACCACGAAATCCGCAGGAGGCTGATTGTCGGACACGATGACTTTCACTTTTGATCCGGAAGGAATTTCTGTTCCGCTAATAGTTGCTGATTCTTTTCTTACCGGTAGCGGCTTGCCATCCGAGCCGAGGAGGGGAGGAAGAGTCGGCTGAACAGATTTTTGATTAGTGTAATCTTCGGTGCGGATTTCGACAGAGTCGGTGCCGACTGGATTGCCATTTTTATCTTTGCAGGAAATCGTATAAATAGTTGACGGAAAACGAGGTGAGACAATTGAAGTGCTGGCGCACGATGCGCCTGTTGTAGAACTATAATTAGAACCTTCCGTACAACCTGCTGGGTATTTTTGATTATTAACATCGATAATAAGAGGATCTTTGGTCCAGTTGCGAGTGCAATCCGTGACACTAGTGGGAATTGTCCACGCAAGTGTGACATGGTTGCCTAGCTCAATTGAAAGAGGACCCTTTGAGTTGTTTGCGGTCAAGGTTGGAGAGTTGTTTACGGGAGTGGGTATAACTGTAAAATCAACAATGTTGGAAATTTGTCCTTCAGTGTAAACAGCCACTTTGATTTTTCCAGAAAATTTTCCACTTACGCCAAGCCCTGTCGGACCAGCTGGGACTCGTACTCGAATACTTTTTCCGTCCACAGAGTCTGCATTTATTGTCGTATAGCCAGCGTCTTGAAACACAACAGTATTATCTTTTGCCGAGAATCCTGAACCGTTTATTGTAATCTCTGTTTCTGCTCCCGCAGTATTTGGAGTGATAGAATCAATCTGTAGAGTCGATGATATAATTTCAAAAAATACCGCATTGCTTTCAGACCCATCTTTTTGACTGAAAGCTTGTAAAGAATATTGGCCAGATGAAAGCGGAAAACCAGCGCTGCTTTTTTTCGGAATAGTAAATGTAATAAGTTGGTCTCCAAATATGTTTGTTTGAATATCCTCTGGGCGGATTGTGTATAAAAATGAATAGAAAGGGGCTTTGGTTGGACGCACTTCGATTATATTTGTCGGCTCAAATCCTTTTCCACGAACTGATATTTTTTGACCTAATTCCACGCTGGTAGGTAAGGTTGAATCGATAACTATAGCCGGTATCTCCTCCGACAGGAAATTGATTATTATTTCGTTCCAATAGTTATCCTCAAGAAGACGAATAGAGTAGCGTCCCGGCGTTATGCCATATTTTGAAGCAATAAAGATAAGCGTTTCTCCGTCTTTCGATGGAAGAATAATTTCTTTTTCTGTATTGTTTTTTTCCGAAACAATGATGAGCGTATTTTTTACTGGGTTTAGCCTTTTGCCAAAAACTTTCACTTCTTTGTTTATCGGAAGCGTGTCTGGGGCTACTTTGGTTATTACTGGTCGGGTTATGCCCACGATCGTCACCTGATTTGTTTTGTTGGTCGGAATTGGAATCGGATTGATGTAAGAACCGGGACTCAATTCTTTTAGTGAAGCGGTGTAATCTCCTCCTTCTTTGTTGTCAGTGATATACTGGAAAATAACGGTAAAGCGAATCGTTTTTCCAGCCGGAATTGTCCATGACGGTCCGACTGTTTCGGGAAGCGCCGAAGGACGCTCGTAATTGAGCCCCCAAATTTCTTCGGTTGAATTATCTCCGGCGTTTTTTAAAAATCCACTAAAAACTGCTTGTTTGCGTAAAGGCAAATCCTGTGAGGTCGGAGCGGTGACATCAACCTCAAAAATGGCAGTCATCATTTCATCGGTTCGTATTTCATCGGTTCGTTCGGTTTTTTTCACACTCAAAGATGACGATACGACGGCGATTTTTACGGGTACTTCGCGCCTTGGAATGTTGACATTGCAGGCGGTTAAAAAATTTTCTCTTGATTTATAATACTCTTCGTTTGTTGTGTCGGTAAATAAAGTGGTAGATACATATGATTCACCTGTGAAAGCCGCAAATTCTGGCGAGTTCATATATTGTCCAAATCGGTAAAATGTTAAACGGATATATTCTTTAAGCAGATCTTTTTTACTGGAGGAAGGGAAAGTGTCGATTAAAGCGAGCATTCTATTGAGCGAGTTTTGGCTCAAAAAAATCTCCCGCGCGATACGATAATAAGTTTTCTTGTACTCTGCGCGTTTTTCCGGCGATAAGTGAAAGAGCTTTGAATCGACTTGTTGATCTATGTTCGCTTCAAAATCTTTAAGTCGGTTCAATGCTATTTCACTATCGCAAGACGACAAACTATAATCAAATCCATAGGGAATGGTCATCCAAACATCTGACCCGATTTTTTTGCTGTAATCCTCATTATGGAGTAATGCTCGATCGTTGTCTTGCGCGAATGCCACCAAGAGTGCGAGGCGAACATTGTTCTCTATATCAAGTTCAAATGAACCCTCTTTTCCAGTTGATTGTTCTGTGTAGCTAATAGTCGAGAGGCGATTTGATGTATTCCAGTTCGGTGACTTATCATTATTTTTGCCGTCCTCAATATAGCTCGACAAGTCCAAACCGAATTGTTCCGCAAAAATCGGTTTTTCGTCGTCTTTCTCATTATTTCTTTGGAGGAGCATATATCGGAATGTTTTGCCATTATATTGTGGGTCGGGGGAAATGAAAGAAACATCAGCAAAGCCAATTACATCTACAGTTGGCACACCTAGTGCTCGTAGTGCGGTGTAAAGAAAATATTCGCGCAAATGCGGACTTATTTTATCGCCAAATCCATATCCAGAACCTTCACTATAATATTCCGGCGGACTGCAATCTGGCACCATTCTAATTTTCTGATATTGGAGTTGTGATTTTGCGGGATAAACGCTATTTCCGGAAAAGGTACTAATTCCGGTAAAAAGTTCCCGCTTGTTGCCCTTACTGTCGGCTTTGTCAAAAGACACATTCAAGACCGGTGGGTCGCAGACAAATCGCGCGTGACCCTTCTTTTCATATTTTACTTTCCATGACTTAATCGCCTGTCCTCCTGAAAGCTCCTGCAACTGAGCTTCTTTTTCAATGTTATAACTGCTGGCTTGAACTGTATTTCCAAGCGTGTTCAGTACCAGCGTGCGAACAGGGTAGCTGGAAGGTGGATTAAAATTCGGACTGGTTGCAGAACCGCTTGCCGGCGCATGGTCTTCTCGGAAAGTTGAGGGAGTAAAGACATCACCAACAAAGTTGGCCACTCCGTTCCAAGTATTTGATACTAAGCCGGTTGTTCCGTCCCAAATCATTCCAAAGAAATCTCCCACAGCGCCGGTTGCCCTTTGCCACCAATTTTGCTCTCCCGCCGCCCCACCTGGGGCATTGTCTTCTATGGGAGCGGATTCGGAAATTGTCGGTTCTGGGTATTCGGGGGGTGGAGTTTCTTCGGTCTCGGGCAGAATCTGAATAAACTCACTCCATTTTTCAGTGAAATTATCTGCGAGTAAAAATTCTTCCGAAGGATCTTCAGATTGTGTGCTAGTTTCTGGTAAAACAGAACCAACTGCGGCAAGTAGATTTCGAAATGGAATCAATGGTTCAGATCTAAGAGATTGAGAAGATCGATCAGTTCCCAAACGATCTTCACATGCTGGCCAGTATTTTTCCGCATGTTCCTTGTCTGTAGGTTCACTATTAATTGCTGCCATTACATAACCGCAACTTATCACATTAAACTTTCCTGTATTAAAAGTTACATTCATGAGGCTTCCTTGGGAGGGACGGTATAGTGTAGCTATAATACGATGATTATCAAGCCCAATTTTTTCACCGAGACGAAGAGGCTTAGTTCTTTCAACAAGATTTTTGGCTATACATGTCACTTGGTCAGTAGCTCCGTAAAGTGTCTTGTCAAATAAGTAATCAATCGAAGGATTGATTGAACAATTCCTTTTTAACGAAGGAAATAAACTTGCATAAGTTACTCCTGCTCGTGAATCTTCATCAACAAGACCAGCAAACGCGTGACCAGCTTCATGTACTGCGATCCACGAAGGTGCCAAATTATGACTAGTTATCATTACTGAGCCAACATTTAGTTCTGTCAAACCCTCTATCGTCTTATCCTTCATCACAGTTCCTCCTCCTCCCATTTTAATTTCGTTTGTATATAAAATGTAAAGTTTTGATCCCTTGCAAGAGGAAGCTTGTGGAATCTTATTATTAAAAAGGTCTCTCAAATTTTTACCACTCTTAGTAATCTTTAGCCAAGTAGAATCATCATGAAGAGTCAGATCATTACTATAACTAAAATGACTCTGATTTTGTTTGAAAGGATCAAGAGATCCAAACTCAATGCGACTCTTTTCAGCTTTATCTACAAATTTATCAACTTGCAATTGGGAAGCTTTACCTCGCATTGTTGCGAAATTATGCTCTCCGTTGCCCCATATCGGCACACATATGTTGAAAGCCACACTAGAGGTTTGTCGCACGGTAGTTCCATCTTTTTTGGTGATATCAAGAGCTGTCGTGACAGTATTTCCTGCAGCAATGGCCGTGATGAGATTTTCCAAGGTTCCGCCTGATGCAATCCCACCAGGCCAGCCCTTGAGTTTCCATTCATAAATAAATCCTCGTTCAGGATCTTTTACTTTGTTAAGCAGGAATGAACCAGTACCCGCAATTATTACTGTATTTTTTCCTTCTCCTACTAAAATAAAGCCCTTGATGGGCAGAGATGCTGGAAGATCGCTTGCAACAATTTCTTTCCCATCAACACAGTAACTATTAAAAATTGGTTTAATGCGAACGACAAGGTTGTAGATTGGCGTGAGTGGAATGTCGCCCGTGATATGTCTTTTGTCTACTAGTTCTTTTTGTTTCCAATCCGGATCAACAATCACATCTATCCATGGAGAATTTCCTTCCACAGCAACCGCATCATTAAAAATTTTTCCGTCGGGACAGTATCTCTCTTTGTTGGTCTGTGCATTTATTATGTGAGACGGCAAAAGTATTGCGACGAGCGCAAACATGCAAATAAAAAATCTGCGATACATCGCTTAATTATATCATAATATCTTTACCAAAATAGTTCTAATCAATCTTTTGAAACTGTTTAGTTGTTTCGTCTTCTGTCCATGCGCATAAAATCTCCGAAGGCGCAGATCCTGCATTATCCATAATAATTTCCGCTATTTTTGTTTTATCGATTCGATATCTGCTTTTGCTAACCAAAAATCCCGGCTGATTATATATACTTGCCGGACATTGTTCTTTTATAAATGCGAGCATCTCATTTGATACGGGATCATCCGGTCCACCCCATTTCTGCGGGTCCAAGAAGTATTTATAAAAATTGAGACCTGTCCCACCGCCTTCTTCCGTAAATGTGTCTATACCATTTCGCTTAAGCAACCTTTCCTGCAGCTTTTTTCCCATTCTCTGTTTACATTCAGTAAAACTAGAGCAGACAAACTTTACGATCGCCAGTTCGTCGCTGGTTTTAGTAAGTGTTTTTGTAGTTTCGTTTAGCGTTTTGTTTGTTGTTACAAGTTTAGTATTTGCTGTGTCGTTTTCCTGTTGTAATTTTTGCAAATTATCTTGAAAACCAGCGATAGTATTTCTTTGTTCTTGGTAGACATACCAAAAGACACCACCAAGAACTAGAACAACGACAACAAAAGAAATCCAGCTAATTATTTTTTCTTTATTTTGTTTTTCATTTGGCTCCATAAGGAAATAATAACATACACGCTTCTTAATAATCAACAGTCATGATATATTTGAAGCATGATATTATCAAAAAAACTACTGATTATATTAGGAGTATGTGTTGCTCTTATTGCTCTTGCTGTAATGGGTTATTTTACTAAATACGATTCCAAAATTTCTGAAAATAAAACATTCGGAAAAACATCGTTGAGTATTGCTCATGTTGAAAACCCTGAAAATAATTTTCAATATTTTCAATTTGTTTTGCCCGACCCGCAAAAAAATGTTGTTCAGTGCGAGAAATACGCAGATTACGAATTAAATACCCGCTGTTACCAATCGTTAGCCCTACTTCGTAAAGATGCGTTATTTTGTGAAAATATAAGAGGGTCTTTTGAAACTGGATGGATGTATAAAAGCGATTGCTATGATGCTGTAGCCATAGCAACACAAGATGCGACTTTGTGTAAGAATGATGGCTGTGTCACGACAATAAATAAAGATGTTTCAAAATGTCCTCCGCTCGGAGATTCATATAACGGATCAATCCAATGCTACACGGATATTGCAGTTGCCAAAAAAGATTTGTCGGTATGTGATTTTTTTGGAAATGATGAAACTTCAAAGTTTGCTTGTTACGAGGATGTCGCTAGAGTCAAAGAAGATGTTTCTGTGTGTGAATTGGTTTCAGCGAAAGATGATAAAAGAGACCATTGTTATTCTACGGTATTAGCGGATACAAAAAATCAAGATATATCACTATGTGACAAAATTCATGTGAACCATTGGAATAAGTATTGCAAACTTAGAGTCGCGTTTCAAAATGCCGCTCGAGATAATGACATAAAAATATGTAGTAGTTTAAGCGATCAAGATTCAAAAGACAATTGTTTCTGGGAGGTTGCCAACGGACAAAATAATCCGCTATTGTGTGAACTCATGAAGAAGGACGATCTGTGGTTGAATCAATGCATCATACAGTCGTCTCCGGCTATGCATGATTCGGGAGCCTGCAATAATCTGAAAGGTGCCAACTATGACACTCCCAATAAAGATCTTTGCTATTTCCAATACGCTACGACGAACCAAAAACCTGAAATTTGCCAAAAGATGAGCAAGTCTGATTTTAAAGATAAATGTTTGAAAGGGATAACAGATTAATTATTAAATATGAACAAAAATACTTCTTGGGGTAAGGTGGCGGATTGGTACGACGAGCTTTTGGAGGAGTCGCCGGACTCTTTTCAGGCGAAAGTTATTTTGCCGAATCTTTTGCGTATTTTAAAGGTTCAGCAAGGGGAGTCCTTGCTGGGTTTGAAAATTTTAGACATTGCTTGCGGGCAGGGATATTTTTCGCGAGCTTTGGAGTTGGCGGGGGCGAAAGTAACCGGCGCGGATATTTCTGGCGAGTTAATTGCAAAAGCGAAAGAGCGTTCGCCAAAGACAATTTCTTTTCATATTGCCAGTGCAGACAAACTCGCTTTTGCTCAGAATAGTTCTTTCGATGTTGCGATTATAATTCTTTCTTTGCAAAATATTGAAAATTTTTCTGGTGCGCTGGCAGAATCCGCGCGAGTTTTAAAACCAAAAGGGAAGTTGGTCATCGTTCTAAATCACCCGGCATTTAGAATCCCGCAAAAATCTAGCTGGGAATGGGACGCGAAAAAGGGGAGGCAGTATCGCCGCATCGAATCATATTTGAAAGAATACAAAATAGAAATAGATATGAATCCGGGCGAAAAAGAAAAAACAAAGAAAAAGAAAACTTTGTCTTTTCATCGTCCGCTACAGTCTTATATTCAGGCTTTACAAAAAGCTGGTTTGGTGGTGACCCGTCTCGAAGAATTGGTCTCGCACAAAAAAAGCCAAAAAGGTCCGCGCTCCGCCGAAGAAGACCGAATCCGCAAAGAAATCCCTATGTTCTTGATGCTGGAGGCTGTCAAACTTTAGTATTTTAATTTTTGTTTTTTTATTTTAGATTTATCTTTTATATTTTCTTTACAAACTTTTTGCTAAAAATCTAGTTCGCATATTGTCAATAAACTCCTTACCGTTTGGATGTTGAAGAACCTGTAATTCAAGTTTTCGTATAGCATCATCAGTAATTGGAATTTTAGGATATAACCTACCATATGTTGCCTGTATGATATTTAAATATTTCTGTTTCCAAGTGGCAAAAAAGGGTTCGGTTAAATCAAGTTTTGGGCGGGTAGATAAATAAGCTATCAATTCTTGTAACCCTTCTTCGCCGCACAGCAGATTACCATCGCTGTCACTTAAAGCTTTTCTTAATCTTTCGGGATTATGTAGATTAATTTCCATATCTTCTAATATTTTTTGCTTCACTTCTGATATTTCGGACACAAGCGGACTGCTTCCTTCTAATGGCTTTTCTAAGTCAATTTGTTCAAGATATTTCTTGAGAGAATTTCCAGTTCTATCAGATTCACGAAGTGCGGTGACAACTAAAAGTTCTTTTTTCATTTCTAAAACTCCTTTACCTCCTTGTCCTCTATTTACAAGAAGGGTTTTCAAATTCGTGGCAAAATTATCATTTCCTCCAGCGTTTACATCATCCCAACCTCCCACAACAGCTGTTTCGAAACTCCTACTAATCATATTGGCACCAAAAAAAGAATCATCCTGAAAGAAGGCTTGGCTTGCAGGGTCCTGTAAAAATTCTATCATAGACTCCCATTCTTTAAGAAGAATAAATCTATCCGCCTTAGCCTTTAGGAGTTCAACTTCTTTGGAGTCGGATGTGTCGGGGTCAAACTCATATGTAAATCCGCCTGCAATGCCAAGCACCTCAGAATTTTGTTCTAAAATATCTTTTACTTTTTTCAAGTAATCAGGATCCTTGAAATAAGAATCAGCGTCGCTTTGTATTAAAATTCCATCTTTTTTGTTCTCATGAAATCTCAAACTTGCTTCAGCTAGACCTCGATTTCTGGCTTTTCCTGTATTGCACCCTTTTATTTCTTTTCCTGGAGAACTTTTATCTATAACAAAGACACTTAATCCTTGCACATTATTCAATACATCAAGAACAGCTCTGTTTGCCGCGATAACTTTTTCTGACTTTTCAGTCCCGTCTGGAACATCGTTATTCACTATATAAATTATTTCAAAAGCAGACGAATCTATACCTTGCTGATTCCGTAGTGATTCAATTTGTCTTAAAAGTCGCTCCGGTTTTTCGTCATAGACAGGAATAACAATGGCAAATGCACATTGAGGATTTTGAGGAGTCTTGATACGAGTTTCACCTTCTAGCCTAGTCTTCCAAAAATTAAGAGCTCGTTCTTCTTCATTTATCTTATTTTTTTCTTCATTTTTTTTATGTGTTTCTACTGGACTAGTTTTTGATAAAGTATCTTTCATGCAGTTAATTATAGTCTTTTTGCTCAGTTAAAAATACTTGACAAAAGACTAAATCCGTGCTATCATCTGTGTAGACAGTAAACAGGGGAATGTCTCCTGTTCTGTATATTGAAAGGAAAAAATATGAATACGAGGACTAGAACGTTTATGAGGGAGAAGCTCATAAACGCGATGGTGGTGGCTCTCAAAAAGAACCCACCAAAGGGCGCAGCAGAGTCTGAAATCGAGGAACTAGAATCCAAACTTGGATTTCAGATTCTCGAGATGAGTGACCTCGATCTAGAGGCGAATTATCAAGTCAGCGACACTATCAATGTTGCTCAACATGTTGCTCAATTCGAAAAGGAATGTAGAGCTGAGGAAAAGAAACAAAAGGAAAAAAATGTACAAATGTAAATGCGGTTGGCGTGGAGCTAAAATCTCCATGATCTCTGAAAAATATTGTTTTTTCTGTCCGAAGTGCAACAAAAAGCTCTTCGACAAAAAAAACCAGAAAACTGAGGATTGTACTCAGTTGGACGATTAGGAGCATAAGCTCCCCGAGACTTATGGAAGTCGCTCGGTTATCAATGAATCCATGTTAGTTCTTTGCACGAAAGTGCAATATCGATTTTTCCTGCGATGCGGGGAAAATTAATTCTCACGCATTAGGTTTACCTTTGGGCTTCCTAATGGTGAGCAATAAAATAAATGTTAATTTTTAATTTTTATTTTATTGCTCATAACTAGATAATACTCTCTTTACTTATTTTTCACCCCATATTACAATATGTTTATATGAATAATATGCTACTAAAATCAAATACCAATGTGACTATCGGCGATAATCCAATGGTGCTTTTGCCTTTGGATATTTACGAAAAAATCACTAAAAGTTTGGAAAAACTAAATTCAAAAAATTTACTTGCAGATATTAAAAAAAGCAGCTTTTTAGCTGTAGCCAGCGAATCTAGCTTATCTAAAGATTGGTTAAAGGAAGAAGAAGAAAAAGCATGGCAGAATTTATAAAAGGGGATATCGTAGTTGTGCCTTTTCCATTTTCTAATTTATCTGAGGTCAAAAAGCGCCCAGCTTTTGTTGTTAAAGAACTTAGTGGAGATGATATTATTCTCTGTCAGATAACTAGTCAGACAATCAAAGATAAATATTCGATATCCCTAAAGAAAACTGATTTTACTGTTGGCAATTTATCAGTCAATAGCAATGTCAGACCAAATAGAATTTTTACAGCTGATAAAAATATTATTTTTTACAAAGTTGGCAGTATCAAAGATAATAAAACAAAAGAAGTTATTCAGAAAATTGTTGAGATAATTTCTAAATAATCTAGTATAATAAAGACATGAAAAAAATTATTGCGGTGATTGTGGGAGTAGTTATTTTAGGTGCTGGTGGCTACTTTTTTATATCAAGAAATTTAATCTTGACCACATGCTTGCATGGAGAATCAATGACGACTTGGTATTTTGATAAACAATTTATATCAAATTCCGAAAGTGAAATATTTTCTAAGTCCGTTGCCGCTCACGCTAGTGGTTGCGCAGATAAATATAAAATCAAAGATGGCGATTCTTTGCGGGAGGTAAGTAAAAACGAATTCAAAAGTTTTCTTCAAGAATATAATTCAAACTGTAATAACTGTGTCGCGTACAAAGGCAGTGGACTCACTCCTTTTCAAGGTTATTATGATTATGCAACTAAACAATTAATTTATGACCCCACTTCAGCATCAAAAAATGCTAACACTAAAACTGTTTTCCAATTCAATAAACCTTTCGTGGTTTCCGGCGTACCCTTGCCGGAAACTAATTTTCCACCCCGATACACTTCAAATGAAATTCTAGAGAAAAGTCTCGTGACTATCAGAGCGGTGCAATTTTGGTCAAATGCTTGTGATAGAGGAACCATGCCGGCAGATATCTGTCCTGTAAAAAATGAACAGATGGTCAGAATTTCATTTTCAGTTGCCGAGTCTGAAGGCGCTTCATGGCATGTTAAAGAACATTATTTTACAGATAAAACCTTAAAGATTCAGGAATACGAAGGTTATCAGCTCGAGGTGATGTCTATTGATTCAGTCAATAAACAAGCAACTATCGTTATTGGAAAAATAGGTGGAAATTAATATATTGAATATACTTTTGGCAAAGATGCAAAAAAGTTTTTTTTGTGTTAATTTACCTAGATGCGTCGATGGTAGAGTGGTCAAATACGACACGCTGTAAACGTGTTGCCTTCGGGCTTCGGGGGTTCGAATCCCTCTCGACGCACAAAAAATTACGAAGTAATTTTTTCAGGAGAGGCAGGAGCCATATTATGGCTCCTGCGGGGATTCGAAAAGCTTTTGAGATTTTTTCAGAGCAAAGCGAATGAAAAAATCCAAAAGGTGTACTGAAGCTGTAAGCTTCGAATCCCTCTCGACGCACAATACTTGCTTTTTTAAAGAAAGTATGTTATTATTAAGAGAGTATAAAAAGGCCCTAGGGCTTTTTCGTTTATAAAAAGTCAAATTAAAAGAATTATTTATGGAAATTAGAAATATCGCAATCATAGCTCATGTGGACCACGGCAAGACGACCTTGACTGATGCTTTGATGAAGCAAAACGGCGGACTGCAAGACGAAGGTGTTTCTATGGATTCAAATGCTCTAGAAAAGGAGCGCGGTATTACCATTTACGCGAAAAATACTTCTATCACTTACAAGGGGACTAAGATAAATATAGTGGACACCCCCGGCCACGCGGACTTTGGCAGTGAAGTGGAGCGTGTCTTGCGCGCGGTGGACTGCGTGCTTTTGATAGTCGACGCTGTCGAAGGACCGATGCCTCAGACTAGATTTGTTTTAAAAAAGTCTCTGGAGCTCGGGCTCAAGCCTATTGTGGTGATAAATAAAATTGATAAACCAGCTTCAGAACCAGACCGAGTGCATAATGAAATTTTGGAATTATTTTTTGAATTAGGGGCGAACGAAGAGCAGGCAAATTTTGAAACGGTCTATGCGATAGGGCGTGATGGAGTGGCGTTTAAAAAAATAGGAGATAATTCCAAAGATCTTTCTCCTCTGCTCGAAGTGATTTTAGAAAAAGTTCCACCGGCATCTAAAGACGGGGAAGGTAAAATGTCTGCGCAAGTTTTCAACTTGGGCTACGATAATTTTTTGGGCAGAATGGCTGTCGCTAGAATCTATTCTGGAAAAGTAATTTCCGGCAGTACGGTTTTTGTCAAAGGTGAACACGGCACACGCAAAGGAAAAATCACAAAATTATTTTCTTTTGAAGGCATCACAAGAAAAGAAATAGAATTTGCCACTTCCGGCGATATTGTGATGCTTGCCGGAATTCCAGACATATATATAGGAGAGACAATCTGCGAAGATGAATCAGTGGAACAATTGCCTCATATCGCCATCGATGAACCCACTTTGTCCTTGAATTTTTTAGTGAACGATTCTCCATTTGCTGGCAAAGAAGGTAAATTTGTCACTTCTAGGCAAATAAAAGAGCGTTTAGAAAAAGAATTAGAAATAAATGTCGGACTTAAAGTGGATTTTTCTCCAGATCAAGGCAGTAAATCTTCCGGCCCTTCTTTTTTCAAAGTCTATGGCCGCGGTGAGTTGCACATAGCGATACTTTTGGAAAATATGCGCCGAGAAGGATTTGAAATGCAAGTGTCTCAGCCGGAAGTTATCATCAAAGAAGAGCGGGGAATGAAGACCGAGCCTTATGAAGAGCTGGTGATTGATGTGCCGATGGAATCGAGCGGGGGAGTAATCGAAAAAATAGGCAAAAGACGCGGAATAATGAAAGATATGGTGGAAAAAGAAGGCATCGCTAGAATTATTTTTGACATACCCACGCGCGGTTTGTTAG
>CAYHBT010000003.1:29783-48474 GCA_964354935.1 uncultured Candidatus Saccharibacteria bacterium
GAAAAAGAAGGCATCGCTAGAATTATTTTTGACATACCCACGCGCGGTTTGTTAGGATATCGAGGGGAATTTATTATCGACACCAAGGGTGAAGGAATAATGAGTTCGCGCGTGACCGGATTTAGAGAATATGCCGGAGAAATTAAAAAAAGAGAATACGGTTCGATGACTTCGATGGTCTCCGGCAAAGCAGTAGCCTTTTCTCTTGCAAATTTACAAGAACGTGGTATACTGTATGTAGGTCATGGGACTGAAGTTTACGAAGGAATGGTTGTAGGTAATGTTTTGAAGGGAGATGATATGGCTGTGAATCCTACCAAGGGCAAACAGCTCACCAATATGCGAGCCTCCGGCACCGATGAAGCTATTGTGCTCAATCCCATCTTCACTTTGAGCATCGAACGAGGCCTCGAAGTGATGAATGGAGACGAATATCTTGAAGTTACTCCCAAATCAGTTCGTCTCCGCAAAAAATATTTGACCGAGTTGGATCGTAAAAAAAATAATTCATAACTTTATAATTTTCAACTAAACAATTATGCCAACAATATCTTTCAAACCGCAAAAAATAACTAAAAGAATAACTTCCGAGTTGGCTGCTCGCGCTTCCGATGTCATTATGAATCGTTTTGGTTTGACCGCCGATGGAAAAAGAAAAACTCTAGAGGAAATCGGCAAAAAATACAACATTACCAGAGAGCGCGTCCGTCAAGTTGAAGATGCGGCTCTTAATTTTATTAAAAAATCAGATGCTTATAAAGATGAACAGGCGGTTTTTGAAGAATTGAAGGCTTTGGTGCACAAGCTTGGATCAATTGTTGCCGAACACGAGTTTTTGCCTCATATTTCCAAAGACAAAGGCACACAAAATCATATCAATTTTTTCTTAGAACTTTCCGATTCTTTCAAAAAGCACAGAGAAGACGATCATTTCCATATTCGCTGGAGCATCGATGATGCGGTAACAGAAAAAGTGCATAGCGCTCTGCGTAAGCTTTATGCCGGTCTAAATGATGAAGATTTAATACCGGAGACGGAAATGATTAAGAAATTTCTAGAGCATATGGGTGAATTGTCCGAACATTACAGAAATGAAGAGATAGCCAAGAGATGGCTCTCTATGTCTAAGGCTGTGGCAAAAAATCCTCTTGGGGAATGGGGTAAGGCTTCGTCTCCAAATATTCGCACTCGCGGAGTAAAAGACTACGCTTATTTAGTGATGCGAAAAAACGGCTCACCGATGCATTTCAGAGAGGTAGCTGATGCGATTTCCAAAACATTCGATAAAAAAATTCATTATGCGACTTGCCACAACGAGCTCATCAAGGATTCTCGATTTGTATTGGTGGGTAGGGGAATGTACGCGCTTGCCGAATGGGGTTACAAGAAAGGCATTGCCCGCGAAGTCATCGCTGAAATTCTAAAACGCGAAGGTCCGCTATCAAAAGACGAAGTGATAAAGAAAGTCAATAAAGAAAGATATTTCAAGAAAAACACTATTCTAGTAAATTTGGTCAATCCAAAGTACTTCAAGAAAACCAAGAGTGGACTTTACACCGCGATTTAGATAAAATACGGGTATGGTGGAGACCGTACTTTATTCTGTCTATAAAATTTTTATCAGCATTTTACCCTTGGCGGGAGTTTTCGTGCTCGGACGGGTCGCTTGGATTTTTTGGGTTCACTATGTGCAGCAAGATTTCATTTCCGGCATTGATTTTGTCTTGCTGGAGATTGTTCCTCCGCGTGATGTTTTGCGCAGTCCAAAGGCGATGGAGCTTTTTCTCACCAACGCTCTCTATCATCAGAGTATGAAAGGCGGCAAAGAAGAATTTTGGCAAGGAGCCGTCTGGTTTTGGTTTTCTTTGGAGATTGTTTCTATCGAAGGACAAGTGCATTTCTATATACGCACGCCGACGCGTGTCCGACCATTGATTGAGACGCAAATGTACGCGCAATATCCTCAGTCGCAGATTAAGGTGGTAGAAGATTACACACTCGCGGTAGACGAGATAACTCCAGAGAGCGCGTGGAATGGCTGGGGGTGCGAATTTCAGTTGGATAAACACGAAGCGTTTCCTCTGAAGACTTATGTTGATTTTGGCTTAGATAAAGATCCGAAAGAAGAAGTGAAAGTCGATCCAGTTTCTCCGGTCATCGAGCTTTTTTCTTCGATGCAAAAAGGAGAGCAAATGTGGATGCAAATCGTCGTCACCCCCTCAAAAAAAACTTGGCACACCAAGGGTACTTTGTTTGGTGCTCATGATTGGGTGGCAGAGTCTGTAATTCAAATAAAAAAAGAATTAAAACCTTATACTCGTTTTCACCCTAATCCAATTTCTCCCGGACAGTTTTCAATGGAAATACGTCAGCCTGATTTTTTAAAAAATTCAGTTACAGCGATGAGCGCCAAGACCGCCAAGGTTGGTTTCGACACAGGTATTCGAGTATTTTATGCGGCAAAAAAAGAAGTTTTCAATCCAAACAATCGCCGAAGTCTGCGTCTGGCTTTTCGTCAATATGCAAAGCCCGACTGCAATCAACTCAATCGTAAAAATTCCACCCAAGCCGATGCCTATAGCGGTATATTTTTGGCTTCAAAAAAGACGATTATGATTTTGGCCAATCGAATGCTGATTGAATATAGAGAGCGTTCTTTTTTTCACGAGTCATTGCGTCAACAAATTTTTTCCAAGCACAACATTCCTTGGCCTTTTGATGGTGTGATCCGAGCCTATTTTCATACCAAAATTTTCGTTTTAAATGTCGAAGAAATCGCGACGATGTGGCATTTCCCAGGCCAAATACTGAAAGTGCCTACACTGGAGCGTATCGAGTCAAAAGAAGCTTCTCCTCCTACCAATTTGCCAATATAATTATTTAAAAAAATGGAAAATTTTTCTTCACCAAATGAACTTGGTGCTCCGACTACCAAGTCTAGTCCCGAACGCCGAGTGTTTAATGTAAAAAAGATTATTTTTTACGCAATCGGTTTGCTTTTATTTTTTTATTTTTTCTTTCTATTATTTCTTTCGGCGCCATATAATTTTCCAGTCGGAACGATATTCAAAATTGAGCAGGGAAGCACTCTGCGAAGCGTCTCTTTGCAATTAAAAAAAGAACATATTATACGCTCCCGTCTTATCTTTGAGGTTTTTATGATACTTTTTGGAAGAGAAAAGGGGGTGGTGTCGGCAGACTATTTTTTTGAAAGTAAATTACCCGTTTTTGAAGTGGCAAAGCGTATTGGGAAAGGTGAGCGCCATGTGGCTCCCATCGTTGTGACTATTCCAGAAGGATTTGATATAAATCAAATCAGCGATGCTTTTGTCTCAAAGTTGACAGGTTTTAGTAAAAATAAATTTCTTACAAGTGCTAAAGGCCTCGAAGGCTATCTTTTTCCCGATACTTATTTTTTCTTGACTACCGATACGGAAAGGGAAGTGATTAAATCGATGAACGCGAATTTTGAGAAAAAAATTTCTCCACTTCGTCCCGCAATTTCTTCTTCCAAAAAAACAGAAAAAGAAATTATTATTATGGCTTCATTGATTGAGGGAGAAGCGAAGGGAGAGGCGGATCGAGGAGTTATCTCTGGAATTTTGTGGAAAAGAATAGATATAGGTATGCCGCTTCAGGTAGATGTGTCTCCGGATACATATAAGATAAAAGGTTTGCCCAAGAATCCAATCAACAATCCGGGGCTTGAAGCTATCAAAGCCGCTATCTATCCAAAAAATTCACCCTATCTATATTATTTACACGACAAAAATGGCAATATTCACTACGCCAAAAATTTTTCCGAACACTTGCGGAATGTGCAAAAGTATCTAAAATGAGTAAATGGCAAAAAAGATAGTATTTGTGGGGCTTTCTGGGGGCGTGGATAGCGCTGTGTCGGCGGCTCTGCTCCAAAAGGCTACACCAAATAATTTTAAAAAATTATTTGGTCGCCCGACCCCGAAGGGGTTTAGGGGTTTCAATGTCGTCGGAGTGTTCATTCGGACTTGGCATCCGGAATTTTTGGAGTGCAAAGAAGAAGAAGAGCGTCTCGACGCTATGCGCGTGGCGGCGCATTTGGATATTCCATTTTTGTCGTTTGATTTGGCGGATGTTTATAAAAAAGAAGTTGCGGATTATATGATTCGCGAATATAAAGTGGGGCGGACGCCGAATCCGGATGTGATGTGCAACAAGGAAGTTAAATTCGGCGCTTTTCTAAAAAAAGCTCTTGCGATGGGGGCGGATTATGTCGCTACCGGACATTATGCTGGGACTGACAGCAGCTGTTCCTTTTTTTCGGCCCTGCGCCCTTCCCCCGAATACGGGGGTGGGACCCTCGGGCGGCTCAAAAAAGGAACACCAGCTGTCCGTCTTTATAAAGGTAAAGATGAAACTAAAGATCAAAGTTATTTTTTGTGGACACTCAAGCAAGAGCAACTTTCAAAAATAATTTTCCCCGTCGGGCATCTCAAAAAAACTGAAGTCCGCAAATTGGCGAGAAAATTCAATCTTCCGGTTGCGCAAAAAAAAGACAGTCAAGGTATTTGCTTTTTGGGCGCAGTAGATCTGAAAGAATTCTTGAAGCATTATATTAAAGAAAAAAAGGGCAAGGTGCTCAATGAACAAGGTGAAGAAATTGGTTATCATAATGGAGTAGTTTTCAGCACCCTAGGCGAGCGGCATGGTTTTGCTATTACCAAAAAGAGTCCGAATGATGGGGCATATTATGTTGTAGGCAAAGATATGAAGAAAAATTTTCTTTATGTTTCGCAAGATAAAAATTATCTTTCAAAGGGTACAGATATTTTTTTACTAAAAAATTCTTCCTGCTCGGCGCGTCCGCCTGCGCAAGCCCCTTTGCAAGACAATTTTTATCTTTGCTTGAATAATACCAATTGGATTTCGAAACCTCCTGAACAAGAAAAAACCTACACCGCCCAAATTCGCTATCACGGAGAATTTTTGCCCTGCAAAATTATTTGCGGAAGCAAGGCTTCCGCAGAAGTAATTTTTGAAAAGCCTGTAATGGTGGCGGCGGGACAGTCTGTGGTCATATATGACAAAGACATTTGTCTCGGCGGGGGAGTTGTTGCTTAGCCCCGTAGTAAATTTTGCCAAAAATTTCACTTCGGGGTATGATATATGTATGTCTCAATTTATATTAGAAAACAGCGATATAATTATAAAATTAGTGGTGGCAGTAGGTCTTGGAATGCTCATAGGTGCTGAGAGGCTTTTTGTTCACAAAGAAGCGGGAATGAAGACGCATGCTTTAGTGTCTCTCGGTTCGGCGGTTTTTATAATTATTTCTGAAATGATTGCCATAAAATATGGCAATATCGGAGGTTTTGATGCGGCTAGAATTGCTTCGCAGGTAATCGTCGGTATTGGATTTTTGGGCGCCGGATCAATAATGCTTCAGGGCTCTCGCTTGAAAGGGCTCACGACTGCCGGCGGGCTTTGGGTTACAGCCGGTATCGGTATGGCGGCAGGCTTCGGATTTTTCAGTTTAGCCTTTCTCGCGACTATTTTAGTTTTGATGATTTTCGTTCTTATGAATATCATTGAAAAACCTATCAGAAAAATTTCCGACGAGCTAGATAGAAATAATTAGAAAAGAAATATATGCAGTCAGATGAGATTAGGTCAAGATTTTTAAAATTTTTCGAACAGAGGGGACACAAAATAATTCCTTCGGCTTCGCTCGTTCCAGAGAATGACCCATCGGTGCTTTTTAATACTGCCGGTATGCAGCCCTTGGTGCCGTATCTGCTTGGGCAAAAGCATCCAATGGGCACGCGCTTGGCAGATTCTCAAAAATGCATAAGAACAAATGATATTGATGAAGTCGGCGATGCCACACACCTGACATTTTTTGAAATGCTCGGCAACTGGTCGCTGGGAGATTATTGGAAAAAAGAATCTATTAATTGGAGTTACGAGCTTCTGACTTCAAAGGCTGAAGGGTTTGGACTTAATCCGCAGAGATTATATGTCACTTGTTTTGAAGGCAATGAGAATGCTTCGCGAGATATTGAGTCCGCAAAAATCTGGGGAGAAATATTTAAAAAAAATAATGTGACGGGAGAGAGAATTTATTTTAGACCCAAAGAAAAAAATTGGTGGGCGGCCGGAGACAATGGTCCCTGCGGGCCGGACACGGAAATGTTTTATGATCTCACTGGCAAATTAGACAAAGGAATGACCCTAGACGAGTATTTGAAAGCGGATGATGAACAAAAAATTGTAGAGATTTGGAACAATGTGTTTATGGAATATCTTTCCGAAAAGGGAAAAATAGTTAACAAACTCAAGAATCAAAATGTAGATACCGGTTCCGGTCTCGAAAGAGTCGTCGCGGTTATACAGGGCAAAAATAATGTTTTTGAGACTGATTTATTCAGCGGAATGATGAATTTAATCAAAGAAAAAAGCGAAAATTATGATCTGCGTTCTGCCCGCATTATCGCCGACCATTTTCGCACCGCAGTATTTATTATCACCGACGGCGTGACGCCGGGAAATACTGGTCGTGGCTATATTTTACGTCGTCTTCTGCGCAGAGTTTTTACCAAAGCTTTCACTTCCGAATTGTCTCTCAATTTTTGGATTGAACTCATTCCGATAATATCTGAAATTTATGAAAAAAATTATCCGGAGATAAAAGAAAAATCAGAGCAGATTATTTCGATCATAAAAGAAGAAGAAAAGTTGTTTCAAAAACCGCTAGACGGCATTGAGACATATCGTTCAGACTTAGAAGCGGCCAAACTGGGAGCTGTGAAGAAAAAAGGAAGTTTGCCTATATTAAAGGATAAAGAAACTGCTTCTGGTCTATACATCTATAATATTTTTGAGACATACGGAAACCCGATTGATCTGATGGTTGATGTCGCAAAAGAGCTTGGATTCAAAGTCGATGAAGAAGAAATTAAAAAAGCCCTAAAAGAGCATGAGGAAAAATCCCGTACTGCCTCCGCGGGAATGTTCAAGGGTGGACTTGCCAATCACAACGAAAAAACTATTAAACTGCACACAGCGCATCATTTATTACTTGCGGGACTTCAGGCAATTGTCGATAAAAATATAAAACAAAGAGGAAGCAATATCACCGAAGAGCGATTGCGCATAGATTTTCTTTGCGACCATAAACTAACTGACGAAGAAAAGAAAAAAGTGGAAGACTGGGTGAATGATAAAATAAAATTAGGGCTCAATGTCGTGCGCAAAGAAATGCCTTTAAAAGAAGCAGAAAAACTTGGCGCAGAAATGGAATTCGGCGCAAAGTACCCAGAGACTGTTTCTGTCTACTTTATTGAAGATAAAAATGGCAATCCAATTTCCAAAGAATTTTGCGGCGGTCCACATATTGCGAACACCAAAGAATTGGGAACTTTTAAAATCCAAAAAGAAGAAGCGGTGGCGCAGGGGATTAGACGCATCAAAGCTGTACTCATATAATTCACCTATGGTATAATTACCTTAATGGGAATTTTTTCGTGGAATAAACAGAGAGACGAATTAGTGTTGGTTTTTTATGTTGGGTCTTCTTTTGTGGGAGGATCGCTTTTTTGGGCTAAAAAGTCAGGAATTCCCAAAATAATTTTCTCTACTTCTGAGTTGATATCCTTAGAAGATAATATTGAAGCTGAACAGTTGTTATCTTCGACCTTAAAAACTTTGGAGATTGTTGCAAAACGCATCTATGATGCTAGAGTCGGCGCACCGGAAGCCATCTTTTGTGTTCTTTCTCCGCTTTGGTATGTCTCTCAAACAAGAATCATTGGGCTTAAAAAAAATACGCCGTTTGTGTTCAGTTCAAAACTAGCTGAAGAGCTTCTTCAGAAAGAGGTGGCTTTATTTGAAGAAGAACATTTAGCAAAATATTTACATTCTAGTGTGCCGGTCCGATTAATCGAATTTAAGAACATTAGGACAATGTTAAATGGCTATGAGACGCCGGTCCCTTTAAATCAAAAAATAAAAGAGCTCGAAATGACTGTTTTTATATCAATGTGTGGGGGGCAAATATTGAATAATGTAGAAGAGATAATCCAAAAACGTTTCCATTTCAAAGAAATAAAGTTTTCTTCTTTCGCTCTGTCTTCTTTTGCGGTCGTGCGTGATATGTATCCACTTAGTGAGAACTTTCTTTTAATTAGTATCGGTGGAGAAATTACAGATATATCAATGACCAAAAAGAACATTTTACGCGAATCGATTTCTTTTCCTCTCGGTATCAGTTTTATTGTGCGTGGAGTAGCATCTGCTTTGCATTGTTCGCTTGCAGAAGCAAAATCATACATTTCTCTTTTTAAGGACGGACATGCCGCAGAACCAGTAGCGAATACACTCAATCTTGTTATAAGTAAATTAAGAAAAGAATGGCTTATGAAATTTCAAGAATCCCTTTCTAATCTATCCAATGACATCTCCGTACCTTCGACTATTTACTTGACGGTTGATAAAGACCTAACTGATTTTTTTTCTGAAACAATTAAAACTGAACAATTTAATCAATACACCTTAACGGAATCCAAATTTTCTATTATTCCTTTGGGGGCGGAAGTTTTTCATGGCTTAGCGACTTTTGAAGAAAATGTTATTCGTAATCCTTTTCTCATAATTGGCGCCATATACACTAATCGTTTTTTAATAAATTCTGTTCGTTATGCCGAGTACGATGCGTTTAATAAAGTATAAAATATTATGCCTAAAAATTTACTTCAAGATGTGAAAATAAAACATTCCGTATCTCCAAAAGCGCAGGTGATGGAAGTGCGTCGCAAAGAACCTATTCAAAGAGAACAGAGAGAAATTCTTCCGACTGAGAAAAGCATAAAGCCGTCACAGCAGACACACAAAAGCAGATATATGTTTTGGTTGGTGGCTGCAGTATCTGTTTTATTTTTCCTTTTCGCGCTGTCCTATTTTTTTCTTAAGGTGGTGGTGACAGTGAATCCCAAAACGGTGAATGCAATTTTAAACGAAAATTTGTCTGCAAGCAAAAACAGTGGAGAAGAAGTCCTTCCTTTTGATTTGATAGTACTTTCAGGAGAAGAAGAAAAAACATTAGAAGCCAAAGAAGAAAAAGATGTAATAAAAAAAGCAGAAGGGATAGTTGTTATTTATAATACTTTTAGTTCTGCCAATCAGCTTTTGTCTATCGATACACGGCTTGAGGGTTCTAACGGAAAAATTTATAAAACAAAAAAACAAATAATCATTCCGGGAATGAAAGGCAGTGAGCCGGGATCTATTGAAGTTGATATTTACGGCGCAGAAGCGGGTGGAGAATACAATAGCGGACCTCTTGATTTTACTATTTTCGGTTTCAAGGGAACGCCTAAATATACCAAATTTTATGCGAGATCCAAGGGTTCGATATCTGGCGGGCTTATAGGCAAAGTGCCGTTTGTTTCCGATGTTCAAAAGGAAAGTGCTCAAAATGACTTAAAAAATATTTTAGAGCAAAAGCTTTTCAAGAAAGCGGCCGACCAAATACCAAAAGGGTTTATTTTGTTTAAAGATGGAGTTTTTCTAGATATTAATGAAAGTAATATAGATTTTGCATCTTCTAAAGACAAGATGTTGCCAATGAAAATCAGGGGTACACTTTATGGTTTTCTATTCGATGAAGCCAAATTGACAAAGAAAATTGCGGAAAAAAATATTAAAGATTACGACGGCAGTCCGGTGTCTATCGACAATATTAGAGATTTGACTTTTACGCTTGCTCACAAAGAAAACATTTCGTTTGCCGATGTGAAGAAGATCGATTTCAACTTAAAAGGTTCTGCTAGAGTCGTTTGGAAATTAGACGAGAATAAATTTGTTTCCGACCTTGTGGGTAAATCCAAAAAAGATTTTAAACAAATTCTTCTAAAATATCCAAATATTGAGTCTGCCGATTTAGAGATTAGTCCATTTTGGAAAATGTCTTTACCAGATAAATCTAGACACATAAAATTAATTGTTAATAAACCGAAATAAGTGGTTATTTTTGTGTCCAGTGTAAATTTGACACTAGCTTTATTTTTTAATATAATTACATTCCACACATGAGTGACTCAAAAAATGAAAAATTGCCGATGGCAAGAGGAGTTGTTACCGAAGCTTTGCCTTCCACCTTATTCAGAGTTAAAATAGAAGATAAAATGCTTGAAAATCCGGATGGTGAGAAAGAAATTCTGGCATATCTTGGCGGGAAAATGCGTATGCACAGGATTAAAGTTTTAATTGGAGATTCGGTCGAAGTCGTTCTTGATCCCTATGGAGGGAAAGGGAGAATAGTCAAGAGGTTGTAATTTTTTCTATAATGGTGTATTATATTACTTACTGTTCAATTATGGTTTTAACAACATAAATATATTGAAAAATAAGGGTTTTTTCCTTGTTTTTCTTTTGTTATATTAGATTTTAATATTATATGAAAATTAAGTCGGCGGTAAAAAAAATTTGTGATAATTGCAAAATGGTTAGACGCCAGAGGCATTTAAGAATAACTTGCTCTAATCCAAAGCATAAACAAAAACAATAATTATGAGAATTCTTGGAATTACAGTGCCAGACGAAAAAAGACTCGAGATTGGGCTCACTTGCCTTTATGGTATTGGTATTCCAAAAGCTCGAAAGATTTTAGATCAAGTCGGAATTGATCGCGGTCGTAAAGCAAAAGATCTAACTCTAGACGAAGAGAATAAAATTCGCGTAATGATTGAAGCAATTCCAATTGAAGGAAATCTCAAGAGAGAAATGTCAGCAAACATTAAAAGATTGAAAGATATAAAAAGTTATCGAGGTATTCGTCATATGAAAAGATTACCAGTGCGCGGACAGAGAACCAAGACAAATTCCAGAACCGTGAGGGGTAATGTTCGCAAGACTATGGCATCAGGTAAGAGAAAAGAAAGCAAAACATAAAAATGAGTAAAACCAAAACTACAACTGAATCGGAAGAAGTAAAAAAGGAAATTATCGCAGGGGCGGAGGCCGAAAAGGCTGCTCCCAAGGTTCCCAAGAAGAAAGTAGTTTCCGGAGTTCTTCATATTGATGCCACCTTCAACAACACCAAGGTGCTTTTTGCGGACAAGATGGGTAATACTTTATTTTGGTCAAGTGCAGGCAGTCTAGGATTCAAGGGCGCGAAGAAAGGCACGCCCTTTGCTGCTTCTAAGGTGGGCGATGTCATTGGCGGTAAAGCTGAAATACTTGGAGTTAAAGATGCGGATGTTGTGGTTCTCGGAGTCGGTTCTGGCAGGGAACCTGCGATTAGAGCATTTATGGCTCACGGTATTGAGATTACTTCTGTAGCTGATGCGACTCCTGTACCTCACAATGGTCCAAAAGCCAAGAAGCCAAGACGAGTTTAATTTTTAATAATTTTATGATATCAAAACCAAAATTTAAAATTTGCAGAAGATTGGGTCCAGGTGTTTATGACAAATGTCAGACTGCCAAGTTTTCGGCTACGACCGGAAAAATGGCTCTAGCGGGCGCGCGACGCCCAAAAGCTCTGAGCGAGTATGGAGCACAGCTTGTAGAAAAGCAGAAGATTCGTTTTTCTTACGGAATTTCTGAACGACAACTCTCAAACTATGTCAAAAAGGCTTCTTTGGCTAAAAGTTCCGGCATTGTCGAAAGATTATTTGAAGGACTTGAGCTCCGTCTCGACAATGCGATTTATAGAATGGGTCTCGGCGCGAGCCGTCGAGCTTGTCGACAAATGGTCTCTCACGGTCATTTTATTGTAAACAACAAGCGAGTCACCATTCCTTCATTTGAATTAAAATCCGGAGACATCGTGAAGATTCGTGAAGGTTCGAAAGGAAAAAAGATTTTTGAAAACATAATAACGAAACTAAAAGACTACAATCCTCCAGCTTGGGTTACTTTTGATGCTGGCGTCTTGGAGGGTAAAATTTTAGATAAACCAAAAAATACTGAGGGATTTATTGATTTAAATGCTGTACTTGAATTTTACAGCAGATAATTGTTTTTAATTTTATTATTAATTTTTTATAAAAAATATTTATGCCTGAATATAAAATCGTTATGCCTTCCAAACCTCGCATTGTAGTCGAGGAAGGAAACAAGGGAGTATTTGAAATAGATGGTCTGTATCCAGGATACGGACACACTTTGGGAAATTCCTTGAGAAGGATAATACTTTCTTCATTGCCGGGCGCCAGCGTCACGTCGATTAAGATTGACGGTGTTAGCCATGAATTCCAAACTTTGGACGGAATAAAAGAAGATGTAATAGTGATGATTTTGAATTTAAAAAAGATTCGTTTCAAAATGCTTTCCGACGAGCCTCAGACCGTGACTCTTTCCATCAAAGGTCCAAAAGATGTCAAAGCTGAAGATATCAAGACTGGCGGTCAAGTCGAAATTTTAAATGGAGACTTACACATCGTAGAAGTCACAGGCAAAGTAAATTTGAATGTAGAAATGAGAATTGAAAAAGGTCTCGGATTTATTTCCAAGGAAGCTTTACAAAAAGAGAAAGTCGATGTGGGCACTATTGCCGTCGATGCCATATTTACTCCGATTCGCCGAGTATCTTATGAAGTCGAAAATATGCGTGTTGGAGATAAGACCAATCACAATCGTCTCCGAATCTCAATCGAGACAGATGGGACTTTGTCTCCACGCGAAGCGCTTTCTCGTTCTATTGAAATTATGATTTATCAACTCAAGGCTATTGTTGATTTCAAAGAGCCGGAAGAAGAAGTGAAAATTGAAAAAGAAAAATCGAAAGAAGTTGATGCCACAGAAGGAAGTGCTGAAGAGAAAAAGGGAGCTGATTTTTCCGATATATTGAAGACTCGCACTGACAGCCTAGATCTTTCTACTAGGACTTTGAATGCTTTGACCGGCGCTAATATCCGCACATTGGGTGGGCTTGCTAGAAAAAAGCGGGAAGATTTGCTTGAAGTCGAAGGCATCGGCGAAAAAGGAATTTCCGAAATCAAGAAAGTATTATCAAAATTTGGCCTTAACCTTAAGGACTAACACTAGCACCTAGAAATTAGAACCTAATTATTTTATGAGACACGGAAATAACAAAAGAAAATTCGGCAGAGTTAGAAAAGTGAGAAAAGCGCTCATCAACACTCTCGCGCTCAATTTAATCGTGCGCGGTAAAATAAAGACGACAGAGCCTAAGGCTAAAGAATTGCGTCCTTTCATCGAGAAGTTACTCACTCAAGCCAAGAAAGGAGATATAGCGACTCGCCGATTGGTGATTGCAAAGCTTATGAATCGCCGACCGGAAGTGAAAAAGCTTTTTGAAATAATTGCCCCAAAATATGCAGACCGAAAAGGCGGATACACCCGAGTTTTGAAATTAGGCGCCAGAAAGTCCGACGGTGCAAAGATGGCGATTATAGAGTTTGTGTAATTTGTAACAATAGTTTAGTATGAAAAATGCAATGACAAAAGAAGCAACAATAACAAAAACTGTAGATGCAAGCGGACGAACCCTCGGACGGGTAGCTTCTGAAGCAGCGATATCTCTAATGGGCAAAAATAAACCTTCTTTTGAGCGAAATAAATATTGCGGTTTCCCGGTCCAAGTCGTCAACGCTTCCAAGCTTCGCATCACTTCTAAAAAATTAGAGACTATTTTCCATACTCGATATTCAGGTCTTCGGGGCGGGCTTCGCGTCATCAAGGGCGCGGAGACATCCGAGAAAATGGGATTTAAAGAGCTTATCAAGCTTGCGGTTTACCAGATGTTGCCTTCAAATAAATTACGAAGAACGATGTTGAAACATTTAACAATAACGGATTAGTACCCCTACCCAGCCTCCCCCTATGTAGGGGGAGGAGAGGAGGGGGTAAAACAAAAATGGAAAAATCAACAGAAAAATACATAGAGGCTATCGGACGAAGAAAGACTTCGACTGCTCGCGTGCGAATTTCCGAAGCTTCCAAGGCTAGCTTCGTTGTAAACGGCAAAGACGCAAAAGATTATTTCAAAACAGAAGGCGAACGCCGGCTGATTTTAGATCCTATGGGCAAGGGCCTACCGACTGGCAATACTAAAAAGTGGAGCGTGGAAGTGCGTGTAATGGGCGGAGGAGTGCACAGCCAAGCGGAAGCGATTCGTCACGGGCTCTCTCGAGCGCTGGTGGCATCAGATGCAGAACTGCGCGGCGGACTAAAAGATTTAGGTTTTCTAAAACGCGACCCTCGCGCCAAAGAACGCCGAAAATTCGGACTCAAAAAAGCTCGAAAGGCTCCACAGTGGTCTAAGAGATAACAAAAAATCCCCTTTCCGAAGGGGATTTTTTGTGCTAAATTCATTGAATGCTTAGAAAACTTTTTATCTTTTTATCACTTCTGATAATTTTGTCAGTCGGTGGAGGAATATATTTCAATAACCAAAACAAAATTGCCATTGTTCCTTCGATTGATTTAAAAGCAGGCATAGCAGAGAATTTTATTTCTGATGTAGTTGAAGAAAAAGAAATCACCGAAGCCGATAAAATCAAAGCGAAAACCTTTAAATTATTACAGGCTGAATCTGTCACTTTCGCGGAGGCTCTAGATATGGCAAATTATGTGTCTGAGCTGACCAAAATCAGACCGGCCTTTTTGCTTGCCATATTACAGGAAGAATTGGCATTGGAAGAATTTGATATGTGTTATCTAACTAATACCAAAACCGGTGATGGAATCAGAGTTACCGATAATTTAATTAGACCAAAGACTATGCACCCGACTAGAGATGTACCTCCTTTTTTGAAAATCACTAAAGAATTAGGCAAAGATCCTTTGAAAACGCTGGTCACTTGTCCGATGAGTTTTGGTTGGGGAGGAGCGATGGGTCCTGCGGATTTTATTCCTTCGACTTGGGTGCTTTATGAAAAGAAAATAGAAAATATTACAAAAAAACCGGCTGATCCTTGGGATACCAAAGATGCTTTTCTTGCCGCTGGATTATTTTTGAGCGATGCCGGAGCAAAATCAAAAACTTCTGCGGGGGAACGGAAAGCGGCGATGATATATTTTTCTGGATCTGCTAATTCCCCGCACACTTTTTACGCCGATGGCGCGATGAAAATTGCTGAAGAAATTCAGAAAGATATAGAAGTGATTGAAACACAATAAATTTATGCTAAGATAGGGTTATGTCTGACGAGGAAATCAAAAAACCTGCCCGTCCGGAAGGCGGGGAGCCTGAAAATACTGAACCAAAACCAGAATCCGATTCTGAAGTTTTGGAGTATGAATTCAACGAAGATGGCGAGGAGGATTTAAAGAAAACTCTCAAGAAACTTCGGGAGGATTTGAAGGTTGCTAAAAAAGAAAAAGAAGAATATCTGACCGGTTGGCAGAAAGAGCGGGCGGATTTTGCTAATTACAAAAAAGATGAAGACACCAGAAAGGCGATGCTTTCCGAATCGATGCGCGAGAGGATACTCTCTAAATTTTTAGGCGTGGCGGACAGTTTCAATATGGCTTTTGCAAACAAAGAAGCATGGGAAAAAGTCGACGAAAATTGGCGTCGTGGCGTGGAATACATCTACGGACAGATGAACACTATTTTTGAAGAATATGGAGTCAAATCCGTGGGTGTTGTCGGTGAAAAGTTTGACCCAAACATTCACGAGCCGGTGGAAATGGTGCAAATAGATAAAAAAGAACTTGATCATACCGTCGCAATCGTAATCCAAAAAGGCTACAAGCTCGGCGAGCGCGTGATGCGTCCTGCGAGGGTAAATGTGTATGAATTCCAAGAGTCCGCTAAATAAAATTTGTACTGATTGCGAAAAAGAATTCACTATAGATGAAGGCGATTTGATTTTATACGAAAAAGTGGGTTTAAAAATTCCCGAGATATGTTTTTTTTGTCGGCTGAAACAATATGCTGCATTTTGGGTTTTTGGAAAATTCAGAAAAGGGGTATCAGATTTATCCGGAGAAAGTTTGATAACTGTTCTGCCGAACAATTTCCGTTATCCTATCTACAAATCTCACGAATGGTGGGGAGACAGCTGGGATCCCATGCCTTTCGGGCGGGAGTATGACTCATCTCGCTCTTTTTTTGAACAAATGAAAGAACTTCAAGAAAAAGTTCCTCGTCCGCATCAAGCAGGAGAAAACAACACTAATTGCGACTGGTCCGATGATGTTTGGGAATCCAAAAATTGTTATTTAACGAGGTCTGTGCTTCGTTGTGAAAATTTAAACTATAGCTATAGGGTCATGGACACAAAAGATTCTTCGGATATTGTGTACTGTTTTAATTTACAAAATTCCTATGATTGCTTGGCATGTCACAATTCCTTTAATCTGAATTTCTCTGAAAATTCCAAAGACTGCATAGATTCCTATTTCCTTTTCGACTGCCGCAACTGCCAAAATTGCTTTATGTCTTACAACTTGCGCAATAAACAATTTTGTATAAGAAATAAACAATTTACCAAAGAAGATTATGAGAAAGAAATAAAAGAAATAAAACTGGATTCATACAAAAATGTTCAGATTTTGAAAGAAGAGCTTGAAAATATATTGAAAAATAACGCTGTTCATCGCGAAACTTTTAATCTGAGAACGACTGATTCCACCGGCAACCACATGACAAATTGTGATAAGTGTAAGAATTGTTTTTCTCTAGACGACTCTCAAAACTGCCGGAATTTGTTGCGAGGTGTCTCAGTGAAAGATTCCATAGATTCATTTTGTACTTTGTATACGGAAGTTTCGGGCAATAACAGCTGTCCGAGTGGAGGTTATAGTCTTAAACATTCTATCTGGTCAAATGCCAGATATTCCGAATATTTAGACCTGTGCATTGAATGCGAATATTGTTTTGGGTGTGTCGGACTTAGAAAGAAAAAGTATTGTATACTAAATAAGCAGTATTCCAAGGAAGAATATGAAATTTTAAAAAGCAAAATTATTGAGGATATGGAAAAGCGGGGAGAATATGGCAAATTTCCGCCTTATTCTATGGGTCTGGGATATTATAATCTTTCCACAGGGGTTATTTATTTCCCAGATATGACAAGAGAAGAAGTTGTAAAGCGCGGCGGATATTGGTCAGATGAGGATTTATCTTCAAGCGATGGCATGTCTTCATTTCTTTTACCCGACAGTGTTTTTGAAACTGATAAAAATATTTCTTCTCAGGCTCTCATTTGTCCGGAAACAAAGTATAGATTTAATATATCTCCTGCGGAGTATGAGTTGCACACAAGAAAAGGTTTTGCTCTGCCCAGAGTTCATTTCGATTTACGAATGTTAAAAAGGGCAAGAAAAACCGCTGTTTTAAAAAGCTATCCTCACAAATGCACTTTCTGTGAGAGTGATATAATGGCATATTATCCGCCCGAGTGGGGATATAATAAAATTGCTTGCGAGGAGTGCTATAAGCAAAATATCGCCTAATACACATATCAGCTATAGCGTATATGTAAAAGAAAATGAATAATCAAAGTGAAAAAAGAATATGCAAAAACTGCCAAAAAGACTTCACAATAGAAGCCGAAGATTTTAATTTTTACGAAAAAATTTCATCCGCCTGCGGTGGGAAAATTCCAGCGCCGACATGGTGCCCGAAATGCCGTCAGAGGCGTCGCGGGGCTTGGAGGAATGAGCGGACACTGTATAGGAGAAATTGCGACTTGTGCGGAAAAAGCACGGTGACTATTTATTCTTCAAACAAGCCCTACAAAGTATATTGCAATGAGTGCTGGTGGGGCGATGGCTGGGACGCTAGCCAGTATGGGCGGGATTTTGATTTCAGTATTCCTTTGCGACCATTTTTTGAACAGTTTTCCGAATTGCAAAAAGAAGTGCCTCGTATGGCTCTTCTAAATAAAAATAGCGTAAATTCAGAATACACCAATCATTCGGGCGACAATAAGAATGTTTATTTATCTTTTTGTTCTTGGGGTAGCGAGAGTATTTTTTACAGCACTTGGACGATGAAGTCGCGGGATTGTATGGACTGTAGTTATATTTACGATAAAGGCGAACGACTTTACGAAACTATCAATTCCCGTTCCTGTTATCAATGCCAATACAGTCTTTTTCTGAAAGATTGTTCTAACTGTCTGTATTGTTATGATTGTCACGGGTGCAACAACTGTTTTATGTCTTCCAATTTAAGAAATAAAAGTTATGTTTTTAAAAATAAGCAGTACACTCGAGAAGTTTATTTAGAAAAAATGAAAGAATGTGAGATGTCTTCTTTTGTTGTCCGAGAAGGATTAAATCAGGAATTTACAGATCTATTAGAACAGAGTTCTATTCATCGTTATGTGGTTAGCGAAAGGAATGTTAATTCAGTCGGCAGTATGATTTTTGACTGTAAAAATGTTACTCAATCTTTTGAAGTGGACGAAGCGGAGGATTGTAAGTATGTTTTTTCGTCCACGGAAATTAAAGATACTTTTGATGTCTACCATACCGGATACAAGTTAGAACTTTGCTATGAACTTCAAGGCTGCACTCGTCTTGCCAACTGTCAATTCTGCCATCTTTGTTATGACAATATGAATCTGCAATATTCCGACACCTGCCAAAACAGCCAGAATTTGTTCGGCTGTGTCAGCGTAAAAAAGGGCGAGTATATGATTTTAAATAAAAAATATCTGAAAGCGGAGTATGAAATTTTGAAGAATAAAATTATTGAGCATATGCAAAAAACAGGGGAGTATGGAGAATTTTT
>CAYHBT010000003.1:48574-61037 GCA_964354935.1 uncultured Candidatus Saccharibacteria bacterium
CAACTGAATTTGAAACCTGCTACCCGCCGGAGTTTGCCGGAAAAGTTTATTGCGAGAAATGTTACCAGCAAGAGGTTTACTAGAAACTTGTCGCAGGCGTACTTTTTGAAGCGTCTTTCGCAGCGCGGCGGCGCGAGAAGGAACAAATTTTCAGTCAGAAAATTATGTGACGGTTCAAAAAGTATGCCAAGAAAAAGTTTCTATTTCCCAAAAGTTTCAAATAAGACTTTTTTACTTTCTTCGTCGATGTGTTCGGTGACCAATATCATCATTTCGGTTGTCAGCCCCAAATCTTTTTTTATATTGGTAAAGAGGTGCTCGAAAGGGAAGGGAGAAATCCATGCGGAATTTTTCAGGCAGACAAAGCCGGCTTTTTTCAGGAGATAGCGCAGGCTTTCGCGTTCGCTTTTTCTGTCTTCCGGCAAATCAAGCAAAATAATTCTCCAAAATCCGTCCCAAGTTTGCGGAACCAGCGCATCTTCATTGTCTAGTGTCATCGCGTTTAATTTAGTTTTTCCATGAGCCGTGATTTTTGCGTAATTTTGCCTTTCTGATTTAATAATTTCAGCGCAACCGCCTTCTACCAAGTTTTTCAGCGCGCGGGCTAATGCATAAGAAGTTTTTGCATTCTTATTCTCATTATCTTTCAATTCTTCGACAGAAATTGCCGGTCTTTCAGCTAGTTTTTTCAGAATTTTTTTGGAATTACTTGACATGTCTATAGCCTATCATATATACTCTTGTTATACAAGTTTTTAGTGGTCGCGAAATATAAGTAAATTATAAAAATAACCAATAAACATATGGCTAAAATAATAGGTATAGATTTGGGTACAACAAATTCGGCGGTTGCTGTCATTGAAGGCGGAGCACCGAAGATTATAGAAAATATCGAAGGCAATCGCACGACGCCTTCGGTGGTGGCGACTGCCAAAAATGGCGACCGTCTCGTGGGGTTACTCGCTCGCAGGCAGGCGATTACTAATCCGGAAAATACGATTGCGGAAATCAAAAGATTCATGGGGCATCGCTTTGACGACGCGGGAGTGCAAAAAGACAAGACGACGACGGCTTTCAAAATTGAAGTTGCAGACGGTGGAGGAGTGAAAGTGAAAATGACGGACAAATTTTACCGGCCGGAAGAAATTTCCGCGATGATTTTGCAAAAAATAAAAACAGATGTAGAAGCGAAGCTCGGAGAAAAAATCACCGAAGCTGTCATCACCGTGCCGGCGTATTTCAATGACGCGCAGAGAAAAGCGACCAAGGACGCGGGAGCAATCGCAGGACTTGATGTGAAAAGAATTATCAACGAGCCTACGGCCGCCGCTCTTGCTTATGGTTTTGATAAAAAGAAAAATGAAAAAATAGTGGTCTACGACTTCGGTGGAGGAACTTTCGATGTGTCTGTACTCGAAATAGGCAGTGATGTGATAGAAGTGAAGTCGATAGATGGAGATAGCCACTTGGGCGGAGGCGACATTGACCGAATCATCGTCAAATGGATTGCTGAACAATACAAAAAAGAATCCGGCATTGATGTGACCAAGGATCCTCTCGCGCATCAGAGATTGCGTGAAGCGGCGGAAAAAACCAAGCACGAACTTTCCACTACTATTGAATCGGAAATAAATATCCCGTTCATTACTTCAGACGCTACTGGACCAAAGCATCTGCTTATGAAAATGTCTCGTGCCACGCTCGAATCTCTCACCAAAGATTTGATTGACCGCTCGATTGAAATCACCAAGCGTGCGTTAGCGGCTTCGCCTTTCAAAATGAATGAAATAGATGAAATAATTATGGTCGGCGGGCAGACCAGAATGCCGAGAATTGTGCAGGCGGTCAAAGAACTTTTCGGCAAGGAGCCGAATATGTCTATCAATCCGGACGAAGTGGTCGCCCTCGGCGCTGCGGTGCAGGCGGGTGTGCTTGCCGGAGATGTGCGCGATGTGCTCTTGCTCGATGTCATTCCGCTATCTTTGGGTATCGAAACTCTCGGCGGTGTCGCTACAAAATTAGTCGAAAGAAATACGACTATTCCTTCCAGCAAGTCGCAGACATTTTCTACCGCGGCAGACAATCAAACATCTGTGGAGATTCATATCGTGCAAGGTGAGCGCCCGATGGCTTCGGACAACCGTTCTCTTGGACGATTTATTTTGGACGGCGTTCCACCGGCTCCTCGCGGTATGCCGCAGATTGAAGTTTCTTTCGATGTCGATGCGAACGGCATTTTGAATGTTGCCGCAAAAGATAAAGCTTCTGGCAAAAGTCAATCTATCAAAATAGAAGCAAGCTCCGGACTCAAAGACGAAGATATTAAAAAGATGCAACAGGATGCGGAGCTTCATGCAGAGGAAGATAAAAAGAAAAAGGAAGTTATTGATCTGAAAAACACAGCGGAGATGAATATCTACACTGCCGAAAAAGCGGTGAAAGACGCGGGTGACAAGATTGATGCCGGATTAAAAGACGGCGTGAATGCAAAAATCACTGCGCTCAAAGGCGTGAAAGACGGTACGGACGGCGAAGCGATAAAAAAAGCAACCGAAGAACTTTCTGCCGAAATGTCTAAAATAGGCGAAGCGATGGCAAAAAGTAATCCTTCGGCAAGCTCAGGACCTTCGGCCCCCGAGGAACAACCAGCCGAAGTAAAAGATGCGGAATTCAAAGAAGGCGAGAAACCAGAAGGCGAGAAGAAATAAAATTGTTCAACCCTCAGTGTTGAACAGGGAGAAATAAATAAACGGGGGAAGGGCATAGGTGCTCTTTTCCCGTTTCCGACTGCCGGCTTGCTCCTATCTTGGGATAGGAAACAAAGCCGACACGATGGCCATTGCTACGGATGTAATGGCCATAACTAACAATGTTCTTAACAAGACCCGTCTTTCAGACGGGTCTTGTGGCAGGAACTTTGTTTTCATAATTCAATACAATGTTAACACTTTCTTTATTTAATACAACACAAAACAAGAAAGGGCTTTTAGTTTTACTTGTTTTATTGTAAAATAGTGTTATATGGACTTACCCGAATTGCCTTTAAATAAAGAGATTACTTATCTTGGAATTACCACCTATCGGGACAAGAATCAGCTTTTTGGCATCAAGCGCAAAGACAGGCGCCAGCATGTTTATATTCTCGGAAAGTCCGGTACCGGTAAGTCCGTGCTGATGTTCAATATGATTATCCAGAACATCAAAAACGGCGATGGGGTTTGTCTTGTCGATCCGCACGGCGAAAATGTCGAAGCGATTCTCTCGGCGATTCCGTCGTATCGAATGAAAGATGTGATTTATTTCAATCCCGCCGACACCGATCATCACATCGGTTTTAATGTTTTAGAATTGATTGATCCTCAATACAAGCATTTGGTGGCTTCGGGGCTGATGGGAATTTTCACTAAAATTTGGGCGAACGCTTGGAGCGCGCGAATGGAATACATTTTAAACAACTGCATTTTGGCGTTGCTCGACACTCCGGGGACGACTCTCCTCGGCATACCGCGTATGCTTGTCGACAAAGATTATCGCCAGAAAATTATTTCAAATTTGAAAGATCCGGTCATCAAAGCTTTTTGGGTGCACGAGTACGAAGCATGGCAGGATAAATTCCGAAATGAAGCCATCGCTCCGATTCAAAACAAAGTCGGGCAATTTCTTTCCACTTCCATAATTCGCAATGTCGTCGGCCAAAGCAAGAGCACGATAAACATTTTCGATATGATGAACGAGGGGAAAATTTTCTTGGTGAATGTATCCAAAGGGCGCATCGGTGAAGACAACTCAGCTCTTTTGGGCGGAATGATTATTACCAAAATTCAGCTTGCCGCGATGGAGCGCGTGCGTATTCCGGAAGAATCCCGTAAAGATTTCTATCTATTTGTCGACGAATTTCAAAATTTTGTGACCGATGCTTTCGCCGGCATTCTTTCAGAAGCTAGAAAATACAGACTGAACTTGACGGTGGCTCACCAATATACTGCTCAGCTGGTGGTGGACAAAAGTTCGGCTGTGCGTGACGCTGTTTTTGGCAACGTCGGCACGACGATCATTTTTCGAGTTGGCGCTGATGATGCGGAATTTCTAGAGAGCGAATTTGAGCCGGAATTTACTCCGCAAGATATTGTGAATCTTCCAAACTACAAAATTTACCTGAAGCTAATGATTGATGGCGTGACTTCCCGTCCTTTTTCGGCTAAAACCTTGCCACCCTTGGTGAAGGGGGGAGACAAGCAAGTAGAAGAAGAGGTGATTAGATCTTCGCGCGCGCTTTATTGTAGACCAAAAGAAGTGGTGGAAAGGGAAATAAATGATTGGAGCGGAATGTCGTTAGGTGATGATACAAACACCGGCAGCGGGGCTATAGAAAAATTTCCGGCGGTTTGTTCGCTTTGTAAAAAAGAGACGACGGTGCCCTTTAAGCCAGATCCGGGCAGGGCGGTTTATTGCAAAGATTGTATTGCTAAAATAAAGTCTGGCGAGGTGAAGGTGGAGAAGAATTCTGAAAATCAAATCAAGCACGATGAGACCACTTTTTATAAACCTCTTGCTGATCTAGGTATAGAATTTACACGCAAAGACGCAGGTCATATAGAAGAAGAAAACAGGCACCCAGAGAGGGTAGATCCACACTCAGGTTCATCATCTTCAATCGGCAAATCTGGCGTTTTGGGGGTAATTAAAAAAGTTTTCCAAAAGTCTCCCGCAAAGCCATTTGTCCCCAAGAAACCAATCAAACCTACTCGTACAACAGGAGGAGAGAATACCGCCTTAAAGGAAATTCTAAATGAAACACTTAAAGCCGAAGCGGAAAAAATCACTCCAGTACCAGCGCCGACACTAGAGCCCAAAAAAGAAATTGTTCTGCCAACACCCACAGTAAAACTCCCTGAGTCAATTTCTCTCGATGCTTTAAAAAACAAAATGAAAGAATCTGTGCCGGCGCATAAAGACCGCGCCGCGAGCGCTGAGGATATGAGCAAATTGAAAGAATTAATTACAGAAAAAATAGAGAAAGTAAAAGAAGAAATTAAAAAAGAAGAGGCAACACCTGTACCACTGCCCAAGATTGAAATTCCGGTGCCTCCAAAGCCAACGCTCCCGACGCCCGAAGGGGTCGGGACCCCGACCAGTAGCGTCGGGGCTACCCCCATTCCTAAAAAGCCCAAAGAAGTGCCGGAAGATGTGTTACGAAAGATTTTAGAATAGAATCTATTCTGATATTCTCAAGAATATGAGAATGAAAAAATATGAATAAAGAAACTAAAACAAAAAACTTCTCATGGCTAGAGACAATAAAAGCATTTTGGTATTTTTTAGATAAGGATAAGCTAAAATTTTCTCTTTCCTTTATTGTTCTTTTAGCAATTTTCTTTTACGATTTCGTACCCGTATATATCGTGGGAAAAATTTTAGATTTTTTTAATGCTTACAAAGATGGACAATCTCTCTATCTTTTCTATTTCTATGTTATTTTTTTAAGTGTTACTTATATAATAGCTTCTCTAGTTCGTTTGAAAAGTAAAAATATCTTAAATAAGATAGGTTTTCATAGTCGAGCTCGAGCAAGAATTTGGGGATTTGAACGGCTCACAGAATTTTCACTTGAATGGCACAATAAAGAAAATACGGGAAATAAACTTCAGCGAATTTTTACCGGCGCTGATGGAATTCGAAACTTGCTTAAGTTATTTAGTAAAGATTTGTTAAAAACCATTGTCAATATTTTCGGCGCCATTTTGATTTTTCTTTTTACAGACTGGAAGTTCATTGCCTTACTCCTTATTTATGGAGCAGTATTTTTATATGTAGAATTTACTTTTAGCAAGAAAGTATTTGCTTTTAGTAATGAATTTAATGAGTTAAATCAGAAAGCAAGCGGTGCATATGTGGAGGGGGCAAGCAACATTCTTTCTTTAAAAGCTCTCGGCGGGGAGAATGCAGTGACAGGGCGTGTGTTTAATAGAGAAACACTTTCGCGCGATATTGCCATAAAAAAAACAGATGCTATCAATTTAAAATGGCGCTTTTTTCAGATTTTAAATGGTCTCAGTCTAGGTATTTTTTTGATATTTATTGGCTCTTCTGTGCTTTCAAATACAATAAGTATTGGAATGATGCTAGTATACTATACTTATTTTAATGATAAGTTTAGACGGTCTCTAGAAGAAATTACCGAGTTACACTCTGATGTGATTGATTTTCGTTCCGATATTGGTCAAATGATGCCAATATTTAGGGAAACTGAATTTATCAAAACTGGCAATGAATCTTTTCCGAAAGATTGGCAGAAAATTGAAATTAAAAATGCAGTTATGGATTATGGTTCTGGGCAGATGGGACTGCAAGATTTCAGTTTAACTTTACCTAGAGGTACTAAGACTGGTATCGCTGGAGTATCTGGTTCCGGCAAGTCCACTCTTGCGAAAATTATTTTAGGATTATATGCGCTCAAGTCGGGAGAATTAAAAATAGGTAATAAAGATTATTATTCAATTTCACATAACGAAACCTTGAGTAATATAACGGTAGTGTTACAAGAGACCGAGCTTTTTAATCTCTCTTTGCGCGATAATATCACTATGATGCGCGGCGAAGATCCGGAACTTTTGCGTCAGGCGATAGAAATTTCACAGCTGCAAGAAGTAATTAATAAATTACCGGAAGGGCTCGATGCTTTGATTGGCGAGAAGGGATATATGCTCTCCGGCGGGGAGCGCCAGCGTCTCGGCATCGCTCGAGCGATTTACAAAAATGCGCCGATTATTATTTTAGACGAAGCGACTTCTTCTCTTGATTCAGAAACAGAGGGCAAAATAATGGAGAAACTTTTGGGAGAATATGGCAAAGACAAAACATTTCTAATTATTGCGCACCGCTTGGGTACTTTGAAATATACTGATAATATTGCGGTGATGGAACGCGGACAAGTTGTCGAAGAGGGAAGTTATGATACATTGATGAATGACACCAAGTCGGTATTTTTTAGAATGAATAAAGAAAAAACAAATGAATCAAAATTGTAAAAAATGCGGGTTGGATTTCGTACTAGATCAAGATGATCTGGGTTTTTACGAAAAGATGAAAGTTCCGCCGCCAAAAGTCTGCCCGGATTGCCGTTTAAAAATGCGGGCGATGTTTCGAAACGAAACGACGCTTTATTCAGGACTTAAATGTAAACTTTGCGGAAAGGGAATCATCTCGATGTATCACCCAAAATCTCCCTACACTGTCTATTGCTACGATTGTTTTTATTCGGAAAAATGGGATCCAAGAGATTACGCGATTGACTATGACGAAAGTCGTTCTTTTTTAGAACAATTTCAGGAGCTACTTTTGAAAGTTCCCAAAATAACTCTCTATCTGACTGCGGCCGATGGGAAAAATTTAAATAGCGAATATGTGAATATGGCGGGCGGATGTAAAAATTGCTATCTGGTTTTCAACACTAGTCCGTCGGAAGAATTGATGTATTCGAGAGGTGTTCGCCATGGGAAAGATTCTTCCGACATATATTTCGGCACCAATCTTGAAAGGTGCTATGAATGCGTGAATGTGCAGCAGTCTGCCGGTATTCTTTACGGTAAAAATATTACCGGCTCGGTGGATTGCGCGTTTGTTCAAAATTGTCGCGGACTCATCAATTGTTTCGGTTGTGTCAATTTAAATACAAAATCGCATTATTTTCTGAATCAGCCAATGTCGCCGGAAGAATACAAGAAAAAAGTAAATGAAATTTTGGGATCTTACAAAAAAACACAAGAATTTAAAAAAGAATTTGAGAAATTTGCCTTATCATTTCCAATGCGCGAAAACAACAATATCAAGACCGTGAATTCTACAGGCGATTATCTTTTTGAGTGTAAAAATGTCCGAGATTCTTTTGAAGTGACCGGCGCTGAAGATTGCCGTTATTTATTTTCCTCAAAAGAAGCCAAAGATTCTATGGGTACTATCGGTTATGGCACGAAATCAGAACGCTTGCTCGAAGTGGTAGCCACGGGGCTTTCCAGTAATATTATAAGTACTTATGGCGCGGAAAATTGTTCCGATATTTTGTACGGATTTTACATTAAAAATTGCAAAAATTGCATAGCTTGCGATGGACTCAAAAATGGCCAGTATTGTATTTTCAATAAGCAATACAGCAGAGAAGAATATGAAAGGTTGCGCACGAAAATTATTCAAGAATTAACAGAACTTGATTTGTACGGACTGATGATTCCAGTCGAGCTCGCCCCTTTTGCTTATAATGAAACAATCGCGCAAGATCGAATGCCGCTCACCAAAGAAGAAGCTCTAGTGCAAGGTTTCAGATGGGAAGATGATGTGCAGAAAACAGAAGGCAAGGAAACGATGCAGCCAGAAAATATTCCTGATTATATAAAAGATGTGTCGGATTCTATCACAAATGAAATTTTAAGATGCGTAGATTGCAACAGAAATTACAAAATCACAGCGCAAGAGCTTTTATTTTACCGAAAAATGAATCTTCCAATACCAAGAAAATGTTTTTATTGCCGACACCAAGACCGCATTGTCCGCAGGGGACCGTACAAATTCTGGAATCGCAATTGCGCAAAGTGCAAAAAAGAAATTGTTACAAATTATTCGCCTGAAAGACCCGAAATAGTATATTGCGAAAAATGCTATCAACAGGAGGTTTACTAGCATTTGGCTAGTGTATTAGTACCCCCTCCGCTTTCAGCACCTCCCCCTATATAGGGGGAGGCTGGGTAGGGGTAAATCAGACCGAATGCACTGCTCGATAAGTGCCTATGATGGCGGCAGTTTCGCCACGCAAGGTGAGTGCGCCGAGAGATGCAGGAACACAACCGCGTTCTTTCGCGAGTTCTATTTCTTTTTCAGTAAATCCGCCTTCCGGACCAATAAAAATATTTATTGAATCCGCTTTCGGATTTGGCGCATAGTCTTTTGTGTTTTCTTCTGTATGAAAAATAATCTTTTCTTCGGCATACGAATCTATCGCTTCGGAAAAATCAAAAATTTCAAACAACTCCGGCACGGTATTCTGTCCGCATTGCTCGCTCGCCTCTAAAATTATCTTTTCCAAACGAGGGATATTCAGTCCTGTTTTTATCGTGCGTTCGGTAATAATCGGTGTGATGCTTGAAACTCCGCATTCCACCGCCTTCTGCACAGCCAACTCAAAATTTTCTTTTTTCAAAATAGCCAAATATAAATTTACAACTCGTCCAGCAAGGGTAGTCCTTCGTCCAGCAAGGGTAGTCCTTGCTGGAAATGCTGGAATTTCATTTACTGTACCTGTAATTTTATCTGCAGATAAAAATTCCAAAGTTACTTTAGCCTCATTTCCTTTGCCGTCTGAAAGTATTATTTCATCGCCTTTTTCGAGCCTCAAAACAGCCTTTATTTGCTTGATTATTTTAGGATCAATGATTTCCACCGTTTCTTTCGATAAATCGTATTCGCCAATAAATCTATGTAATTTCATATTTTGTATCATACACTTTCAGGATTGAGTAATCAATTATTAAGTGTTAAAATAATCAGTATATATGCCCAAACCGAATCGAGTACAAATAATCAAATACGGACCGCCGCCGCCAGAGTTGCCTGTTTTTGGCAAGGTCAAGCCTGAAGATGTTTCTTTTATTGGGCGGACGAATTATGTCGCATCTCTCGAAGAAAAGAAATTTATTTTCGGCATCAAGCGCGTGGATAGAAGGCGCCATCTTTATATCATCGGAAAGTCCGGTGTCGGCAAGACCAAGCTTCTCGAATTGATGCTTCGTCAAGATATCACATACAAACACGGACTGTGCTTGATCGATCCGCACGGCGATGTGATCGAAGCGATGCTGGATTATATTCCAAAAGAACGCATCGAAGATGTTTGCATTATTGACCCGACCGATCTGGATTTTCCTGCGTCTTTCAATCCACTGGCGAATGTCGATCCTCTTTTTAAATTCCAACTGACTCAAGGGCTGATTGAAGTTTTCCAAAAACAATTCGGGGCAAACTGGACGCCACGCTTGGAACACGTTTTTCGTTTTACTTGTCTGGCTTTACTAGACTATCCGCACGCCACAATGCGCGGAATGATTTCGATGTTGACTGATAGAAATTACAGGCAGAAAGTGGTGGAATATATTACGGACGATATGGTCAAAAGATTCTTCGCTATCGAATTTGCCGACTGGTCGGAAAAATTCGACACCGACGCTATAATTCCTTTGGTCAACAAACTCGGGCAGTTTCTTTCGGATCCTTTACTTCGAAATATTTTCGGTCAGAAACAAAACAAGATAGATATTAGCAAGTTGATGAACGAGGAAAAAATTATTTTGATTAATCTCTCAAAGGGGCGCTTGGGTGAAGAGAACTCTTCTTTCCTTGGTTCTATATTTTTGACAAAAATAAAACAAGCGGGAATGGAAAGAGCGGCAATGCCGGAGTCTGCTCGCAAAGATTTCTATATATATGTCGACGAGTTTCAAAATGTGGTGACTCAAACTTTTGAAAACATTTTGTCGGAAGCTAGAAAATACGGCCTCAACCTCACAATGGCGCATCAGTATGTCGGGCAGATTATCACCAAAGTGCATCAGGCCGTGCTCGGTAACTGCGGTAGCATCATCACATTCCGCATTGGTGGCGAAGACGCAGTAAAATTAAAGCCGGAATTCGCACCGCTCTTCGATGTCAAAGATATGATCAACCTTGCGGTGACTGAATTTTACATAAAAATGACGATTGACGGCGAATCTTACGATCCATTTTCTGCTGAGACGCTTCGTGTCCTGCCACCTACCCACCCTTCATATCGACAAGAAATCATCGATGCGTCTCACCTAAAATATTCAATTCCAAAGGGCGACGCGCAAAAACTTATTCTTGAAGAAGAGGCGACGATTATCCGCAGTGCCGAAGAAAAGGCAATCATCGAAGGTAGGGCAAAGAGAAAAGCAAAAGAAAAAGGAGAAGAAGAACTCGCCGACGAAAAAAGTCCCGACGCGGAGTCGGGATCCCGACCTAAAGGCGTCGGGACTTCACAAGAAGCTGAACCGATGATTTAATTTTTGATTTTTTTGTAAAATTTGCTAACATATAAATTATGTCTAAAGATTACTACGAAACATTAGGAGTAAATAAAGGCGCGTCGAAAGACGAGATAAAAAAGGCTTTTTATAAGCTTGCTCATAAATATCACCCCGACAAAAAAGAGGGCGATGAAAAGAAATTCAAGCAAGTAAACGAAGCATATCAAGTGCTTTCTGATGACGGGAAACGCGCAAAATACGACCAATTTGGGTCTGGGTTTGAAAATATGGGAGCATCGGGTGGGGGTTTTTCTGGACAGCAGGGCTTTGGTGGTTTCGATTTTTCCGGTTTTCAGAATGGTGGCGCAGATTTTGACTTTGGAAATCTGAATGATATTTTCAGCGATTTCTTTGGGGGTGGGGGAGGAAGAAGAGAGGCAAGACGCGGGCGAGACATTTCCACTGAGATTTCGATTTCTTTTTCAGATTCTATTTTTGGCATCAATCGAAAAGTCTTGATTACGAAAACTTCAAGTTGTCTTACTTGTCACGGTTCGGGAGCCAAGTTAGGTACGGGGGTGGTAACTTGCAAGACTTGCAATGGGCAAGGACAAATTCGCGAATCAAAGCGAACAATTTTTGGAAATATTGCAAGCAATAAAATATGCGAAGTGTGTCTTGGCACAGGCGAAGTGCCGAAAGAACTCTGCGAGACTTGCAAAGGCAAGGGGGTATTCCGTCGTGAGGAAGAAGTATCGATTGTTATTCCAGCTGGCATACGAGATGGAGAGATGATAAGAATGACGGGCTATGGTGAGGCGATTTCCAAGGGTACAACCGGCGATTTATATGTAAAAATAAATGTGGCTCCGCATGCTGTCTTCAAGCGCGAAGGGCACGATTTGGTTATGAATTTGAATTTGAAACTTTCTGAAGCTCTGCTTGGTACCGAATATCCGATTCAGACTTTGGACGGAGAAATAAAAGTTACCATTCCGGAAGGTGTTTCTTTAAATGAAATTCTTCGTGTGCGCGGTAAAGGTGTGCCGGTTTCCAAAACAAAAAGAGGCGACCTATTAATCAAGCTCAACATCAAACTTCCATCAAGAATTTCTCGCAAATCTCGCGAGCTCATAGAAGAACTCAAAAAAGAGGGGATATAATTTATATTTCTTAAAATTTGACGCTAATCCAACATGGGTGTATAATTAAGAAACAGTTATGAATACAAAATTTTTCCATTTTTATACAGTTTCCCCCGTACCGATGCCTAAATAGCAGTCGGGGTATATTAATTTTTATTCAATACGTTCAAGCGGCCCCGACGAAGAAGGGGCTTTTTATTTTTTAACTAGTCCCTCAAAGCTGAATGTTTAATCACACCACTATCATATGAAAATAATAACTGAAGAAGTATTGACCAAATTGGTCAA
>CAYHBT010000004.1:0-39203 GCA_964354935.1 uncultured Candidatus Saccharibacteria bacterium
GAAGTTTATAAAAAAGTATCAAAAGATATAGGTAGTATATCAAAAAGAGATTTATTTTTGGCTGGATTATTTTTATATTGGGGAGAGGGGACAAAAGCGCAAAAAGGCTCAGTAAATCTTACTAACACAAATCCTTCCATGCTTAAATTTTTCTTGAAATGGCTAGAATTATTTGATGTAAAAAGAAAAAATCTAAAAGTTAAATTACATCTTTATTCTGACATGGACATAAAAAAATATGTTGCTTTTTGGTCAAAAGAGCTTAAAATACCAATAAGCCAGTTTCGAAAGTCTTATATCAAAAAAACACAGTTAAAGTCTATAACTTATAAAAATGGTTTTGGCAAAGGGACTTGCTGTGTTATGTTTGAAAATAGAGATTTATGGGAATATATAATTATGAGTTTGAAGTATATTTCCGAAATTAGCGATAAAAATCTCCACCCTTAGCTCAGTTGGTAGAGCGAGCGCCTTATACGCGCCAGGTCCTTGGTTCAAGTCCAAGAGGGTGGACAACTTGAGACTTCTTCTTTTGGGCTTGAATATCCAAAACGAAGGAATATAATTAAAATAATGCGCACGCTTAAACATAAATATTTATGTTTTTTGTTTGTGATATTTTTGATTACAATCGGATTTTCTTTTTTAAAACCGCAAAGCGTTTTCGCCACGGACAATTATATTGAAATACCCGCAACCTCAATTTACTCTATTTCTCCGAATTATTTTGCAAAATTTTCAACCGAAGCTGATGATGTTTATCATTTGTCCGCCCTGTCTTATTTTTTTGGCACACGCATTACTTATTATAATCAATATCTTGGAACTTATCCCGATGCTTCCACAATAATCATAAGTGGAAGTGGCGATATGTTATTCTTACCTAACGAGATTCATGATATAACATCTTTACAGAATTTTTATCTATCAAATGCTTCCACACCAGATGGCGATTATTGGATAAAATTCAATGTGACACATTCGGAAGGTGAGTGGACAGGTGTTGTGCTTCCGGATGTTTTGTATTGGAGATATTCTGTTGTAAACAATGTGCCGACGGCAGTTTCTTTTCCTCCCCAAACTTGTTCTGATGGAATAAAAAATCAAGATGAGGCGGATATAGACACAGGCGGAGTGTGCTATGTCGCTAGCGCAGAAAAATCAATTACCGCATTTGGTTTTCAAAGTTTGAGTCCTACAGTCGCTGGAGTTATTGATGAATCGAATCACACAATTTCTTTGACCGTCCCATTTGGCACAAACATCACCGCTCTCGCGCCGACCATCGCTCTCTCCACCGGAGCTTCCGTCAGCCCCGCGAGTGGAGCAGCGCAAGATTTCACCAACCCCGTCGTCTACACCGTCACCGCCGAAAATTCTTCAACGCAGGAATATACCGTGAGGGTGGTTATCGCGGATAAAATTCGCAATCCGGTGATCATTGTGCCAGGACTTTTGGGTACGGAAATAAGCAAACCGACAGAAAATGGATCGGAAAAATTGTGGCTGGATATTTTGCGTAATATTGCCGATATCGGAGATTGGTTTATGGATTCACTACAGTTTAATGATGATTTGATTCCCTCGGATAAAAATTTAACTATTGGAGATGTGGTTAGAAAAGCAACTACCGCTTTTGGAAATTTAACTCTTTTTGATTATAGTTTCAGCCTTGTCGAAGAATTCAAAACCCAAGGTTACGCAGAAGGTACAGATCTTTTTCTTTTCCCATACGATTGGCGTTATGGAGTCAGTGAAAACAATGTAGATAAATTAAAACAAAAAATTTACGATGTTTTAAACGAAACTAGCGCAAAAGAAGTCGACATTATTGCTCATAGCACAGGCGGGCTTATAGTCAAAAAATATGTGGTGGAAAATCCTTCAGATAATAAAATTGATAAGGCGGTATTTGTCGGCGTGCCAAACACTGGTGCTCCGAAAGCAATAAAAGCCTTAATTCAGGGAGATAGTTTCGGTGTTCCATTATTAGCCGACGAAGAAATGAAAAAAATTTCTAAAAATTTACCCGTTGCTTATGATCTCTTACCCAGCGAGCAATATTATAATGTCAAAGGGTCTTATGTAAAAATTATCACCAAACCTCTTTTCGCGCATACTCCCAAAGATTTAAATTTTGAAGAAGCCGACAGTTTTTTAGTCGATAATCATAAATTAAATTCTCAAGCATTGACCAATGCGCGCAATTTACACACTGCGGATTTTGATAATTACGATATGCGGACTGCCGGAATAGATTTGTACGCGCTTGATGGATGCAAGGAGGGCACGATAAGTAAATTAGTAGAGGTGCGCCAAGATCCAGTCTTTGCCGATCCTTTTTCTACCAATCACCAGCTTGAACAAACTCTTTCTTATCAGCTCGAATATTCTCCCGGCGATAGCACTGTGCCGCTTGAAAGTTCCACAAATTTACCCATTAATACGGAAAATAAATATTACGCATTAAAAGGAAAACACAGTACAATGATGTCTCAAGAAGGGACTCGTCAAAAGATTGTAAACATCATTTCTGGGAGCGTTCTTTCTACAAAAGACAGTGAAGGGGACGATATTATCACCCAAGATATTTCAAAATGTGAACTTGACGGCCGAGCAATTTCTGTTTTCAGCCCTCTTTCGATTAGTGTCTTAGATCAAGACGGGAATCACTTAGGGCTGGCTTCAGACGGAGTAAGCATCGAAAACGATATTCCAAATGCAAGTTTTGAAATTGTCGGCGAGCATAAATTTGTGTACTTACCGACAGATGAAGGTCAGACCTATACGATTTCTGTGGCTGGTACAGGCACGGGGACATTTACAATCACAGACGCGACAATTGTCGGAAACGACATCACTCAAACGCAGGTATTCAGCAATATTTCTGTCACACCGAGCTTGGTCGGGAATATCACTCTTTCAAATGATACCGACACAATCCTTTCGCTAGATATCGATAACAATGGAATGACCGATTTTACACTTGAACCGTCTTCTGTTTTGGATTCTACAGAATCTCAAAATTTTTTACCAGATGAGCCCTCATCTCAAAACAATTCTCAGGGAGACACATCTTCTTCGGGTTCAGGCTCAGGATCTTTTGTTGGTGCGAGTTCTGTGTTTCCAGTTGTGCAAGACACTGCGACGATGGCAGACCAGACAGGGAATGAGCCCAGTGAACAAATAGTAGAAGTGGTTGTGGCAGAAATTGTAAAAGATAGCATAGAAATTCCTGCGCAAGTCTTGGTCGATGTAGCAGAAGGAGTTGTCATAAAAAGTACGATATCTACAAAAAAAGCAGAAAATACAGATATAAAAACAATGTCTGAGCCGGAACAAATAGAAAATTTATCTAAAGAAAATATACTTACAGCCAATGCTGCAGATGCTAAAATACCAATAAACAATACTGTTGTTTTAATCACTATTATTGGCGCTGGCAGTATCTTTTTAGTGGCGAAAAATTTTATTAAGTTGTAATATTATATATATGAATAAAAAAATTATTTTAAATATAGTTTTATTACTTACAACTTATGTTGTGCCATTGTACACATTACATCAATATCGAAATGACTATCAAAAAATTGATTTAAGACAATACACAGTATTTTTTATTTTATTGATTGGTTCAGTTTTGCTAACTTATTTTAATAATAAATACAGAAGACAAGAGAAGGGTCGTAAATGGCTTTGGGTAACTTTTGAGTTAGTTGGAATTTTTGGGCTACTTTTTTCTATTTTAGTTTTGTGTTTACTTTTCTCCCTAAGAAACTGCTGTGGTTTCTAATTCACTTTAACTAATTAAAGTACTTTAGTTTGCTAAAGTAACTGGTGGTATGTTGCGGCGGGGTGATTTTGTGCTAGACTGCGCGGGATCAGCACCTTAATTTAACCCAAAAGAAAGGAGCCAGGTGTGGATTACCTTGAATTACTGGAGGGCATAAAAGCCCATCCATATGTGACCATAATCATGGCTTCCGTGATTAATGGTCGCGCCACCGCGCTAGTGGTGGGGGCGCTCGTAGGACAGGGTTTTCTCAATCCCATTGTAGCGTATTTTATTTTCGTTACGATGGATATTTTGGGAGATATCCTGTACTACTCATTTGGCCGCATCGGCCAGTTGAGCGGAACATTTCTCGTCAAAAAGAGTTGGCGAGAAAAGTTGGATCAGCTCAATGGTGGGCTGAAGAAAAATCTCTCCAAAGCACTTTTCTTTGGGAAGATCTCGATGGTCGGTTCGAAGCCGATCATAGTGGCAGCCGGCATAGCAAAAATGCCGCTGGTGAAGTTTTTAGGAATCAATGTGTCATGTACGCTAGTGTTGTTTGTAGTCTACATGCTCATTGGATACCTTTTCAGTCAATGGATTTTGTGAACAGAGGGTTTACCTGATGGGAACCCTCTGTTTTTTTGTTTCTTTATTTTATTTCGGATTATTTTCTTTCATCTGTTCTGCGCATAGAGCTATGTATTCTAATATTTTTCCCTTCCTTTCCTGTTTTTCTTGATTTTCGGGATCCTTGAGACAATCAACGAAAGCGACATAGGCATAATATAAAGCTTTTTCGAATTCTTGATTTTCTATCCTTATATCGATATATTCATCGACTATAGTCTGAAATTCTTTCAGTTCCAAAGGTTTTATTCTAGTTATCAATCGGGCGGTCGTGCTTATGACTCCCAAAGTACTCATACCCTCGTTTGATACTAATTGTTCAAATTGTGAATCGATTCTGTTCTTCGGAAATGACTTGTCGTGTTTTTCTGTAAATTCATTTACAGGAAATGTATCTTTCATATGTTTATAATTATATACCGTATGAACAAATTTACAAACCGCTCGATTAAGAGTAAAACCAGCTAGGCAGGACCCAGCTAGTTTTTAATGCGACGAGTTTCGGGTATAATGCGTTTTCATGTTGCCTAAATTAAATTATATAAAATCAGATCAAATAGGGAGGGTGAGCATCGTGATTGGGTCTTCGAGCGAGGTCACCGTCAAGATGCCTTTGGGCGCCTCCCTTGAGCGGGCGAGAAGATTCGCGGAATCCAAAAGGGAATGGATAGAAAAAACTTTGGCGAAATTCAAGCGAAGAGAGAAAAGGCAAGAGGGTGCGCTGAAACTACCAAAGGGCAACAAAGCAGACTTGAAAATATACAAAGCAGAAGCGAAGAAGCTAGTGGAAGAAAAACTTCTAGATTTTAATAAATCTTACGGATTTCAATACAAAAAGATAACCATAAGGAATACCAAGAGCCGCTGGGGTAGCGCTTCCAAAAAGGGGAATCTGAGTTTCAATTATAGGATTGCCATGCTCCCGCCCGAGCTTGCAGACTATCTAGTAGTCCACGAGCTCTGCCACTTGGGCGAGATGAACCATTCAGCCAATTTCTGGTCGCTGGTAGCAACGACCATTCCGGATTACAAAAAGAGAAGAAAAGACCTCCGCCGGGCGCGGAGTGTGTAAGGAGATTTGAATTTTGAATATTCTTAATTATCTAATATAATGAAAGTATGCCTTTTCCTACTGAGCAAAAAGCAAAAAAAATTCTGGCTGATGTTAAAGTAAAACCTTATTTTAAAGATGATAATTTCGTTTTATACAACGAAGATTCTCTTAGGGTGTTGAATGACTTAGAAGAAAACTCGGTGGATATGATATTTGCTGATCCACCATACAATCTTTCGAATGGGGGATTTACAGTTCATGCTGGAAGAATGGTAAGTGTCAATAAGGGAATTTGGGATATCAGTAATGGTTTTGAGAACGATTATGCTTTTCACTACAAATGGCTTGAAGCATGCAGAAGAGTCTTAAAACCCGGAGGAACTCTTTGGGTTAGTGGAACATACCATTCTATTTATCAATGTGGCTATGCAATGCAAGCTCTTGGGTACCACATACTCAATGATATTTCTTGGTTCAAACCAAATGCCTCACCGAATTTAAGCTGTCGTTTTTTTACTGCGAGCCATGAGACAATAATTTGGGCTAGAAAAGAAAAAAAAGCGAAACATACTTTCAATTATAGCGCGATGAAAGAGGGAAGTTGGCCTGAAGATCAATTAAAAAAGCCAGGGCTGCAAATGAGATCTGTTTGGTCTATGGGAACTCCAAAGCCTGCAGAAAAAAAATTTGGCAAACATCCAACACAGAAGCCCTTGGATTTACTTAAAAGAATTGTATTAGCAAGCACAAATAAGGGAGACATAATCGTTGATCCTTTTACAGGAAGTTCGACAACTGGCATAGCGGCAGCAATGCATGGCAGAAAATTCGTCGGTATTGATACAGAAAAAAAATATTTGGATTTGTCGATTAAGAGGTTTAATGATATAAAGAAATAATATGAAAAAAGGAGGAGTTGGTGGCGGAAATACAAAAACAGGGATAAATTTTGAGGGCGAGGTTGATTTTTTAACTCTCATTAAAAAACAACCAGGCTATACTGTTGATGGGCATAATATCATTTATAATAAAGAAAATGTTGCGCAAGCATTTAAAAAGCATGATTTCTATGCTCATCTAAAGGAAAAGGGTATAGATTGGGAAAAACTTCTATCTGGCCAACTTCTACCAGATGATGCAATATTTGTAATAACTAATAACACTTTTTTTATATTAGAAATCAAGTTTCAAGGTGGGTCTGGATCAACAGATGAAAAATTACAAACTTGCGATTTTAAAATAAAACAATACCGAAAGCTTTTAGCCCAGCTCAATGTTGAGGTGCAGTTTATTTATGTACTAAATGATTGGTTCAAGGCTCAAAAATATAAAGATGTTTTAGATTACATAATAACAGTTCCCGGTTGCTCCTTTTATTTTAAATATTTACCATTACAAAAGTTGGGTCTACCAGTGCCTAAAAATTAATATTTAATTTAAAAACATGTCATCAAAAATTCAACAAACTCAAAAGAAATCATATAAAGAAATACTTAGTTCAACAGTTTCTTTTCACATACCAACTTTTCAGCGTGCATATAATTGGAAACCAAAACAAATAGCCCAGCTATGGGATAGTGTGTTGGATAATGATAAACAATACTATATTGGTAATATTGTTGTAGTACAACACTCTACAGAAGATATTCAAGCGGGCTATTTAGTTATTGATGGTCAACAGAGATTAACTACACTTTCCCTTTTTTTAGTTGCAATAAGAAATTTTATTTCTCGTGACAAAGAAAAAGAAAAAAATAAACAACAGTTACAAAAACATAAGGATATGATGGAAGAGTTGCGTTCTTCTTTGATTTTTAGTACATCTTTTTCTGATGAGAGTAAGATAAAACTTGTTTTTTCGAAAGACAACTTATCAAGAATATATAAAAAATTAGTGTATGGTGAAACAGTAGATATTGCTTCTCTAGATGAAGCTCAGATGAGATTTGTAAAGAATTTAAATTACATGGGGCAACTCCTGAAAGATTTTTTAAAAGAGAGTGGGGAATCGGCAAAAATAAATTCGCAAGAACGGTTCTTGCGAAAATGTTCTTGCGAAAATCTTTATACGTATCCGCCAGAGGCGGACAGGTATGCTAAAATTGGCGTGTGAAAAAAACTCTCAAAAAATTCAAATTCCAAAGCAAAGTGATTGTGTGGAAAGCGGGGAATCGGGACGGGGAGGATAAGGGAGCTTGGAGGTTCGCGCGAGTGCCGGAGGATATATGTTGCGTTAGGCAAGACCTAACGCAGTCTTATTCTTCATAATTAAAATGTCAAATTTATCCACATAAATATGTTGCATATTTTGACATATTGGTGTACCATGTACTTATGGCTACAAAATATGCTTCTTTTTTAAAAAACTTACGAACAGAGAAAGGTTTTTCTCAAGAAGAAATTGCGAAAGAAATTAAAGTTTCCCGCAGTTCTTATATCAATATCGAACAGGGCAAGAAAGAGCTTAGTCTATCGGAAGCGAGCAACCTTGCTCGCATTTTCGGTATTTCTATTGATGAATTATTAAACGGCAGGATGGATACTAATAAAATAATTTTCGAAAAAGATAATAAGAAAAGAGATTTAAAAGATTCAACGCCCAAAGATAGAATTTCTGTACCGCAGGAAAGAGTGGATAAATTCAAACAAGTGTTTCTGTATATATTGTCAAAAGTAGGGGGCAAGCCAAACATCGGGCAAACTGTGCTTTACAAGTTGCTGTATTTTATTGATTTTGATTATTATGAAAAATTTGAAGAGCAGTTGATAGGCGCTCGTTATATAAAAAATACTCATGGTCCTACTCCCGTGATTTTTCCTAAAATAATAAAAGAACTGGAAGCTAGCGGGGACATCGAAGCTATTAAAAGCAAATTTTATAAATATGATCAAACAAAATATTTAGTAAATCCAAATACTAATATTGACCTTTCAGCTTTGTCGGCGCAGGAACTAGCGCATATTGATGCGGAACTTGATAGATTGTCTGATATGACAGCAAAAAAAATATCTGACTTGTCGCACATCGATACTCCATGGAAAATAGCCAAAGAAAAGGAACAATTAGAATACGAATTTGTTTTTTATAGACCAGAAGAAACTTCTGTAGGAGAATATGAACCACTCTAACTATCTGCCCGAGTTTGAAAAAGAATTTAGCAGGCTTCTCCGAAAATACAGGAGTCTAAATGAGGATATTAAAATATTCGAACGGTTTATTTTTGCGAATCCCACGGGATTAGGTAAGAATTTTGCCATTATGCACAGTGGCGAAAATTTAAAAATAGTCAAAGCTCGCATGATGTGCAAGTCTTTGCAAAATAGGAATATCAGAATTATTTATGCGTACCATAATGATAAATTTGAATTTATGTATATCGAAATATATTGGAAGGGTGAAAAAGAGAATGAGGATAGGGAGCGTGTAAAAGACTACTTGAAAAAATTCAACTAATTTCCAAATCTCCTTTCCTGCAAAAATCCGGTTCTAAATTTTAGTGCTATAATATCAATATGAACACATATAGTTGGTATTCACAATTAATCAAACCCGCTTGGGCGCCGCCGAGCTGGATCTTTGGGCCGGTGTGGAGCGTGCTTTATGTTTTAATCGCTTTTTCTTTTGCTAAAGTTTTTTGGCTGGCTTGGAAAAAACGAATTCCGTTTGTCGTTGCTCTGCCTTTTATTTTAAATCTTGTTTTTAATTTTATTTTTACTCCGATTCAGTTTGGACTGCAGAACAATCTGCTCGCAGGGCTCGACATATTGCTCGTTTTGGGGACGCTCGTCTGGGCGATGGTGGCGATATATAAATATGCGAAATGGATCACTTATATGCAAATCCCATACTTGCTTTGGGTGAGTTTTGCTACAGTTTTACAACTGACAGTAACTTATCTTAATTTTTAGTCTAAAAAGTTTATTTATTTTCTCTACTCCAAGATTTTAAATCTTTGGACGAGGGCGGTGCGGGACCAGAGGTTGCCGAAGCCGAAATATTTGCCGGAGTTGGTCGTCATTAAGATAAGCATCACTAATATGTATATGATGTGGTCGTCTATGAATGGATTATTTTCCGGTGGTAGACCGACGGCTAAATACATTAAAATTAATAGCGGAATTGCGGCTAGACTGCCGAGCCGGACGCAGATTCCCAATGTGAGAGTCGCTCCGATAAATAGCAAACCTGCCATAAACAGCCAATCGATTATCGGGAGTCCGGCGAGGCTGTGGAAAAAGTCCACGAAAGGTCCGTGCACGCCGAATTTTAGGAATCCGGTGGTAGGGGAGCCGCCCGCAAGCCAAGCTTTTTCGGCTGTGGTGGCAAAATTCAGCCCGAATAATTTATCAAAAAACGCCCACAAAAAAATCAAACCCATACTAAGCCTTAAAATTCCTAATACTATTTTGTTTTTATTTGACTGCATATTTTTATTATATCATATTGATGAAATTTCGGTTATCCACTTTACATAAGAGAGCTATTTTCGTGTATAATGCATTAGCAGTTTCGTAATTATTTTTATCACTTATGCAGGAAGAAAAACACAAAAAAAATTGGTTCAAATTTGCCATCGGCTTCGTTCTTTGCCTGATTTTTCGGCTCATTCCTTTCCGTCCGCCAAACATCGAACCAGTGCTAGCCACCCAAATGCCTTTCGCCAAGGCATACGGGAAGCTCGCCGGATTTTCTTTCGCATTTTTTGGAATGATTCTCTACGACATCGTCACTGGAAAAATAGGAATGTGGACATTTACTACTGCTACTGCCTACGGACTCCTCGGAATTTGGGCCTTTACATACTTTAAAAACAAAAAAAGCAGCCCCCTCAATTACGCCAAGTTTGCAATTATGAGCACCCTCGCCTTCGACGCCGTGACTGGGCTCTCTACCGGACCTCTCTTCTTTCAACAACCCTTTATGGGAGCTCTCCTCGGACAAATACCCTTTACCTTTTGGCATCTCGTCGGAAACATTTCTTTCGCTCTCGTCTTGTCTCCGGCAATTTACAAAATTGTGACTAAACCGAAGAAACAAGAAACTATGACCCCCATTAATATCCTTAGCCCTAAAATAATCTAAAAAACAAAATGAAAAAAACAGAAAAAATTTTAAAGAGCGAGCTGAATAAAATAAAATCTATTCGAAAGCGAAGCGGGGAAGTGGTTTCTTTTGATTTGGAAATTGTGGCACGGGCTATTTTCAAGGCTTTCGAAGTTTCCGGCGAGGGAGGTGAGGTGGAAGCGCACAAGATGGCCAACAGCGTCTTTCGCACATTGCTCGGCTTGCGGGGAGAGATAGTCGCTAGCAACAAAGATGCAAAATTCTTGCCGACGGTGGAGCTGGTGCAAGACTGCGTCGAGAAGGAATTGATGAAAAATAATTTTACCGATACCGCCAAGAAATATATCCTTTACCGCAACCGAAGATCGGAACTGCGTAAAGAATTCGGAATGGTGCCGGAAGCTATCAGACAAGCCGTCGAAGAATCGAGCAAGTATTTCGGGAGTCCGTATTCGGAATATATTTTCTACCAGTTTTATTCTAGGTGGGTGCCAGAATTAGGCCGTCGAGAGACTTGGATAGAGACGATCGACCGTTATATGGCTTATATGAAGGAGAATTTGGGCGACAAGCTCACCACCAAGGAATACACTGAAGTTCGCGAAGCGATGCTCAATCAGGACATTTGCCCTTCGATGAGGCTTCTGTGGTCCGCTGGCAAGGCTTGCAGGCAGTCTAATGTCTGGGCATACAATTGCTCCTACATTGCGCCGACCTGTCCGCAGGATTTGGGTGAAATTATGTATATCTCGATGTGCGGAGCGGGGCTCGGTTTTGCTGTCGAATGGGAAAATGTCCAGCAATTTCCGCAGATTAAAAAACAAATAAAAGAAAAACCAACCGTTCATATTGTCAAAGACAGCAAAGAAGGCTGGGCAGATGCTTTTGTCATCGGCCTCAAGGCTTGGTTTGACGGTAAAGACATAAAATTCGATTATTCTATGATTAGACCGGCCGGCGCGCGCCTCGAAACTGCCGGAGGTAGAGCTTCCGGACCTCAGCCACTGATGGACTTGATGGAATTTGCCCGAAGAAAAATTTTGGCAAAGCAAGGACGCCGTCTTTCCAATTTGGATATGCACGATATTATTTGCCAAATCGGAATGATTGTCGTCGCCGGAGGAGTCAGGCGTAGCGCTCTCATCTCTATGTCTGAATTGGAAGATGTGGAAATGAGAGATGCAAAAAAAGGTCAATTTTATTTGACAGAAGGACAGCGCAGTATGGCAAACAATTCCGCAGTCTACAATTCCAAGCCTTCCGCCGAAGAATTCTTAGACGAGTGGACGGCTTTGGTGAAATCTAAATCCGGCGAACGCGGAATTTTCAACCGAGGCGGACTGGAGAAACAGTTGCCGGCGCGAAGATGGGCGGCTATCAAAGATGAAAGACAAATCGGGCTCAATCCTTGCGGCGAGATTTATTTGCGCTCCAAACAATTCTGCAACTTGACCAGCATCGTGATTCGTCCGAAAGACACGGTGGAGACTTTGAAAAGAAAAATGGAATTGGCGACCTTGCTCGGCACCTATCAGTCCACTCTGACCAACTTTGGCTACCTTTCAAAAAAATGGAAAGAAAATTGCGAGGAAGAAAGATTGCTCGGCGTATCGCTCACCGGCTACTACGACAATCCAATCATTCGCGATGACAAAATGCTCGACACCTTAAAGGCGGATTCTATCGAGACAAACAAAAAATATGCAAAGCGTTTTGGCATCAATGCTTCGACCGCCATCACTTGTGTGAAGCCTCACGGCAATTCCGGACAGCTCCTCGGTGTCGGCTCCGGTATGCACCCTTGGTATGCTCCATACTTTATTCGCCGAGTGCGCATCTCCCATACCGACACGCTTCTCAAAATGGCTCGCGACCAAGGAGTGCCTACATTGCCGGAAGTCGGTCAGTCGGAAAATACCGCTACCACTTTTGTTCTAGAATTTCCGGTCAAGGCGCCGCAAGGGGCGATTTTCAAAGATGAAGTCTCCGCCCTTGATTTGATGAAGGAATGGAAGAGGCTCAAGGAGCATTTCGTGGAACACAATCCGTCGGCGACTATCTATGTCGGCCCCGACGAGTGGATGGCAGTTGGTAATTTCGTCTACGAAAACTGGGATTGGATCGGCGGACTTTCCTTCCTTCCTAGATCCGAACATGTGTACCAGCTCGCTCCTTATGAAGCAATTACCAAAGAAGAATACGAGAGGCGCGCTAAAGCAATCGGCAAAATAGATTTCTCTAAGCTTTCTCAATACGAAGCCGCCGACAACACAACCGGCGCCAAAGAGTTTGCTTGTGTGTCCGGACTCTGCGAAGTATAATTTTCTTATGCTCTACACTAGAAAAGGGGATACGGGGACGACCAAAACATTTGGTTGTGACCAGAGAGTGTCTAAAAGCTCGAGTATCGCCGAGGCTCTCGGCTCGCTTGATGAAATAAATTCTTTTCTCGGATTGATAAAAATAAAAGCGGATGGCTTGTCTTTGAAATTGTCCGCCACCGAAATTATTTTTTCGGAAGCGGTCGGACGGATCCAGCAAGACCTTTTCATCATTCAAGCTGAGCTCGCCGGTGCGCCGAAAACAATTGCTCAAAACAAAGTCTTTTGGTTGGAAGAAATTATTGATGGTATCGAGAAGAAACTTCCGCCGATAAAAACATTTTTTGTCTCCGGAGGGGTGGAGCTGGCTGCGCTTTCTGATATCGCCCGCACTATCGCTCGCCGAGCTGAGAGGCGGGTCGTCGGAGTCGTCGAAGAAGGGAAAACGACGGTCGGCAAGGACACGCTCGCATATCTCAATCGTCTTTCGAGCGTCTTGTACGCTTTTGCTCGCATTTTCAATCATCAAGCCAATGTGATAGAAGAAGCTCCACGATATAATTAGTTATCCCCCACACCTTTCTTGGTATAATTCTGCTTTTTCAAAAAATAAAAACAAAAATAACAATATTTATCTAAAAGCCATTCTTCTTTACTATCTTTATTGGCAGAATAAAAAGTAATACCAAGAAAGGTGTGGGGGTTATCCACATTTGCGACTTTTGACAGGAGGTATATGATATAGAGGTGTTCAACAATTAAATAGTTTCATATTTGGGGAAGCGAGGTGTAAATCCTCCACAGTGCCGCTACGGTAAGCTCGATTTTAATCGGGCAAGTCCGAATACCAATTATGAAGTAAGTCCCGAGCAGGAAAACCTTCTTTTTTGAAGCCAAAAATTCTGCCCGAGCAGAATTTTTTTTGTTTATATGTTTAAAAATAAAAAAATCATTTTAATAATTTTGTTATCCTTGGGTATTTCGGGGTTATTCGTTTTTCCACCAAAAAAAATACCCCCACCCGACCTTCCCCTTATTAAGGGGGAGGAGCAAGGAGGGGGTCAATTTATCAAGACAGTTTTAGAAATAAATGGCGTCGAGTACAAAGGGGAAATTGCGGGGGTGGAGAGCGTTTACGAATTGATGGAAAAAATGCAAAGAGAAGGGAAGATAAGTTTTACTAAAAAGAATTACGCGGGAATGGGGCAATTTATCGAGACCATCAATGGCATCAAAGGCGGAGGAGGCAAGAGCTGGATTTATTATGTGAATAACAAAAAAGCGAGCGTCGGAGTTTCAAATTATAAGATAAAAGAGGGTGATGTCGTCTCTTGGAAATTAGAAAAGATATTTAATTAAAAAATTATGAAAAAAAGAATTTTATTGATGGGTTTGCTAAGCGCTGTCTGTTTTGGTTTTTTTAATATTGCTTCCGCAGATACGACTATTCGTCTCAGTATCGAGACGGCTTCCGGTTCGCTTTATGATCAGGAAATCAATGTCGCGCCTTGCGACAGCGATAATGCGGGCACGATGTCTATCACCGCATATTGCGCTGTTTTGCAATCAGGTGTCGCGAATAATTGGAGCTGGTATGGCACGGACGCTTTTCTGAATTCTCTCGGCGGAGCCGCCAACGATTTTACCAATAATATTTATTGGGGCTGGTTTCACGATTTGGTTTACGGAGATACTGCGATGAGCGCTTATACGCTTTCTTCCGGAGAAAATATTTTGCTTAATTTTGATATCAATCCGCTCAAGCTCACGGTTTCCGATTCTAATCCGTCGGAACATTCGACCGTCGTCCTCACACTATCGGAATTTTCTTTGGACGAAAGTTTCAATCCAATTTGGAATCCGGCGGTTGGCGGATCAGTCGATATAAATGGCACCGTCTATCCGGTAGAAAACGATGGCACTTATTCTCTGACACTGAATTCGACGGACCCTTTTGTAATTTCCGGAACCAAAACCGGCTTCATCAATAGCGTTGTGCTCACTCTGAATCCGACTCGCGCTGTTGGTGGCGGAGGAGGCAAAGTGTCTCCATATACGCCTTCTTCGGTCGAAGTGGAAAAAGAAAAAGCGATAGAAATAGAAAAAGAAAAAGTGCCAGAAGTGGAAAAAATCGTCGGTTTTGACACAAAAAAAGCTTTCGATTTTCTGATTTCACAACAAAAGGAAAATGGATCTTTTGGGCAAGATTTATACACCGACTGGATCGCGCTCGCGCTCGCGTCGATGGAAAATCAAAATCAAAAAATACAATCCGTGATAAGTCTCGTCAGATATTTTGGAGAATTAAAAATTGCCGATATGTCTTTGACCAACCTAGAAAGGCATACGATGGCGCTCCTCGCGCTCGGACTCAATCCATACAGCACGAATGGAGAAAATTATATCCAAAAAATAGCCGACGCTTTCGATGGCAAGCAATTTGGCGATGTGAACGAAGACAATGACGACATTTTCGCTTTGATCGTGCTCTCGAATGCCGGATATTCCAAAGATGAAGACATAATAAAAAATACGATTGCATATATTTTATCCAGACAGGGGGAGAACGGATCTTGGGACGAGTCTGTCGATATGACCGGCGCAGGGATACAGGCGCTCTCGATTTTCCACCAAGATGAGCAAATAAAAAACGCGCTTGCAAAAGCTAAAGAATTTTTAAAACAAAATCAAAAAGAAGATGGGGGATGGGGGAACGCGTCTTCGACCGCTTGGGCGATAGGGGGTATTTTGGCTTTGACCGAAAAGCCAGAAGATTGGATTAAAAAATCAGCGGATAATTTGATTGAAAATACTCCTTTGGACTTTTTAACCAAGAATCAAGACACGGATGGTGGAATAAAAAACGAAGCTATGCAAAATAAAATTTGGGAGACTGCCTACGCTCTCTCTGCCTTATCCGGTAAGCCGTGGAATCAAATAATGCAGAAATTTGATAAGCCTGAATTGCCAAAAATAGTTGAAATTCAAGCGAAAAAAGAAGTTGTAAAAAAACAGGAAGTTAAAAAACAGGAAGTTAAAAAATCAAGAAATTTAACTGTGGTACAAAATGTGGCGACTCCAATTGCAGCCATCGCTGATATTTCAGTCAAAGAAAAAACACCGGAACCCGCAAAAAATAAAAATTGGTTTGTGAGATTTTGGGAAAGTGTTTTAGGTTTTTAGCTTATTCAAAGTGGAATTCTGAAACTTTTTGTTTTACTTTAGATTTTAGCAGGGGATATTTAGAGAGCTCTGGATCTAGTGCAATCAGACGAGTGGCTTCGGCGCGGGCGGCTTCCACCATTTTGATATTTTTTATTGCTTCCATTCCTAGATCAGTGATGCCCCATTGCTTGGTGCCGCCGAGCTCTCCTGCGCCACGGAGGGTGAGATCGAGTTCTGCTAATTCAAAACCATTTTTTGCGGTCTTCAGCGCTTTTAGTCTAGCGATCGTCTTTTCACTTTTGGCGTCAGCAAAAATATAACAATAAGCCTGATGTGTGCTTCTGATTACGCGCCCGCGGAGTTGGTGAAGTTGCGCTAGTCCGAATCTTTCTGCTCCTTCGATGATTATGATGGTGGCGTTTGGGACATTGACGCCGACTTCCACTACCGATGTCGCACAAAGGATATGAATCTTGCCTTCGCTAAAATTCTGCATTACTTCTTCCTTTTTCTCTTTGCTCATTTTGCTATGCAAAATGCCTATTTCATATTCTCTAAATACTTCTTTTTTTAATCTTTTGGCTTCTGTCGTGACTGCTTTCATTTCCAGTTTCGCTCCGGCAGAATCTTTGAGAAGCTTCGACTGCCCAAATTTTTGCCCCCTGCGCCCTTCTTCGGGCGCTACGGGCTCAAAGCGGGACCCTCGGGGATCAAAAATTTGGGCAGTCTTTGCTTCTTCCTCCGCTTCGAAAATTCTCGGACAGATTACATACATCTGCCGTCCATTTTCTAATTCTTTTCTTATTACTTCGTAAGTTTCTTCGCGTTTATTTGGCGTTATTATTTCCGTAATTATTTGCTTTCTTCCGGCGGGCATTTCATCGAGAAGAGAAAGATCTAGGTCGCCATAGATTGTTAAGGCAAGGGTGCGGGGGATAGGAGTCGCCGTCATAGACAAGAGATGCGGGGCGACGCCGTCTTTGCGGACGAGTTTTCTACGCTGGGAAGTTCCAAATCTGTGCTGTTCATCAATCACAACCAACGCCAAATTTTTGAATTTTACGGTTTTTTGAATGAGAGCGTGCGTGCCAATCAATATCGGTATTTCGCCATTTGCTACCCATTTGAGAAGCTGGGCGCGGGAGATATCTGTCCAATCAGCGGGGTCTGTCTTTGAGGGAAATTTTCTGCAACCGCTTCCGGTGATTAATCCAACATTTATTGGCAAATGTTTAAAATACTGTATGAAAGATTCAAAATGCTGAGTGGCGAGGATTTCGGTGGGAGCCATATATGCCACTTGTAAGTTGCCAAAACTTTGTCCATTTGGTCTTTGTTGTACTGTCACATAACTCGCCGTCGCCGCTACCGCTGTTTTTCCGCTTCCGACATCGCCTTCGAGCAGGCGAGACATGGGAAAATTTCTTGCCATGTCTTCCAAAATAGTCTCGATAGATTTTGTTTGGGAATTGGTAGCAGTAAACGGAAATCTTTTTAGAAATTCCGCCGTACTTTTCTCATCTTTTTTTATCTGGAAAGATTTATTTTTCCTATATTCAAATTTGTCGTGCTGGCGTTCAAGCTGAATGCAAAATACTTCTTCAAAAGCGAATCTTTTGCGCGCGGACTCCGCATCATTTTTGTTTTTTGGCTTATGGATCCATATGAGAGATGTTTTGAGTGTCGGCAAATTATATTTTTTCAGAATATCTGCCGGAATATAATCTTCTATTTTATCTAAAGTTTTTTCCCGCAGTATTTTTTCTATGGCGTGATAAAACCACTTGCTGGTAATCCCGCGTGTTTCGGCGTAGATAGGGTAAGAGAGACCACTCCCTACCCCCTCCTTATCAAGGAGGGGAGGAACCCTCTCCCCCTGCGAAGGGGGAGAGCCCGTAGGGCGAGGGGGTCTAAACAATGTTTCATGCGCATCTATCGGCATATCCATCATTTTTTCAAATTCCGGATTGGCTAAATATTTTCCGCTTTTGCTTTCTGTGACTTTGCCGGTCAATTTCACGCTGTCGCCCTCGTGTATCATTTTTGCCAAATACGCTTGGTTGTACCAGATGATTTTTATTTTTCCGGAAAGGTCTTCTATCGTACCTTCCGCCATCGGTATTTTTGAGCGCCAGCCTTTTTTGGTTTTTAAATTTGAAACTTTTCCATAAACGGTCGCCATATCTCCGGCCACCAATTCGGCAATTTTCTTTACTTCGCTGATATCGCTATACCGGATAGGGAAGTGAAAAAGCAAATCCGCCACAGAGAAAAGCTTAAGCTTATGCAAAGCCCTTTTTTGATTCACATCCAGCCTGAACTTTTCTTCTAATTTGTCGTGAAGTTCCATCCCGTACGAAATAGGAAATCTTTAGATTTCCGTAATTAATTTAATAATAACGACTATAACAAACTAATCTAAATATAATACTTTCCTTTAATTTAATAAACTGCATGATTTCGTACGGGATCCATACCCGAATTATATGGTTTTTCTATAATCTAAGCTACTTAAACTCTGTGGTGATTCCAAGCTATTGGGATATTACGGAGAAGTTGACAGAAATAGCTTTTGGGTGTATAATATACAGTTAGTTTTGTACATTGATAAAACTTGCGAGTTCGCCATAGCTTTTAGCGTGCAAAATAAATTTTGTAAATTAAAAGCTATGGTAGAACCAAATCAGGTTACCGAGCTAGAAAATAATCAAAAGAAAGTTGATGACGCCATGGAAACCATGACCCCATCTAAAGAAATGACAGACGGACAAATCGATAAAGCTGTTGACAGCTATCGCGCGGTTCTGCGTAAGCATCGTTCAGAACTCGGTTCCGAAAATGTGCAATACATACTCGGTCAACCCGAATATGTGGCAGAACAGGTGTTGGTGCTTCGTCGGCGTGTCGAATCGGTTAGTGAAATGATTGTCCGTCATTTCAAGATCGACCCAAACAAGTCACCAAATCAAATGATCACCGCTTTGGGTCGCAAAGAGTATGTCAATGTTGACGTACTCTCAACGATGCCTGCGCCGGAATTGTTGGAGGGCGACCTCTACTTTTTTCCGGTGAAGAAAGTAATTCCAGTCGCAGAATATGATCGCGAATTCGAGATTCGCGGTTTGGTGCCTCACCCATACGCCCAAATTCAGGTGAACGCCGATGACCAGGCTTTCGCGGATGAACACCCGAACGGCGTTCAATGGAAAGACAAAGACGGCAATATTTGCTGTGCGTATTTCGACCGCTGGCTTGGCGAGCGCAAGGTGGACGTCAATCGCTACGACAACCGCTGGGACGATGGCTGGTGGTTTGCCGGTGTTCGCAAGGATATTGTTCCTCAGGTTTAGGTCTAGTTGGTTCTCTCGAACCTTTGGACTTAGTCCTGCATTCGATTTTAAAATCAATAACTGTGGGTGCTTGTTATCTAACCCTCAAAAAGTCCTGCTTAACCACTTTAATGTGTATGCAGGCTTTTTCATTTGTATTTATTTTTTGATATACTAAAAACGGTAGTAGGTGAATATCAGCAAGTGTTCACGGATGCTTGCCACCGAATCCAGTATCCATATATCGAGAATGTCTAAGATCACGGTTTTAGACAGAGTGGTGTATGTAGCACTTCATCCTTCGATAAAAACTCAGGATGACCCTGAGTCTGTCGAATGGGTCATAAAAAATGAAAATACTTGGTATAGAATGCTGACGCATTATGATGCGAAATAATATTCAATCCTAAACTATTCCAAAAGAATTTTAAGGGGTGGTGGTAAAGATGGCATTCTGTACAATTGCTATGCGTATTTCAACCGCTGGAATGACGAGCGCAAGGTGAACGTCAATCGCAACGACAACAACTGGAACGATAACTGGTGGTTTGCCGGTGTTCGCAACTCTTTTCATTTCTCTCCCGACTTTTTGTCCGGAGAGTTTTGCTTTATGAGCTGTCCGTGCCAGCCGCCAAGCTGTTTCCCAGCTGACGCAAAGGGTTCTGATAAAGCAGTATATTTTTTAGTATCCAATGCTTTAATTTCCCAAAGTATATATAAAAGAAATTTAAGTGTATCCAGCGAGATGATAGCTTTCCGAACAAACGGTTGTTTTTCTTGTTTTTCCAAAAAACTTGCTACTAAAATACTCTCGATAGTTTGAATAAAATATTTATCTATTGTTTCCGCTAGAGTATGGCGTGAAGTTTTTGGAACCGTCGGCAGATAACTTTGCCACAATATGTATGCTGACTTGATTATCTCCAAAACCGGCAATATTTTCCAAGTGGGGGGGGGTCTTGATAGTTTCTTTTTGCATTTTTTGTATATTAATTTAATAAAGCAAAATCATAGCATGAAATTAATTAAACCTATAAATTTTGAAGAAATAATTTCCGTGGAAAATTTACTTTTAGCTTGGAAAGAATTTCTGCGTGGGAAAAGAAACAAAAAAGATGTGCCAGAATTTCAACTACATTTAATGGACAACATTCTTTCTCTACATAATGATTTAAAAAACAAGACATATATACACGGAGGATATTACGCTTTCAATATTTCTGACCCTAAACCTAGAAATATACATAAAGCTTCTGTGCGAGACCGACTTTTACATCATGCGATTTATAGGATTCTGTATCCATATTTTGATAAAAAATTCATTCACGATTCATATTCTTGCAGAATAAACAAAGGAACGCATAAAGCGATAAACAGATTTCATTTTTTCTTCCGCAAAATTTCAAAGAACAATACAAGGTCTTGCCTTGTACTTAAATGCGATATCAGAAAATTCTTTGCGAATATCAACCACCAGATTCTCAAAAATATACTGTCAAAGTGTCTCTTTGACACGGATATTCTTTGGTTACTTTCGCAGGTGATAGACAGCTTTTCTTCAAATCCCATAGGTCAGACCTATGGGGCAATTTCAATATCAGCTATAGCTGATATGCGAAAAGGTCTACCACTCGGCAATTTAACCTCCCAGCTTCTAGTAAATATCTATATGAATGAATTTGACCAGTTTGTGAAAAGGGAATTGAAAGTAAAATATTATATACGATATGCAGATGATTTTGTAATTTTGCAAAATAACAAAATCGAACTTTCAAATATTTTAGCTAAGATTTCAATATTTCTCAGTGAGAGCTTAAAGCTCTCACTGCATCCGGACAAGGTTTTTATTAAAACTGTTGCTTCAGGAGTGGATTTTCTAGGCTGGGTGAACTTTCCAAGACATAGAGTTTTGCGGAGGAGTACGAAAAGGAAGATGTTGAGGAATCTAACAAAAAATTCAAAGCCGGAAACAATCCCATCATATTTGGGAATGCTTAAACACGGGAACAGTTATAAATTGAAATTGATTTTAAAATAATAGCTTGTTATTTACCCATAAAAGAAATATAATATAAGATATGGACGCAATCTTGCAATCAGAAATATTTTTCTTCATTTCCTCCGTGGGGTTTGTTTTTCTGTGGGTTCTGGTCGCGATATTTTTAGTTTACTTGATTCGCGCCACGAGGACTTTTAATAGAATTATAAATCGAATAGAAAAAGATATAGATCAAATTGGCGATACGACAAAAGAAATGGTCGAAGATATGAAAGACAGTATGATTTTCAGATTTCTTTTCAAAAAGAAAAAAAAGACTCGCAAAGATTAGAGTAGTTAAAAAGTTTATAAAGTAAAATAAAAAAAACTATGAAAACAAAAAAAACATCAAAGATGTCTACAGCGAAAAAAGTGGTAATCGGGGCGGGGATAGCGGCAGCTAGCGCCGGAGCGTATTACTTGCTCGGACCGAATGCCAAAGCGCATCAGAAAAAAGCGGGAGCGCTATTGGCTAAAATGAAAAAAGAAGTGCAAAGCGAAATAAAAAAAGGAGAAGAAATGACGGTCGCTTTGTATCATAAAGCAGTAGACACGATTGCTTCAAACTATAGCAAGCAATATAAACTGCACGAGAAAGACATAAAATCTTTTGCAAAGAAGTTGAAAAGTGAGTACAAGAAAGTTGTTAAATAGCAGTATTGTTTTTCGCCATTTTCTCAAAAAATTTGTCCAAAGACCAATCGCTTGGTCCGGAGAGAAAGATTGAAAAGAGAGCAATGGTGAGGCCAAAATCTCGCACACCAATCGGGCTATATCCGACGCTAAACACAATCCCAAGCAAGTGAAGGCTTAGCAGAAGGGCGACGATTCTAGTATAAAATCCGGCGATGAGGAGTGCGCCGAAAGTTAGCTCAAACCAGCCGTTTATGTATATAAAATCAATCTGGCTAATCGGCAGATTTTTTGTCCATTCCGGCAAGTATCCTACCCAAGCGGTGGGACTGCCCAATTGTTGCAGAGCAAACCAGAGCATCACTAAACCCATACCGAATCTTAAAATTACCGGAGCCCATTTTTGCATAATGTTTTATTGAAGTTTACCGATCAAAAAACTGTCTAATTTTATTTCTTGCTTGGGCTGTCCGCCGTGCTTGCCTGTAAATGCGCTTGTGCCGTCTTTCCCGCATAAGTACAGTATTGCGTCTTTGCCGCCAGGGTGCTGATTGACCCAAGAAGTCAGATCATAAACATTTCCGTTGATTGAAGTCCAACAGCTTTGCGCGTCAGCGTGTAAAGTGATATCACTCATCGAGTATGATTTCTCAGCCGGAGGGATAGCTTTTTCTTCTATCGCCGGCGCTATTGCCGTGTTTGAATTTGGAGAACGAAGAGTAATAAAAAGTACTCCAAGAACAATTAAAAATAATATAACTGCGCCAAACTTTGTTTTTGAATTTTCCATATGCACATTATATTATAAAATTTTAAATAAACAAAAAGCTTGTTTAACCTAGACTTTTTCGCAAAATTCCGGTCTGTTCGATTATTCTTTGAACTTTTTTGTGATTAGTCTTTGAGCGGAGAAGTTCGCTAGTAAATTGAGAGTGCAATAATTCTTTTTCATTTCGAGGACCGAATTTAATTTTTAGCATCTTCTCCGCTTCCAAGATACCCTTTTCGACATTTTCCCAATTTTTATTTTTATGTGACAGATTTTTTAAGTTGCGCCAGTTTAAAAATTTGCCAGATTCCCGCAAGTTGCTGACATAGTTTCTGTAATACTTGTTGAGCAGGGAAAGGTCGCCTTGTTTTAGCTTTGCAAAGCCAATGATGCCTAAAAATTCCGGCGGAATTCCGAGAGAATAAAAACTGCCGGTGAAGGTGATGGCTCGAGGCAGGGTCATTTTGCCTGTCTTTCGTCCGTAGGACAGGAGCCCGATGTGCAAATGCCTTTCACGGCGACGAGGAAAGGCGCTAAAGACGAATTTCAAGTCCGGAAAGATTTTATTTAAAACCGATTGGTACTCTTCTTCAAATATTTTGATGATATGCATCAATTTCTTTCTGTCTGTTTTTAAAACAATTTGCGATTTTCCCGCCGGTTTTTGGTTGTGATATTCTATGGCTTTTTTGACTTTCGAGAGGGGATAATCATATCTAAAAGCGGACTGGATCGTGATCGTGGTCACCCCCGGATATTCCATATCGAATTCTTTGATTGAAAGGGGATTTAACCCGCCGCGGAAGGGCAGTGAGCCCGCCCCCAAAATTGGGAAAATCTTAATACCCGTTTCTTCTTCCAATTCTCGCAAATCGGACAAAATAATTTTGTTGGCTAGGACGGTCGGGATTATGCCGGAGACCATCGCCGGATCGCTACGAGCGATAAAGACACGCATATGATCAGGCGGGCTCCCAAAAGCCTCTTTGTGCATTTTTAAATAACTCAAAAGTATTTTCTTGGCTTTGATTTGAGTGTCGACGCCTTCAAACAGGGGAATGATGCGCACATACTCGTTGTTTTTTTGAAACTTACTGAACATTTTGGATTTCAGTCGCGCTAATTCCCGAAAAGATTTCTGAATGAAAATTAATTGTTTAGCATTTTCCGTCATCGGCAAAATTACTTCAAAAATAGGCGGGTGATGAAATTTCAAATCGCGGGCAAAATCTTCGCTGGTCAAGACCACCATCAAAGAGCGAATCAAACTATAGCCATGTTCTTGCCAAATATTTGGAATGCGAAAAGTTAAAAATTTTTTGAGTCCGAGCGGATTTCTTTTGAAATAATCAAAGTAATGATGGAAAAGCCGATCAATGACCGCTTCGTCGGTAAATTTTCCTTCCCAGTCCCACATAAATTCGGAGACGCCTAATTCACGAAAAGAATCTACACATTCAGCCGTCTCTTCGCTGGAACTGACAAATCCACTACCGTCTTTTTTCCAATACGGAGCTTGAGCATTGTCCGGATGCTGAGTCGCCATAGTTTTCGGAATTTTAAACATGGCGGAGCCGGGCGGATTCGAACCGCCGAGGGGTTTTGAAGCCCCTGCCTCTTTAGCAAAGAGGTACGTTAGACCGCTCTGACACGGCTCCGTTGAACCTAATTACTTTAACATATTCCTGCCTTTTTTCCATTTTTTATGCTAAACTCGAAATGTATTTTGAGAGTTTTTTGGACAGATGGGTGAGATGGGCTCGGACAGAACTGCTTCTGTCCGAGCCGGCGCAAGGCGCCGACCACGAACCCATTGATCCGCGTAGCGGGTCCTTTTGAGCGAAGCGAAATTTAAGGACAGATGGGTGAGTGGTTTAAACCAGCGGTTTACTAAACCGCCGTTCCCTTAAAAGAACCGTGGGTTCGAATCCCACTCTGTCCGCTTTGATTTGTTCCCTTTACTTTTTTGCGGATATGATATAATAGAGAGGTCGATTATTAGAAACTTTAAAACTCAATTTATTTATGATTGGAGGACACTAAAAGTGAATTATGTATTTTAAAAGAGACAGCATAGGCTGTCTCTTTGTTTTTATGAAGACTATGACCGAATCACACCCGAAGATAAAGAAAAATTCTTGCTCCTATTGCGGCGATGCCCCCATCAATCACACTCGTTCTTTTTTAGAGAGTGCGGTCTTTGTCACCGTCGATAGCCATATGAAAACGGTTATCAAGTTCGTTCCTTTTTTTATAAAACATTCGATTGATGTAATTCTAGAATTTTTTTTCAAAATACTTTTGTTTTTAAAAATAGCAAAATTGTCCAGAGATATTGAGAAAGCTGGCACACTTCGTTCAAAAGTAATTTGGGAAGAAGCTAAGAGGAGGGGGATAGTGATGGAGCAGGTGATATTCCTCGGCAAACCTCTCGATCATTATCGCGCCAAAATCAGGATTGGAAAGAAAATTAAAGATATTTATTTTGAAAGTATTCCCATTCGACCGGAATTTTTGGATATGGAAAAAAGTTGGGACGATAAAGCTGTGCTGAAAAGGGAATTTGAAAAAAATAATATTCCCGTGCCGGCTTATGTCGAATTGGCGTTTTTAAATTTTCAAAATTTGGAAAAAGTTTTTGCCAAACTCCGCAAACCAATCATTGTCAAACCCAGAGTGGGCTCGCGTGGACGACACACCGCTACCAATATACAAAATTTTGAGCAATTTAAAGAAGGTGTCAAGATCGCCAATCAAATATGTTCTTACCTAATCGCCGAAGAACATTTGGAAGGCAGTGTGTGCCGAGCGACTTTGGTAAACGGCGTTCTCGCCGGATTTTATCAAGCGCAGGCGCCCGCTATCACAGGCGATGGTAAAAAAACGATTAAAGAATTGATTGAAGAAAAAGATACAAAACGCAACAGTCGAGTCGAACGCATAAATATTTCCGAAGAACTTCATAGCCATATCGCGCGCTCGGGATTTTCTATTTCAGATATTTTACCCAATGGAGTTCCATTATCTCTCACACACCGAATGGGTAGGCTGTTTGGCGGCACGACGAGAGAAATGTTTGACGAGCTTCACCCGAGCTTTGTGCCTATTTTAGAAAAAGCGGCGAAAATCACCGGTCTTTCTGTTGTCGGGTTTGATTGCATTGTGCCGGACCCGACAAAAGATCAGGCCTCGCAAAGATGGGGAATCATCGAGTGCAATTCTTTGCCGTTTATTGACCTGCATTATTATGCACTAGAAGGCAAGCCGAAAAATATCGCTGGTATGATTTGGGATATGTGGAAATAAAAAGCTACACCTGCGACGAGTTTTCTTTTTTATTTTTTCAAAAACAATTCCCAGTCTTTTTTGAATATATATTTGCAAATTTGGAAAATGCTGTAAGTGATAAAATATGCAGACAAGACATCAATCGAATAATGGATATGTCCGAGAAGCACAACGATTGCGAAAGTGACGGAGAAACCCAGAAATATTATTCTGATGTTTTTATATTCCCAAAAAATCAATGCCAAAAGAAAAGGCAGACCGGTGTGGCCGGAGAAAAATAAATCATTGCCGGTAAATATGCCATCAAATACACTCTTATTGAAAAACTCCGACTCTATCACAATACGAGTCGGAAAAGAGCTGATGTGCGTAAGGGAAACAAAAAGTGATCTAATCAAGGTGAACGCCCCGACGCATTTCATAGCAAATGGCATATAGTTTGGGCGCCTGAGGCCTACAGCAAGTCCTACAAAAAGCAGTAAGACTGAGCCATAAACAAAAATTCCTTCCACATCGTGCACCCTGATGTTGCTTAGTATTAAATCCTCCACCGGATTGGCAGGTAGGCTGTTCACATAGCCGGTCGCGAGAAATTGCGTAATCAGGCTCACTGCCAGTAAAATAAAACCGCCGAAAAACGATATGAGAAAACTTTTATTCGAAAAAAAATATTTGTAAGCTTGCATATGTTTGCCTATTCTAACAAATTTTTATTTGTAATGAAAGATTCGATTGCTTCCGACACCTCTTTTATATTATTCAGCACCACAATATGGTCGGCATTGTCAAACAGCACAAGCTTTGAATTTTTTATTTTTTGGGATATTGCGATTGAATTTTTTACCGGCGACATGGTATCTTTCGCTCCATGTACAATCAAAACCGGTACCTGTATTTTTTCTAAAAAATATTCTTGCTTCGGTCGGAGCGAGTGTTTTAGACAATAAGAATAAGCGCGCAAAGTGGTGTTCCTAACATCGGTATAGCATCTACCCAGACTCCAATCTGTCGAATTCGGGAATTTGGCATAATCGACATGATGCCCTAGTTTGGGAGAAAACGGCAGCCAGTCGAAAATTTTAGAGAGTTTCAGGACGAATCTGCCGATTTTTGATAGGAAGGTTTTTTCTAAATCAAAAATCGGCGAAAGGAAGACAGTTGCCGACACATTTTCCGGATATAATTTTATATATTCTGCGGCAATCAGGCTGGCGAATGAGTGGCTGATCAAGACAAATTTTTTAATATTGAGATGCGAAATTAAGTTATGAAGATCTTCAGCAAAGTGTGTGATTTCGTAATCATAATAGTTTGGGAATTTTTTCGATTTTCCGTGTCCGCGGATATCCAGAGTCAGGAGATTGTATTTATGTTCGAATATTTTTTCATATGGCCACCAAGCGGAAGATGAGCCGGAGAGTCCGTGCACAAATATCAAAGTTGGTTTCCCAGATTTAAATTCATTCGTCCGGTAGTATATTTCGTTGTTAAAAAGATATTCCTGCATTTTCTAATTATTTCCTCAGAGCCGAATAATAAACTTCTTCCAACAATTCCGCACTCTTATGTATATCATATTTTTGGATATCTTGGAGACTTTTTTCTCCCATCTTTTTTCTTAAATCTATATCGGTGATTAGTTTCAAAGCTTGGCGCGCCAAGTCTTCGTGATCTTTCGCTTTAAATAGAAATCCGTTACCGTCCACAAAATATCTAGACGCGCTCATTTTTGCGTCCGCCACTAAAATTGGTTTGCCGCAAGCCATCGCTTCAAGCACCACCATTCCTTCGAGTTCAGCAAGCGAAGGCAAGACGAAAATATCGCAAGCGTTGTAAGCCAAGATTTTATCTTCCTCACTGACTAGCCCCAAAAAGGTGATATATTTATCAACTCCTAGATTCTCCGCCAGCTTTTCCAATTTTGATCTTTGGTGTCCGCCGCCAACTAACATCACATGAATGTCAGGATATTTTTTAATGATATATGGTATCGCTTTGATTAAAGTATCGATAGATTTTTCCGGAAACAATCGGCCAACGAAAAGTAATTTTACTTTTTCGGGCGGTATATTAAATCGCTCATAGAAATCTCCAATAGCCATCGGCTTGAATTCTTTCAAATCTATTCCGTTACTAATTACCACCGAAGGGTGATTTTTGTTGTTTAATTTTTCCAGCAAGGTGCGCGCCATTTCCGAAGGATAAATCAACACTTCTGATTTTCCATAAACCCACGCGAGCCATCTATTCCAAAGATTGGAGAGCGCAGGTTGAATTATTTTCGGCATATCCATAAATAAATTTTCCGGTTGAGAGTGCGAATGCGCGACTATTTTTATACCGAGCGCCTTGGCGGCTTTGATTGCCACAATAGCGCCGGACATCGGCAAAATTATATGTACCACATCAATTTTTTCTTCCTGAAAAATTTTCTTTAATTCTTTAATTGTCGGGAAAGCCAAATTCCACCCGCCGGACTTGGGGACGGGGAGTGAGCGGAAACGGTAAGCTTTTACTTCGTTGTGATGGCTGTGGTCTTTGTGTTCGGCCGACCGCGCGCCGATGAAAATGACATGATGTCCGCGTTCTTTTAGTAATTTTGAAAATCGAATAGTGGAAACCACTACACCGGATTTGTTGCTACCAATCGGGTCGCAGATCATCGCGATATTCAGTTTATTTTTTTCAGTAATCATTTAAGAAATTATTTTTTTTGTTATCTTATATTTTCGTATAAGTATAAATAACAAAATGATAAACGCGATCACACTCGCTCCTGCTGCGTAATAATCCAGATATTTACCTATGACCACATACGCTTTTCCAAACAACATTCCGATTGCAAGCAGAATAATCGCTTGAGCAGCGGAAATCAAAATGCAAGTTTTAAAATATTTCTTGTACGGCACATGCAATATGCCGGCGGTAATCAAGCCTGTGGTGCCGAGTCCATATACCACTTTGGAAAAAAAGATTGCTTTTCTGTGATTTTCATGAAAATACACTTTCGCTTTTTCTATTTTTTCATCAGAAATTTTAAAATAATGCAGGAATCTTTTTCCAAAATATCCGAAACAATAAGCTATTCCGTCTCCGACGACATCACCCAAGACCACCACTAGATAAATAACAAGGGGATTGAAAATACTAAGCGTCACCAAAAATCCAGCCACCACGGTCAAGATCGGTCCTTCCATCACGGACAATGGAATGATTATCCAGTATTTATATGTCAGCAAAAGTTCCATCATAGATGTCAATTAATACTACCACATTCTAATGCGCCACGGTAAAGGCGATGATTTTGCGGGCGCCCTTTTTTTTGAGAGTCTTTTTGGCTTCGGTCAAAGTCGCGCCGGTGGTGGCGATGTCATCTATCAAAATTATATTTCTTTTTTGAATTGCTTCCGCATTTTTTACGGCAAACGAACCTATGATATTTTTCAATCTTTGACTTCGGTCTTTGATGCGCGCTTGGTGTTCGGTTTCTTTTGGTTTGATTAAAACATTTTTCTTTAAATTAAAGTTTAATTTCTCATTTACGCTATAGCGTATATTGTCTAATCTGATTAATTCTTTACATATCAATTCCGCTTGGTTGTATCCGCGCTCGTGATATCTTTTTTTAGAAAGGGGAATGGGAATCAAGATAGGGTCCCTGAAATTTTCCATCACAGAAAGTTCAGACAACTCTTCCATAATTTTTTCATACAAGACTTCGGCAAAGACGCCTGCCAATCTTTTCTTGCCCCGATATTTTAGCAGCCATAGCGCTTTTTTGATGGGCGGGTGGCGATAGTCGTATAAAGGGAAAATCCATTCTGCTGTCTCGCGTTCTGCGGCTGGGCTTTCCGAAAGACATTTCAAGCAAAATACTTTTCTATTTTTTCCGCAAGAGACGCATTTGGTGGGGAAAACTATGTCTAATATGCTGTTTAAAAATCGCATAGTGTGATATTATATTAACATAAATGAATAATCCGTTTACAAAAATACTTGCCAGTATAGGTAGTTTGACGGGCGGGGCCGAGACCAGCGCTGTCGGCATTGATATCGGTTCTTCGGCGATTAAGGTGGTTGAAATAAAAAAGAAAGGGGGACGCGCAATACTCGAGACTTACGGTTCGATAGCGCTCGGTCCTTATGCCGGTCTTGATACCGGACGAGTCACCAATCTTTCCGTAGAAAAAACCGCCGAGGCTTTGAAAGAAGTTTTAAAACAATCCGGAGTAAATATGGTCTCCGGAGCTTTTTCTATTCCCGTGCAGTCGAGTTTGATTTTCACCATTGAGTTGCCGTCGCAAGTGGTGGGAAGCGACATGTCCGACATAATTTCCACCGAAGCTCGCAAATATATTCCGGTGCCTATCACAGAAGTTTCCTTGGATTATTTTGTCTTACCAAAGAAAGAGGCCTCTTTTGAAGAAATGAATATTGTTCCAGATGAAGCCAACCTCGCGCCGAAACCGCAAGCTGGAGAAAAGACGAATGTGCTCGTCGTCGCCACCCAAAACGATGCGATTTCCAAGTATCGCTCGATTGTTTCTGAATCCGCTCTATCCTCTTCTTTTTTTGAAATTGAAATTTTTTCTTCAATCAGGTCAAATTTCGAACACGAGCTCTCGCCGGTCCTGCTCATAGATTTCGGCGCATCGCGCACCAAGCTTTCCATCGTCGAATTCGGTATGATAAAAAGCTATCACACGATAGACAGGGGAGGAGCGGATATTTCCGATTCTATTTCCAAATCCTTAAGCGTGCCTTTCTCTGAGGCGGAAAAAATGAAAAAAGATTTTGGTCTTTTTGGCAATCCGACCGAAAAAAGTTTATCCGATATTATCAAAATTCACATCGATTATATTTTCTCCGAGACAAATAATGTTCTTTTAGGCTATGAAAAGAGATATAATCGCACAATCAGCAAAATTATATTTACCGGAGGCGGATCTCTCTTGAAAGGCTTGAAAGAAGTGGCAGAAGGAAATTTTCGGGTGCAAATCGAAGTCGGTATGCCTTTCAATAAGGTTCATTCTCCGGAATTTTTGGCAAAAGTGCTCGAGACGATGGGCGTCGAGTTCGCCGTGGCGCTTGGTCTCGCTCTTCGCAAGCTACAGTAGGCAGAGTTATACACACTATATTTCATTTAAACTCTTTTTTGTAATATAATAGTAGTGTACAATGGAGCCGAATTTTCAAACATCATTTATACCCAAAAAACCGATGGTGGCCGAACGCGCAGTGCAAACCCATTCAATCGGGATTTTTACTATTATCGCCCTGCTTATTTTATTTACGGTGGGTTTGGCGACTGGGGGTCTTTATTTATACAAGGCGAGTCTGAAAAAAAATATCGCGGATATGGAAAATACTCTCAAGATAGCTAAAAATCGTTTTGAGCCAGCCAAAATAGCGGAGTTACAACTTTTAGACAAGCGTCTAAAAGCGGCGACCGAAGTTTTGTCTCGCCATATTGTCATTACTCCGGTTTTTGAAGCGCTTTCCGCTATGACTATGAAGACAGTGCGATACACCAATTTTAGCTATAATTTGGCGGATGATAAAAAATCAAAAGTCACTATCAAAATGAAGGGATTAGCGGTCGGCTATCGTTCGGTGGCGCTTCAGTCCGATCTTTTTGCCACCAAAGAAGAAGGCAAGAATTTTATTGATCCGGTTTTTTCCAACCTAACTCTAGACGAAAAAGGCAATGTGATTTTTGATTTAGAATTTTCCGTAGATCCTTCTTTTGTAGATTATAAGCAGATGCTTTTAACGCAAAACGCGCTTTAAATTTTTTATGATCCGATTCATTATGCCGACAATTTTAATAGGAATCAGCGTCGCTGTATTTTTTATGTTTGCTAGTCCTATTTACAGCCAGATTGGCGATCTCAAAACTCAAGTCGATTCTTTCAATGAGGCTCTTGATAATTCTAAAGCGCTTGAAAGCGCGAAAGACACGCTGACTCAAAAAAAGAATGCTATTGATCCGGCAAATTTAACCAAACTCGAGAAGCTTTTACCTGAAAGTATCGACAACATTCGTTTGATTTTGGAAATAGAGCAAGTCGCTTTGCCTTACGGTATGACGCTCAAAGATGTGAAATACAGTTCGACTGCTCAAGTTGCAGCGGCGAATAATCCTGTGCAAGCGGCGGGAACGACACAAGCCGCCGCGACGGTCCAACCTTCCGCTAACTCAAATAAAGGTTATGGTGTTTGGGATTTGTCTTTTTCGACTACCGGAAGTTATAATAATTTCTTAAATTTCACGAGAGATTTGGAAAGCAATCTTCGAATCGTCGATGTGTCCTCAATCCAATTCTCTTCAAGCATTGCCACCGGCACAACTTCTGGTCCCACTTCTTCCGATTCATACAAGTACGATTTTAAAATTAAAACTTATTGGTTGAAAAATTAAAATGCCAAAAATAAAAAACATTCTAATATTCGTCGGGATTGGGGTGGCTCTTGTTGCCATTTATGTTTTCTTGATAAAACCAAAACCACCTGTCGATTCGCTCGTTTCTTCGACACCTTCAACTGCAGTCTCAAATAGTGTTTCGACGGACGATAATTCTCTAATCACGCAAGATTTTTTGAATCTGCTTTTAAATGTTAAAAATATAAAATTAAATGACGCCATTTTTTCTGATGTCGCATTTACTAATTTAGATGGTTCTCATAGTATTACTCTCACACAAGATGGAACTGAGGGCAGACCAAATCCCTTTGCTCCGCTTGGGAGTGATATTTCGGCTGCAGCAAATAATTCAATCGTCAATCCGATAGTTCCTACGACCCCTTAATTTATTATGAGTTTCTTAGAAGAATTAACAAAAGAAGGACTAATCGACAAGAACCAATTAGGCGATCTAAAAAATCGCGCCAATGATAAGTTTGGCGGCAACATCGATGAAGCCTTGGTTGAAGCCGGAATAACCGAGGAAAAAATTCTCGAAGCGAAAGGAAAATATCTGAATATGCCGATCAAGAAAGTGAATCTCGAACACGCTTCTTTTAATGCCCTTAAATATATTTCAGAAGACTCGGCTAGACATTATCATTTTGCGCCCATTGAGCTTAATGAGGGGATTTTGGAAGTTGGCGTTGTGGACGGGGAAGATGTGCAGACGATGGATGCGCTCCAATTTATTTCTTCCAAACTCGGTATTCCTTTTAAGATTTATCTGATTACCAAAAGCGATTATGAAGGAATTATGGGAGCGTACAAAGGGCTCGGAAGTCAGGTGGAAGAAGCGCTCGACGAGCTCAACCAAGAAGAGGTGAAAGGTGTGAGCGAAGAAAATTTAAGCAAAGAAATAAAAAATATCAAGCCGGGCGAAGAGGCGAAGATTGTCGAAGATGCGCCAGTAATAAAAATCGTGGCGGTTATTTTACGCAACGCTATTGAGGGTGGAGCTTCCGATATTCATATCGAATTTGGCGGAGAAAAAGTGAAGGTGCGTTTTCGTGTGGACGGCACATTGCATACCACGATTGTATTACCGCCAAATATTTACAGCGGAATAGTGGCGCGCATAAAAATTTTAGCTAAATTACGACTTGATGAAAAAAGAAAACCGCAAGACGGCAGTTTCAGTGCGAATATCGATGGACGCAAGGTGGATTTTCGTGTCTCGACTATGCCGGCATATTACGGCGAGAAGGTGGTTATGCGTATTTTGGATTCGGAAAAAGGGGTAAAGCCTTTAGACCAATTAGGCTTGTCTCCGACAAATCTGAATATGATTCGAGAGGCGCTCAAAAAGCCTTACGGACTCATTTTAATCACCGGTCCGACCGGTTCCGGAAAATCCACCACTTTGTATTCAATGATGAACGAGCTTGATAAAGAAAAGAGCAACATCGTCTCTTTGGAGGATCCGGTAGAATATCATATGCCAGACATAAACCAATCTCAAATGATGCCGGAAATCGGCTATACTTTCGCTTCCGGACTTCGTTCCATTTTGCGTCAGGACCCAGATATCATTATGGTCGGAGAAATTCGCGACAAAGAAACCGCTCAGCTTGCTATTCAAGCAGCTTTGACGGGGCATCTTGTTCTCTCGACACTACATACCAACAACGCGATTGGCGCTGTACCTCGATTAGTCGATATGGGTGTCGATCCTTATTTGATTGCGCCGACTCTTGTGCTTTCTATCGCTCAGCGTCTTGCTCGTATGACTTTTCCAAGTTGTCGAAAACTCGTGCCGATGGATCCAAGCATTAAAATGCAGATTGAAGACCAAATGAAAGATTTGCCAGACGAATTCAAAAAAGAAATCGCTGTGAAGGGTGAAATGTACGACACGGTTCCTTCTGGCGAATGTCCTTCCGGCACCAAAGGACGCATTGCTATTTTTGAAATGTTCAAGGTGGACAAAGAAATGCAGAATGTGATATTAAAGAGCCCGACCAATGGAGATATTTATAAGATTGCTCGAGAGAAGGGAATGCTAATGATGAAAGAAGACGCGATGCTCAAATCCGTGCAGGGAATAATTCCTTTTACCGAAGTTTACAATTTCAGTAATGAGAATGAATAAACACAAGGCAAAAAAGCCAATATAATTTTATGTCAAATTGGTTTTTTATAGCATTAGGCGCGCCGTTTTTATGGGCAATCGTGAATGTTGCCGACAATTATCTCGTTTCCAAATTCTCCACAAAAGAAAAAGAGCGTAGCTCGGGCGGCCTAGTTCTTTTTTCTAGTTTGATTGGCATTTTTATCGCCTTTTTAATTTGGATTTTTGTTCCAGATGTTTTCAACATTCCGATTTTTGATAAGTTCCTGCTTTTTGTTTGTGGAATTTTAACTATTGTTTGGATAGTTCTGTATTTATTTTCTCTTGAGATAGAAGAAACTTCCTCGGTTGTGCCGTGGTTTCTTTCTGTTCCTGTATTTGGGTACATACTAGGCTACATTTTTCTTGGTGAAATGTTGACCTTAAACCAATATATCGGTTCTGGAATAATTTTCCTTGGTTTAATTTTGATTTCTTTTAATTTTGAGCCGGAAAAAAAAGGTTTCAAAGGCAAACATATATTTTATATGCTCTTTGCTTGTGTTGCTATCGCTATTTCAGGAGTCATTTTTAAATATGTGACTATTGGAGAGAATTTTTGGGTTTCTTCTTTTTGGGAATATCTCGGTTTGGGAATTTCTGGTCTATTTATTTTTCTATTTATTCCGCACTATAGAGAATCTTTTCTGCATATGAATAGGACAGGAGGCAATACAATTTTAGCTGTAAATATTGTAAGCGAGCTGATGTCGATTGCTGGAAACTTGCTGACTAATTTTGCCTTACTTCTCGCGCCGGTTACTTTGGTATACCTTGTGTCTAGTTTTCAGCCGGCAATTGTCCTTTTCTTAACCCTCATTGCCACAAAATTCTTGCCGCATATAGCAAAAGAAAATATAACGAAACACACCCTGCTGCCGAAAATCATCGCGATTGTGATTATGACAATCGGCAGCGCCGTCCTTTTTTTGTAAGAAATATGTTAAAATGGCTCTATGCGTGAGAGCGCAGTGTCCGAAAAATAATCCAAGAAGTTGTCCACAGTCTGTTCAAAAAAAAGTCAAGATATAGTATAATCAGTCGCAGTGGCGGTTTATTAATTAAGAGGGTTCAAATATATGGACGGAGCAAAAAAGAAAATTTTAATAGTTGATGACGATTCATTTCTTTTGGATATGTATGCGCTCAAATTTAGCCAAAATAATTTTGAGGTTCATACGGCTGGCGGGGGAGCGGAGGCGATAGACAAATTAAAAGGCGGACTTGCTCCTGATGTGATGCTGATGGATGTAATTATGCCGGAGATGGACGGTTTTGAAATGTTGGCAAAAATAAATATGGAGAAATTGTGTGTAAATTGTGTAAAAATAATTTTGTCCAACAAAAGCCAACAGTCAGATATAGATGAAGGAAGTAAATTGGGAGTAGCTGGATATATTGTGAAAGCGAATTCGACTCCGGTAGAGGTAATAACCCAAGTGGTAGATATTTTAAATAAAAAAACTGTTCAAAAACCATAAATTATGGATTATAAAGCAAAACTCGAAGAACTTATCTTGACCGTGATTCGCGAAGGCGGATCGGATTTGCATTTGGGCACCAGCCGTGTGCCGGCTATTCGCGTATCGGGCGAGCTTATATTTCTAGTCAAACATCCGGTTTTTACTGAAGCCGACACCTTAGGCATTTTGGGTGAAGTTTTGGTAAAAGAAAAAATAACTCGATTTATGGAGACTCAAGAAGTTGATTTTTCTTACGATTTTCGCGGGGAAGCCAGATTGCGAGGCAATGCTTTTTTTCAGAAAGGTCTGATTTGCATAGTATTTAGATTGGTGCCGAAAGTGAAGACTATCGCGGAGTTGCACTTACCGGCTATTTTGGCTGATTTATCACGCAAAAAACAAGGTTTTTTCTTGGTAGTCGGTCCGGTCGGACAGGGGAAATCGACGACCCTCTCCGCAATGGTTGATCTCATCAATAATGAGCGAGCCTGCAACATCATTACTATCGAAGATCCGATCGAGCATGTCTATGTGCCAAACAAATCCATCATCAATCAGCGCGAAGTCGGTATCGATACTTCGGATTTTCATATTGCCCTCAAATCGGTTTTTCGCGAAGATGTGAATGTGATAATGATCGGGGAAATGCGCAATCCGGAAACTATCGCGACTGCGGTAACGGCGGCGGAGACTGGGCATTTAGTGCTTTCGACTCTGCACACCAACAACGCTTCGCAGACGATAGACCGAATCATCGATTCCTTTCCTGGAAATCAGCAAGACCAGATTCGCACCCAGCTCGCGTCTTCTCTCCTTGGTATTTTCTCCCAACGACTTATTCCTAGAATTACCGGAGGGCTTATTCCAGCTTATGAACTTCTCTTAAACAACAACGCCGTTTCAAATTTGATTCGCGAAAAACGCACACACGAAATAGATGTGGTCATCGAGACGGGTATGGAATCAGGAATGATTGATTTGAACCATTCGCTGATGGAGCTCGTGCGTGCCGGAGAAATTTCCATCGAAAATGCGCACCAGTATTCGCTTAACCCGAAAGGTCTTGAGAGAATGATGTAAAATAAGACCACAGGTCAGACCTGTGGGATTCCCATAGGTCTGACCTGTGGAACGAAATAAAATATATGCTATTCAAATACAAAGCAATAGATGATGAAGGATCGAGCAAGACGGGCGAAATCGATGCGCCCAGCCGCGACATTGCCATCAGCGGTCTGCAAAGGCGCGGTTTGGTGATTATTTCGATTGAAAGCGAAAAAGAAAATCAATCCATTTTCTCGATTTCCTTTTTTGAAAAAGTGAAGACAAAAGATGTGGTGATTCTTTCCCGTCAGATTGCTACTTTGTTTGAATCTCAGGTTTCCGCGCTCAAAGCTTTCACCATACTTGCGACCAACACGGAAAATAAACTTTTAGGCAGGAAATTGAATCAAATTGGCGATGATTTGCAAGCTGGAATTTCCATTTCCGGCGCGCTCGCGAAACATCCGGATGTGTTTTCCAATTTCTATATAAATATGGTCAAGGTGGGAGAGGAGACAGGCAAACTAAACCAGACCTTTCTATATTTGTCTGAATATTTAGATCGCCAGTATTCGCTGACTTCCAAGACTCGCAACGCGCTCATCTATCCGGTGTTCGTTATTTTTACTTTTTTGGTGGTGATGGGCTTGATGTTTGTGATTGTCATTCCGAAACTTTCCGCTATTATTCTAGATTCAGGTCAGACAGTGCCTTTTTACACAACGATTATTATTACAATTTCTAATTTTTTTGTGCATTATGGATTTTTGGTAATAATTTTCTTAATATTATTCGGCATTTGGCTTTGGAGAATGGCTTCCACCCCAAAAGGCAAAATATATCTCGATTCACTTAAGCTCTCATTGCCCGCAGCCGGCAATCTATACAAGAAGCTTTATCTTTCCAGAATTACCGACAACTTGAATACAATGCTTACTTCCGGTGTGCCAATCGTGCGAGCCATAGATATCACCGCCGAAGTGGTCGGCAGCCGAGTTTATGAAAATGTAATGGTAGATGTGGCAGATGCGGTCAAATCTGGCTTGGCACTCTCGGTGGCCTTTTCGAAACACAAAGCGGAAATCCCGAGTATTTTGTCGCAAATGGTGCTAGTGGGCGAGGAGACGGGTTCGATGGGGAGCATTTTAAAGACTTTGACCGATTTCTACAAACGCGAAGTGGACGACGCTATCGACACATTGGTCGGGTTGATTGAGCCGGTGATGATCGTGGTTTTGGGTTTAGGCGTAGGAATACTGCTCGTGTCTATCTTGATGCCTATATATAATCTAGCTGGAGGCATCAGTTAAATTAACCTCACCCCAGCCCTCTCCTTATTAAGGAGAGGGGGAAATACAGGTGTGGATAACCCGCTTGCTCACTTTTTTATATCTATATGATACAATAAGCATATTAAAAATAAAAAATAAGTCGAAAGATTATTATTAAGTAAATTATATATTATGAAAAGAATGAATTTTAAAAAAGGTTTTACATTGATCGAACTCTTGGTCGTCGTCGCTATCATCGGTATTCTCGCTTCGGTTGTGCTTGCTTCTCTTAATACCGCGCGAGGTAAGGGTGCAGATGCGGCTGTTAAAGCAAACTTGGCAAATCTACGCGCTCAAGCTGAGATATTTTACGATGATACTGCTGGTGGTAACGGCACTTACACTGGTCTTTGTACAAATTCAACATTTGCTGCTGGGGTAGCTGCTGCTGGTTCTGCTGGTGCAGGTTCACAGGATTGTGATGCTGATGATAATGAATGGGTTGTTTCTGCTAAAACAAAAACCGGCACTCCCGTATTTTGGTGTGTTGACTATAAAGGTAATTCAAAAGGAGAAGCCGCTGTTCATGCTCAAGTTAGTGGCTCTTACAACTGCCTTTAGTCTTGATAAAGTTATCTAAACTCAAAGACCACCCCGAGTTTACAGAGCTTTAGACTCTGCAATATATAAAAGAAAAAGTCATCTCAAAGATGGCTTTTTCTTTTCCACTCTTCAATTCAGAGCTTTAGACTCTGTTTTTTCAATATGATATACTTTCCAAATGT
>CAYHBT010000004.1:39303-57041 GCA_964354935.1 uncultured Candidatus Saccharibacteria bacterium
CAGAGCTTTAGACTCTGTTTTTTCAATATGATATACTTTCCAAATGTGTTTACAGAGGTCTAGACTCTGTAACATATAACGAGGGAAAGTCACCCAAAAGATTATTCAGAGCTTTAGACTCTGTTTTTTAATATGCTATACTTTCCAAATGAGAAAACAATCATTAGTGTCAGGGGAGTATTATCATATCTATAATCGTGGGGTGGATAAACGTGATATTGTTAGCGACAAGGAAGATGTCCATCGTTTTATTGAAAGTATCATTGGGTTTAATCAAATAGATGGAGTAGGAAGTATAAGAGATTTAAGAAAAGTACAAACAGAGTCTAAAGCTCTGTCTGTTCCAAAAGAACCTTTGGTTGCCATTGTCGCATATTGTTTAAATCCAAATCATTTCCATTTTTTAATAAAACAATTAATAGATGGCGGCATAGCTAAATTTATGCAAAAATTACAGGGAGGTTATACCTATTATTTTAATAAAAGAAATTCTCGTTCAGGATCACTTTTCCAAGGAACATTCAGGTCGCATCTTATAGATGATGAAAATTATTTTAATAAAACTTTAGGTTATGTAAATAAAAATTATGCAATTCACTCGATACCTCTAAATAAACAATTTCTTATTTTTGCCAGCGACCATGAATATGAGAATAATAATTTTAAGATTGTTTCAAAAGGGGAAGGAACTAGGATTCTTGAGATTTTTAATGGTAGCAAGAATTTCAGGAAACATTGTGATGAGATCGTTGATATCATAAGGGAAGAAAGAGGAAAGACTTCTCTTTTAGAAGAAGATAATCTACCAAACAGAGTCTAAAGCTCTGTTTTTAGTGGTTTTGTTTTTTAGGTTTGATATAATGAGATAAGGTCAAAAATCCATTATTAATCTATTAAAATTTATGAAAAAAATTTCTTTCAAAAAAGGCTTAGTCCTGAGCTTGTCGAAGGGTTTTACACTTATTGAACTTCTCGTCGTCGTCGCTATCATCGGTATTCTCGCTTCGGTTGTATTGGCTAGCCTAAATAGCGCGAGGACGCGAGCCATCGATGTGTCCATCAAAGCCGCTATGGCAAACGCGCGCGCTCAAGCGCAGATTTATTATGAAGAACACAATCAATCCTATACTTCAATGTGCGCCTCGGGCACCGTTGGCGGTATTTATCCCATTGTCCTAAACGCTGCTCAGAGACTTAATCAAACTGCTCTTGTCGGATATATGTCAGGTATTGCATACACTTACAGCGCCATAGGAGCTTCTGATGTAGATCCAGGAGATGGTACGGGTAATTATGCGGCATCGGTTTGTCATGCTACTGGAACTGGCTGGGCGGCAATTACATCATTAAAATTACCCGTAAATCCGAATGGTGGTTGGTGTGTGGATTCTACTGGTGCTTCAAAAGAAGTGGACACTCTTGGCTCCAGTGATGTCACTTGCTAGCTAATTTTAGTAAATTTTCTTAGTTTTTATGCTACAATAAGGTTGTGATTCCGTTGGCTACAATCATCTTTTTCGTTTTTGGCGCTATTGTCGGAAGCTTTTTGAATGTGGTGATTTTTCGCATTAATACGCGAAAATCTTTCTTCGGGTCTTTTGGTGGAAGGAGCGCTTGTATGTCTTGTCGCAATCAATTGCGCTGGTACGAGCTCGTCCCCCTTTTAAGCTTTTTGGGTCTAAGGGGTCGATGTAAAAATTGCAAGACGAAAATTTCTATTCAATATCCCTTGGTTGAGATTACTACCGGTTTGATTTTTGCTTGTTTGTTTTTAAAATTTTCCGCCCTAGACGGATCCGTCTTGGGCGGACAGGAATTTGTATTTAATTTAACTTTTATTTTTACTTACACATATTATGCTCTAGCATTCTCGATTTTGCTGGTTATAGCTGTTTATGATTTAAAACATAAAATAATTCCCGATGCACTTTCTTTTTTATTTGGCGCTTTGGCGTTTGCCGGTCTGTTTTTCTTTCATACTCCCGATATTTTGAATTTTCTGTCAGGCATATTTATCGCCGCACCTTTTGCTTTATTTTGGCTTGTCTCGGGCGGCAGGTGGATGGGCTTGGGGGACGCCAAGCTTGCGCTCGGCATCGGTTGGCTTCTTGGTATCTCTCTTTCGCTCTCTAGTCTGGTTCTAGCTTTTTGGACTGGGGCTGTTGTCGGCATATTTTTGATTATTTTTTCAAAAATAAAGAGAATGGCTAAATTTGGAATGAAAAGTGAGATTCCTTTTGCTCCGTTTTTGGTTTTAGGCGCGTTTCTGGCTTTTATATTCGGATTGAATTTTTTTGGAATTTAAAAAAATGAAAAAGTTAAAAACAATACAAAGAAATCTGGGAATGACCTATGTCGAGCTGATTGTTGTGCTGAGTATTTTCGGCGTGATGTCCTCAGTTATTCTTTTTAATTATCGCGATTTTCAAACAAAAATCGATATAAAAAATTTGGCGAGCGACATTGCTCTTAAAATCGTCGAAGCGCAAAAATCTTCCACATCTGGTAAGTGGCCGACACAGATACCATCCGTAGATCCTTGGAAGCCCTCCTATGGCGTGTATTTCAATTTAGCCGACGATAAGACTTTTATTTATTTTGTTGACTTGAACAATGCAAACGGCTATGAATCGGCGGCAGGGGAAACATTAGATTCTATTATTATTACAAAAGGCAATTACATATATGGAATTGATAGTTGTTCTGGTTCTCCTACTGTCTGCACTTCAATCTCAAATCCAATATCTGTTTTCTTTAAAAGACCCGACTCCAAGCTTCTCTTGCAGACAGCAAGCAGTCTGCCGCCTTTTGAATATATCCAAGTCACCATTTCTCCTTCTTCTCCTTCATCGATGAAATCTCGTATTAAAATATATTCTTCTGGAAGAATACAAGTGGATTAAATAATTATCAAAAAGAAATGAGAAATAAAATTAACACACAAAGAGGGTACACCCCCACACCTTTTAAAAAAAAAGGTGTGAGCCTGCAAAGTAGGCGGGGGTACACAATAATAGAGACAATGATTTCTATCTCTATTTTCATAATTATTGTTATGGTAGGTATGGGTTCGCTTTTAAATGCTAATCTTGTACATCAAAAATCGCGAGATATGCGCTCCATTATGGACAACTTAAGTTTCATTATTGAGGATATGTCGAGAAGTTTAAGGACTGGATACAATTATAGATGTTATAATGACAATAATCTTTGGGGTCCAGCTGAAGCGCAGACAAGCAATTTAAATATTCCAAGAAGTTGTTTGGAGGGAAGCGTGATTGTGTTTGAAGCAGCCGGTGGGATCACGCCGGCATCTGTCCCTCCCGATGCAAATGCTGTCGACCAGTGGGTTTATAAAATTGCATCTACTCGCACCGCTTCTGACGGCAGTTTGATATTTGATATCAGTAAATCCACCAATGGCGGATCGACTTGGCTTGTGATGAATCCAAGCGAAGTGAATCTCGATGTCGCTTCTCAGTTTATCGTATCAGGCGCCGAGTCGGAATCTCAAAATGGAGATCAAAGACAGCCCTTTGTCACAATTCAGCTGGTTGGAAAAATAAAATACAAAGATATCACTACGCCTTTTTCTCTGCAAACTTCCGTGTCGCAAAGGGTAATAGATATTTTTTAAATTTTTATGAGAAACACATATAAATTAAATAAAGGGTTTACGCTAGTAGAAATGCTGGTAGCCGTTTCTATTTTTTCCATTTCAATATTAGCGGTGATGTCTGTCCTCGCTTCCGGCATTTCAAGTACAAATTATGCCAAAAGAAAAATAGCGGCCACTTATCTAGCGCAAGAAGGAATCGAGTGCATTAGAAATACGCGAGACAGCTATGTCTTATACCCAAATCCGCCAAGCCAAAGTTGGAATGGATTCAGGACAATGAATGCAGCCAACTTCAACGCCATAGATTGCCCCGCCGTTGCAAGTGGCTTTAATCGGACTCTCTCAAAAAGTATTAATGCTTTGGGTCCAGATGAGGTGAAGGTTTTCTCCAGCGTATCTTGGACGCAAGGCTCAGGGAATTACAGTATCACTTTTTCAGAAAATTTATTTAATTGGACAAACAACTAAAATGAGAAAAATAATATTAAAAGTTAAAAAAAATAAAAAAGGATTTGTAATATTATTTTCAGTGACTATCTCCAGCATTCTTTTGGCGATTGCTTTAGGGGTTTCTAATATTGCGCTTAAGGAAGTAAAATTTGGCACCAACGCTCGAGATACCAATGATGCTTTTTTTGCAGCAGACACAGGTATTGAATACGCGCTTTTTAAAGATAAAACATCTACAAATTATCCGGCGCCAGGGAATTGGACTGAAACCATCGGCGGATTAGGCAGTGCAGGCAAAGGTTGTGTAATAGTGACTATAACCAAAACGACTTCTCCAACATCTACGACTTTTATTTCTAAAGGATACAACAATGGTAGCGGGGGAAGCGATCCAAGTTGGACTTGTGTTCCGACTTCAAATAGCGTCGAACGACAGCTTGAAGTATATTATTAATTTCTGATATGGATAAGTCTGAAATTCAAAAAAGAATAGCTAAATTGCGAAGGGAGATTGCGCGCTTGCGCGAAGAGTATCATACAAAAAATACGCCTGATGTGACCGACGATGTTTACGATTCTTTAACGCGAGAACTAAAAGAAATTTTGCAAAAATATCCGGAATTCAATGACGAAAATGCAGGAGAAAACAGAGTGGCTGGCAAGCCGTTAGATAAATTTGTTAAAGTAAAACATCAAACTAGAATGCTTTCTTTGAACGACGTTTTTTCTTACGACGAGCTGTATGATTGGGAAAAAAGAATCAAAAAATTGTTACCTTCTGGTGGTGATGTAAATTATTTCTGTGAAGTAAAATTCGACGGTCTTGCCGTGTCGCTTATTTATAAAGATGGTAAGTTTGTGCGTGGCGCTACAAGGGGAGACGGTTTTGTTGGTGAAGATATAACGCAAAATTTAAAAACAATAAACTCAATACCTCTAGTTTTACAAAAATCTTTTCCGGAGTATCTAGAAATTCGTGGCGAAGCTTTACTCAGCAAAAAAATGCTTGAGTCTCTCAATAAGAAAAATGAAAAAGAGGGCAAGCCACTTTTTGCTAATACTAGAAATGTCGCTGCCGGAAGCCTGCGTCAACTTGATCCGCAGCTTGCCAAGGATCGTCAGTTGGATTTTGTGGCTTACGATTTGAATGTTAAGGCGCAAGAAAAGGAAAATTCTTCCGCTTTCCTCCACCCTACGGGCGGAACCTTCCGCGGGGCGAATTCTCCTTTTCTTGCGCCTTTGTATCATTCTGAAAAACATCAAATGCTTCGTGAGCTGGGTTTCAAAGTGGAAAAACTAGAAGCTAAATGTGATAATTTGGAAGAAGCGATTGTTTTTATAAAAAAATTTGAAAAAATCAGACCAGATTTTCCATATGGCACTGATGGTATTGTAATTTCCGTTGACGATTTAAAATTGCAAGAAATTTTGGGCGTAGTCGGCAAAGCGCCCCGTTTTATGGCAGCTTTTAAATATCCGGCAGAAAAAGCGACGACAGTGGTGAAAGAAATTTTGGTGAATGTCGGACGCACCGGAGTGCTCACCCCGCTCGCTATTTTTGAGCCGACAATGGTTGCCGGTTCGCTTGTCGGAAAAGCGACCTTGCACAATATGGACCAAATAGAAAGGCTAGATTTGAAAATAGGGGACACAGTGGTGATAGAAAAAGCCGGCGATGTCATTCCGAAAGTTGTGGAAGTGCTTGTCCGTATGCGCACAGGCAAAGAAAAAAATTTTAAAATGCCTCAAAATTGTCCGACATGCGAAGGAAAAATTGAAAAAAGAAATACAGCGGAGCAAAAGAAGAATTCTTCCGCTTTCCTCCACCCTACGGGCGGAACCTTCCGCGGGGCGAATTCCTCTTTTGCTCCGCTATCTGTCGCATACTACTGTTCCAATCAAAAATGTCCGGCGAAGAATGAGAGATATCTCGAACATTTTGTTTCCGTGTTTGAAATATACGAACTAGGCCCGAAAATCTTGAGAAGATTTAAAGATGAAGGGCTGATTACTGATGCTGCGGATATTTTTACGCTTGAAAAAGAAGATATCGCACCGCTTGAAAGATTCGGCGAAAAATCTGCCGAAAATATTATAGAAGAAATAAAAAACAAAAAGAAAATTCCACTATCAAAATTTTTGTGGGCGCTTGGGATTCTGCATGTGGGGGAGGAAACGGCTCGCGATTTAGCGATTCATTTCGGCACTTTGGAAAAATTAATGCTTTCCGCTAGGTCTTGCTTAGCGGAGATAGACAGCATAGAAAATATAGGTCCTGCGGTTTTAGAGAGTGTTAAAGAATTTTTCAAAGACAAAAATAATTTGAATTTTATAAAAAAACTGGAGAAAAATGGTGTAGTTATAGAAAAAGCGGAAAGAATGAAAGCCGGAAAATTCTCAGGACTCAATTTTGTTCTAACCGGCACGCTTGCAACTATGTCTCGCGAAATTGCCAAAGAAAGAATTCTCGCTTTAGGTGGCAAGGTCGTCGGTTCAGTTTCTCATAATACTTCCTATGTCGTCGCTGGTACCGAGCCGGGGTCCAAATTAAAAACCGCCGAAAAGCTGGGGGTGAAAGTTTTAGACGAGAAAAATTTTTTAAATATGCTAGGATAAGAAAATTGGAAGGAGGCGTCGCATAGCGGTCTAGTGCACCATCTTGGAAAGGTGGCAGGCTCGAAAGGGTCTCGAGAGTTCAAATCTCTCCGCCTCCGCACGAATTGAAATTGAGAGTTATCGCGAAAAAATGCGTCGGCGCGAAGCGCCGATGATTGGGCTGAATTCCCGCCAAACCCAAACCCCGCCAAGATTTTCCACGCTCCGCGTGGCTCAAAAAGTATGGTTCGATTGTGGATTTTAAAGTTCGAACCGACTTTTTGGAACAAATGAAGATTTTCTTCATTTGTTCGGTCGTTTGCCAATTCCATATTGAATTTTAAAAACTTTTCCGTAAGTTCGAACCGATTATGCGATTTTTGCTCAAAAGTTGATAATTTCTCTTTGAGAAGCTGTTTTGAGTTAACTAGGGCGTTTTTAGCATCACGATATTCTTCAAGCGATAACGCACTTTCTAAATATAGTGTCATCAGCTTCTCAATTTTGGAATCCAAAAGAGAAATTTCTGCTTTTGAGCGGTCGATAAAAATCGTGCTCGATTGGATTTCGGTTGATTGATCTTTTCGATTTTCTTCAATCATCCAAGTAAGCCAATCGAGCGGCAAAGAAACTTTTTTGAGATTTTCTTGAATTTGGGAAGTGATGATTTCTTCACGCATATAAGGTTGAGTGCAGGGATTTTTCCGTTTGGTACAGCGGAGATAATGATGTCCCTTTTGCGCTTCAGTGGTTATGAAACATCCACATTCTCCGCAACGGAAAAATCCTCGATAGATATATGGATGAAATCCTTTCCTCTGTGGTTTAGATTTTCTTTTCATCACTTCCTGGCAAGTATCAAAAAGTTTCTTTGTGATAATCGGTTCGTGCTTACCTTCGTGTATTTCACCGTTATATCGCATTAGCCCCGTATAAATTGGATTTTTGAGTAAATTTTGATAATTCGAAATAGAAAGTTCCTTGTCGCTTTTTCCTTTCAATCCAAGCTCATTAAACTTCTGGCGAACTTCCCGCAAAGTGAAGTTTCCAGTTGCATATGCCTCAAATATTTTGGCAATCAGCTTTGATTTTTCTGGATGTGGCACAATACCTTTTCCTTTTTGATTCACATATCCGAGAGGAGACATTTGAGGCCATATTCCTTCTTTCACTTTATTTCGATGTCCGCGCTTAATATTTTCTGATAAATTATCTACATAATATTTACTCTGTGAAAAAGCGATACTCAACATGAACTTTCCTTGTGGGGTGGGGTCAAACCAAAAAGTTGAAAATTTTAAATCTTTGATAACTTCGGTATCAACGAGGTAGATGATCTTTCCTCCATCTACCGAGTTTCTCGCAAGTCTATCCGGATGCCACGCCAAAATACCAGATGCTTCGCCTTTTTCCATTCGTTCTATCATTTCATTAAACACCGGTCGACCTGGTATTTTGGCGGTTTGTTTTTCGACAAAGATATCCACGACATCAATTTGTTCTTTCAATGCTAATTCTTTTAACTCTGCAAGCTGGTCAGAAATACTGCGGACTTGTCTGTCTTTGTCGTCTGTGGACTTGCGAGTATATATGAAAAACTTTTTGGTTTGGTTCATAGACTTAAAAACTCAAAAGGGTAACTGTGGCTACCAATTCACCTTACGGCAAACTGACACAGTTACCCATTTGAATGCTCAAATAAATAAAAATGCCTAAAGGTATATTGAATTGGTAGCATACACAGTTTACCATATTTGAATTTGCATTGGCAAACGAAGAGCCACGCGGAGCGTGGAAAATCTTGGCGGGGTTTGGGTTTGGCGGGAATTCAGCCCAATCATCGGCGCTTCGCGCCGACGCATTTTTTCGCGATAACTCTCAATTTCAATTCGTGCGGTGTATCTTGGACAAAGTTCGAAATTATTTTGAGCTAAATCCAAATGATTAAAGCTAATCTCACGCTCCACGTTTTTCTTAATTTTAATATACCTACCACGCTCTACTAATGTGCTAATTCAAATGGACTCGGAAAATGGAAACAAAAGTTTTGGGGATATGGATTCCATTTTCCTCGACTAATGTTTTTCGGCGAGATTCGGAATTTTGCCCGCAGGAGGGGTTTGGGGAGGAATGCGGGCGGAATTTTGCTTTTGATAGAGCAGGGAGTTGGTTGTATTCCTTTTTGTGTTCTATTTATTTAAAGAATATGTTAAAATAATGAGGGTAGCTTTTTATGAAAGAGATAGAATTTAAAAAATTTAATAAATCTTACATCGAACATAATTCGCGCGCACGAGAGAGAGAGAGAGAGAGAGTAAACCCGCCTGCCCAAAAATCAGGATACTTTTTGTATTATTTTTTTGCGTTTTAAATTTAACTTATCCACAGGTCACCAGCGCAACACTGTACACGCCGGGTACGACCCTAGAACCTGACTGTCCACCGACAGAAAGTTTATCAACTTGCGGTGTTATAGCGCAGGCAACAGCCGGAGCAAACTCCAACATCACTTCTTTAACTGGTCTTACCACCGCGCTTTCTGCAACACAGGGAGGGACAGGCATCGCGTCATATACGGCTGGCGATTTGCTTTACGGCTTGAACGCTTCTACATTGTCCAAACTGGCAATTGGCGCAAACGGTAAGGTGCTAAAAGTTTCAGGTGGCGCGCTTACTTGGGGGGATGATTCAGGAACAGATCTTGGTACCGCGGATACTACTTTGACTGGTGCGCGAATAATTAATTTGGGTGGTAATTCTTTAACTTTGAATGGCGCAGGAGATATTGTATTTAGCGACAATGGTAATACTTCTATTGGTGGAGCTCTTTCTGTTACCGGCGCTTCCACTTTCTATGGTAAGCTTGCCACCCCAGAGGGAACTGTATTTTCAACCACTGGTACAACTCACAATTTAAGTCTAGTCGGAAGGGGTGCAAGGTTTAGCTATAACGGCTCTGGCTCGGCTACTATTACCGGCTTTGCTGGAGGTACTGATGGACAGATTGTTTATATTCATAATATGTCGGGGTCCAATTTGACTTTTTCAAACCTTACTGGTTCATCGGCAGGAAATCAAATTAGAATAAATTCTGGTTCAGACCTTGCTATTGCTCCAGAGACGATAGTTGGGTTTCAATACGATAGTGTAACTGCTGAATGGAATATCTTATCTCTCCCTGCAACTTCAGGCACAATTAGTGGGTTTGCTTTCATTCAAAGTGGTAATGCTTATGGTACTACCGCCACTCTCGGTACCACTGATGCCAACGGACTTAACTTAATTACAAGTGGAGCTACGAGGTTTTCTCTTGCGGCGGGTAGCACGACACTTACAGGTACTGGAGCTACCAGTATCACGACAGACAATGCACTTTCTCTTTCATCTGCTTCTGGCTCAGCATTGAATGTTACTTCTGGAACAACAGGTGCGCTTAATCTTGATTCAGGTTCAACCGGAGCAGTTAACGTGGGCACGAATGCCAATGCTAAAACTATTACTGTTGGTAATATTATTGGAGCTACTGCAGTCAATATAAATACAGGTACTGGAGGCACGACATATACTACAACAAACGGAACATTTAATTTAAATACTGGAACTGGAGCTATTAATCTAGGAACAGATGCTGCTGCAAAAACAATTACTCTTGGTAATGTTACTGGCGCTACGGCGGTGAATGTAAATGCTGGTAGTGGCGGAGGAAATTTTATTTCTTCATCCGGTTTAAATTTTAATCCATATGGAACTAGCGCCGGTAATACTACTGAGAGTCGTTTTTCTGAATTAGTCGCCAATGGTTCAAATTATGTTGGTTTCAAATCACCAGACGCCCTAGCAGGGAATGTAATTTGGACTCTCCCTGTTGCGGACGGCACCGTTGGTCAAGTTTTAACAACTGACGGAACTAAGAATTTATCTTGGGCTTCGGCTGGAGCTTGTCCGACTTGTGTGGTGAATACTAGTAAGTTTACAGTAGATGCAAATGGCAATATTACTAAACTTAATAATGTTGTAACTTCTTTTCCCGCATCTCAAGGGGGAGCTGCCACTGTGTTAACAAATGATGGTGCTGGGAATTTGACTTGGGGAGCATCTGGAGCTGGTTCTGCGGCGTTGAGTGGGGTGACCGCTGCAGCAGGAGATGCAACGATTGGAAATGGGAATAGTAATATAAATTGGAATTGGGTTCTCTCTGGCGCAACCAATGGTTTCAATATATCTGAAACTTCAGCCTCATCTGGCACTGGATATTTACAAAGAATTGCCACACTAGCGACAAGTACCGCGAAGCCATTTAGCCTCGGAGCTCGAGGCACAACTATTTTTGACACGACGGCGACCGGCGGTCTAACTCTCGGAGACAGCGCTACATTAAATACGCCGATAACTTTGCAATCTGGTACCGGAGCGATAAATCTCGGTACTGATGCTGTTGCAAAAACTATAACAGTTGGAAATACAACTGGCGCGACGGCAGTTAATATAAATTCTGGTTCAGCAGGGATAAATTTCGGAGGTAGTACTACTGTCACCGGTTCCAATACTTTTGCAACTGGCACAGGAACGACGACAGTAAATTCTACCCTTATTACTTTGGCGGGCAGTTCAGCGGTTCTTAATTTAACTACTGGTACACTCGGTCTGAATACTACAAGCAATAATCCTATTACTACCGGTTCTGGACTTTTAACCGCCGGTGGAGGCTTAACAGTTTCGGGTACAACTACGACTAATGGCGCATTGTCCATCGTGGGTAAGCTTGCCACCCCAGAGGGAACTGTATTTTCAACCACTGGTACAACTCACAATTTAAGTCTAGTCGGAAGGGGTGCAAGGTTTAGCTATAACGGCTCTGGCTCGGCTACTATTACCGGCTTTGCTGGAGGTACTGATGGACAGATTGTTTATATTCATAATATGTCGGGGTCCAATTTGACTTTTTCAAACCTTACTGGTTCATCGGCAGGAAATCAAATTAGAATAAATTCTGGTTCAGACCTTGCTATTGCTCCAGAGACGATAGTTGGGTTTCAATACGATAGTGTAACTGCTGAATGGAATATCTTATCTCTCCCTGCAACTTCAGGCACAATTAGTGGGTTTGCTTTCATTCAAAGTGGTAATGCTTATGGTACTACCGCCACTCTCGGTACCACTGATGCCAACGGACTTAACTTAATTACAAGTGGCACCACTCGCTTTACTTTAGCCGCCGCCGCATCAACTTTAACTGGTACGGGAGCTACCACACTGACTGCTGATGCCGGTTCTGCTTTGACAGTTGATTCTGGAACTACTGGTGCGGTAAATATCGGCACAGGCAGTAACGCTAAAACTATTTCCATTGGCACAGGCACAGCCGGCAATGCCATTAACATCGGCACTAACAATACCACTGCAGACACTATTGCCATCGGTTCAGCCCTTGATGCTCTTTCTCTAACTTCAACAGGACTCAATGTTACAATGGGTGGAGCCTTGACTGGGGTGGCGACAATTAATACGATTGGTGTGTCTTCAACTGCACTTACTTTCGCTGGAGCTGGATCAATTTTATCTACTAGTTCTAACGCTTTGACTTTAGATTCCAGTACTACTGGCGCAATAAATCTTGGAACTGGCGCTAATGCAAAGACGATTACGATTGGCAATACCACGGGAGCAACAGCGCTTGTATTAAATAGCGGTAGTGGCAATATAACTCTTGGCGCGCAATTAATTACCGCCGGTTCCGGTATTGAATTTACGGAATCAGACACAAATCCCACCTGTGCTTCTGGAAATTATTCCATTTATGCCGATACTTCTGAGGGTAAATTAAAAAAATGCCAAAATGGAGTTGCTTCTGATTTGAATGCTATTCCCGATATAAATAGTTTTACTGATACCACCACCGAATCTGTTGCTGACGATGACACAACTAATTATTGGGATGGCACAGCTCCAAATATTACTCCAAAATCAACCGCTAGCGAGATTTTGGTTATGATGACGGCGAACATAGCTAGTTCATCTGGCACAGACACCCAACTAACTTTTCAGATAATGCGTCATACCAGCGCTATTACATGTCAAAGTGTCGGCACTACAGTAGGTGGGCAAGTTGGAACATTCCAAGGATTTTCTACGGCCGCCGGCGTCAGCGCATCTGCTGTTTTTGTTGATACGCCAGTTACTACTTCAAACATACAATATACTCTTTGTTCAGATGCCGACACGGAGGGTGCTGTTGGAACTATGTCGCGTATTGATTTCACTTTATTTGAAATAAACGATGCGGCTGACTTGGCTGAAATTTATTCCACCAACGATACATCTATTCAAGTTGGAGACGTAGTGAGTTTAGACTCATCACTAGTAGCTGGAGTTAGAAAATCTGTGGGAGTAAACGATAGAAATATATTAGGAATAGTGTCTACTAAGCCAGCCATGGTGATAGGCGGAACGAATAATGAAGGTGCTTCAGCTGTTCCAGTGGCGTTGTCTGGGCGAGTGCCGGTGAAAGTAAACACCGAGAATGGCGCTATTCAGATAGGGGATTATCTTTCCCCTTCTTCTGTCCCGGGAGTGGCCATGAAATCAAACGGCACAGGTCCGGTGCTTGGTCAAGCAATGTCGGCGTTTGATACCGAAGGTGTTGGTATGGTTATGGTTTTTGTGAAGAACTTTGATTTTGGCAATATAGGAGAGGTAGCAGTACTTATGGGTGATATTTCTCCCACAGTAAATGCCGATGGCACGGACAACGGTCTCTCGACACTTGTCGCTACTATTCAGGCTGAAAATGCTCGTGATCCAGTTATGATTATTGGTCAAAAGATTTCCGATGGAAAACAATTCTTGACTGATTTCGTTGCCGCACGAGTTACGGCTATTCGTGGATACTTTGATGAAGTGTTTGCAAAAAAAGTTCACACCGAACAAATTTGTGTTAAAAAATCTGATGGTAGTGAAGTATGCGTTGACGGTGATCAAATAAATGCTCTATTAAAAGGTGCAAACATAGATCCAATTCCTGAGCCAGCTCCAGCTCCAGCTCCAGCACCAGCACCAGCACCTGAACCTACGCCTACCCCAGAACCTACTCCAGAGCCAATATCAACTCCCGATTCAATTCCAACCCCCGGTCCAGTTCCCGAACCAGAACCTACACCAGCTCCAGAACTAACCCCAGCGCCTGCTTCTGATCCCGTTCCCGAACCTCAGCCAGAGGCTGATCAGCCTTCGGTTGAAACTCCAGCCCCTGACCCAGAACCCGCATTATAAAAATTAATTTAAAAAATATGGTAAAAAAATACACCGCAGAAAATTTAGATGTTCAAGTTCCAGAAGTTGAAATGTCAGAAGTAAAGAATGAAAATAGGATGTTAATGGGGCTTAAAAAACTTGGTCCGAAAAAACTTTCATTAATTATTCTAATCATAGTCGCCATCAGTGGTGTTTACGGTTCATTCCATTTTTACAACAAATATCAAACACTAAAAGTTGATCCAAATATTGAGACACAAAAAGAAACAGCGCGACTTGTTTCACTTTTAGAAAAATTAATGGAATTACCAAAAGATGAAATACCGACTATTGCCACAATTTCTGACAAAGAAAAATTAAAAGAGCAAGCCTTTTTTACCAAAGCTGAAAATGGTGATATTTTATTCGCTTACACCACGGCCATGACAGCAATTCTTTATCGTCCATCAGTTAATAAAATTATTAATGTAGCGCCAATTAATATCAATCAAACGCAAGACATAACAGGCGGGGTAAAGCAAGCTACACCCACTCCCGAGACCAATACTAATCAGTAATGTATTTATGACAAAGCAAAAACTTAGACAAAGATTGGCATTTCTAATACTTATATTCGGCCTGCTTTTGCCTTTGTCGTTTGTTTTTGCCGGTACAATTTTAAGTTCTCATAAATATGCTTGGAGTGATCAGGTCGGATATATTAATTTTGAAAATGTAACAGTAGGCGACAGCGTGCTTTCTGGGTACGCATGGTCGGCAAATAATGGCTGGATAAAATTCGATCCAGCCCAAGGCGGAGTTTTGAATAATGGCGCAGGCAATCTCTCTGGCTCGGCTTGGGGAGAGAAGCTCGGTTGGATGGATTTCAACAATGTCACCATAAATCCATCTACCGGTAGATTTTCCGGCACAGCCACCGGAACACTGGTCGGCACTATCACATTTGATTGTCCAAATTATTGTGATGTAGAGACTGATTGGCGACAAGCCGTGTCGTCATCGAGTGGTGGTAGCAGTGGTGGCAGACTTCCTCTCCCGATTCCTTTACAGATTACACCTCTTCCCCAAACGATAATTATTCCAACGACTCCTCCAACCAAAATCCCTTTCTCAGTGAACACAGTTACAAATACACATCCGCGGTCAACCCCTGTTACTCCGATAGCCCCCTTGAAACTACCAACATCTACGCCGACAACTTCAACCAACTCAACTCATATTTCATCTTCGCGTAGTACATTCTTTACTACAGTTTCTCACATTGTTCTTGCGATCAATAATTTCTTGATTTATGTAGTACATTCAATTTGGCAGACAATATTATCTTTATTCAATTTCAAATAATATGAATAATTTAACTACACGATATTTTATTTCTTTTGGACTCCTTGCCATTTTGATCGCTTCAGGTTTGGTATGGTCAGAATATCAACTTGCCAAACAAGAGCGCGATTCACGAGTGGTGAATATTTCCGGCAGACAGCGTATGTTGAGCCAAAAAATAAGCAAGGTAGTTGCAGAGCTTACCGCAAAACCCAACGCAGAAGAATCGTCACACCTCACCGCTGAACTTGAAGAGTCCTTAAATATCTTTAAGCACTCTCAAGAAGCACTCACTATCCCGGGGCACTCTCAAGACACCTTCCATTCGGGTGATGCTTTATTGGATACCCCGGGTGTTAATAGTGAAGCGATCAGTCGCATGTATGCAGATCTCGATCCAATTTATGAAAAAATGCTCAACTCTGGAAAAGTAATTATAACATTGGTTAAAAGTGGCCGTGCAGAATCAGCAGAATTTTCTCAATCCGCAGCCGAGATCCTTTTAGACGAAAGTAGCTTTCTCGCGAGCATGAATGACATCGTATTCGCTCATGATAGCGAAGCATCAGCACGCGTTACAAAAAGTCGCATTATTGTTCTTTCGGTTAATGTATCGTTACTCCTTTTCCTTGTTTTTTCATTGTTTTCGCTTATTCGTCCTGCTTTACGGAAAGCTCAAGCAACAGATAAAGCAAAAACAGAATTTGTCTCACTGGCATCGCATCAGCTTCGCACTCCGTTGACCGCCATTAGTTGGTACACTGAAATGCTTTTAAATGGTGACAGAGGTCAAGTTGCTCCTGAACAAAAGAAGTATCTTGAAGAAATCTACAAGGGTAATAAACGAATGATAGAATTGGTAAATACTCTGCTCAATGTGTCTCGCTTGGAATTTGGAACATTTACCATAGAGCCAGAATCTGTACAGCTCAAAGATGTGGCTGAGAGTGTATTAGAAGAATTAAAAACGCAAATCGTGGCTCAAAAGATTACTTTTGAAAAAAATTATGACACAGGATTACCCATGATTTTAGCTGATCCAAAATTTATTAGGATAATTTTTCAGAATTTACTTGGAAACGCAGTTAAGTATGTGGGGGTTAATGGTAAGATTCGTTTTGATATTTCTATCCAAGAATCGAATGTTCTGATTAAAGTTTGGAATAATGGAGTGGGAATTCCAAAGGAAGCTCAACCTAAGATATTCACTAAGCTTTTCCGAGATGATTTGGCTAAACAGAAAGATCCCGATGGCAACGGCTTGGGATTGTATATTGTAAAATCAATCGTTGAAAATTCCGGCGGAAAAATCTGGTTTGAATCACCTGCCCCAAGGCGTGTCGAAGGTGAAGAAAACCCAGGTATTACTTTTTATGTAACACTTCCACTGGATGGTAAGAAAAAGACAAAAGGTATAAAATAATAAATTTATAATAATTAATATATAATATAATTAACTATATGAACAACGAATTAAACAACAAAAAAATGCTTGTGATTGAAGAGGTAGAAGATGAAAAATCGCTACGAGATGTGCTTCACGATAAATTCTCCCTTGAGGGTTTCAATGTTCTTGAGGCAAAAGACGGTGAGGAAGGGTTAGCGACAGCGCTCCGTGAACATCCCGACATAATTTTACTTGATATTGTACTGCCCAAGATGGACGGCCTAACGATGATGAAAAAGTTGAGAGAGGCAAATGAATGGGGTAAAAATGTTCCAATCATCTTACTGACGAATCTTGAGGCAAATGATGATAAGATTATGAAAGCGATTACAGATAATACACCTGCTTATTATTTAGTGAAAGCAAATTACACAATTGAAGATTTGGTCGAAAAAATCAAAGAACGACTTGCACGGGTTGTTTGATTTTTATATGCCCGACGATCAAAATTCACCCCAAAACCAAGATTCTGAAAGTAACTCTACTCCACGAAGCCCCCAAGAGCCTACCGAGCAAGCATCTGAAAGTACAACGGTTTCTGAACCCTTGACTATGCTCCTTGAGGCCCCAGAAGCCCCACAGGGCGATTTTAGTGCTGAAAGTAATAATAGTTCTATAAACAAAGGGGATACTGGAATAAGCCAATCCGAAAATGAGCCTAAAACCCCTGAAAACCCAGATTCTTCTTCCGCCGAAAGCGAAAGCGTTGAGGCGGATAAGCCAACGGCTCAAATGGGAAGAAATGAGCCGTTAGGCGAATCTTCCCGAGCTGAAAATTCCCGTCATCCTGTTCGCGAAATTCTTGCCAAAGCGAGTCTTGCAATCCAAAACAAGAAACGAAAAAAGCTAGATAGTATTTTGGCTTTGTTCGCGAAGCGAACAAATATAACCAACGACGAAGTCGAGAAATTTCTTCATGTTTCGGATGCAACTGCAACTAGATACCTTTCTGAATTAGAAAAAGAAGGAAAAATAAAACAGAATGGAAAAACTGGACACATGGTTTCGTATTCCAGAATCTAGGGAGTGAGTTTGCGTGCACGCACGGGTGGG
>CAYHBT010000005.1:0-29365 GCA_964354935.1 uncultured Candidatus Saccharibacteria bacterium
AAGAAAAAAAGCCCGTGCACTATGAGAGTGTAGAGGGGCTAGTTTCGAGATTGGTTTACGCGAGTTTTCCTTCTCGTCCCTCAGATGCGCTGAGGGTCGTTCTTCATTCGTCTTTTCGCAAAATGAAGAAAAGTGGATAGCCTGGTGTCAGGCCAAAACTTCCTTCTGCCCCATTGGCGGGCATCTGGAAGTCTTTTACCACTTCCTGCCAGTCTCCAAACCGGCAGTTCCCTAGGAGAGTGTATTTCCCCCCTGGAGGTCCGTATACACGGACCAAGATATGCCCAGGTTCCCCCCGAGCAATCTCGAGTCGGGGTGCAGAAGGCACCGCGACAATCAAACTTTTTTTGCTCACCACACTGTTGGTGAGCGGTACCAGCTTGATAGCTGGCGGAGCGTTGGTCGCCCCAGTGGCAACCAACATCCCGAGTACTAGTACGGCTAGCACACCGATCCCGTGTTTCATATTTTTCTTAAAGGATAGCAACCGAGAATATTCAAACTTCTAAGCTGTTATCCTCCAAGAAAATATGAAAAATGAACATTTTCAGAGAACGAAACCACTATCCCATACATTATAGTATAAAGGAAGGGTACTTTGTATATTATATCATAGTTTATGGCACTTTGTCAATGTGTAATAAAATGTTTCATTTAAAGGGTTTTTTGGAATTATCGCCTTCTGCACAAATCCACATAAATTGCAAAACTGTGGATAACCCCCACACCTTTCTTGGTATCATTCTGCTTTTTCAAAAAAATTAACAAAAAAATAACAATATTTATCTAAAAGTTATTCTTCTTTACCACCTTTATTGGCAGAATAAAAAGCAATACCAAGAAAGGTGTCGGGGGATAACCCCCACACCTTTCATTTTATTTAAGACTTTCGGAGATTCTTTTTTTAAGTTGGCCTAATGCTTTTCCGTCTTTTTTGAGATTATATTCTCTTTTTCTGGCGTCATATTCATTAAAACAAGCTTCATAGTACCTAATTTCAAATGGTCGCCTTGCTTTTGTTGAACGATTGAATCCGTCGTTGTGTTCCGAAAGTCTTCGCCTCAGGTCGTTGGTTGAACCGATGTACAATTTATCATCTTTCAGACTTTTTAGAATATATACATAAAACATAACAATAATTATATGACCTGAGGAGATAAAATGAAAGGTGTGGGGGATAACCCTCCTTTGCACAAATTTCTATTTAGTTTATAATTTAGGTTATATGACAAAATCTAAATTTTTGAGATTGTTTTTTCGTTCTATTGTCGGGGTACTTTCTTTGATAATGATTCTCTCTCTCGCTCCGATTCAAAAAGCGGAAGCGTACAACCCAAACTGCGTGCCGGTGCTGGATAATTATTTGTACGATAGCAATGGTAATCAATTGACATACCGTGATGTGGTGGGTGCGACGCCGCCAACAGGACAAAACTTGGACAGTCCAATAGATGAGAGTAGCGATTACGCCTTTAATAATAATTTAGTGCCTGCTTTTAATAATCAATACGGCTACCCAGGTATTGTGTTTATTCCGAGTATTTTGCAGTATATCAAAAATGTTGTTGGCCCGACGGCTCCTTGGGTTACCGAAGAACCCGAAAGAACTGAAGGTATTGATGTTGTCCCTACAGGCACTTATTTTGTTAAATACTCTCTAAAATTTAAATGTGCTGACCATGATCCTGTTTTTGTTGTAAAAAGTCTCAGACCTGATGTAAGTTGGAATTATCCGGAAAGTTCCGGTCTTACGGGTACACTTGGTCCTTTCCCAATAAATTGGAATCCCGGAAGTTCTTTTCCTTCGCATGGCATTCGCGTATTTTCTACCGGTGGATCTGAGGAAAATTTTGATGAAACATTTTATTCCAATCAAACTTGTATTGAAAGAGATAAAGTACATAATTATCAAGGCAAATGGCTCAGCAATGTTTTAACACCGGGAGCTACTAATGCTCTTGATCCTTATCTTACTCAAGTGAACAGTGGCACTTTTAACTACTTTACCTTTTATTCGCCTTATCAACTTTTTGGTTCTACCTGTGGCGCTAGTGGCGGTGGAAATGTTTCAGTTCCGGGCGACCCAGGTTCGGCAGATCCGACAAATCCTCCGACGCAAACTCCTCCTGTTGTCGATACTCCCTATGTAAATCCGAATCCAGTTGGTGGCGGCAATCCGCCTCCTCCAGATGTTTGCCCGACAGGCTATACGGGGACATATCCTAATTGTAATAAAACCACAGATCCCATCAATACTGGCACCAATGGAAGCAACAAATGTCCTACTGGGTATACAGAAGTCAGTAGAAATCCTCTCGTTTGTAGAGGTCCCTCAGATCCCTGCGAAAATGGTTCCACTAATCCTATTTGTGGTGGTACCATAGACTGCTCTGTTGGTTTTTCTAGTCCGACTTGTCCGGCTCCCAATCTCACTGCCGATGCTCCGACTCCAATCACCGCTATCGCTGGTGTCGCTCAGACATACAATTCAATAATTAGAAATACCGGCACTGCATCAGCCACGGGAAACATCACGCATCTTTTCCAGTTTGATAATGAGTTACCTCATACCGATGTTGTAAATGGTAGTCGCACCACAAATACCACGGCGACAATTACTGTCGGAGCAACGCCTGCCATCTCTGCTTCATATAATTTCTCTACTGCCGGCACTAGATATGTCCGCGCTTGCGCCGACAAAAGCGCTGATGCTAACAATTTTCCTTCTGGCGGAACTATTGCTGAGTCCGACGAAAATGACAACTGTTCAGTTTGGGTGGCAGTGGAGGTCACTCTTCCTGTCGTTCCTCCTAAATGCGGTACTGCTAATGGAGCAAACTTTTTCTCCACTCCGACTGCAAATCTTTGTGATACTAATGCCGGCACAGCTTCTACAGTTTCTCCAAGCGGGAATCCTCAGACGGGATGGACATGGAATTGCACTTCGGGGGCAACGACGATAGGGTGTTCGGCGAATAGAATGGCCGGCAGTATTACTGCTTCCAACTGTACAATTCCTTCAGGTGGAAGCATTTGTTACACCACTCTAAATTGGGACACACCCAATGCTATTGCTGGAAGCACTTCGAAGGTAACCACTACTCCTCCGACAGACACTACTGTTGCTACGGCAAATAGAGGGCAGACAACTTACTCTGTTACTGGTGGAGACCCGTATGGTCAGCGAACTTTTTATCTATACAACAGCGCAAACGAATTAGCTCAAGCGACTGCGACGGCTACTTGCAGGAATGATGCCACTGTAAAATCTAAATGGAACGGTTCGTATTGTAAACCGTACGCTGTGCCGACTGTCACACTCTCTTCACCATCTGCGACAAATATCACCCAGACAAGCGCTAGGTTGGGAGCCAATCTGACATCTCTGGGCTGGCCGACACCTGTCACCGAGCGAGGATTTTGTTATAGCAGTACAATTTCAACTTATACAAATCTTACTAAAGCAAATGCAACTTGTGTGAATACAGGGGAGACGGTTGTGAATGCGACCGGAGCGTATACGGTAGATGTTTCTTCTTTGCTTGCTGGTACTAGATATTATTATCGTGGCTATGCGATAAATCCAGCAGGGACAGGATATTCTGCGGGCGCAAATTTTACAACGACTTCATCTCCTGTTCCATCTTGCGGCACCTCAAGCGGACAAAATTTTGATATAAAGCCGACAACTAATCTATGTGTTAACAATACAAATATTCCAGTTGTTGTTTCCGGCACCGGACCATGGACATGGGATTGCACAGGCACGGGCAGTCCGGCACGCTGTTCAGCGAATCTAAAAGTAAATGGGGGTTGGACAGTTCCCACTTGTCCGACTGCCTGCGGTCTGCTAGACAGTACTCTGCCTCGCACTTGCACCAATCCTACACCAGCTAATGGGGGGCTGTCTTGTACTGGTTCTCCTACCATCTCTTGTCCAGCCACTGCGGCGTGTGTAATTTTAGCTCCCGATCTCACTGCTTCAACTCCACCTGAAAACACAGCCACAGTCGGCGTAGATAAAACTTTCACTTCCACCATCTCCAACCTTGGAAATGCAGGAACTGGCGCATCTTTCCAAAACAAATTCCAAACAGCCACCAGTCTTGATGCTCAAGGAAATGGAATCAATGTTGTCGACGAAGTAGTTTCTGGCACTATGAATGCGCTGGGTCCAAGTCCGGCGAATGCTCCTGTTTCCAAAGCAATCAGATTTAATTCAGCTGGCACGATGTATGTCCGTGCTTGCGCAGATTTTCCTCCAAATACTTCTCCATACAAGGGTGCAATCACAAATGAATCCAATGAAGGCAACAACTGTTCTGGCTGGAGAGCTGTAGCGGTGCCCAATCCTGTTGTAGTTGTTGACGGTGGGTGGAGTGCTTGGAGTCCGACAAGTGCAGCATGCTCTTCCGCGACAATAAGTCAAACTCGCACTTGTACAAACCCTACTCCTGCCAATGGTGGAGCACAGTGTATTAACACTGCCGGATTACCTGCTTCTTCTGAAACTCGTTCAATCTCGAATCCAAGTTATCCGTGTCCGTCGCTAATTCCGCCGACTGGTTTGACCACGACACCTCTAGCTTGCGATTCGGGAACAATTAATGTTTCTTGGAATGCATCTGCCGGAGCTACGAGCTATACACTGAGTGATGGTGGTGTTCCTATTCCTGCGGCCACGAACATAACAGCAACTTCTTTTGCTCATACTGGTTTGGTTGCAAGTTCATCTCATAGCTACACCGTCCGCGCAAATTATCCTTCAGGTTCGTCGGCATATTCAACCGCTGATACTGAAACTGCACCTGCATTTTGTCCCATTCCCCACGACGGTATCTGTTCAAATCCCCGAATTCACTACACTTGCGATCCTCTTTCTCCAGTGCAAACGAGTACCAATCAAGTAAGTGGCACTTCAGCTTGGACTTGGACTTGCCCTGGATCAAACGGCGGGACGAATGCGCAATGTTCGGAAACAAAACCTGTCGTCATCACTCCTGCCTGTTCGAATCCTCAAGTTCATTATACTTGCGCTCCAAACAACACGAGCACCAGCAATGCGACAACCACTTCTGGTTGGACTTGGACATGTAATGGTTCTGCGGGGACCACTCCTGTAAATTGTTCCGAAGTCATTCCTCCACCGACAAATTTTGTATCTTCTTGCTTGGGCACGACGGCAAATCTTTCTTGGACTCTTCCAAGCGGATACACGCAATCATACTTCCGCGTTACCGACAACAATACAGGCAGTTATGTGATTTCAGAATGGATTCCGGAGGAAAGAACCGATACCGGACCTTCTCTTTCGATGCCTACAACCGTCGGACATAGCTATACTGCATGGGTGCATACCCGACTAGCAGGTGGACGATACAGTAGCGCGGTTTACAGCACTTTCGTTTGCACCGATGTGCCGACTCCAGACCTCACTGCCGATGCTCCGTCTCCAAATACAGCAGTCGTGAGTGTTCCCAAAACTTTCACTTCTGTCGTTAGAAACCTCGGCAATGGAGGCACAAGCGCAAGCTTCCAAAACAAATTTCAAACTGCTACCAGTCTCGATGCTCAAGGTAATGGGGTCAATGTGGCTGATGAAGTGGTTTCCGGAACGATTTCTGCTCGCGGTTCTGCCAGTTCTTCAACTGCCACCGCTACCATCTCAAAAAGTATTGAATTCTCCGGACCGCCACGCACAATGTATGTTCGAGCTTGCGCTGATTTTCCTCCAAACACAGCCCCATACAAAGGCGCAATTTTGGAATCAAACGAAGACAACAATTGCAGTACCTGGACGACAGTGGCGGTGACTTGTCCTACAGACAAACCGACTTGGAATGATACGACAAAAAAGTGCGAGGCTGTGATAGCCCCTCCAGTGGTGGACTGCTCGTGGTCCGCTTGGTCCGCATGGAGCGACTGGTCTGCTTGTAGTGTGACTGCCTGTGGTCAGACTGGTACACAGACTCACACCCGCACCCGCACTCAGATTCCAGCACAAAATGGGGGAGCGTTGTGTACGGGTTTAAGCACTGAAACCGGAACTCAGCCTTGTAGCACTGCGGCATGTATGTCTGGCACACTCAATCCTCCTTCTGCTTCCTGTACCATTCTTTATGGAAAAAGTAGTTGTACTGTGAGTCTCACTGGAAGCGTTACAAATCCTGAAGGAAATGTTTCTGCCATTACTGCCCCTGGAGGATATAGTGTGACTTTGCCTTCCAAAACAGGGGGAACTGTCTCTGTTGTCGTTCCATACAATACCCGAACATTTACTCTTTATAACAATACCAAACTTCTTGCTTCAAATTCCTCAACCGCAAATTGTGAAACAAACACAAGGTGGGACGGAACAGTCTGCGCACCCATCTCTAATATTGTCGTCAATGGTGGTTGGTCTGCGTGGAGCGCTTGGTCTGCTTGTAGTGTCACAGCTTGTGGAAGCACGGGAACTCAAACTAGCACTCGCACCTGCACAAATCCTTCTCCAGCAAACGGAGGAGCGGATTGTAGTTTGCTTGATGGAGGAAACTCTTCCAAAACTCAACCTTGTAGCACTGCGGCGTGTGTAATTTTAGCTCCCGACCTCACCGCCTCCGCTCCATCTCCGACCACGGCTACAGTCAATGTCGCTCAAACATTTTCTTCCACCATTTCCAATCTTGGCAATGGGGGGACAGGTGCAAGTTTCCAAAACAAATTTCAAACAGCTACCAGTCTCGACGCTCAGGGCAATGGAGTCAATGTAGCTGATCAGACACCGGTAACTCCTTCTTCTGTGTCTACTCTTGGAGCAAGTCCTGCGACAGCTTCTATTTCCAAAGCCCTCACATTCAGTACAGTTGGTACATCGTATGTCCGCGCTTGCGCAGATTTCCCTCCAAATACATATCCGTATCACGGCGCGATTGAGGAGTCCAACGAAAACAACAACTGTAGCGCTTGGACGGCGGTGACAGTGACGAATGTCCCTGTTTCGGTTGTTGTTATTACTTTTGATGGCAATGAAAATACAGGAGGTTCCACTGCCTTGCAGACAGTTCCAATGAATACCACGGTTGATTTAAGACCTAATGGTTTTACTAAAACAGGTTCTTCGTTTGCTGGCTGGAATACGGAAAGTGATGGTACGGGGACAAGCTACACCGATGGAGGATCATATCGTGTCGGAACAACCAATATCACTCTTTATGCAAAGTGGACTAATGTTCCTGTTTCTCTCCCTCCACCTCTTCCTCCTCTTGCCCTTTCTTGTCCTTTACCGGGGACGACGGTCACAGCTAGTTGGACCAAGCCATCTGCGTACAATACTTTCTATTTCAGAGCCAATCCGGGTACGACTACTGGAAATTATCCTTATGCAGTGATGCAAGACAATGTCGTCGGCACCACCGCAAGCTTTGCTTCGACTGCCGGACAGACTTACTTGGTGTGGGTTCACACAAAAGATCCAACGACCGGCGCTTGGAGTTCCGAAATTTCCAACACGGTGACTTGCGAAAGACCACCGCTTGCGCCTCTCGGCATTACCGTCGCTCCGACGACATACAATGTCGCATTGCCAAACAGGACAGCATCTGTGACTTATACATTGACCAATGGCACATTCCCAGGCACGACTTGTCTTTTGTTAGACAATGTCGGATCGACTTTGACTTCATATTCGTCTTGCACAGGCAGTATGCTGGTGACAGCACCTGCTAGCGCTGGCTCATATTTGTATTCTATTCAGGCGAATAAATCTGGAGAGACGGTGATAAGCAACAATTTCACAGTCAATATATCGGCTACGCCGATTCCCACTGGCCCCGACCTCACTGCCGCCGCTCCATTTCAGAATACAAATGAAACTATGATCGGCACAACGAAAACTTTTGCTTCTATTATTACAAATGGCGGAAATGCATCGACCGGAGGCACTTTCTACAATTCATTGCAAGTGGCAACGGGTCCAGATGGCACGGGTCCAGTATCTCCGCTCATAGTATCGACTCCATCTCCAATGGGGACTCTTACCGCTGGTGACACAGGAGTTGCGATTGCTTCCTATACATTTACCGGCGCGGCTGGGACGCGCTCCGTCCGATTCTGCGCAGACAACAATGCTTCTATGTCTGGCACTATAAATGAAGGAACCAATGAGGGAAACAACTGCAGTGGCTGGGTAAATGTGGTGGTGACTGCTCCGGCTGCAGAAGTGTGTTCGGTAAATCTTTTTGCAAATGGCTCGTCAGGCGCTTCTACTGCAGTAAATAATTCAATCACTAGATTGTCTTGGACTACGACGGGAAGTCCAAATAATTGTACAGCAAGCGGTAATTGGAGCGGAAACAAAACTTCGCCACCTACAGGTGTGACAGAAGCAGAAAATGTCGGACCTCTATATTCGACTGGATCGCCTTACACTTATACCTTGAGTTGTAAAAAGGGAAATACCCAATGTACTCCAAGCACTGTTACGCTTACTGTTCCAGCACCAGCCATTGAGACTTGCAACCTGAATAATTTTAGGTGCTCAGTATCTCCTGAGTCTGGCGCATATCGATTTACTTCAAAAATAGGTATTACAAATATTACGGGGGAAACTGCAGATCGAGCTCAGATAGCTTGTAAAAAAGGAAATGGTTTTCAAGAAGGTACAGAGAGATCTTGTGAGTACACCAACTTCAGTAATTCAGTTTTAAATGAAACTGCAACTTGTGCATTGCGTTGCGGGAATGAGTGGAGAGATATTGATGTGCCTATTACAGTGCGTCCTTATGATTGCGTGAAAGATCCGTGGAATATAGAAGTAAATACTGCCGTTATTCACGCAAATTTTGCTCAAAGTGATTCTTCTGATACAGCAGTGGTGACATTGCAAGGCGCTCCTTGTGAATTCCGTGGCGTGCTTTTTGAAGCTCGCCCTACTCATACCGGCGGAGAAACAATGTGGGACACTTATTATGCATTAGGAAAGCTTAATGGTGTTGAATTTGCTTACCGATTTAATCCACAAATTATCAGTTCTAGAAATTCGGAAAATGTCTCTTTCAAAATTCAACTTGTAAATCCAAATGTGTGGATACCAAATGGTGAATACAATCTTTACATATGGGCGTTTGAATCTCTTAGTGGCAATAAAAATTCTGGTCAGGGAGCGCAGAGAGTAAAGGTTGTCAAACTTATTGTAAATAGTGTCTCGACTATGTCTGGCACGCTCACTCCTCCGTCTCAGCTATGTGTTATTCGTCCAAACCAAAGCAGTTGTGATGTAAATCTGACTTGGTCTATCACCAATGCTCAATCGACTGTGACAGCTATTACTGCAAATGGAATGGAAAATATAAATGTGACCAATTACAAGGTTCCATACACAGGTGGCGAGCAGACTGTGACTGTCCCAGGCGGTGTGGGTGACTCAAGCAGAACATTTTATCTCTACAACAATGCAGTTGAATTGGCTCAAAGTGTCGGAACTGCGAGATGTATAACGGGAACTGGGTGGGATACAAGCAAAGGCAAATGTATTGAAGGAGTATCTCCAATTACTTGTGTCGCCGGCAACCCTTGTGTTTCATCGCAAAATAATTGCGGTGACACAAATACTGGTGTTTATCAATGTGATGCAAGCGGCAATCAATCTTGTTCAGTATCTACACCGGCAAATAGAACTCCTTGTACCAGTGTACCGGTAACTGTTGTTGCCAATCCTACGACTACGCCAACAACGCCAATTGATCCAGGAACTCCAGTCACAATTGGTTGGACTTGCCCAAGTGGTACTACATATCTATCAGGCATACCTAATCCTCCTTTTACCTCGAGCTTTGTCGGTCGATCATCTGGAAGTGTGACAGTCAGTCCTATAACTACCACTGATTACACTGTCACCTGCACAAATGGCACAATCACAAACATAGGCACTACGACAGTCCATGTCAAAAAACAGCCGATATTTATAGAAGGGTAGCGAGTTAACAAAAAATCCCCACTAAAGGGGATTTTTTGTTATACTATTATCGTATGCGAATCGATGAAGAACAGTTAAAGAAATTTATTTTAGAATCTGGACTTGTCTCTCGTTCGGATTTTGATTTGTCGGTGCAGAAGGCGCAGGAAAAAAAGCAAAAGATCGGCAATGTTTTGCTTTCCGAAGGAAAAATTTCGGAGACAGATCTTAAACGAATGGAGGCGTTTGTCTTGGGTATACCCTTCATTGATTTGACCAGTGTGAAGATAGATTTTTCCGTGCTTTCTCTTATCCCCGAACCGATTGCGCGCAATTACAATATTGTCGCTTACAAAAAAAATAATGACAGCTTGGAAGTGGCGATGCTCGACGTCGACGATTTGCCGGTTATTGAGTTTATCAAGAAGCGTTCGGGTCTCAAAATCTTGCCTCGCTTGACCGATGCTGGATCGATTCGGTCTGTCTTGGTTCAATATCGAAAAAGCTTACAGGTAGAATTTGAAAATATTATTCAAAAAGAATCAAATTCTTTTGAAACTCTCAAAGAAGAAGATTCGGAAAAGCCTGTCGAAAAATCCGAAGTTGAGCTGAAGAAAATGGCAGAAGATTTGCCGGTGGTGAAGATTGTCGACTCTCTGATTTTTCACGCGATTCTGCAAAATGCTTCCGATATCCATATCGAACCAGGGGAGAAGGAGCTGACCGTGAGATATAGAATCGACGGCATCTTGCACGATGCGATGGTGCTCGACAAAAATGCTGGGAGCGGTATCACCGCCCGCATCAAAGTGCTCGCAAATTTAAAGCTTGATGAAAAAAGATTGCCACAAGATGGCAGATTTAAAAAAGAACAAGATGGAGAAAAAATATCTTTTCGTGTTTCCACCTTGCCTACCTTTTTTGGCGAAAAGACAGTGATGCGTATATTGAAAGAAAACACGCACGGATTTACTTTGGAGAATTTAGGTTTTCATGGAGAAGGGTTGGAGCGTATACACGCGTCGCTCAAACAAAAAACAGGAATGGTGCTTGCCACCGGACCGACCGGTAGCGGAAAGACGACGACGCTCTACACAATGCTCGATATCTTAAACAAGCCGGAGGTAAATATTTCCACCGTCGAAGATCCGATCGAATACCAAATGCCGAGAGTCAATCAGACACAAGTCAAACCGGAGATTGACCTGACTTTTGCCAATGGCTTGCGTTCGCTTTTGCGTCAAGACCCCGACATCATAATGGTCGGAGAAATCCGCGATAGGGAAACGGCGGGGCTCGCCGTCAACGCTTCGCTCACGGGGCATCTTGTCCTTTCGACCATTCACACCAACTCCGCGGCCGGCGCGATACCTAGATTGATAGATATGGGCGTCGAACCTTTTTTGATAACGGCGACGGTCAAGACGATTATCGCGCAGAGACTCGTGCGTAGGCTCACTCCCAACAAAGAAAAGTATTTTCTTTCGGAGGCGGAAATAAAAAATATGGCAAAAGTTATCGATTTGGATCGAATGCTTGTCTTGTTGCAAAATGAAAATATCATTGGTCCGAGCGATACTTGGGATAAAATTCCTTTTTATAAAGCGGTCAAAAGCAGTGAATTTGAAGATGGGTACTCGAGTCGTACAGGAATGCACGAAGTTTTGAAAGTTACTTCTACTATCAAAGATATGATTGTTGGCGGAAGCTCTCAAGATGAGATAGAGGCTCAGGCAAAAAAAGAAGGAATGATGACGATGCTTGAAGACGGAGTGTTTCAGGCGGTCTTGGGCGTGACCACTCTGGAAGAAGTGTTCCGAGTCGTTTCGGAGTAAGAAAATCAGAGCTTTAGACTCTAAACAGAGTCTAAAGCTCTGATTTGAAATCAAATGCTATTTAATTACAAGGCAAAATCAAAAGATGGCTTAATTGCCGAAGGAGTGATGGACTTCGCGGATAGATTTTTAGTTGCTCATGATTTAAGATCTCGAGGATATACACCCATTTCTGTTTCTGAGAAAAAAAAGAATTTTTTTAATATTACATCTCTTTTTAACCATATTTTTGGTAGAGTCAGCGTCGCCGAGCAGATTATTTTGACGAAAAATTTGAGCGGTATGCTTAAGGCTGGTCTTTCTTTGGCGCGGGCGCTTTCAGTTTTAGAAAAACAGACGAAAAATCCGACACTAAATAAAATTTTAATTTCTGTCTCTGCCGACATAAATTCCGGAGAAAGTTTGTCGAGCGGGCTGTCAAAATTTCCCGATACTTTTTCTAGACTTTTTATATCGATGACCAAAGCAGGAGAGGAGTCCGGAAATTTGGCTGGAGCGCTTTCCGATATCGGGATAAATTTGGAAAAATCTCATTCGTTGAATAAAAAAATACGCGGGGCGCTCATTTATCCGGGGGTTATCTTGTCTGCGATGATTGTCATCGGCGTTTTGATGTTTGCTTTTGTGGTGCCGACTTTGGCTGGCACTTTTAAAGAGCTGGGGGTCACACTACCCACCTCTACCAGAATTCTAATTTTTCTTGGCAATTTCTTCTCCAATAATTTAATACTCACCTTCGTCATTATAATAATTGCTGCTCTCGGGATGTATTTTCTTTTGCGCGCCAAATTTACGGCGAAATATTTTGATTACATTATCGTACGACTTCCAATCATAGGTAATTTAGCTAAAGAAATAAATACTGCTCGCACTACTCGCACGATGTCTTCCTTGCTTTTGGCCGGAGTTTCTATTACGCACGCGGTCGAGATCACTATCGATGTCGTGCAAAATATTTATTACAAAAAAGTTTTAGACGAAGCAAAAACCGCGATTGAAAAAGGCGTCCCATTTTCTAAAATTTTCGAAGAAAATAGCAAGCTCTATCCGGTGATGATGTCGGAGATGATTCAGGTCGGCGAGGAGACGGGTAAATTGTCGGATATGTTGCTCCAGATTGCTTTGTTTTATGAAAATGAAATTGAAAATAAAACCAAAAATCTTTCCGTGATTATCGAACCAGTGTTGATGGTCGTCATCGGAGCGGCGGTCGGCTTCTTTGCTATTTCGATGATTTCTCCTCTTTATTCGATTCTGGGAAGTATAAGTTAGATTTTAAATTGATGAAGAATTTTTATAAAAAAGGAATAACGATTGTAGAAATAATAACTGTGATTGCTGTGCTCGGCATTATAATTGCAGTTGTCATTCCGCAATTCGCAAAAATAAGAGAAAATCAGGTTTTAAAAAGCGGAGTTTCTGATATCATTTCTTCTATAAATAAAGCTCGTTCGCAAACTTTATCCTCTTTAAATTCTTCGGAATATGGAGTACATTTTCAAGCTGATAAAATTGTAATTTTTAAAACTGATGTTTTTGATTCTAATGCGGTAGATAATGAAAATATTTCTCTCACTACGCCCGCGACAATCGCTAATGTTACACTAAATGGCGTAAGTGGCGCTTCCGGTGATATTTATTTCAATCGCCTATCTGGCGCGCCTAGCGTAAATGGCACTATAACTATTTCCACTACAAACTTTTCAAAAATTATTACAATTTCCACCACCGGCATTGCTAGTGTGAATTAAAAAAATGAAAAAAAATTATCAAAATAGGGGGTTTATGATGGTGGAAATATTGGTAGCCGTTTCTATCATTACCGTTTCTATTTTGGCGGCGATGGCGGTCTCTCAGAAATCTATTTTTGTTTCTCGTCAGGCTTTTCATTCCACTCAAGCCGCATTCTTGCTCGAAGAAGGAGCTGAAAACGCCCGAATTGCGCGAGATAATGCTTGGAGCAATGTGGTGGCCCTGAATTCTTCGGAGCAGGTGGGTATTTTCACTAGAACGGTCGTTGCTTCAAATGTGAATCGCGATAATTCCAGCAAAGATATTGTTGTTTCTGGGGGCACTCTCGATAGCGGCACAAAATTAATTACAGTCACAGTGTCTTGGAATGAAGGGGGGTCGGCGATATCCAAGACTTTGAAGTTTTATATATCCGATATTTTTTCCTAAAACAATGAACAAGATTTTAAATAAAAATAAAAGCGGTTACGCCATCTTGGAGCTTCTTTTTTATATCGCTCTTTTTGCTATTCTTTCCTTGTTGGTGATAAATGCGATGATGACGATGGCTCAATCATTTAAAGAGACTGCCATATATGCCGAGCTCTCGCAGAGCGGAACTATTATGGAGAGAATGTCGCGAGAAATTAGACAAGCCAACGCTATTAGCGCTATTAGCGCGAATGATTTAAAACTTAATACGACAAATGCTGCCGGCGCGGCGAAAACCGTGGAATTTGCGCTATCAGGATCAAACATTAATTTTCTAGAAAACGACATTTCAACTGGAAATTTAAATTCACCGAATATAATAGTGACCGCTCTAACATTTACTGAGATAACCACCGTCAAAGGCAAAGCGGTCAAGATAGTTCTGTCAGCTCGTTCCAGTAATGATAAATTAAATCGCGTGGTTGATTTTTATGACACGGTAGTTCTAAGAGGCTCTTATTAAGAGCGGAAATAAAATGCAAAAGCAAAAAAGAAAAACAAATAAACAATCTGGCGCAGCGATGCTGATATCGGTCGTCTTTTTTCTTTTTATTTCTTTGGCGATAATTTCCGGATTAGTCGGACCAACGGTGCGAGAATTTAAAAATGCCAGTGTTAATTTAAATTCCAAGAAATCATATTTCTTATCTGAGTCTGGGGTAGAAGATGCATATTATAGAACTATTAAAAATATGACAATAGGAAGCAGTGAAGGCATTACTCTAGATTCCAATACAGCAACCACGACCATTACTTCTGTCAGTGGCGGAAAGGAGATTACTTCTTTGGGTGATGTGTCAAATTACGAACGCAAAGTTGCTCTATCTTTGATCGCTGGCGAAGGAGTTTCTTTTAATTATGGTATGCAAATTGGTGAAGGCGGATTAGATATGAAAAACCACGCTACAATCAATGGTAATGTATATGTTAATGGTGATATTACAGGCGAAAATAGTCCAAATATAACCGGCACAGCGATAGCTACTGGGACTATCAACAATATGACTATTGGTCAGTCTGGCGTAGGTAATGCTTCGGCGCATACAGTAAACAATTCAACCATTGCTGGTAATTTATATTGTCAGATTGGAAGTGGAAATAATAAAGTTTGCGATACTTCACAAGTGGATCCAGAGCCGCTTGATTTTCCAATTTCTGATACACAAATACAATCTTGGAAAGATGAGGCGCTTGCTGGCGGGACACAAGGAAGTCTTAGTTTGTCAGGAGGAGACACAATGACCATTGGTCCCAAAAAAATAGTTGGCAATTTAAATTTAAGCAATAATGGAACAACACTAACAATTTCCGGCACTCTTTGGGTTACCGGTAATATTAGTCTATCGAATGAGTCGCAGATAAAACTTTCTAGTTCTTACGGAGGAGGTAGCGGAGTGATTATTGCTAATGGAACAATTTCTACTGCCAATTCCGGTTCATTTAACGGTTCTGGAACTACCGGTAGCTATCTAATGATGCTGACCACTTCCACCGCGGCAGGGGCGATAGATATACAAAATCACGCTGGAACAGCCATTCTTGTTGCTCCTTATGGAAAAATTAATTTTTCCAATGATGCAGGCGCGAAAGAAGCGATTGCTAATAGTATTCATATGCAAAATGATTCGACACTCACTTATGAGTCTGGATTGATAAATGTTAATTTTGTAAGCGGACCCTCTGGGGGATACGGCATTTCCAGCTGGAAAGAGACAGAATAAATCAGCTTGTAGATTGTAGCTTGTAGCTTATAGCTTGTAGGTGCTAGAATATACCAATGTCTAAAAAGATAATTATCGGTAACTGGAAAATGAATCCGGCGTCTCTCAAAGATGCAGAAAAGCTATTTTCAAGCGTTGCGAAAGCGGTTTCATATGTCAAAAAAACAGAAATCGTTGCCTGCCCGCCATTTTTGTATCTGGAAAAATTGTCTAAAATTAGAACCAAAAAAATAAAACTCGGCGCGCAAAATGTTTTTTACGAGGAAAAGGGCGCATACACCGGTGAAATTTCTCCAGCGATGCTTGAAAATGCGGGTGTGAAATATGTCATTTTAGGTCACTCAGAGAGAAGGGCGCTAGGGGAGACAAATGCGCTAATTAATAAAAAAATAAAAGCTTCGCTTTCGGCGGGGCTTGTTCCGATACTTTGTGTTGGCGAAGACACTCGAGATGAAAGCCACGCCTATTTCAATATAGTCAAGACTCAACTTGAAGAATGTCTAGATGGAATAAAAAAAGTTCTAATTGCAAAAGTCATTATCGCTTACGAGCCGGTCTGGGCTATTTCCAGCACACCCAATCGCAAAGATGCGACTCCTGCCGATTCACTCGAGATGGTTATTTTTATACGCAAAATACTTTCCGATAAATTTGGCCCTGACGCAGGAAGGATAAGGATTATTTACGGAGGTTCAGTAAATGAAAAAGATGCTGCAGATTTTCTTAAAAATGGCGAAGTAGACGGGTTACTCGCCGGCAAAGCCAGTCTTGATGCGAAAAAATTTACAACAATTATAAATATATGCGAAGCCTCGAATTAATAAAAGATATCAAAGGAAAAGCGATTCTTTTGCGAGTCGATTTTAATGTCCCCATTGCTGACGGGGAAGTCGAAGATGATTTTCGAATAAAAAAAGCTTTACCAACGATTGAATTTTTGCAAAAAAAGGGCGCAAAATTGGTTATAATTACTCACTTAGGTAAGGGAGGTGAAACTCTTTTGCCCGTAGCAAATACTTTAAATAAATATATCAAAACCAAATTTATAGAAAAAATAACTGGCACTGAGGTAGAGCAGGCGGTTGCTGAAATGAACAACGGCGATGTGATTTTGCTTCAAAATTTAAGAAATGACAAAGGAGAACAAGAATGCAACAAAATTTTTGCAATGAATTTGGCAAAGTTGGCTGAAGTTTATGTCAACGAAGCTTTTTCTGTGGATCACCGCAAAGATGCATCGACTGTTCTTTTGCCGCAACTTTTGCCCTCCTATGCTGGTTTTCAATTGTCTGATGAGGTGAAAAATTTGTCTCGCGCTTTTGATACTCCCAAACACCCCTTCCTGTTCATTTTAGGTGGAGCAAAATTTTCTACCAAAATGCCTTTAATTGAAAAATATTTAGAATTAGCCGATAGCGTCTTTATCGGCGGAGCGCTTGCGAATGATTTTTTTAAAGCTTCCGGATATGAAGTTGGAAAATCTTTAGTCGATGAAAATAGTTATGATATCGGTAAAATTTTAAAAAATAAGAAACTAATCCTGCCGATTGATGTGATTGTGGGCGATGGTGAAAAGTTTATAAACAAGCGGGCGAGCGAAGTGCAAAAAAATGAAAGTATTTTAGATATTGGAGAGCAATCGGTTCATAATTTGGCGTCAATTATTTCAAAAGCAAAACTAATTCTTTGGAATGGTCCACTCGGAAAGTATGAAGCCGGCGGAGCTAAGTCTACTAAAGAAATACTAAAGTTGGTCGCAGATTCAAAGGCTGAAAGCATTGTCGGGGGAGGAGACACGGTGTCTCTAATATCAGAAATGAAAATGGAAGACAAATTCTCTTTTGTCTCGACCGGTGGCGGCGCGACTTTAGATTTTTTGGCGAATGGTACGCTCCCCGGAATTAAAGAGCTGAAATAATTTTATTTACTATTTCGTGCGCTTCTCCCTGTTCATATTTTTTGGTAGTCGATTGAGATAAAATATCGCTCAAATGTCTGGGAATTAAATGAATATGAAAGTGAGGAATATCTTTTCCGATAATGGAAATTTGAACATAATCGCAACTTAGACCTTTTTTAATCGCTAGCATTAATTTTTTTGCCAATTTAAATATTCTCGAGATTGTCTCATCGTCTGTTTCTTGCATCCAAACCGAATGTGCTTTTGGTATGAGCAACGTGTGTCCCTTTTCGGCTGGATTTATATCTAAAAAAGCGACGAAATTTTCATTTTCATAAATTCTATTATGCGGTATTTGCCCTTTTGACACTTTGCAAAAAATACAATTTTCCATAAGTATATTATATCAAATTGTGTTAAAATTTCACTTATGGAAAAATATGGTGAATTACTAAGGACTTTGCTGGAAAAGCGAGGCATTACAAGCGAAACAGAAGCGGAAATTTTTCTTAATCCAAGCTACAAGCGGGATTTGCATGATCCATTTTTGATGCGGGATATGGAGAAGGCTTGTGTGCGCCTTTTTGAAGCGATAGAAAACAAAGAAAAAATTGTCATTTACGCTGATTATGATTGTGATGGTATACCCGGAGCGGTAATCTTGACCGATTTGCTCAAAGAAATAAATTACAAAAATTATGAAGTGTATATTCCGCAAAGAAATTCCGAAGGGTACGGGCTCAACCTAGAAGCGATAAAAGGTTTTGCAAAATCTGGGGTCGGGCTTTTAATCACCATTGATCTTGGTATTACAGCAGTAGCAGAAGTGGCGCAAGCAGGGGTAGACGGCATTGATGTGATAATTACAGATCACCACCTGCCTCCGGAGGTCTTGCCTAGGGCATACGCGATTCTTAATCCGAAAACGGACGACTATCCCGAGAAAATGCTTTGTGGGGCAGGAGTTGTTTTTAAATTTGTGCAGGGTTTTTTGAAAAAGTACGGCGAGTTTTTCAAGGTCAAAGATGGAACGGAAAAATGGATGCTGGATATGGCAGGACTCGCGACGCTTTCAGATATGGTTCCACTTACGGGGGAGAACAGAGCTATAGCCTATTTCGGAATGAAGGTGTTAAAGAAATCTCCGCGTCCAGGATTGCAAAAACTTTTGGCAAAAATGAATATAGATCAGAGATATCTTTCGCCAGACGATGTCGGATTTATGATTACTCCGAGATTAAATGCTGCTAGCAGAATGGATAATCCAATGCGGGCTTTTGAACTCCTTGCGACTTCTGATGAAGTGGAGGGGGGAATATTGGCGGACCATTTGTCGAAAATAAACGATGAAAGAAAAACTATTGTCACTGGTATTATGCGCGAAGTAAACAAAAAACTGGAAACATATGAGCATAAAGAAGTTATGGTGATTGGCAATCCAAAATGGCGAGTCGGTATTTTGGGGCTTGTGGCTGGAAAAATATGTGACCAGCACAAAAAGCCCGTTTTTGTCTGGGGAAAAGATGAAAACGATTGCATCAAGGGTTCTTGCCGAAGCGATGGGTCGGTATCGGTCGTGGAGCTGATGACTGCGACCTGCGAATCTTTTTTAGAATTTGGTGGGCATGAACTCGCCGGAGGGTTTACAGTGCATGGCGATAAAATACATTTTTTAGAAGAGCAATTGTCTCTTAATTTTAAAAAAATTACCACTTTGAAAAATACCCCCTCTGCCCTTCGAAATACTCAGGGCACCTCCCCCTATGTAGGGGGAGGACAGGTGGGGGTAAATTTTGATACAAAATTTACTCTGGAAGAGGTCCATATGAAAAACTGGCGGGAATTAGAAAAGCTAGAACCCTTCGGTTTCGGAAATCCAAAACCAGTTTTTCTTTTTGAAAATGTAAATATAGACAACATTAAAAAATTCGGAAAGAATGGCTCAGGCGAGCATTTAGAAATTACTTTTTCTGATGCAAGTGATAGATATAAAAAAGCCAAAGCAGTTTCTTTTTTCTCTGGTATAGATTCTTTTAAAAATAAATTAGAAGAAAGTCTCAAAGTAAATTTGCTTGCCACTTTTGATTTATCTAGATTTCGAGGGCGTGAAGAATTGAGATTAAGGATAGAAGATATTTTTTAAAACTAATGATAAGATAAACTGTATGCAAGATAAAATAATTATTTATACAGATGGAGCGGCGAAGGGGAATCCGGGGAAGGCAGGCTGGGGCGCCGTTTTTTTGATGGGGAATAAGGTTTTAGAGATTGGAGGAAGTAAAGAACATGCCACAAATAACCAGATGGAATTAACCGCTCCAATAGAAGCCTTGAAATACTTGAATAAACTTCCAGCAAGGGTAGTCCTTGCTGGAAATATAGAAATTGTCTCCGATTCTAAATATGTGATATTGGGAATCACAGAATGGATTTTTAATTGGCAGAAAAATAATTGGCGCAATGCCGCCAAAAAGCCGGTGGTAAACCGCGAACTTTGGGAAGAACTCTATACGCTCACTCAAGAACTCAAACCAAAGTGGACCTATGTGAAGGGTCACAATGAAGATAAATATAATGATAGGGCAGATCTGATTGCGACCAGTTTCGCGGAAGGCGAACCGGTGGAACTTAAAAATGCAGGATAGAATTTTTCATTCAATTTGTTTCGGTTTTATTTTTGGAGTGCTTTTGCGCTCTTTTTTGTTTGTGAATTTTTATTTAGTTGTTTTGTTTAGTGTAATTAGCGTTGCGCTGTTTTTGTTTTTTAGTTTAGTTTCTAAAAATAAGTGGGGAATCATAACTTCTATTTTTATTCTTGCATTTTGTTTGGGAATTTTTAGATTTCATTCTGTAGATGTTTCGCCGCCGAGTGTTTTCGAGGCAAAAGTGGGTCAGAAGGTTACCTTGTCCGGCATCATTACAGACGAACCGAGTGCAGGAGAAAATAATGTCAAATTAATTGTTGAAGTAAAAAGCGGAGAAGAGAAAACGAGTGTTTTAGTGTCGACTGGTCTTGATACAGATTACAAATACGGCGATGAGGTAAATTTTTCCGGTAAATTAGAAAAGCCGGAGAATTTTATTACCGATCAGGGTAAAGAATTTGATTATATAAATTATTTAAGGAAGGACGGAATTTATTACGTAATGAGTTATGTAACTCCCGAAATAGTTTCAAGGGGGAACGGCAATTTTATAAGAAGCGCCCTATTTTCAGTAAAAGAAAAATTCTTGGCAAAAATGAACCTCGCTATAAATTCTCCCGAAAGCTTACTGATGGGCGGGCTTATTTTAGGGGAGAAAGCTTCTTTCAGCAAAGAAATGCGACAAAGTTTTATTGATACCGGCACCATACACATCATCGCGCTCTCCGGATACAACATCACCATAATCGCCGAGTGGATTATGAAATTGTTTTCTTCTCTACCGCAAAATTTTGGCATCGGGGCGGGTATTTTTATGATTTTGCTTTTCATTTTGATGACAGGCGCGAGTTCCACCGCGATACGAGCGGGGATAATGGCGACTTTGGCACTCGTAGCCCGCGCGACTGGCAGAAATTATGATGTCGCGCGGGCACTTATCCTAGCCGGCGTGTTTATGATCTTACTCAATCCTTTTGTGCTTGCCTTCGATGTCTCTTTCCAGCTTTCTTTCATTGCGACTGTCGCAGTGATTTTTCTCACGCCCAGAATTGAAAAATATTTTCTCTGGGTTACCCCTCATTTTAAATTGCGAGATATAATTTCTGTCACCTGCGCGGCGTATATTTTTGTTCTACCTTTTATTCTCTATAAAATGGGCAATCTCTCTGTCGTCGCCTTACCTGCCAACATTTTAATTCTTGCTTTTATTCCATTTACAATGGCGCTCGGATTTTTAACCAGTCTTGCCGGATTTGTTTCATATATACTATCCGTTCCTGTCGGATTTATCTCGTCTCTTTTTCTGCGCTACGAACTCGGGGTTATTAATTTCTTTGCCAATTTTTCTTTTGCCTCTTTTTCCATTCCCAATTTTCCATTGATTCTGACAATTTTAATCTACGCCTATTTTATTTACAAACTTTTCGGCAGGAATATCATGAACTTTTTTAAAAACTCGTCGCAGGTGTAGCTTTTGAAAGGACTTGCGCAGGCCGACGGGCCGAGCAGGAATAAAAATTCAGCAGAATTTTATATGTGCCTTTCAAAAGCTATACCAAGAAAGAGTTTTTTTATGGACGAGTTTTATTGCGCCTTTGTAAAATTTTCCTCTACCACTTCCCAATTTACATTTTCCAAAAAAGCATCGACATATTTTTTCTTGTCGGTCGCGTAGTCTAGGTAGAATGAATGTTCCCACATATCAATTCCAAAAATCCAGCGCAGTCCGGTCAGATGCCCTAGATGCTGTTCATCAACCCAAGTGTTTAAAAGTTTTTTATTAATTGGATCGTAATAAAGCACCGCCCAGCCTATACCACGGGTCATTGCGATAGTTTTAAAACGAGCGAACCACAGGTCAACACTGCCCCATTCCTCCGCCATAGCGGCTTTGAGTGGACTCTCTCCCTCTACCGTCTTTGCCCCGCCCTCCAAACTCTTGAAATAGTATTCGTGATTTCTCATTCCATCAAATTCAAAAGCGAAACGGCGTTGGATTTCGCTTACGGCATATGGAGCAAAAGTGTCTTCCTTTGCGTAACCCTCATATTCGGGAATTTTTTCCAAAATAAGGTTAGCATTTTTCACATATCCGGCGTAAAGTTTCAGATGTTCCTCAATATTTTTTTTTGAAATTCCTTTCAGTTCTCCGATATTAAATTTTAATTCTTCAAATTTTTTCATAATTTTTTCGGTTAACTGCTAATGTGATAGTATTGTATCATGTTTAAAAACTCTAAGAAATACAGCCTGCCAGCTTTTACCTTTTTGTTGCTAGTGGCCGTTAGTTTTCTTTTCTACCAAGATTTTCAAAATTCCAACAGAAAACTTACTTTTGCCATGCTTGATGTCGGGCAAGGGGACGCTCTTTTTATAGAATCGCCGACCGGTACGCAGATATTAGTGGACGGCGGACCGCCGAGAAAAATTTTAAGTCAGCTTGCGCACGTAATGTCTCCGTTTGATCGCACAATTGATGCTATTTTTTTGACAAACCCCGACCAAGATCATATCGGCGGGTTTGAAGATGTTTTGGATGTGTACAAGGTGGGCGGAGTTTTTGAGTCCGGCACTATCAATGATTCAAAAACTTATCAAAATCTTAAAGAAAAAATAAAAAGTAAAAATATTCCGGATATTTTGGCAAAAAGGGGTATGAGGCTCCATATCGGCGGGGGAGCGGTAGTTGATATTTTATTTCCTGACAGAGATGTGTCTACTTGGGCGAGCAACGATGGATCAATCGTCGCCAAGCTTACTTATGGAATTACTTCAGTGATGCTCACAGGGGACAGCACTTCAGTAACAGAAAAAATAATTCTTGCAGAAAATTCTAAAACCAACCTCACTAGCACTATTTTAAAAGTCGGACATCACGGCTCGCGAACTTCGACCTCGAATGACTTTGTAAAAGCGGTTGTTCCGAAATACGCTCTCATTTCAGACGGTAAGGATAACAAATACGGTCATCCACATAAAGATACATTGGATACGCTCACCCAATTTGGCGCAGAAATTTTCAGAACTGATTTATTAGGTACAATAATTATGAAATCCGACGGAAAAAATGTCAATTTTAGATTTTTAAAATAATTTTGTGCAAACCGAAAAAGGTATGATAGTATGTACATATGAATTTAGAAACTAATCTCGGGACTGCGGAAAAAAGAGAGTCCATAAGAAATAAAATAAAAACAGAACTAAAAAGTTTAGGAACGCCAGAAGTGCCCGAGATTGCTGAGCGTTTTGTTGTTCTTGAAGAAAATTCTGGGTTTAATGATGATACAAGAATGATTTCTGAGGGAATAAGGAATGTCTTAGAATTCATAGACTCATTTACTCTTAAACCGATCGAAAAGAAACGGCTTCTTTTGGCTACCTATCTTCACGATATTGGCAAATCTTCAGCATCAGAAAATCCAGAGTGTCAATTGGCAGTGACTAAATTATTTTCAATAGAAAAAATCGATAATCCTAATCAGACAGTTGGAAAAACTTTACAAGATTATTTTTCCTCAGAAAAGGACGCTATGATTGCAGAATTGGCAAGAGATAATGTGACTCCAGATATGACGATGCGGGACTTTTGGGATAAACATGCGTTTTGGACTGCAGAAGTTCTTGGTAGATATACAGATATTATTGACAAGCAAACGAGAATGATAGCCGCGAGTCACCATCTTTATAAAAATATAAATCCATCTAGCATAATTAATATAAACGATGTAGAAGAAGTTTCCAATGAATTAAAGTATTCTATTTTTTTATTGATGGCTATTGATGTATATCAGGCTTTGATTGTGAGAGGCGAGAAAACACACGAACAAGCGATGCAGTCTTTGGGAAGTATATTGGGGCAATACGAAGGTGATGAAATTTTTGAATTAATCAAAAAGACAATTAACCAACTGGGTGCAACTGGAAGTATTTTTTCTGAAGAAGCTGTGGTTGCTCGTCGAAAGTTAGCTAAAGAAACCAAATAATATTATTAATTAATAAATTTTTAAAAATATGCGAGATAAACAAGTAGAGAAGATGATAAAAGGGGAAGAGAAGAGGCAGAGAGAAGGGCTCGAACTTATTCCTTCGGAAAATTATGTTTCCGAAGATGTTTTGAAAGCAAATGGCTCCGTGTTTACCAATAAATACTCTGAAGGTTATCCGGGACGCAGATATTATGGCGGACAAGAATTTACCGACCAAGTGGAAAGGCTAGCAATTGAGCGCGCTTGCAAAATATTCAAATGCAAATTTGCCAATGTCCAACCTCATTCCGGCGCACCGGCAAACTTGGCGGTCTATGCCGCTTTGCTCGAGCCGGGGGATACTGTCCTTGGTATGGACTTGTCGCACGGAGGTCACCTCACTCATGGGCATCCAATGACGCTTCCGGCAAAAATTTATAAATTCGTAACTTACAAGATGAAAAATCCGGACACCGGCGAGATTGATTATGAAGATTTGCGCAAAGTCGCCCTAGAACACAAGCCAAAAATTATTCTTGCAGGTTTTTCTGCCTATCCGCGCACTTTGAATTATAAAAAATTCGTGCAAATCGCGCGTGAAGTCGGAGCTATCACTATGGCTGATATGGCGCACATCGCCGGACTCATCGCCGCCGGAGTTCTCCGCAATCCTTTTGACGACGGTTTTGATATTATTACTTCCACCACACACAAGACTCTCCGCGGTCCGCGAGGGGGAATTATTCTTACTCGTGAGAGCGAAGAAATCGCCAAGAAAATAGACAAATCTATTTTTCCTGGGATTCAAGGCGGTCCACATATGCATATTGTCGCCGCAAAGGCAGTCGCTTTTGGTGAAGCGATGACGCCGAAGTACAAAAAATATGCCGCGCAAGTTTTGAAAAATGCTAAGGCGATGGCGGAAACTTTTAAAGCAAATAAAATTCGAATGATTGGCGGGGGCACAGACAATCATTTAATTTTGGCGGATGTTTTCGGCTCTCTTGGTGTGACAGGCAAAGAAGCGCAGACGGTGCTAGATGAAGTCGGTATTACTTTAAATATGAATTCTATCGCGGGGGATACCAGAAAACCGCTTGATCCGTCCGGCATTAGATTCGGCACTCCGGCCATCACAACGAGAGGCTTCAAAGAAAAAGAATGCAAAAAGGTGGCTGAACTTATGATTAAAATTTTGAAAAATAAAGATAATAAGGCGATAAAAGAAGCAGTACATAAAGAAATAAAAACTCTGGCTAAAGCTTTTCCGATACCAAAGAGTTTTGTGTAAATTTTATGGCACATAAAGGCAAACTCATAGTCATAGACGGCACAGATGGGTCGGGGAAGACCACTCAGGCTAATTTACTGATGAAGCATCTCAAAAAAGACGGACGCAGGTTAAAATTCATTCATTTCCCGCGCTACGAAGACAATTTTTTTGGAAAATTCATCGCGCACTGTCTTTCCGAGCAATATTACAACTGGGTAAACATTCACCCGAAAATCGCTTCGGTTGTGTATGCTGCCGATAGGTGGGAATCGAAACCGCAAATAGAAAATTGGCTTAAAAAAGGGTATGTGGTGGTGATGGACCGTTATATTTCTTCCAACCAGATACATCAGGGCGGGAAAATCGCCAATGTAAGAAAGCGGGAAGCGTTTCTGAAATGGCTTGCCGAAATGGAATATAAAGTTTTCAAAATTCCGGCGCCGAATTTGACCGTTTATTTATCTTTGCCTATTGAGACAGTCCTAAAATTAATAAAAGATCGTAATTACAAAGGCGCGCGGGCGTATCTAGGCAGTAAAAAAGATGTGCACGAAAAAGACAGAAACTTTCTTAAAAATTCAATCAAAAGTGCGCTTTGGCTCGCGAAGACGCAAAAGAATTGGCTGAAAGTGGAGTGTATGAAAGGAGGGGAGCTTAGAAGTTTTGAGAATATTCACGAGGAAATTTATGCTAAAATTAAAAAGGTGCTGAACTAATAGAATATAAACAATATGGAATTTAATGAATATCAAAAAAAAGCGTTAACGACAGCCAGTTACGATAAAAAATACAAAATTCTTTATCCTGCTTTGGGGCTTGGCAATGAAGCTGGGGAAGTATTGGGTAAAATTAAGAAATGGCTCCGCGGTGATGATGGGAAAGGGAAAATAAGCTCAGAAAGAAAACAGGCAATCAAAGATGAGCTCGGAGATGTGCTTTGGTATGTGGCTACGCTTTCGCACGATTTGGATATAAAATTAAATGATGTTGCTGTGGGCAATGTGGAAAAATTGAAGTCTCGCAAAGAAAGGGGTGCTATCAAGGGCGATGGAGACAAGAGGTGAAATTATGGAAAATGAAATCAAAAATTTAATAAAAGACGCGCTGGAAAATCTGGAGATAAAGGTCAGCAATATTGTCTTGGAACATCCTGCGGATTTAAAGATGGGCGATTATTCCACCAATGTCGCGATGGCGGCGGCTAAAAGTTTGAAGTCCAAGCCGAAAGACTTAGCCGAAAAAATAGTTGAACAAATATTGAGATTGAATACCGACAAATATATGGAAAAAGTGGAAGTCGCGGGCGCGGGATTCATAAATTTTCATTTGTCTCGCAAGTTTTTCGCAAATTCCATCGAGGATGTTGTAAACAAGGCAGACAATTTCGGAAAAAACGAAACCCAGAAGGGTAAAAAAATAATGATCGAGTATACCGACCCGAATCCTTTCAAGCCTTTTCATATTGGGCACTTGATGACTAATGCAATTGGCGAATCAGTCGCGCGGATTTTGGAACATTCCGGCGCTTTTGTGTCCCGCGCAAATTATCAGGGTGATGTCGGGCTTCATGTCGCTAAAGCCATTTACATTCTCCTTCAAAATCCAAAAGAATATATCATCCGTAACGAGTCGGTCAGCAAGCAAGCGTTTTTTATCGGCAAGGCTTATGCCGCCGGCGCGGAAGCGTACGAAAACAATCCAAATGCGAAGAAAGAAATAGACGAAATAAATAAAAAAATCTATAGCAGAAGCGATGCGCAGATAAACGAGACATACGATTGGGGCTTCAAGATAACGATGGACGCTTTTCAGGATCTATACGAGACGCTCGGCACCGAATTTGATTTTTACTTTTTGGAAAGCCAAATGGCGCCCGTCGGGGAGGGCATCGTCCGCGCCAATGTAGATAAATTGATAGACCCGAAGGGCAGCAAAGAAATTTTTGAAGAGTCCGATGGGGCGATAGTCTTCAAAGCTGAAAAACACGACTCCAAACTTCACACCAGAGTCTTCATCACTCGTGAAGGCTTGCCGACATACGAAGCGAAAGAGCTCGGGCTCGCCGAAGAAAAGTTTAAAACCAATCCGGATATGCATCTATCTATCATCGTCACCGCAAACGAGCAGATGGATTATATGAAAGTGGTGACCAAAGCTCTCTCTTTGCTCAATCCCGAGCATGCGGCAAAGATGCAGCATATTTCGCACGGTATGATGCGCTTTGCTTCGGGCAAGATGGGTTCTCGCAAGGGGAATGTGATTACAGGCGAATCTCTTTTAAACGATGTCCGCGACGCGGTCTTGGAAAAGATGACCGACCGCGAATTTGAAAATGCTGAAAGAGAAAAAATAGCTTCGGCTGTCGCCGTGTCTGCCATCAAGTATTCTGTTCTCAAGCAATCTACCGGCGGAGATATCATTTATGATTTCGAAAGTTCCATTTCTTCCGAAGGGGACTCCGGTCCGTACCTGCAGTATTCTTTCGCTCGCGCGAATTCCATAATAGAGAAAGCGGCAAAAGAAAATATTCTGCCCGACCCGCATGCTTTTCCCGATGAAATTTTTGAAGTGGAAAAATTATTGTATAAATTCCCCGAAGTTGTCTTGCGCGCTTCCATCGAATACGAGCCTCATTATATAGCCAACTATCTGATCGAAGTCGCCCGCGCTTTCAACAGTTTCTATGGCAACAATTTGATAGTCGACAAAAAAGATAAATCTTCCGGCTACAAAATCGCTCTCACCTATGCCTTTTCTTTCGTAATGAAAACCGGTCTCCATCTTCTCGGCATCAAAGCGCCGAAGAAAATGTAGGTGTGTTATTATTATATGCGTAACTCGTTACATAACTAATTACATATATCTATGACCCATTCGATAAAACTCAGGGTCATGGTGATATAATAGAACCATGAGTTCAGAGAAATTAAAAAACAAAAATATAAGAAAATTAATCAAAGTCGGCGGGAAGTCTTTATCTGTAACTATTCCGAGGGAATTAGTGGATCAGTTGGGGTGGAAGGAGAAGCAGAAGGTTGTGGTAAAAAAAGTCAGGGGTGGCTTGCTGATCAAAGATTGGAAGAAATAAAAATTTCGCAAGAACAAATTTCGCAAGAACGGTTCTTGCGAAAAAAAATTTCCCCACCTCATGCTAAAATATATACGTAACGAGTTACGTAACTAATTACATATAAATTTTAATGCTGAAAATTAGTTTGTTTTTAATATAATGTGCAGCCACTTCTTGTTGTCTCCATACGAAATCTCAAGTATTTCAAAAGGCAATTTGGCAAGCAATGCCCTGACTTCTTTTTCGGAATGATAATTGAAATACCTCGGCGCTTCCATCTTCCGCCCCGTAATTTCTTCACCAGTCCCTGTTTTTAAGGAAAAAGCCGCTATACCGCCGGGTTTAAGAAATTTTGGAATATTTGCCAAAGCCTTTTCAAAAACATCCTGCGGAGCATGCAAAAGTACCGCATTCGCAAGGTATCCATCGAATCGGTGCAACCATTCTTCTTTTGGTTCTTCTCTAAAATCATATAGAGATGTTTCAAAACCTTCCTCGGAAAGCTTTTGGAGGGCGCGCGGAATGATGTCGGTGCAGGTCACATTGTGACCCTTCGAGGCAATATATCTAGCGTCCCTGCCTGTCGCGGAGCCGAGTTCAAAGATTGATGCCTTTTGAGGCAGATAACTGAGAAAAGTATCGATCCATTCTTTAAATTCACCGCTGACTATGCTGGGAGTTTTTGTTTCGTATGTATCAAAATTTTCGTTGTATGTTTTGATTGTTAAATCATTCGGGTTTTGCATACGCAAATTATACTACAGGTTCGAACTTTTTAATGCTAAAATAAATGCGTAAC
>CAYHBT010000005.1:29465-46000 GCA_964354935.1 uncultured Candidatus Saccharibacteria bacterium
ATACGCAAATTATACTACAGGTTCGAACTTTTTAATGCTAAAATAAATGCGTAACTCGTTACGTAACTAATTACATATAAATATAAAAACTCATGAAATTGAAAATTCTTTCTTGGAATATTTGGTACGACGGGGATTTTGGAAAAATTAAAAAATTTCTTGAAGATTTTGATGCGGATATTATCGGACTCGGGGAAGTTGTGCCGGACGATCCGACGCGGGATACTGTCGGTCTGATGAAAAAGCTGGGTTACGAGCATGTAGTTGCTCCAGTTTTTGTGATTCCAAAAGACAGCCGGACGATGAGCAACGGGCTTTTTAGCAAATTTCCTATAGTAAAAAGCAAAATTCATATATTGCCGGATCCAAAAACCAATACGAGGAACGCGATTCAGGCGGATATAGATGTGCAGGGGAAAATCATTCATGTGTTTATGACGCACCTACTTCATACTCACCAAAAGTCCGACTTGGTTCAGGATTCACAGATTGATGAGTTGATAAAACTTTTACCAAAGAAAAATACTATTGCGATGGGGGATTTTAATATGACACCGGAGAGCGAGGGTATAAAGAAGATGAGGGAAGTGATGCAAGATGCAGAATTAGCGCCGGTGCCGACCTTGGACCCAAAGCTTTTTGATTGCAAAGTTTGCGACCGAGATAAAATTCCAACTACTAGGCTGGATTATATTTTTACGAGCAAGGATATTAAGTCCGATTCTTTTAAAGTGCATGATTCTTATGGCTCAGATCATTTGCCCATTTCAGTAAACTTGGAAGTCTAAAAGTGCTCCGCAAGAACCGTTCTTGTGGAGTTTTCGGGTAGGTTGACTTTTGGGGTGTTCTGTGGTAGATTCACGGGCAAGTATGAATATCAGAGATCGACGGTATCTCTTCCTGCGGGAAGAGAAGCCTTGGCAAACGGTGCTTGGGTGCACCATTGCCGCCCTCCTATTTCTGGCTATATTTATTATAGCCTCAGGGATAGGAGGGAGATAGAAAGGTTTTGGGGCGCTGACCATTCGTGGTCAGCGCCTTTATAATTTTAACCCACCTTAGCAAGGACAGTCCTTGCTAAAGGAGTAATGAAAAGTAAACAATTTTATGTTAAACTCAGCTGATAATGACCGAAAAGGATCAAAACTCAAAGAGTGATGCCGCAAAACGCGAAGAAGCTGTTTTGGAATTTTGGCGCGAAAATAAAATTTTTGAAAAGTCTTTAGAACAAACCGAAGGCCGCGCCAAAGGACGGGCAAGTAAAAAAGAATTTGTTTTCTTTGAGGGTCCGCCGACGGCAAACGGCAAGCCGGGGATACACCACTTGGAAGCGCGAGCTTTCAAGGACGCAATTCCTAGATATAAGACGATGCAAGGCTTTCATGTGCGCCGTAAAGGAGGGTGGGATACTCACGGATTACCGGTGGAACTGCAGGTGGAAAAAAAGCTTGGGTTGAATTCTAAAAAAGCGATTGAAGAATACGGCATCGCGAAATTCAATCGGGAATGCAAAGAAAATGTCTGGGAATATTTGGACACTTGGAACAAATTTACCAAGCGCATTGGTTTTTGGGTGGATCAGGAAAATCCATATGTGACTTATGAAAATAATTATATTGAATCTGTCTGGAATATTGTAAAAGAGATAAATAAGCAAAAACTTTTATATAAAGACTACAAAGTTGTGCCATGGTGTCCGAGATGCGGCACGGCTCTTTCTTCGCACGAACTCGCACAAGGATATGAAGATGTGAAAGATTTGTCGGTGTATGTGAAGTTTAAAATTATCGGATTCGATAAAGCATATTTTTTAGCATGGACGACTACACCGTGGACTTTACCGGGAAATGTTGGCCTAGCTGTGGGGAAAGATATAGTTTATGTAGAAGCAAAAGTAGGGGAAGAAATTTTTGTTCTGGCAAAAGAGCAATTATCCATAATTACTAGCCCTTACGAAATTATTGCAGAACATAAGGGAAAGGAAATGGTTGGCATGCAGTACGAACCCCTTTTCTCTTTTCTAGCTGACACTATTTCCGAAAGCGAAAAATCAAAACTAGAAAAAGCATACAAAGTTTACGAAGCGGATTTTGTAAATACCGAAGACGGTACGGGAATTGTGCATACTGCAGTAATGTACGGTCAGGACGATTTTGAACTTGGCACAGCGGTCGGCTTGCCCAAGCATCATTTGGTAAATCTTGAAGGAAAATTTATCAAAGGCACGGGATTTTTGGAAGGCAGATTTGTGAAAGAAAAAGATGCTAATGGCAAGCCGACTTTAGATGTAGATATTATCAAATATCTGACGGATAAAAATCTATTTTTCAGCAAAGAAAATTATCAGCACAGTTATCCGCATTGCTGGAGGTGCCATACCGCGCTCATATATTACGCGCGGGATTCTTGGTATATACGAATGTCCGACCCAAAAATCAAGAAGCAATTAATCAGCGAAAACAAAAAGATAAATTGGGAGCCGGAATATATCAAAGAAGGGCGTTTTGGCGAGTGGCTCAGGGAAATAAAAGACTGGGCAATTTCTCGCGAGCGTTATTGGGGGACACCCTTGCCGGTATGGCAGTGCGCGGATTGTAAAAAAATTGAAGTTGTCGGAAGCATCGAAGAATTAAAAGAAAAAACAAAAAAATCGGGAAATAAATATTTCGTGATGCGACACGGGGAAGCAGAAAATAATGTATTGAAAATCCTAAGTTCTGATCAAAAGAAGGAATTTCATTTAACTGAAAAAGGAAAAGATCAAGTAAAAAAAATAGCTGAAATTTTTAAAGGAGAAAAATTTGACTATATATTTACTTCTCCTCTTGTTCGTACAATGGAAACATCTAACTTGTTTAAAAAGGAGTCAGAATCTTCTGCGCAAATTATTGTAGACGAGAGACTTAGGGAAATGGGTATGGGAGATTTTGAGGGAAAAGAGGTATCTCTTTTTAGATCTCTCTTCAAGAACAAGGAAGAAGAATTCAAAAAAAGACCAGATAGCGTTGAAAGCTTTAATGATGTTAAAAAGAGAATGATGGATTTTCTATATGAAATCGAATCTAAGTATAAAAATAAAAAAATATTAATAGTTTCTCATGGAGATCCAATCGTGTCCATTAATGTTGCTGTTAATAATTTTTCCGCAGAGCAAGCAGTTAAATTTTTAGAGGAAAATTACCCCCATAAGGGACAAATAAAAAAGCTTGAATTTATGCCTCTTCCGCACAACGAAAATTATGAGCTCGACCTACACAAGCCATATATTGATGAAATAAAGCTTATTTGTAAATGCGGAGGAAATTTAATACGCACTAAAGAAGTGATGGATGTCTGGTTTGATTCCGGAGCGATGCCTTTCGCGCAGGATCATTATCCTTTCGACAGCAAAAAATGGGTTGACGGTAAAGGCTATCCGGCTGATTTTATTTGCGAAGCGATAGACCAGACGCGCGGCTGGTTTTACACCTTACACGCTATTGGAATACTGATGGGGCGTGGCAATGCTTACAAGAATGTTATTTGCCTCGGACATTTGATGGACGCTAATGGTAAAAAAATGTCCAAGTCTCTCGGCAATATTGTCGACCCTTTTGCGATGATAGAAAAATACGGGGTAGACACGCTCCGGCTTTGGATGTATTCCGTCAACCAGCCCGGAGAGTCTAAAAATTTTGATGAAAAAACTGTCGTCTTGCTCCAACAGCAAGTTTTTGGGTTGCTTTATAATGTGCTGGCGTTTTATGAGTTGTACCGTGATAAAGAAATAGAAGAAGCCCACCTCACCCCTTCGCCCCTCTCCTTAATAAGGAGAGGGGTTGGGGAGAGGTCCAACAACATTCTAGATCAATGGATTCTTGCTAGACTAAATGAATTGATAAAACTTTCCACTGAAAATTTAGATAATTACAAATTACTTGAGCCAGTGCGAGCAGTTCGTGACTTTATCGGCGATCTTTCCACTTGGTACTTGCGCCGTTCGCGTGAAAGAATAAAAAATGGAGACAAAGATGCAAAGTCTACTTTATATTTTGTTTTAAAAACTTTAGCAAAAATTATTGCGCCGTTTGCGCCATTCACAGCTGAAGATATTTGGCTGAAATTAAAAAATGAAAGTGATGAGGAGAGTGTGCATTTGGCTGAGTGGCCGAAGGCAGAGAAAATTCATTCTGACATTCTTGAGAATATGAGAATAACGCGGACGATAGTTTCTCTTGGTCTCGAATCTCGCCAAAAAGCGAAAATCCAAGTTCGTCAGCCACTTTCCAAATTGGAGGTTAAGAATTTTAATTTGGGAAAAGAATACATCGAACTCATTAAAGATGAACTTAATATAAAAGAAATAAAACAGAATAAAAATTTAGAAACCGAGGTGTTGCTTGATGCCAAAATCACTCCCGAATTAAAAGCCGAAGGGGACTATCGGGAATTTATGCGTTCGATTCAGGAAAAAAGAAAGGAACTAAATCTGGCGCCCAGTGATAAAATGGCGCTTCCAATTGAAACGATATACAAGATGTATAAAATAATGCCTCTCCTTGGAGACCATATGCTTCGCGTTGCGGGAGTTGCCTCTATGATTTGTGATTCTTCTAGCGTACCTATAGACAAAGAATCTGTCATTACTGCATGCCTGCTTCACGATATGGGGAATATCATAAAGTCGGATTTGAATCGGTTCGCAGAATTTAGGGGTGAAAAGAGCCTAGAATACTGGGAGCAGGTGAAACAAGATTATATAAAAAAATACGGATCGAATGAGCATGATGCTAGTATGAAAATCGCCAGAGAACTCGGAGTTTCAAAGACTGTATTGGATTTGATATATGGGGTAGATTTTTCCAATATTCCTTTGATGGAAAGCAAATCAATAGAATATCAAATTTGTTTGTATGCTGATGCCAGGGTTGATCCTATGGGAATAGTTTCTTTCAGTCAAAGACTCAGAGAGGGAAGAGAAAGGTATAAAAATACGAAACATACAATAGATGATACAAAATGGGAATTGGTAGAACAGATTTTTGGTAGGGTTGAAAAAAAACTTTTCGCCAAATGTAAAATCAAACCGGAAGATATCAATGACAACTCTGCCGCGCCAATAATTTCAGAACTAAAAAATTTCGTGATAAAATAAATGAAATTATGCATCACATTTATCACACCGAGGGAATTATTTTGAGCAGTTCGAGCCAAGGGGAGGCGGGGAAGCATTATTCTATTTTTACCCGCGATCTGGGAATGATTCACGCCACCGCGCAGGGAGTGCGCAAGATGTCTTCCAAACTACGCTTTGTCCTCTCGGATTTTGCATATCTGAAAATCGATCTAGTGCAGGGCAAGAATATCTTCCGAGTCACCAGCGCTTCAAAGACAAATATGCTGGAACAAATTACTAAAACACCGGAGACTTTTCGAGTTTTTGCCAACATCGCGCGCTTGCTCAAACGCCTGCTTGCCGGTGTCGAACCGAATGAAGCTTTGTTTGTCGATGTGCGTAATGGTCTATTTATTTTAGAAAAATCCAAGGCTGGAGACGATTTGAGAAACATTGAAGCCATAATTGTTTTGCGTATATTAAACAACCTCGGATATATTGGTGAAAACGAAGTATTGCAAAATCTCACTAAATCTCCCTTTGAGGAAAATTTGGTGTTTGAAGTTTCTAAAGATCGAACCAAAGTGCTCAATCATATAAATAAAGCGCTAAAAGAGACGCATCTTTAAGATGTGGTATATGGATTACCATATAACAATGGCACTCGGACATTGAACAAGTAAACCTGTTCATGCTCCTCGTTTATTGTTATAATTACGTCATGCCCAATGATGGTGACAAACTAAATAGAATAGAAGAATTAAAGAGCAAGCTTTTCAGCAAAAATTACCAAATTAAAATAGAACACCGCGATAATTTTACGCATTCAAACAAGAAAGAAATTCCAGACTCATGGGAGGGTGGCGCAAACAACGGAGCTGATTATGTGTCTTACAGAGACAGATTTTTTATGAAAACCTCTATGTTCAAGAATTTTTTTATTTTCTCTTTAGTTTTTTTTGTTCTGACTCTTTTATACGCTTCTTATGTGTTTTTTGCCGGAGGCAACACTGTTTCAAACGATAATATAGATATTTCTATACTCGGAAATAATTTTACAGCGGGCGGGGAAGAGCTTTCGCTTGTTGTCGGAATTACCAACAAAAACAGTTCACCGCTTGATCTAGTGGATCTTGTAATGGAATATCCAAAAAATTCTTCGAGCACAGAATCGGACTCTTCTTCAGGCGTAGAGCGTTTTAGGGAATCTTTGGGTACGATTCCCGCTGGAGCAGTGCGCAACGAAAACCTAAAATTGGTATTATTTGGCGAACAGGGTACTTTGCGTCCAATAAAAATTTCCGTTGAATATCGAGTGGAAGGATCAAATGCGATTTTTGTGAAAACTAAAATATATGAAGTGACGATAAGTTCTACCCCTCTCAATATTTCTGTCGATGCTCCTGTTTCAATAAGTTTGAATCAAGATATTAATCTCAATATAAAAGCGGTGTTGAATGCGGCTAAACCAGCTTCCAAAATAATTCTTAAAATAGATTATCCGGTCGGATTTCAGTTTGCCTCGGCTGTGCCCGCTCCGACTCTTGGGAATAATGTTTGGAACTTGGGAGATCTTCCCCCAGGATCAGAACGCAAAATATCTCTCGTTGGTAAAATGATTGATGTGGTTGACGGTGAAGAAAAAACTTTTCATATTAAAAGCGGATCGCAATCCAGTGCCGACAAATCTATGATTGATGTGGTCTTCAATTCTGTTTCGCATACTGTCGAAATAAAAAAACCTTTCATTGAAGCAAAGCTTTTTGTAAACGGAGTGCATCAAAGGGAATATGCTACCAACACCAGCACTCCGATTAGCGGTGAAATTCGTTGGACTAACAACTTAGATACCAAGGTGAATGATTTACAGATTCAGGCAAAGATTTCAGGCAATGCAGTTAATCGTAAGACAATAAGTTCTCAGCGCGGTTTTTACAACTCTTTATCCGATTTAATAATTTGGGATAAAAATTCCGTGAGTGAATTTAAAGAAGTGAGTCCTGGCGATTCTGGTTCGGTGAGTTTTTCCGTTTCTCCGCTTTCCCTATTTTCTGCTACAAACGGAATTCTCTCCGATCCTTCTATAAACATAGATGTATCTATCTCCGGCAAACAGCTGATTTCCGGCTACGCTACGACTGATTTAAAAAATTCCGAATCAGGTATTGTGCGAATTATTTCCGATGTCGGATTTACGACGAAGACTCTCTATTATTCCGGAGCTTTTGTGAATAAAGGTTTGGTGCCTCCAAAAGCCGAGAAAGAAACGACATTTACAATACAATGGTCCCTTTCCAACACAGCCAACAATATCTCTAAAGCAATTGTTCGTTCATCTCTGCCTCCTTGGGCGCGTTTTGTCGGTACCATTTCACCTTCGTCTGAGGATCTGACTTACAATCCTTCTACTAGAGAAATAGTCTGGAATATTGGGAGAATACCTAAAGGTGCTGGCATTACTACGGCGGATCGCAATGTATCTTTTCAAGTTTCGTTTACTCCTTCACTTTCTCAAGTTGGGACAATCCCGGTTTTAGTCAATGAAGCTGTTTTGACTGGGCACGATGATTTTGCTAATGTGGATGTGAGAGTGAGCAAGCCACCGCTTCGCACATCGCTCGATAACGACCCTCTTTCTACCCAAAATGCAAGTACAGTAGTGGAGTAACAGCAATTATCTAAGCGGGAGAATATTAGCCCACCATGGGACAAGTAAAGTAATATGAATAAAAATAATACAAAAAATGATTTAATGGAAAAAATAGTCTCGCTCTGCAAGAGGCGCGGGTTTGTGTATCCAAGCTCTGAAATATACGGTGGAATGGCAGGCGTGTATGACTACGGTCATTATGGAACTCTCCTGAAAGAAAATATAAAAAATGCGTGGCTGAAAGATATGATTCAACTTCGTAGCGATGTTTACGGACTTGATAGCGCGATTTTTATGCATCCACAGACTTGGGTGGCCTCCGGACATGTCGGGGGATTCAATGATCCTCAAGTGGATTGCAAGAAGTGCAAATCGAGATTTCGGGCTGATCAGCTTCTTGAGAGTTTTGGTGTTGTCATAGATGATAAAATGCCACTCGAGCTGATGAATAGCGAACTTGATAAATTACGAGTCGCAAAAAAGCTTGTTTGCCCGAATTGTAAATCGGCGGATTTAACTCCTGCGAAATCTTTTTCTTTGATGGTGAAGTCGAACCTCGGTTCTCCGGTAGACGCTCTAACCGAAGAAAATGTCACCTATTTACGACCGGAGACTTGCGGAGGTATTTATTTGGAATACAAAAATACATTGGATTCTTTGCATCCCAAATTGCCGTTTGGTATTGCCCAAGTCGGAAAAGCCTTTCGAAATGAAATTGCGGCTCGGCAGTATATTTTTAGAACTCGTGAATTTGAACAAATGGAAATGCAATATTTTCATCATAAATCGCAGACTAAAGATTTATATGAAATGTGGAAAAAGATACGCTATGCTTGGTATTTGGAATATGGAATTCCAGAAACAAAAATTAAATGGTACAAACACGAGAAATTGGCTCACTACGCGAGCGAGGCATACGATATCCAATATGCCTTTGATTTTTTTGGTGGAGATTTTAAGGAAGTGGAGGGGATTCACGCAAGGGGTGATTGGGATCTCTCTCAGCACTCAAAATTTTCCGGTCAAAAGCTTGATTATTATGACGAAGAAACCAAAGAAAGATTTATTCCTCATATTTTAGAGACCTCGGTCGGCTTGGCGAGATTGCTTTTAATGTTTTTAGACAATGCGTATAACGAAGAAGTAAAAGAAGGAGAGACGAGAGTGTTTCTCAAGCTTGACCCGCGACTTGCTCCGATAAAATGCGCTGTATTTCCGCTTCTTAAAAACAAGCCGGAGTTGGTGAAAAAAGCTCAAGAGGTTTTTGAAACTATCCGAAAAGAATTCACTTGTGAATTTGACGACAATGGCAACATCGGCAAGCGCTATCGAAGGCAAGACGAAATCGGCACGCCGTTTTGCATTGTAGTTGATTTTGATACGCTGACCGATGACGCTGTGACTGTCCGAGATCGTAATACAGGGGGGCAGGAAAGAGTGAAGGTGGGTGAGTTGGCATCATATATCAAGAATGCTATTTTAAAAAAATAATTATAATTTTATGGTATCAGAATTTCAACCAAATAGTGCTAAAACTGAAGAAGTAAGTCCTCTCACAGAAGAAGAGGTAAAACAGCTTACTGAATATTTAGAGTCATATCCTTCTCTGGCTCGAGATATCTTGAAACAAATAATTCCATCTAGAGCTGCGCCAGAAGCTGAAATGTCGGTGCATACGGAAGCTAAAGTTAGAGATACAGAAGTTGGTTCCGAGTCCGTCCAAATTCCTGCTGAATTGGAAGGTTTGGAAAAATTCGGGGATTTTCTAAAAGCAAAAATAGAGGAAAAAAAAGAGGGTGCCATTGCTTTGGTTAAAGAAATGAAGACTTTTGTCAACTTAGCTTCAACACTTAAAATAGATGGAACGCGTTCTTTTGATGAACAAGGGAATCCAGCTGAATCGTTGACTAATGCTGGAAAACTTGCCAAGGAAATTTCCGTATTGAGCGAAAAATTTTATGAGTTATTGTATTCAGAATTAGAAGAAATGAAAAGCAAATATAAAGTAGACACTCTTGACGCTAATTATAATCTTAAAACTAGTTGCGAAGAGTATATCAAGAAGAGTGGTATTAAAGGAATAGAAATTTACTTTGCTTTTGAAGGAGATAGGTTTGATATGGATTCTATGCTAGCTACGGACACAGGCTTTGGTGGCAGAACATCAGTAACGAAACCATATTCTTGGATAGTAAAATACGCAGGTGTTATTTTAAAGCACGCTAGGGTAGACGCGCGATAAATATGACTAAGTAAGACAAGTTGAAAACACCCCCTCCCAGCCTCCCCCTTGGCGAAGGGGGAGGGGAATTTAAATACAAAATTCTTAAAATGACCATTACCCATAATCATCCAATTTTGAAACCTCGTCGTATTGAATTAAGAAAAAATCAAACACCACAAGAGGTTTTACTTTGGGCTAGGTTAAGAAATAATCAATTTGGTTTAAAATTTAAACGCCAACATTCTGTAGGTCCATACATTTTAGATTTTTACTGTCCCGATAGAAAATTAGCCATTGAATTAGATGGCTTTCAACATCTTGAAAATAAAAAATATGATGAAGAAAGAAATAGATATTTATTATGTTTAGAGATTAAAACTATTCACTTTTGGAATAACGAAGTTAATGTTAATATGGAAGGCGTGCTTCAGAAAGTTAGAAGTGAGTTGAATTTTCCCTCCCATTAGCCAAGGGGAGGGTTAGGGTGGGGTGCTTTTGGATTAAAATTATGAAATTCTCAAAAAAAGTTTTAGATAACGGATTGCGGGTGATAACCGTGCCGATGAAGGATAATCCTACGGTGACGGTGTTGGTCTTAGTGGAAGCGGGTTCCAAATATGAAGAGAAAAAGAATAATGGCATTTCTCATTTTTTGGAACATATGTGTTTCAAAGGGACGGTCAAAAGACCAAAAGCTGTCGATATATCTAAGGAGCTTGATAGCTTGGGTAGCCAATACAACGCTTTTACCGCGCAGGAATATACGGGATATTATGCTAAATCCGATGCTCGGCATTTTAGGCAGATTTTAGATATTGTGTCTGATGTTTATTTAAATTCTACTTTTCCAGATGCGGAAATGCAAAAAGAAAAAGGAGTGATTATTGAAGAAATAAATATGTATGAGGATATGCCAAACAGACATATACAGGATTTGATGATGAAGTTGCTTTATGGTGATCAGCCAGCTGGTTGGAATATTGCGGGTGAGAAAAAAAATATTTTAAAGATGAAACGAAGCGATTTTGTAGAATATCATCAGAGGCATTATCTGCCGGAATCTACTGTGTTGGTGGTTGCGGGGCAGGTGACCGAAAAGCAAGTCTTAGACGAAGTCGATAAAATTTTTGGAAAAATTTCTCGCGGAAAAAAAGGCGGCAAGGCACAAATTGAAGAAAAACAAACCAAACCGCAGGCGCTCATAAATTTCAAAAAGACCGATCAAACGCATTTTGTTTTGGGTGTGCGCACTTACGGCTTGTTTGATAAAAAAAATCCAATTCTCTCGGTGCTCGGTGGGATACTCGGCGGGGGAATGAGCTCAAGACTTTTTGTGAAACTTCGCGAAGAGATGGGTGTCGGTTATTATGTTCGCGCTTACAACGATTCCTATACTGATCACGGATTTTTCCAAATTTCTGCCGGAGTGGATAATAAAAGAATAGATGAAGTTATTTGCGCTGTCTTAGAAGAATGCGCAAAATTAAAAAATTCGGAGGTGAGCGAAGAAGAATTAAATAAAGTGAAAGAATGCCTGATCGGCAATATGAAGCTTTCTCTCGAATCTAGCGACGATATTGCGAATTTTTATGGTGGACAGGAGCTTTTGAAGCATGAAATCCGCGAAGCAGAAGAGAAAGCCAAAGAAATAAGACAAGTGAATGCGGCGCAAATTCAAACTTTAGCCCAAGAAATTTTCCAAAACAACAAACTAAATATGGCGCTTATTGGGCCATTTAAGGAAAAAGCAAAGTTTTTGAAAATACTTAAATTTTGAGACCTTCTCCCCCTATGTAGGGGGAGGTTGGGTAGGGGTATTTTTTATGCTATTATATTTTTATGTTTGAAAAAAGCAACGCTACTTCTATTTCTATCACGACCGGCACTATGATACGCGCAGTGCTTGTGGCGCTAAGCGTATTTTTGTTGTGGTTTCTGCGGGATTTGGCTCTCGTGGTCTTGACCTCCATCGTGCTTGCCTCTTTTGTCGAATCCGCTGTACCTTATTTTTTAAAAATAAAAATTAACAGAGTTTTTGGAATTGTGATTTTGTATGTTTTTTCACTTCTTACTTTGGCTGGAATGTTTTATCTTTTTGCGCCCCTTCTCATCACAGAAATTTATAATTTCTCCACTTTCATTTCAGCTTATATCCCCGGTGTTTCTTTTTTGAGTTATTTCCAAAACGAGGCTTTCTCCGGCGCCAAGGATATAGTGAATTCTCTCGGGACAAATTTTTCCATCGCTTCGTTGTTCTCAGTATCTAAGGCTTTCATTTTAAATCTCTCAGGCGGATTTTTCCAAGTGCTTTCCGTCGCTTTCGGCAGTCTATTTAACTTTATATTAATAATTCTTATTTCTTTTTATCTTTCAATTCAAGAAAAAGGCATTGAAAATTTTCTCCGACTTATTTTTCCAATCAAATACGAAGATTATGTCGTGGATCTTTGGGACCGTTCGCGACGCAAGATTGCTCTGTGGCTGAAAGGGCAAGCAGTCTTGGGAGTGGTGGTGGGAGTTCTGATATATTTGATTTTATCTTTGCTCGGCATAGAGTATGCTCTTCTTTTGGCAATTATCGCGGGAGTAATGGAAATTGTGCCTTACGGTATTTGGGTCGCCCTGATTCCCGCTTTTTCCTTTTCCTATCTCTCCGATGGAATTTCGAGCGCCTTGATGGTGGCTGGAGCCTATCTCATCATTCATCAGTTTGAAGTGTTTCTCTTTGCCCCGCTCATTATAGAAAAAATAGTTGGGTTATCGCCGATTGTCATTATTCTTTCTGCTTTGATTGGTTTTGAATTGGGCGGATTTTGGGGAGTGGTGTTGGCTATCCCCGTGGCGGTCATCGTGATGGAATTTTTGAGCGATATTGAAAAGAATAAGACTTTGGCTAGAACTCAAGGGAAATAAAAGTATGACAAAAGAAAGTTTTTACATTACGACAACGATTCCTTATGTGAACGCAGATCCGCATATTGGTTTTGCATTGGAGCTTGTGCAATCGGACGCCATTGCTCGATATCAACGCCTTCTCGGAAAAGAAGTGTTTTTTAGCACCGGCACCGATGAGCACGGACAGAAAATTTGGGAAGCAAGTCAGAAAGAAGGCAAAACCGTGCAGGAATATGTGGATCACTACGCGCAAAAATTTATAGACTTAAAAAAATTACTAAATCTTTCCAATGATAATTTTATACGGACGACCAATCCAAATCACATCAAGGCTGTGCAGGAATTTTGGCGTTTGTGCAGTGAGAAGGGGGATATTTACAAAAAGAAATACAAAGGGCTGTATTGCGTGGGTTGTGAAAAATTTCTGACAGAAAAAGATATTATCGATAATAAATGTCCGATTCATCCGACCAAAATTCCGGAGGAAATTGAAGAAGAAAATTATTTTTTTAAATTAACAAAGTATAAAAAAGAACTGATAGAGTATCTCTCAAAAGAGAAATCCATTATTCCCGAGTGGCGGAGAAAAGAAGCTATTGATTTCGTAGAAAATGGAATGGAAGATTTTTCAGTTTCTCGCAGTTCGGAGCGTTTTTCTTGGGGGGTGGCGATTCCTGGGGACGATACGCAAGTGATGTATGTGTGGTTTGATGCGTTTATAAATTATATTTCTACGCTGGGGTGGCCCAACAAGGGAAATTTTGAGAAATTTTGGTGTGATGGCGAACATATTCAAACTGCCGGTAAAGATATGGTGAAATTTCAGTCTGTGATGTGGCAGGGAATGCTCTTGTCTGCGGGGTTGCCGACTACCGACACGGTTATTTATCATGGCTTCATAACCGGCGAAGGCGGAATCAAAATGTCTAAATCTATCGGCAATGTGATCAGTCCCTCCGAAATTGTGCAAGAATACGGCACCGACGCTCTGCGATATTTTCTCCTGCGCGAGATTTCCAGTTTTGAAGACAGCCCGTTTACAATGGAGAGATTTAAAGACGCGTACAATGCGAATTTGGCGAACGGGTTGGGGAATTTAACTTCGCGAGTACTTACCATGGTTGAAAATTACAATGTTCGTAGCGTTTTTGTAGGTTCATATCCCAAAGATAAAGATCTAGATGTTTTTGATATAAAAAAATATATGGATAAAATCTGGCTTAAGATTCAAGAAGCAGATAAAATAATTCAAGAAAAAGAGCCTTACAAAGTTTTCAAAACTAATCCAGAAGAAGCCAAAACTATTGTTGCTGATTTATCTAATCAGTTATGTCTTGTTGCATGGTTGTTAAAGCCCGTAATGCCGGAAACTTCAGAAAAGATATTGAGTTGTTTAAGCGGACACAAAAAACCGGAGAAGCCTTTGTTTTTACGCAAGGATTAAGAACCTCACCCCAACCCTCTCCTTGTTAAGGAGAGGGTGAATAAAATTCGATGAAGCATTTGAAAGTTTTAGAAAAAATCAAAAATGAATTTCAAAAAGATAAAAATGTTATAGGGTTTCTAGTGTTTGGCAGCGTGGGGAAGGGGACTTTTCATGAAGATTCCGACATTGATTTGTTTGTAGTTTATAAAAATTTTGAAAAAGGATATGAGTTCAGTAATGATTTTGTCGATGAAATTAAAATTGGTTTTAGCAGATATTCGGAAGAAAAGTTAAAACACAAAGTTGCGAATGTTCCATATAGAATGTATGTATTTGCTCATGCAAAAATTTTGTATGATTTGGTTGGAATCAAAGAAATTCAGAAGCATATTTTGGAATATTTTAAAACTCATCCGGTAATTCAGAAAGAATGGGATATTTATAACGAGAGATACGAAGATGAAAAGAAAAAATTTGGCGAAGGGAAAACCAACATTCGAATTATTTATGACGAATTGGATAAGAAATGGGGAAAAAATTAAGAACCTCACCTCAATCCTCTCCTTATTAAGGAGAGGAGGAACTCAAATACAAAATACTATTATTATATGACGGTTTTCTATAATAAATCTAAAAATTTAACTAAGCGTATTTTGTTAAGACGATCCCAAACTCCGCAGGAAACTATACTTTGGAGTAAAATTAGAAATAATCAATTAGGTTTCAAGATAAAAAGGCAATATTCTGTCGGACCATATGTGTTAGATTTCTATTGCCCCTTAAAAAAGTTAGCTATTGAATTAGACGGTTCACAGCACATAGAAGAAAAAGAATATGATGTTGAACGGTCAAATTATTTGTCCGTGTTTGGCATAAAGATAATTCGTTTTTGGAATAATGAAGTTAATGCTAATATTGAGGGTGTTATATTAAAAATTGTAAGTGAACTGAATTCACCCTCTCCTTAATAAGGAGAGGGCAGGGTGAGGTTCTTAAATTATGACCCCCAAATACATCGACATACACGCTCATATTAATTTCAAAGCCTTTGACGCTGATCGGGACGAGGTTATTCGACGAGCCTTGGACAATGATACTTGGGTAATCAATGTGGGCACACAGGCGGATACTTCGAGGAAAGCGGTAGAAATGGCGAATCAGTATGAGGAGGGCGTATACGCGATTATAGGGCTCCACCCGATACACACTGGAGCTTCTTATCATGATGAGAAAGAGCTCGGCGAAGGTGGCAAAGAATTTACATCTCGTGGAGAATCTTTCGATAAAGAAATTTACAGAAAACTTTTACAAGACAAAAAAGTCGTCGGGATAGGAGAGTGTGGACTGGATTATTACAGATGCACACCTGAGTCGATAGAAAAACAAAAAAAAGATTTTATCAGTCAGATAGAACTTGCCAATGAATTTAAGAAACCATTGATGTTGCATATACGCAATTCAGTCCACCCCGGCGCAAGCGCCACCCCTCAAGAGGGGAATAAAAATGCATATAAAGATAGTTTGGAAATTTTAAAACAATATGCAAAAGTGCGGGGCGATGTGCATTTTTTTGCTGGCACGCCGGAAGACGCAAAAGCATTTTTGGATTTTGGTTTCACTCTTTCTTTTACCGGAGTTGTCACATTTACGCACGATTATGATGAAGTTATCAAGAATACTCCGCTTGATATGATCATGTCTGAGACGGATTCTCCATATGTGGCGCCTGTGCCGTATCGTGGGAAGAGAAATGAGTCTTCTCATGTGCGTGAAATCGTGAAAAAGATTGCCGAGATTAAAGGTTTGCCGGAAAAAGAAGTTGCTGAAGCGATAATTAAAAACGCCAAGCGAGTCTTTACTTTCTAAGGGCTTTTTGATAGTATGAAATTTACATGTCAGAGACAGAAAATAAAGTAAATAAAGAAGACGCAACGGAAAAAAGTGGCGCAGATTCCAAAGTTTACGAGCTTGGATACCTTTTAGTGCCCACTATCGCTACGGACGATGTGCCCGCTTCTTATGGCAATTTGAAAGAATTAGTTTCATCTTTCGGCGGAGAAATCATCGGAGATGAAATGCCAAAAATGACTATTCTTGCATATTCTATATCCAAGGTGATTTCCAATGTGCGCAGTAAATTCAACACAGCTTATTTTGGTTGGATTAAATTCACGATGGCGCCAGAGAAAATCTTGGAATTAAAAAAGACTCTCGATTTAGATCCAAACATTATTCGATTTTTGAT
>CAYHBT010000005.1:46100-47278 GCA_964354935.1 uncultured Candidatus Saccharibacteria bacterium
TCTTGGAATTAAAAAAGACTCTCGATTTAGATCCAAACATTATTCGATTTTTGATACTAAAAACAGTAAAAGAAAACACTATCGCGGCCAAGAGATTTGTGCGCGGAGAAACCTACAAGAGGCCTGCTATGAAAAAAAGCGCGGAAAATGAAACCGCTACTCCTATCAACAAAGAGGAAATCGATAAAGAAATCGATGCCCTAATCGCGGTTTAATTATTAGCTTAATTTAAAATAACTATGTATTTAAATAAAGTTATAATTGTCGGCAATTTGACACGAGATCCTGAACTCGCCACCATACCTTCTGGTCAGAAAGTTTGCAAATTTAGCGTAGCGACGAATCGTGTCTGGAAAGACAAGAGCGGTGCAAAGCAAGAATCGGTTACTTTTCATAATGTCGTAGTCTGGGGCAGACAAGCCGAGACTTCTGCGCAATATTTAAAAAAAGGACAGCAAGTGATGATAGAGGGTAGAATCGAGACTCGTAGCTGGGACGATAAGACAACCGGAGAAAAAAAATACAGAACGGAAATTATCGCCGATCGAGTGCAGTTTGGGCAAAAGAGCGGGGGAGCAGGTTCGGGATCCTCAGTCGCTCAATCTGCTAAACCAGCATCAAACACTGGAGAAGTCGATAGCATAGAATATCCAGAAGAAGATATCAATCCTGAAGATATTCCATTTTAAACAATAATTTTATGACCAAAGAACAAATAAAAACAGGTTTGCCGTGGATTATAGTTTTGCTGGTGATAATTGGAGGATACTTTATGGTCAATAGAGAAAGACCAGCTCCCAAAGTTGCTGACAAAAAAGATTCTGCTTCGACATACATCAAAGATCAATATATAAAAGGTTGTATTGATGAATCTGATGCTAGCCAATATGATTACTGCGCCTGCACTTACGATAAATTTGAATCAAAATTAGGCAAAGATGGGATTGTTAATCTTGGTTTGGAATACAATCGAACTGGAAAATTTCCAGAAGGAACCGTGGATATGATTTCTGAATGTTTTAGTTTATTAAAATAACAAGTTTAATTAAAAAAATGAAACAAGATTACTTTTCAGCCAATAATATAAAATTCATAGACTACAAGGATATTGAAATTCTGAAGAAATTTTTAAATCCAAATGGGAAAATTGTGAGTCACAAGCGCACTGGTGTGACCGC
>CAYHBT010000006.1:0-3601 GCA_964354935.1 uncultured Candidatus Saccharibacteria bacterium
ATTGCGGGATTAGTTTAATGGTAAAATAACAGTTTTCCAAACTGTGGACAGGAGTTCGATTCTCCTATCCCGCACCTAGATTAATGTCTATGGCCAAAATGCTCGAATTGTGTTTTTTCTTTTGGTGAAACTTCTGGTGGAATGTCTTGGTTATTTTTTTTCATCAGCATATAAACCGCGAGCAGGGTAGTGATGGGCACGGTCAACACCAACCCAATGCTTCCCACAATAGTCCTGACTATTTCTGTTGAGAATAATTCTTGGCTGATCACAAAACCGAAAGGGTAGTCGTAGTTAGAAATCAATAAGAGCAACGGAAGCGAAGCACCGGTATAAGCCAAAACGAGAGTATTTACCAATGCGGAGACATGCTCTCTACCCACCCGCATTGCTTTTTTGTAAACCTCTTTTCTGGTTAAATTATTCGCTGAACGCGATATTTCGTTGACTATTGCGGCTTGGGTAATAGCTATATCGTCTAGAATACCCAAAACCCCAATCAAAATTCCTCCGAGCAACAGCCCTTGGAAATTTAACCTTACACCGTTTCCAACATTTAAAAATGTCGTCTCCTCGGTGTTAAAACCTGTAAGTTGCATTACAAAAACGGAAAAAAAGGCAAGCAATCCAGTAAAAATAACCGCAATAATGGTTCCCAGAAAAGCTGCGGTCGATTCTCTGTTGAAGCCGTGAGTGAAGTAAATAGCAAAAAATAAGATAATGCTTGCAAAAGTCACACTAATTAAAATTGGCGAATAACCCTTTGCTAGCAAAGGTAAAAGAAAATAAATAATAACCAAAAAACCGGATACCAAACTCAAAAGAGAGCGAAACCCCTGCTTTCCTCCAAAAATAAGAATAGCGAAAGCAAAAAAAAGAAGAAGCATCAAGGTCGGAAATTGCCTGTCCCGCTCACGAACCACATAATTGTCTTTTTCTCCTTCTATTGAAATTTTTTCAACAAAAAAAATATCTCCTTTTTTTAGTTTAAGATAATCATTCTCTAAAATGATTTGTTTTCCGGTTTCTCCGCCATCAATAATTTTTGCAGAAAGCGTTTGATCAAAAACCTCCAACTGCTTTCCCATCTCTTCCATAATGAAATTTCTCTCTTCCTTAATTATCCCTATTACCTGCGCTCGATGGATATCGATTGATTCTTCGGCATAGACAACATTTATCGCTACAAGCGAAAAGAAAGAAACAAGAAAAAATTTTAAAAAAAGTGAGCGCGACATATCTACATAATACTATAAAAAATAATTTAATTCCTAGTTAGTTTGCAAATGATTTGAGTTTAGCGTATGATTTTTTTTAATGAACACAATCATTTACGCGTTGGGAAGTGTGACACTTGTGAGTTTAGTTTCTCTCGTCGGAATTTTTGGACTCTCTTTAAAAAAAGAGTGGCTAGAGAAACATATCTATATTTTTATCAGCATCGCAATGGGCGCGCTTTTGGGAGATGCGTTTATTCATTTAATACCTGAGGCTTTTGAAAATGCCGAGAGTCCGCTTTTGATTAGTATTTTGGTGATCGCGGGAATTTTGTTTTTCTTTGTTTTAGAAAAATTTCTGCATTGGCATCATCACGGTAATGATGCTGAAGAAAATCACATACATCCAGTGGGGAAATTAATACTTTTTTCCGATGGAGTACACAATTTTATTGACGGAGTAATTATTGGGGTAAGTTTTTTAGTAAATATTCCCCTTGGTATTGCGACGACACTGGCTGTGATTTTACACGAAATACCTCAAGAGGTAGGGGATTTTGCGGTGTTGTTGCATGCAGGATACAGCAAAACTCGAGCGCTTTGGCTTAATTTTATGTCAGCGCTATTGGCTATTGTGGGAGTAATTTTCGCGCTTGTTTTGGGAGATGTCTTGGAGAGTTTTATTACATATTTTCTGCCGATTGCCGCCGGAGGATTCATTTATGTTGCAGTGGCGGATTTAATACCCGAACTTCATAAAACCAAGGAGGTGAAATATTCAGTACTGCAAATATTGGCAGTTTTGGTTGGAGTTTTGGCTATGGTTGCTCTAGCTCTCTTGGAATAAGATTAGTTTGCCCAAGAATTATCCGCTCCTGGGTTGCGAGCTCCGTGCACTTCAAAGTGCAAGTGTGGACCGGTCGATCGACCGGTAGAGCCGATGTATCCGATAATTTCACCCTGAGAAACTTGTTCACCGGTCTTTACAGCTAGCTTGGATTGATGAGCATACAGGGTTTCTGTACCGTTTGGGTGAGCAATAATGACTAGATTACCGTATCCGCCATTGTAGCCTTTACGCGCGAGTATCACTCGGCCAGCCGCAGCCGCACGAATTGGAGTTCCTTTAGCTATCGCCATATCTATCGCGTTTTTGTCGTGAATTCCTTGACTCTTGCGATATCCCGGCACTGGATTAATGAAGTAGCCAGTAAGACTTGGTAATGGGTGAGTTTCATAATATTTTTTATCTTTCGCGGCGCTAGCATTTAAATTTTGCACCGGCTTGTCGCCTTCTTCAGCCTTGACAGCGTCTGGAATCATCAGCTTGTCTCCCACAGCGAGCTTGGTATCTTCGGTGATATCATTAGATAGAACAATTTCATCTATATCCACCTTGTAGAGCTTTGCAATGCTTTTTAGAGTCTGCCCCTTAGACACGGTGTGTTCCAAGCCGGAAACGGGTAAAATAAAAAGCACGTCGCCGACGACGAGCTTTTCTCCTTTTTTCATATCATTTGCCCAAAGAATGGTGTTTATGGAGACCCCAAACATATCGGCTATGGTGGAAAGAGAATCTCCTTTTCTTACCACATACACACTGGTCTCGAGAGTGGCTGGATCGACTGCGTCCTTGGCAGTGACCCCAAGAGGACCAGTGGCGGGAAGAATGGCGTTCTCGGAAACAATGTTTACAATTGTGTCTTCATCTATTATCTTAATATCCTTGTCTTTCTTGCTGTCTTTTTTGTCTTTTTTTTCTTGAATGATCAAAGTAGAAGAGACATTGGCCTGAAGAAGTTCAACTGTCTGAGAATTTTGGGGAACTTCTTTGTTGCTCAATTCTGAAACTCCTGTGTTGCCTTGAGCATAGACATCATCGCCCAAAATGGAAGAGAAAAAGCCTGCTTGGGCTGATTTTGGCCAAGAAAACGAAAATGCCACCCCGAGCAGTAGGGAAAATAGCAGAATCGAACTGTATATTTTATATAGGTTTTTTATAAAACAAGCTATTACCGCAAGAGTGCCTTTTCAGCCCCTTAAATAAGGGCGGAATTACAGGACGACCAAAATAGTACTGCAAACAAAGGGTCTCGCGATGGTTACTGTCGTCTCTAGCTTTCAGTCATCTATGGCGTACTTCTCTTCAGAGCTATGTTTACACGATACTCCAAAAATGACCGAAAGTCAATCCGGCAACTATGGGGTGGGGATAACCCCCACACCTTTCGTTGGTAAAACAAAAGGTGTGGGGGTAAACAATTACCCCCCCTTAATTTTGTTAAAATTCAAATAACAGGGTATAATGAAAATATTATGGATGAAAACATGCCACAAGGACCTATCCCGCCCATACCCCCAGGATGGAAACCAAAAAAAGAAAC
>CAYHBT010000006.1:3701-6767 GCA_964354935.1 uncultured Candidatus Saccharibacteria bacterium
CTCTTAAATCTAAGAGGGGAGGAAGTATAAAAATTTTATGGAAGAATTATCAAAACAAACAATAGAAGAAGAGCTAGGGAAGTTAAAAACGAGACGCGATGCGCTTTTGGCTGAAAAAGAAAAAGCAGAAAAACCTTCTTCGATGAAAAAAAATCTAGCAATCGGACTAGCAGCTGTGCTTGGAACCACTGCAGCCTATTATGGTACAAAAAATGCTGCCGAATCTGCCGGAGAATATATGGGTAGCAGGGGAAGCAGTATTCCAAAAATTGAAGCGGGAGAAGCAAGCAAAGCCCCGGAAAAAATGGTAAAAATCTCATCTGAAGCGAATCTTTCTGCTTTGAAAGAAGCTGCAGGACAAGGAAAATCTCTTGTGGAAAATGCCGGCATAGAATTGCCACCAGTGACCCCAACTCCATCGCCCGCGCCAGAAGCAGTAAAACCACCATCTGCGCCTGTGTCTGTCGTCACCCCAGAAGCCGCACCGACACCAACCATTCAGCCTCCAGTTATGACTGGAGAGCAAATACAAGAAGCAATTAATAAAAAAATTGCGGAAAGCCGAGCGGAAGATGAAAAAAAACAAGAGGAACTGAGAAAGAAAATTGCGGAATTAGAATTCAGGGCGACAAACACCGTGCCTGCTACACCGAAAATAAAAGACATCGGAGAAATGTCCAACGAAGAATTCAGGGCGCATATGATAGCAAAATTTGCAAAAAGGGAGGCGGAAATAGCGGAACTTAATAAAAAGGGAATACCGGTAGACAAGAGAAAACTAGAAAATGGAATAACCGCCCGAGAATCAATCAGGTGGAACTCTTTACCAAGTCAACCAGTAGAAAAAAAAGAAGAAGCGCGAGAGATAAATAAGCCTATCGGCGCTCCCGCAGGAAGCACGATAGATATCAGCGAATACCAGCCACCAATGCAATACGGACCAGCAAGACCGACTGCCTCTGAAATGCCGATAAAAATAAATCCTTTTGGTTTGCCGGAAAAAATGCTGGCAAAAGTCGAATTGGTTTATGAAAATAATTTGGATAAAATATTTCCTTCGGAAAGTAATGCTTTGGAAGTTTGGACCAAAGTAAAAAGCCAAGGCGCTTATGAACTAATGCGAACTGAAGAGAGCAAGATCAATCCTTCTTTCGTAAACTTGGTCAAACATTTAAAACAGCTCCAAGAGGCAACTGGGGCCAAACCCCGAAGCGGGGTGTTGTCTGGCCACCCGCAAAGCGTCGAGAGATATATCAGAGAAGCCTTGGAAGCGGCAGCGGCAAAAGACAAGAAAGGGAAATTGCTCGAAAGTTTAACTTTGAAATAAAAAGAAAAATAGCTCCGAATGGAGCTATTTTTTATGTGCTAAGATGGATAAGTGGAAAAACACTTGGAAGGATTAAATAAAGAACAAAGAGAAGCGGCAATCCATTCGGAAGGTCCGCTTCTTATTATTGCCGGCGCGGGCGCGGGAAAAACAAAAACAATCACGCACAGAATAGTGAATTTGATAAAAAATGGGGTAGCGCCGGAGAAAATCTTGGCAGTAACTTTCACCAACAAAGCGGCAAAAGAAATGCGCGAGCGAATTATTTTGGAAATTGAAAAAAATGCCAAAGGTCAAAATACTGTTCCTTTCATAAGTACTTTCCACTCGCTTGGAGTTTATATTATAAAAGAAAACGCCAGAATTTTAGGATTAACTAAATATTTCACTATTTTAGATGAATCAGATTCAGTGTCGCTTATCAAAGAAGCGCAAAAAGAGCTCGGCATCGATCCTAAACAATACGAACCTAAGAAAATAAAAAATATAATTTCGCGCGAAAAGGGAAAATTTATTCATCTCGCGGATTACGAGGTACAAGCGGAAGACGGAAGGGCGGGATATATGGCGCAGATCGTCGCGCAAATCTGGAATTCGTACGAAAAGAAAAAGATGAAAGAAAATTCTCTCGATTTTGATGACCTGCTCTTGAAAGCAACAAAATTATTGAAAGATAATCCGGAAATAAGAAAAATTTATCAGGAAAAATGGGAATATGTGCATATCGACGAGTATCAAGACACGAACGAGGTGCAATATTTAATGTCCAAAATGCTGGCGGAGAATAATAAAAACATCTGCGTGGTGGGAGATGCCGATCAAAATATATATTCTTGGCGCGGAGCGAATCTGAAAAACATTTTGAGTTTCGAAAAAGATTATCCGACTGCCAAGATAGTGATGCTCGAAGAAAATTATCGCTCAACACAAAACATTTTGGAGGCGGCAAATACGATAATCAAAAAAAATAAATACCGACCGGACAAAAATTTATTTACAAAAAATAAAACCGGAGAGAAGATAGGATTATATGAGGCTTTGGACGAAAACGATGAAGCGGATTTTGTGGCAACAAAAATTTTGGAGGTTGCTGATAGCGGAGCGAATGCTGCCTCTGCGGGGTCACTGTCTCCGCTTGCTAGCGGAGCGTTCCTTCTCGGCTCGTCAGCCTGCGAAAGACCCCGCATAAGCACATTCGCTCCGCTATCTGGCGGCAATTTTTCTGAAATAGCCATTCTTTACCGAGCCAATTTCCAATCCCGCGCGCTGGAAGAAGCTATGCTCCGATACAATATCCCATACCAAGTCTTGGGCGTGAAATTTTTCGAAAGAAAAGAAATAAAAGACACTTTGGCATACTTGCGCGCCGCGCTAAACCCAAACAGTCTTTCAGACATCAAAAGAATAATAAATTTTCCCGCGCGTGGCATAGGCAAGGCGACTTTAGTGAAAATTTTTGCTAATGATATCGAGAGTTTGCCGATAAAAACGAGAATTAAAATAAATAATTTCTACCAAATATTGGAAGAAATAAAAGAAAAAATTAATAATGCGAAAACAAGTGAAATAATAAAATTTGTAGTGAAAAAATCAGGAATTGAAGAAGAACTTTCTTCTGGAAGCGAAGAAGATACGGAAAGACTCGAGAACATAAAAGAATTGGCAACCCTCGCGCTCAAATATGATAATCTGGGCGAGGGAAAAGGTGTCGAAAAACTTTTAGAAGACGCTTCACTCGC
>CAYHBT010000006.1:6867-20604 GCA_964354935.1 uncultured Candidatus Saccharibacteria bacterium
ATGACCGTGCACGCCGCAAAAGGTTTAGAGTTCAAATATGTCTTTGTCGCAGGATTGGAAGACGGACTTTTCCCGCACCAAAGACGTGGGGAAGAATCGAGCACAGACAATGAAGAAGAGCGTAGGCTTTTTTATGTGGCAATCACTCGCGCTAAAGAAAAATTATTTTTATCATTCGCGAACTTTCGCACCATCTTCGGTTCGCGCCAAATAAACGCTCCATCTGAATTTATTTCCGATATTCCGGCGGATTTATTAGAAAAAGAAGGGGAGAAAGCGGGAATAAAAACAATTTATATATGAAAGCTAAAAAATCTTTAGGACAGAATTTTTTAAAATCGGAAGTTGCCCTGCGTCAGATTATTGAAGCGGGAGAAATAGAAAAAGATGATGTGATTCTAGAAATCGGTCCGGGCAGGGGAGCGCTTACAGAGAAGTTGCTAGAAACTGGGTGCAAAGTTTTAGCGATAGAGAAAGACAGGGAACTTCATGAACTTTTGAAAATAAAGTTTGAGAAAGAAATTTCATCGGGACAATTAAATTTAATTTATGGCGACATACTCGACTTTAATGGTAAGTCCGAGAATGTTTTGCGAAGTTATAAAATAATCGCCAACATTCCTTACAACATCACCGGCGCAATTCTAAAGAAATTTCTGACAGCAGAAAATCAACCGGAAAAAATGATACTAATGGTCCAACACGAAGTCGCCCAAAGAATTCTCGCCCGCGATGGCAAGGAAAGTATTTTATCTATCTCGGTAAAAGCGTACGGGGAACCAAAAATGGTAGCAAAAGTAGACAAAAGATATTTTTCTCCGGCGCCGAAAGTAAATTCAGCGATAATTGCTATAAAAAATATATCTCGCAAATTTTTTATAGATAATCACATAGATGAAATTAAATTCTGGGAAATAGTAAAGGCTGGTTTTGCGCATAAGCGAAAAAAACTTTCAAGCAACCTACGAGAAAAATATCAAGGGCTACCCTTGATATTTTTGGGGGATAAAAGAGCGGAAGATTTGACGCTGATGGATTGGATAAAAATCGCTAGCTCATAGACTATTTATTTTTATGAAGGAGATGAGCCTGTTTTTCGGTCAATTGTGCCTTCGGTAGGAATAGTCACAGTGTAAGGACCAACTTGAAATGCGCATTTGCCTGGGGGAGAAAATGCTCCAGTCATCCAGCTAGTAATGGGTATATTGTAGCTCATAAACGCTTGTGTCCCAGTGGTGTAGCTGAGAAGCACTGCATAGCTTGGCGGAAGAGGACTGACGACTATCATCCAATTCGCGCTAGTTGCGCAGAAAAAAGAGAAAAGTCGCCTGCCTCCAAAAGGAATACCAATCGCGGCATGAGCGGTGGAAGGAATAATTCCCAAAAAAGAAAGCGACCTAGTTATCATTTTTTTAAAAATATTTGTAGACGATTGAGAGTTGGGATTGGCGCTCAATTCTTCAAGAAGCATTTTTTCGAATTCTTTGTTGTAATCTATTTCGTCAGTTGTAATTTTTTCTTTTAGAGAATCAATCATAAATTGCAATTCCTCCCCGCTAAAACCTTTCTCTTTGTTCACTCGAATTATTGTTTCCGAAACTTTGTCGAAATTTACAAGATTAGGATTTACATTTTCTGTATTATTATTCGCATCATTTACACTTACGGCCGGAGATTCAGGCTCTTTTGTGGCAGTAGCCGGCGTATTGGTAGTCGGAGTCGTAGGCGCTGCGATGACAATGTCTGAATTATCGCATTTTTTGCTAGTCATAATACTGTACCCTTCATAGGAAATACATCCCGCCGGATAGAAACCTTGACCCGTCATAGCCCTGTTGTACGCCGCAAGAGAAAGGGGGCCAAATATGCCATCAGGAACCAAACCATTGTTTATCTGAAAGGTCACAACTTTAGCTTTGGTCAAAGGGCCAAACCTGCCATCTACGCCTGCGCCTATTTTCCCCTGTAAGCATTCCACCTCAACGCCCCTTGAGCCAGATTTTAATGTCGACAAAATAGCGCAATCTGCGAAAACTGGAGTAATTTGCGAGAAAAACATTAGGAAGAAAATAAAGAAATAAAATAATCTCATTAAATTGATTGTAGCAAAATTTTTAAAATGGTACAATTAGCCTACAATTAAACAGATTTTGTTAAAACACAAAAAGATTCTTTGGATCGCTCTTGCGGTGATTTTTATTGTTGTCCTTTTTATATTTAAAAATAAAGTGACATTTAAAAATGTGTTCGTATCTGTGCCTAGCGCGCCAGACAGCGGACTTTCTTATGACAACGAAACACTGGAGGGTCTAGTAAACCGAGACACAGACGGAGATGGAATAATGGATTGGGAGGAAAACCTATGGGGAACAGATCCGGCAAAAAAAGAAACCACGCTAGGGATAGCAGATAGCCTCGCGATAGAAAAGATAAAAGCCGAGGAGGGAGTCGGTGAAAGTGGAAATTTTTTGCAAAATATAACTCAAATCAACACAGAAAACTTAACGCAAACCGATCAGTTTTCCAGAGAACTTTTTGCGACAATCGTCGCCGCCAATCAAGCCGGCACGATGGACGAAGCGGCGATAGAATCGCTGACCACCTCTTTGTCGGAAAAAATACAAAACGCTCCTCCTAGAAAAGTATTCTCTGTATTTGACATCAAAACAACCACCGACAATTCCGCCCAATCTTTCACAAATTACAACAAATCCTTGAGCGACATATACAAAAAGAATCCTGCGGTGAGCTATACGATACTGGATGTCTTGCAAAAATTTATAATTGACGAAAATAGCGTCGACGCAAGCGCGCTCGTCAAACTCGAACCAATCATAAAACAAACAAACAATATAATAACCGCGATGCTCAAAATAAATGCGCCGCAATCCATCGCCACTCTGCATTTGAGCGTTATCAATTCGTTCCAAAGGCTGGTAGAAAATATCAGCGATATAAAGCTCTATGATAGCGATGCTATTATGGCTCTAGGCGGTATAAGCAAGTACCAAGAAAATGCCACGAGGTTAGAAACTGATTTGAATAATCTCGCAAAAACCATTAGTCAAAAATTGAAGAATTAGCAAGAAAATTGTATAATCAAGACATTAAAATGACAGTCAAAACCAAAACAACAAAATTCATCTCGGCTCTGCTGATCATTTCAATAATATTGCCGACGGTTTTGTTTTCGACACCAAGACAAGCGCAAGCGCAACCGGGAGCGACAGCGGCGATTGCCGTGCCTGTCGCCGACATACCTCAAGAGACCGCGGGTTGGCTGTCTCAAGCTCTTCATGCAATCGGCATACCTTCGACAGTTATGGACACCGGTCTGCATATCAAAGATTTCGCGCAATTTCTCCTTGAGCAAACTTTAATGCACATCGCAAAAGCGGTCTTGGCGAGAATAACTCAGGCCACCATCAATTGGATAAATTCCGATTTTCACGGATCTCCGCTTTTTATCGAAAATCCCGCTTCTTTCTTTAAAGATATCGCCAAATCAGAAATAAAGAATTTAGTCGATATGATCGGATACGACACATTTAGATTTCCTTTCGGTAAGCAGACCGCGCTCAATGTAATAGCGAGTTACAGAAGCCAACTTGCTACCAATTCTCAATACACTTTGAGCAAAGTAATCAATGACCCTCGTTTACTCGTGAAATATAGAAATGATTTCAACTACGGAGGCTGGAACGGATTTTTGATAAACACACAGTATCCGCAAAATAATTATCTGGGATTCCAAGGAATGATACAGCAAAATCTTGCAAGTAGGCTGCAAGGCACACTCCAAGCGCCGGCGCAAAAAATACAAGGCCTCTTACAACAGGGAATGGGCTTCTTGTCTCCGCAAACTTGCCCAAGCAATCCAAAATACAACAACGGTGTGAATGAATTCTTAAAACCTAGCTTTAAACCGCCAAGAACATACAATCCTCCGGAATATACTGGAGGCAATTATGCAGAGTACGAAGCTGCCGCAATTGCTTATGAAGCCCAATTTGAAGCAGAGGTGGCAGCAGAAAAAACAAAATGGGCAGAAACAAATGATTGCCCAGGCGGATTGGTAAACACCACCCCCGGCTCGGTGGTGGGAAATCATATTATGGACGCGATGGGATCAAACTTGCGTCAGACAGAACTCGGCGCGGCTTTAGGCAACAGCTTGTCGGCTATTTTCGACGCCCTGATAGGCCACTTTTTGGATAAAGGTTTGAACGCGCTCGCAAGCACCGTAAACCCTTCACCAAACGATGATAATTGGAGTTATGAAGGTCAAACTCTTGGCAGTAGCAATTATATTCTTCCCGCAAGCCAAACAGAAATAAAAAAAATAAATATCCCAGAATTTGTTTCAGTCAGAGCTGGACAAATAACCAGCATAACTATATCCGGCGGTTCGGGTAATTACGCAAAAAAAACAGAGCCAGATACGTCGAAGGCAACAGCAGAGATTGTCTCTGTCGGTACTACCAAAAAGCTTTCAATTACAGGTGTAGCGCCAAGTAGCCCGTTGGATACTTCGACACGAGTCACTTCAGTCGAAATTATAGATAAAAGTGACAGTACTGTAGAATCTGCCGTCGTCAATATTAAAGTGTATGCCAACGGGGCTTTGGCAGTTATGCAGACAAATTGCTTGCCAAGCGACACCAACAATGATTGCATTTTGACCGACACCAGCGCTCCTTTTACCACAACCATCGAAGGAGGCACACCGCCTTACAGTATTTCCAAGTATCCAAATGAAGGAGTTGCAATAGCCTCTTTGAGCGATAAATTCTTGATCATCAGCGGAGTAAATAAGGGAGAAACTTCTGTTGTAATAAAAGATTACACTAATAAATCTAAAACTATTGAGATCGTAATAGATACGGTGCAAGACTTGAGTCTTCCGCAAGATATTTTAGTCGGTGTCGGTAAGATAATCAATGTGCCTATATCCGGCGGAACACCGCGTTATTCTATTGAGACAGTGTTTGACCCACTAGCAACAACTATCAAAATTGTTGATAAGTTATCCGAGGGTTCCGATCCAATTACTATGCAATTCTTAGAAATCGAGGGTCTTGTGGCGGGACAGTCAGGAGTTATAGTCAAAGACTCATCTGTCCCGCAAAAAAGAGCAAGCGCTAATATTAAGGTGGAAGCCGCAAGTTCCACTACTGTTACTGCTAATACTAATCTTGAGTTGGGAAATTGCCGTATAACAAAAACAAGAAGACGAACTTTCGGCAGAACGACATATACAATGAATGTGCCGAATATGCCTGAAAAAAACTGCATAGCTTCTGCTGTCGGCGGAGTATGGACAAAAAACACACCCTAAAAAATGCCAAAATCAATTAAAAAATTTCTGCCATACATTCTAATACTGACCATTCTCGCTGGGCTTTTAGTATTCACGCACAATGTAGAAGCATCCCCCACCAACCCTCATGAACCATGTGCTCACCCCCGTGGTCCTGGCATGGGTAATGTGTACACCAATATTCCCTGTGATGAACCTCCCGGAGTAAACCACACAACAACAGTGGGAGATGTTACAACACCAGGATATGGACAACAGTCAACTGTAGCCGACAATGAATTTCAAAGACGAATTGATAAGGGTTGCGACGGAATACTCAGCTCCACTTTTAATGGATGTTTTTTAAAACTTGTCTATTATGTGGTTTTCGCTCTCCCCAGTCTGCTACTTTGGCTTTCAGCGCAGTTTTTCAACGCGATGATATCCATTGGAATAAGCAGTACCGTCACATCTGCCTCCAGTTTTATTCCGGAAGCTTGGGCGGTCGTGCGAGATTTTGCCAATATTTTCTTTATACTCATATTGCTCTATGTCGCCATTCAGACGATATTGGGCACGAGCCACGATACAAAAAAAGTTATCGTCCAAGTGATGATAATGGCGCTCCTCATAAACTTCTCTATGTTTTTCACCAAAGTGGTCATCGATACCTCAAATATTTTAGCTTTGGTTTTTTACAATAAGCTAGATGTTAGGACAGAAAATCCTGATAGTACAACAAAAAGAGAGTATGAGACATCGACCACCACTAACGAAAAAGATATCTCGGGCGCGATGTATAGAAATTTCAATGCTACTACGCTGTTAGATGGACCAGCCCTAGAAAGACTAAATACGACAAACATTAATGGCACAGTCCACAAAGAAGCAGATATGCCTCTTGGTATAACAGTTGGAATAATATTCATCGCCGGATTCATTATGCTATATGCCGCCTATGTGTTTTTTGTAGCCGGAATAAGCTTCTTGGGAAGATTGATCGAGCTTTGGATTTTGATTATTTTTTCTCCTTTCGCTTTCATGTCGAACACAATACCGAAATTTGCAAGCGTAAGCTACTTAGGCTGGGAAGCTTGGACTAAACGCCTCATCTCGACTGCGTTTATGGCCCCTATTTTTATGTTCTTTATGTACTTGATATTCAAATTGTTGGGAGTGATGCCCGCTTTTTCATCCGGCGAAGGGGCGATAGCAACTATTTTAACTATTTTAATACCGGCTTTGATAATAATGGCGATGCTCCGCAAGGCGGTTCACTATGCTGAGGAAGGAGGCGGTGAGTTTGGAAAGGCATTTGTAAAAATCGGCAAGACAGCAGCCGTGGTGGCGGGAGGTTTGGCTATGGGTGGAACAGCATTGTTAGCTCAAGGTGTTGTCGGACAAGCAAGCAGTAAACTTGCCAACTCTGAATGGGCAAAGAAGCGAGAATCAGAAGGAAAATTTGGAGGCGCAGCAATAAGAAATATTGCTAAATACGGAGCTTCTAGTAGTTTTGATGTGAGAAAAGGCGCAATCGGGGGTGCGTTTAAAGCTGTGGAAGCAGTTACTGGAATGAATCTGGGGGCAACATCGAGGGCACTCACAAGAGACGGGGGATTCGAAGCGGATAGAAAGAGGAAGGTTGAGAATAGAATAAAAAGAGCAAAAGAACTGGAAGTTGGAGAAGATGAAGGATTGAAACAAAATGTTAGAAATACTGAATCCGCTCTTCACGAAGCAGAAACAGGAACACTTACTGATAAAGCAGGGAATAAGGTATATGAAAAAGATGCAGCAGGAAATGACATTGTTGATGCAAAAGGAAATAAGGTTGAAAGAAAAAGACAAGACGAAATAGTAAGTTTGAAGAATGGTGATAGCTCACAAGTTGCAAATACAAAATTAAATACAGCTAATAATTCTTTGGCTACTGATGCAACAGCTCAAGCTTTGAAACTAGCACAAACAAAAGCTGAGACCGATTCAGCTACAGCTAATGCCGCTTTAGCTACTAACCCAACTGATGTAACGGCTCAAACAAATGCTCTTGCTGCTGCGAATGCTCTTGCTACTGCGAATAAAGCATGGGCCGCTAACCCATTAGTAATAGCTCAAGCGGTAGCTGAGGTAGCAACAAAAGGATTAGGTACTTTAGAGAGAGTTGCTGCTAAAAACGAAAAGAGACTTGCCGACGCAGAAAGAGAATTAAAAGATGCAATTAATACATTTGGAACCAAAAGTGCTCAGGCTGACATAGCTAGAATTGCCCAAGCTGATGCTTTAATAAATAGAAATGTTTCGGACACTAATCTTGAAAAAAGGAAGGAAGATATAAGAACAGCTGAGGGACCTATCCACGACAGGGAGAGAGATTTGAAATTGGCTGAAAACGCAGTCGCCGTGGAAAATGCAAGCAGAAGACATCATTACGCTGCTTATATTCAGACTGGCTTGTTGCCAACTATTGGCTTCTTAAACGCTGGAATGGCGAATGCAAGAAGGGAAGCGGCAAACAAAATAAGGGCAGGAGCAAGTGTTAGCGGAGGAGGCGGACACGGCGGAGGTCATGCGCCAGCGGCTGTTGCGCACGCCCCAGCGGCTCCGGCGCCTGCTCCAGCGGCAGCCCCTGCAGCAGCAGCCCCTGCGAGCGGCGCTCATCATACACCTTAAAACAAACATATGACTCCCGTACGAAATCATTTAATTATGTTTTATACCTATATATTAAAAAGTAAGAAAGATGGTAAACTATATACAGGATATACAAATGATTTACGGAAACGATTTAAGCAACATAACGACGGTAAGTCTACATACACAAAGGGAAAAGGTCCATATGAGTTAGTTTATTACGAAGCATGTCTTGATGAAGAAGACGCAAGGTCGAGGGAATTATATTTAAAATCTGGACGAGGTAAGCGTTTTATTAAATCACGCTTAAATCGATTCCTATTTCGTACGGGATGACAGAAAAATTAAAACAAACAATTAAAGAAGAGATAGGAAAGTTGCCAAAAGAAGCGCAAGATGCAATTAATGCTCTCGACTGGGAAAAAATTGCGGAAGACATTGGAAAAAAATGTTTTTTTGATGAGGGAAAGATAAATGATTTACAACTAGAAACTTTATTAGTTTTAGTAGGTCTTGAAGATGCTGAATTCTATTCAAACAACATAATAGACAATGTCGGAACCACAATGGACGAAGGGAAAAAAATAGCCGAGGAGGTTCTTCAGAAAATTTTCACTCCAATAGGCAACGAAATAACAAAAAACATCAAAAGCAATCTAAAAAATAAAAATCCGAGCGTGGAGCAAACTCTGAATTTCATTCTCTCCGGCGGAGATTATGGCGCGCTGATTGCGCCGAATTCTCCTCTTGAGGAGTACCCTTTAGGGGGAAGTGGAAGAATTCCTCCCTCTCCTTTACAAGGAGAGGGTCGGGGTGAGGTGTATCCACCCCGCTCCGACTTTGGTCGGAGCACCCCTCAAGAGGGGAATAAAAACTCCCTTAAGAAAAATATTCCTATCAGTCCTCGAAGAATGACTGACTTAAAAAGTCAATTTAAGATATAATAATATTATGGCAGACGACACAATCGATTTATTAAAAATAAAAATAGAAGCGGCGAAAAGAGAGCTTCCACTTGAGACTATCAACGCCATTAGCGCTGTCGATTGGAGAGCTGCCATATTGGGATTACGAGAAAAATTCGGATACACATTTGAACAATTGGGTGATTTAGAATTAGAGACGGAATTATTACTTTGCGGACTCGTTAATCCGGCAGATTACCCAAAAGAATTACAAAATAGAATGGGGGTTTCAAGAACGCAGGCGGACGAACTCATCAACGAACTGAATAATTTGGTTTTTGCAAAAATACGAGAAGAATTAATTAAAAACACGGAAAGAAAAAATATATTTGCAAACAAAACGGAAGAGATTAAAGAAGAAAAAAATGATACTGCTATTTTGAGCGGGGCCGGAATTGAAATTATAGAACCAAAAAAAGAACCTCTTTTAGAAATTATGCCGCCGCATCAAAATAAAGAGGAGAAAAAAGAAGAACAAATCCCACCAAGAATACCAGCCAAGATTGGCGGAGAAGTGCGAGAAGTGCATCCCATTCTGCAGGCTGAGCTAAACAGAATCGAAACTGCTGTAAAACTAGAAACCCCAGTAATCGCTAAAGCAATCAATCCAATGCTGGCGCAAAAATTGTCTTCTTCTATGCAAATGCCGATTATGAAGACAGAGCATTCTTTAGACAACATCACCAAAGCGAGCGGAGCCAATCCAGCAATAGTAAAAAGCAAAATACCAAATGTAGATCCTTATCGCGAGATGCCAGAGTAAAAATATGCAATTCAAAGTACCACAATTTTTAGACATCGAAGACAAAATTTTCGGCCCGTTTACTTTTCGGGAGTTTGTTTATTTGGCGGGCGGAGCGGGTTTGTGTTTTGTGCTTTACCGACTACTTGGTCTATTTTGGAGCGCGATACCAATCTTGGCAATCGCCGGCATATCGCTCGCGCTCACTTTCTATCGTCCAAACAACAAACCTTTCATCAATATGATTGAAGCGGGATTTTATTACCTGATGCAAAACAAACTTTATATCTGGGAAAGGAGAAAAAATAAAATAGAAAAAAGTAAACAAGCAGAAGAGAAAAATACAGACGGGGTAAACAAGAGAGAACTGTTAAGGAGCGAAGCGAGGTTGGGTGGAAATAAGTTGCGAGATTTAGCTTGGAGTTTAGATGTTTTAGATGCAAACAAGGCGGAAAATAATCGATAATTATATGGCATTAAAAGCAAAAGCAACTCAAGAGTTCGTACCAATCAAAGAAGTTCGCGATGGAATCATCGTGCTAAAAGACGGCGACTTGCGAGCGATTGTGCTGGCGAATTCTGTGAACCTATCTTTGAAATCAGTCGACGAACAAAAAGCAACTATTCTGCAATTTCAAAGTTTTTTAAACACACTCGATTTCGCGGTGCAAATATCGGTGCAAAGCAGGAGATTGGACATCAGGCCATACCTTTTGCTTTTGGAGAATCGAATGAAGGTGCAAAATGAGCCGCTTTTAAAACTACAGACTAGAGAATATATTGAATTCATTAGGAAGTTCACCGAGGATGTCGCTATCATGACTAAAAGTTTCTTTGTGGTCGTACCTTACACTCACACTGTGTTAAAATCAGATTCTGGGATACTGAAAAGATTTTTTGGCAGGAAAAGCGCGGAAGAAGCCAATCTCGCTAAGCAGGAAGACTTCGAGGAAAAGAGGTCTCAATTGGAAGAAAGAGTCGGCGTCATTCAGCAAGGACTCGCGCGTTGCGGAATAAAGTCTGCCCAGCTCAATACTGAAGAAGTCGTCGAAGTATTTTATAAAGTTTTCAATCCGGGGGAAGTGGAGGGTAAGATAAAATTAGAATAAAATGGGAATTTTTCAAAAATTGTTTGGAAAAAATAATACCGAGTCGGCAAGAGGGAACAGCCCTCTAGAAACGCAAGCCTCAATGCTTGCGGTTTTGCCGGAACAAATCTACGAATCTGCCAGCCTAGAGCTTCAAGATGTCATCGCCCCCTCCGCGCTCAAAATAGAATCGAAGTCGATAAATTTGGGAGATAAAATAGCCCGCACTTTTTTCATCATCTCTTATCCGAGATTTTTGAGCGACAATTGGTTTTCTCCGATTATCAATTTGGATAAAGTTTTTGATATTTCTATTTTTATTCATCCGATAGACACTTCGCTGATGCTAAGGCAGTTTCAGAAAAAAGTCGCAGAGGTGCAAAGCCAAATAAATGTTCGCGAGAACAAGGGTATGGTGCGCGATCCGATGCTGGATACCGCTTATCAAGACCTCGAAGGATTGCGCGACAATTTAATCCAAGCGCAGGAAAAAATGTTTGATGTCGGTATTTACATAACTATCTATGCTGATAATGATATGGAGCTTTTTAAGCTGGAAAACGAAATAAAATCGATGTTGGAATCAAAGCTGATATACATCAAACCCGCCCTATTTCAACAAGAAGACGGATTTAAAAGCGTGATTCCGATAAATACCGACCTTCTAAATATCCACCAAAAATTAAATTCGGAGCCTCTTTCTTCCGTTTTCCCGTTTATTTCTTTCGACCTGACTTCGGACAAGGGGATACTTTATGGAATAAATCGCCACAATTCTAGTATGGTTATTTTCGACAGATTCTCTCTGGAAAATTACAACTCAGTAACTTTTGCCAAATCCGGTTCCGGAAAATCTTACGCTACCAAATTAGAAATTCTAAGATCGCTGATGTTTGACATCGATGTCATCGTCATCGATCCGGAAAAAGAATATGAATTTTTGGCGGAAGCAGTCGGCGGACGATATTTCAATATATCTCTCTCCTCTGATCATCATATGAACCCATTCGATTTGCCGATTCCGCGCGAAGATGAGACAGCTGAAGATGTCTTACGATCAAACATAATAAATTTAGTCGGACTTTTTAGATTAATGCTGGGAGGACTTACGCCAGAAGAAGATTCGATGGTAGATAGAGCTATTTCCGAAACTTACGCCATCAAAGATATCACTCCTGAGTCTGATTTTTCCAACATCGAGCCTCCGCTTCTCTCCGACTTTGAAATGGTGCTCTCTGGAATGGACGGGAGCGATTCTGTCGTCTCGCGTTTGGCAAAATACACTCGAGGATCTTGGGCGACATTTTTAAACAGACCGAGCAATGTGGACATCAATAAGAAATTTGTGGTTTTCTCTGTCCGCGATATGGAAGACGAGCTTAAGCCGGTAGCAATGTATATTATTATGCATTACATTTGGAACGCAGTGCGTAAAAATCTAAAGAAGCGCTTGCTCGTCGTCGACGAAGCTTGGTGGATGATGAAATCCGAAGACACCGCATCTTTCTTGTATTCTATCGCCAAGCGAGGTAGAAAATACTATCTCGGCCTAGCGACCATCACCCAAGATGCGGCTGATTTTATGAAATCTCCTTATGGCGTGCCAATCATTACCAACTCTTCTATCCAGCTTCTTTTGAAACAATCGCCCAGCACGATTGATATTTTACAGCAGACATTCAACCTAACCGACGAAGAAAAATATCTACTTTTGGAATCTGGAATAGGGGAGGGAATATTTTTCGCGGGATTGAAACATGTCGCCATTAAAGTCATTGCTTCCTACACCGAAGACCAAATCATTACTTCCGACCCTTCACAGATACTTTCCAACAGAAAAGCCAAAGAAGAACAAGAGGCGATGCAAACGGGAGGGAAATAAATTTTATGGTATAATTAAATTATGAAATTTAAGCTTACATTATTAATTGGAGCATTTCTATTGCTGGGAACTACGGCAAATGCCCAATCTTCTAGCAGTATTTTAGTCAACATAGTGCCACCTTATCCCGCCCCTAATGAAAATACCAGCATTACCTTAAAAAGTTTTGTCTACAATCTAGACAGCGTCCTTATAACTTGGTCGGTTGATGGAAAAGTTTCAGCTTCCGGAACGGGTAGGAAATCATTTTCTGTAAACGCGCCCGAAGCCGGAAAAGAAATAAATGTCGTAGCCGCTACCCATCTTCCAGACGGCATAATGGAAACAAAAATAACAATCCGGCCTTCGGTGATGGTCTTGCTTTGGCAAGCAAATGATTCTTTCGTCCCACCGTTTTATAAAGGCAAGGCATTGCCGACCCCCGACAGTGAAGTGAAAGTCGTGGCGATGCCGGAAATAAGAACCGCAGCCGGATTGGCGGATTCTAGAAATATGACTTACGCTTGGAAAAAAGATTATACAAACAATGTCGACGGCTCTGGTTATGGTAAAAACTTTTTCGTTTATACAAATGACTATTTAGACGATTCAAACAACATCTCGGTCACTGCAACCACCCTAGATCAGCAATATTCAAATCAAGCCAGTATCGATATCGGAATGGCAGAACCGAAAATTTTGCTTTACAAAAACGATAGCACTCTCGGAACAATATGGGAAAAAACACTTGAAAATACGCACAGCATACAAGGACCGGAGGTTATAGAAGCGGCGCCATATTTCATTTCACCCAAAGAAATACGAACTCCATCATTAATTTGGAGCTGGTTCATCAATGATAATCCTGTAACTCTGACAACTTTCAAGAAAAATTCGATGCCTCTACAGGCTGAGGAGGGGAAACACGGAACTTCAAAATTGAGATTGGAAATTGAAAATCAATACAAAATTTTTCAGTCGGTAAATAAAGAAATAAATATAGAATTCTAGTCCCGTACTAAATTTTTGATTAAGTAATATTAAAATAAAAATGATTATAGAAAATAAAAGTAAAATAAAATCAGAAAATAAAAGTAAAATTTTAGTACTGGGATTAATACTAATCATCTTGACTGGATTTTTTAGTCCGA
>CAYHBT010000006.1:20704-34072 GCA_964354935.1 uncultured Candidatus Saccharibacteria bacterium
AAAATTTTAGTACTGGGATTAATACTAATCATCTTGACTGGATTTTTTAGTCCGAGAGAAAAAGTGAATGCGCAAAGAGACATAGGGCAATGCACTATTACTGTGGCTGGGGGGATTGTTGCATTTAAAGGTGTTGATATGACTGATGCAGAGTGTGAAGGTAAAAAAAATATAAATGGATCTGTGGGTAATAAATTTTGGGTAAAAACAGGAATGCGCGCAGAAACACAAGAGGAGTGTTTTAGCCGAGAAATATTAATAGATGGAAATGCGCAAAGAGCCCTTGAAAAATGTACTCCAGTAGGTATCTCAACAACCACAAAAACTCCATCTGTATATACACTGTTGGCTCCATTGCCTTGCGAAACTGGCACTCCCGGATGTGTTACTGGGCAACTTAAAACTTTTAATCCCACGCAACCTAACAATTTGAGCGCTTATTTGAATTTAATGATAAAGATATTCATCGGCTTATGCGCTGTGCTCTCTGTAGTAATGATAGTGATGGGCGGAGTGGAGTATATGACGAGCGAACTCATATCCAGCAAAGAAGCCGGTAAAGAGAAAATCAGAAATGCCATTTTGGGTCTTGTCTTGGCTCTTGGCGCTTACGCTCTTCTCTTCACAATAAATCCCGATTTGCTAAAATCGAATCTGGATGCACCACCCACAACTGTTCAAGTAAAAATAGAAGGCAGAGGAACATGTAAATATACAGAAGAATATATAGTGGATTCAAAAACAATTACCCAGCAGGTAGAACTTGTTAATGTCCTTTCACTGGAAATCTGTAATTCAATCATTAGTAAGCCACCTCCTAATACAAAAAGGACAAAGGTGGGGCCGGGATGGACTATAAATAAATTTTAGTATGTCAAAACGAAACTTTATACTTTTAATAATCATACTAGTCGCGATTGGAATTGCGGTTTTTGTATTCCTTGCTTTCCGCCCGAAAGAGCCCTCGCCGACGGATACAAGCGGAGGCACAAATTTCTTTTCGCAATTCAATCCTCTCGGCACAAAGCCACCATCGGGAGGCACGACACCGCCGATTGATGTATCGGGATATGTTCCTCCTACCACCGGCGTTCCGACAGAAAAATTAATAAAGGTTTCAAGTATGCCCGTCGCCGGATTTGGATTGTTCAGTAAAGAGAGATTAAAAGAAATCAACCCCTCCCCAACCCTCCCCTTATCGGGGGAGGGAGAAAAAACAAACACCTCAACTAAAAAAACCGCCCAACCACTTACTGAATTTGCGACAGCTGTAAGATATGTCGACCGAGCGACAGGAAATATATATCAAACTTTTGCGGACAAAATACAGGAGAGAAAATTCTCCGGAACAATGATACCGAAAGTGCACGAAGCGTATTTTGGTAATCGCGCAGAATCGGTAGCGATGCGATATTTAAAAGCAGACGGAAGAACAATTGAGACATTCGTCGGCAATCTTCCGAAAGAATTACTGGGAGCAGACACAAGCGTAATTAATGAGGTCAAGGGCTCCTTTCTGCCAAACAATGTGAGAGATATCAGCCTGTCTCTGGATACATCGAAAATGTTTTATCTATTTAGTAACGGAAATGACTTGGAGGAAAACCTTGTAGGCACAATTTTAAATTTTTTGAACAATAAAAAGTCTCAAATTTTTGATTCTCCTTTCACTGAATGGCTATCGCAGTGGCCGAGCAATAATACAATCACCCTGACCACCAAACCATCGGCAAATATATCTGGATATATGTACACGATTGATTCCGCCGGCAAAAACTTGATAAAAATACTGGGAGACATAAAAGGGCTGACCACTCTCACGAGCCCGAACGGAAAATTAATTCTCTATGGAGATAATAATCTTCTGCTCAATATTTATGATACGGAAAAAAGAAATCCGACCCAGCTGGGAATACGCACCTTGCCGGAAAAATGCGTCTGGGGGAAAATAAGCGATGCTATTTTCTGCGCTGTTCCAAAACAAATTTCTGTTGGCTCATATCCGGACACTTGGTACCAAGGAGAAATGTCTTTTAATGATCAAATTTGGAAAGTGGACACAAAAACCGGCAATGCCGCTTTGCTGATAGATCCTTCAGCTGGAGGGAGGGAAGAAATAGATGGCACCAAGCTTGCCTTAGATGAGAGTGAAAATTACTTATTTTTTGTAAACAAAAAAGATTCGTTTTTGTGGGAGTTTAATCTTAAATAGTTCCAATATATTTAATTACCACTCTTCGAGTCGGCCCAAAACCCACTGATTCGGTTTTTAAATCGTTTGCATTAGACAAAAATTCGTGAACAATTCGACGCTCAAAAGCAGACATAGGGTCGACTTCAATATTTGATTTGAAATACCTCGCTCTCTCGCCCATCATATGAGCAACCGCGCGTACATTTTCCACACGCTTTTTTTGGAAACCATTGATGTCGATCATAACTCCTGACCACAGGTCGGACCTAGGGGATTCCCCCAGGTCCGACCTGTGGTCTACTTTGCCTTCAATTATTCTACGCACTAGATGATTGAGCGCATAAAGAGCCTCACCATCGCGTCCTATAAAGAAATGAGGTTCATTAACTTCCACTCCAAACCAAGTACTATTCGGACCATCTTCACTAATCACAACTCCAGACACCGAAACTCCAGTTTTTTCGATTAAGTCTTTTATTAAATTTTGTATTTCTTCTTTTTTCATAAATTTAGGGACGGCCTAGGGCAGAACTCTCTTAATGACCGTCCTTTATTAAAACTTCCACTTCTTTATCTAAAACTTTCTTCTCAGTCTTGTTCACATAAATCTGCTGTCCTACGGCAAATATATTACTCGTAATCCAATATAATGCAACTGCGCCCGAAATACTGTAAGCAATCCAAGTAATAAGGAATGGAAATACATATTTCATTTGCATTTGCATACTTTTACCGAAACTTTCGGCAAAGCTACCGGCAGCGCCGGTTGTTGTTTTTGGTTTGGGCATAAAATGCGCCTGAAGGTACTGTGATACTCCTGCCAAAATCGCCAATGGTAGACTTTTAGCTCCAAGGTCAATAATCCCCAAGAAAATCATATTCACTTGAGTTGGAATATGAACAAAAGAATACAGTAAACTATCGTCGAATTTTATTCCTTTATAAAAAACAAAATAAAGAGCAAAAATAATGGGAATTTGAACCAAAACCAAAAGACAGCCAGAGAAGGGGTTTGTTTTGTGTTTTTTGTAAAGTTCGAAAGTTAATTTCGCTTGCTCCTCCTTGCTAACGCCACTCTTTTTTATCTTTTCAAGCTCTGGGGCCATTATATTCATCGCTGCTTGATTTTTGATAGCTTTTTGTGAAAGAGGAAAAAGGATTAATTTAACTAAAAGAGTGAGGACAATTACCGCCAAACCAAGATCTCCGCCAGGGATAATGGAAACTAAAAAAGCCAAAGCGTTGATTAATGGCTTATATAAAAAGGTGTCCCATAGATAATGCATTTCTTCATTCTATATGAAAAAGTAAAAAAATGCCAGAAAACAAAAGAAATTAAGGAATCGGATCAATATGATTTTTCTGCCACGGATGACAGCGCAAAATACGCTTAAACCCTAAAATAAAGCCTTTGAGTGCCCCATATTTTTCTATAGCCTGTTTGGTGTATTCCGAACAAGAAGGATAAAAACCACAACTTTGTCTTATAAAAGGAGATATCTGCCTCTGATAAAAATCAATTAATTTTACTGAGTATGTCTTTAATTTCATTTTCTAATATTGAAATATCGTCTAAATATTTTTTAAAAATAAAGACTCCGGTAATTCCAACAGGGAACTGGTTGATATGTTTTTTTAAAGCTGTATATCCGCGCCTTCGAAGCAAATTCCTTTTGACTGCCAATTTTGTAATGTTTTTGGACACAATAAAGGAAATTTTTATCTCCTTACTGTTATTTCTAAAGTATTTAAAAGTTAAATTGGAAGAATTTAAAAATTTTCCTTCTTTAAAGATTTTATCCACTTCTTTAGTGTTCGCTCTATTCTTTTTAGGCAACATAGTTAAAAACTGATTAAACGCTCAGCTTTTTTCGGCCCTTATGGCGTCTTCGAATGAGAACTTTCTTGCCGTTTTTTGTTCTAGAACGAACTAAAAATCCATGGGAACGAGCTCGTTTTCTCTTTTTTGGTTTATATGTGAATGACATATGGTTAGTCTACAATATCTCACAACAAAAATCAATTAACCTCTCCCGTCACCCCCTCCTTAACAAGGAGAGGGTTTTATCCACACATTATCAACAAGTTTAGTAACTTTTGAAAATTATTAAAGATCGGCTAAATAGTATAATATAAAACTATGAGTATGAACATAAAACAGCTTTGGAAAAACTGTCTAGTAGAGATAGAAGCCGGTATGTCAAAGGCTAATTTCAGCACTTGGTTTAAAAATACATCTATTGTGAAAGAGGATACTGGCATTATTTATATTGGAGTGCCAAACGAGTTTGTTCGAGACTGGCTCATCAACAAATACCACAAGCTTATAACCAAAACCATCGCCGATACCTATGAAAATATGCGTGCGGTGGAATACATCATCACTAAAATAGAAAACATTAAAGAAGAAAACACTATTTCTCTAGAACCAAGCGCCAACAAAGAATTACCCCTAAGAGACCTGTATATCAACCCTGAAGACAACCTAAACCCTCGCTATCACTTTAATTCTTTTATTGTGGGCACTTTTAATGAGTTAGCGTATGCAGCGTCTCAAGCGATAATAGACAGCCCAGGAACTAAGTACAACCCATTTTTCATCTACGGAGGTACAGGACTCGGAAAAACTCACCTTATCCAAGCAGTAGGGAACTCTGTAAAAGAAAAATATCCTAGTAAAAAGGTACATTATATGACCTTGGATAAATTTGCTGATGATTTCATTAATGCGCTCCAATCAAACAAGGCAAATTCTTTTAAGGAAAAATACAGAAAATACGATTTGTTAATCATTGATGATATTCAGTTTATTGGAAGAATGGAAAAAATCCAAGAGGAACTCTTCCATACTTTCAACACTTTTTATGAAAGCAACAAGCAAATCATTTTCTCTTCCGATAAACATCCGAATTATATTCCGGAGTTGGTGGATCGCCTAAAATCTCGCTTTGCCGCTGGAATGATTGTAGATATTTCTCAGCCAGAATACGAATCTCGCTTGGCGATTTTAAAAGTTAAACTACAAGAGTTAAATATTGAACTGGATAAGGAAATTGTAGAATATATAGCTGAGACGGTAGATGGTAATATCCGAGAATTAGAGGGTAGTTTAAATATTATAATTTGCCAATATCGCCTTAAAAATAGGGTTCTTTCATTACCTGAAGTGAAGAATTTATTAAAGAACAATCTGAAACCTAAAAAGAATGTTGCAATAAAAGATGTTGTCAAAATCGTCAGCGAGTATTATAAATTAGAAGAAGCTTCTATTTATGAAAAAACCCGAAAAAAAGAGATTGTGAAGGCTAGACAAATAGTAATGTATTTATTGCGAGAAGATTTCAATGTCTCTTATCCACTAATCGGACAAAAACTAGGGGGTAAAGATCATACGACGGTTATTCATTCCTGTCTTAAAATCAGAACCGACTTAAAAAATGATCCCCAACTACTACAAGAATTGGAACACATAAGAATAATGTTTAAATAGATGTTGAAAAGTATCTGAAAAATAAATAATAAGTATGGTGAAAAATGTTCAGAAAGAAGAATAAAAAGTGGATAAAAATAATCGAAAAGAATTAAATGTGTATAACTTCAATCATATCGACACCATTATTAAATTAATATTATCAGTAATGACCATAAATTATATCAATTAAATACACTTATCCACTTATACACATGTGTGATGATGGTGATGAATTTAATATATAAAATATAAACATATGAAACTAGAATGTAGAATTGAGGAAATAAAAAACAAAATTTCCCAAGTTGAAAAAATAACAGGAAAGAATTTAACTTTGCCAGTTTTAAATTCAATTCTTTTAATTGCTTCAAATAAATCTTTAAAACTTAGAGCTACCAACTTAAGTTTAGGAATTGAAGTTGAAATAGGAGCCAAGGTGGAAAAAGAGGGGATTGTGGCTATTTCAGGATCAGTGCTTAATGGTATTTTTTCTAATGTTTTCCAAAATGAAAACATACACCTAGAAAGTACTGATGGAAATTTATTAGTTCAAACAAAAAAAAGTAAAATAAAATTAAAAGGTCAACAACACGATGATTTTCCAACCATACCCATAGTTTCTGGAACTAGTTTTGAAATTGAATCAAAAAAATTAATTGAGGGAATAAAATCAGTTTATTATAGTTCTTCTGTTTCCGACATAAAACCAGAAATTTCTAGTGTATTTATGTATACCAAAGATGATAATTTAGTTTTTGTTTCTACTGATTCTTTTAGGTTGGCAGAGAAAAAAATAAAAGTAAAAGGATTACCGGAAGTTGGAGGTATTCTTATCCCATATAAAAATATTTCTGAAATTTTAAGAGTTTTCAGTGAAACTGCGTCTACTATAAAAGTATGTTTTAATAAAAATCAAATTTCTTTTTCTTCCGACGGCGTCTATCTCACATCTAGGGTGATTGACGGAGTTTTTCCAGATTATCGTCAAATTATTCCTAAAACTGTTGGAACTAATGCGATATTACTTAAACAAGACTTACTTAATGCGTTAAAACTTTCCAATATTTTTTCGGATAAATTTAATCAAGTTAATTTAAAAATTGAACCAAAAGAAAAAGTATTCGAACTTTCATCAGCCAATAATGATATTGGAGAAAATAAGACATATTTAGATGCGGCGCTGACTGGAGAAAATATTGAACTTGGATTTAACTATAAATATTTCCTAGACTGTTTCCAGTCGATTACCACCGACAGTGTTTCTATAAAATTCGCCGGTGCTGGCAGCCCGCTCGTTGTCTCTCCCGTCTCCGATACTTCTTTTATTTATTTAATTATGCCGATGAATCGGTAACACAGATAGCGCTTTAGGCGCTCAGAGCGCCTAAAGCGCTATCTGTTATTGTTTAACTTTAAAAATCAAAGTAGTTGTATTGCTATTATAGATGCTATCATAAGCGATTATTTTAATCTCATTTTCACTCTGTAAGTTTTCCAATTCAGATGGAGTAAAAGAAAAGATAAATGGAGCGCTCGAAGTCCCTAAATACATATCATTTACAAACACATCTATCTTAGTAAGTGGGTAATAACCATAACTTGAAATTTTCAGATTTATTTTTTGATTAGGTGAATAAATTGTATTTATATTAGGTTCAATAATTGAAACAGTTGGTTTTGCCGCGATGGTGTGAACATCGTCAAATAATGTCGGCTTGCTGTAGGTGGCTGTTGCTGCATATTTATAACTATTTTGTGCCCACCAATTTTGTATCGGTATTTCCCAATGGTTAAATTGAGAATCGGCGGATGGATTTATTGGAGGAGCTCCTAAAATATCATTTTTATTTATCCAATAAAGAATCGAGTGTACATTTGTTAAAATTTTCTCCTCCATCGTTTCTTTGGGGGTATTCGGACCCGCCAATTTTCTAGAGATTTTATCTATAAAATAATTTTCGTTTCCTTGCCAGTTGCCACGCAATATAGGTTTGATTATCGCAGGATCTGCGTCCAAATTTGGTTTTTCAAATTTTTCATCGGGGAAATTTTTCAGCGCTTCATTTATAAATTTATTCCAAATCGGTCCTGCTACTGCGGCGCCACCTTTTTTCATTGATGTGTTCTCATTGTTTCCAGCCCAGACGCCCACCACAATCGATGGGGAATAGCCGATAGTCCAAGCGTCTCTATTGTCGTTGGTTGTTCCAGTTTTTACCGCTACATCTTTTTCGGGAACAAAAAGAACCGAATGTGAACCAAAAGTGGGTACGCGAGCCTTCTCATCTTTTAAAACATCAGAGACAGTTAGTGATGTGTTTTTCGGCAAAACCTCTCTTGCTTTTGGAGCAAATTCTTCTAAAATTTTTCCGTTCGCATCTTCAATTTTTAATATTCCGGTATATGGATTTCTTACACCATCATTAGCAAAAACCCCATAAGCAGAAGTCATATCAAGTAAAGACACCTCTCCACCTCCGATAACCAGTGTTAGTCCATATCTATTAATATCACTCAAAGTGCTGATGCCCATATCTTCGGCTGTTTTTAGTGAGTCTGGTAGTCCAGCCAAATAAAAAAGTTTTATAGCAATCAAGTTGATTGATTGCGCCAAAGCATCACGCAAGCTCATTGGTCCGCGGAATTTTCCATCGTAATTGCTGGGCATATAACAATCTTTTTGATTGCGTCCAGGGAGAGCGTTGCCATAAGCGTCGCAGGTTGTTTGAAATTCTGTAGGCAGGTCAAAGAGTACTGTGTCTGGTCTAAAGCCCTTATTGAAGGCTGTAGCGTATATAAATGGCTTGAAAGATGAGCCTGGCTGTCTGACAGCGGTAGCTACATTAAAATTTCCATCAATTTCTTTGTCAAAGTAGTCTCTAGATCCTATCATTGTCAGTATTTGTCCCGTTTTTGGATCAATTGCCACCAAGCTGGCATTTTTTCCGTCCCAATCTTTTTCATTTTGTAAAGCGCCCTCTTTGACAATTTTTTCTCCTTTTTCTTGCAAGGTGTAATCAAGTGTCGTGGTAACCTTCAATCCACCCCTCTCTATCATTTCTTTTCCGTATTTCTTTTCCAAATAATCTTTAATAAAAAATACAAAATGTGGCGCTTTGATTCCAATCGAAGCTTGGGGGGTAAAAGTTACGACTTCCTTTTTTGCCGTATCATATTCATCATTGGTGATGAAGTTAAGTTCATACATTCGAAGGAGAACAAAATTTTTTCTTTCTTCTAATTTTTTAATATTTTTTCCATAAGGCGAGAGAGTGGTCGGTGACTGGGGAATCGATGCCAAATAAGCCGCTTCCGCAATCGAAAGATCAGCCGGAGCTTTGTTGAAATAAGTATTAGCAGCCTCTTTTATACCGTAAATAGTTCCCCCGTAAGGAATTTCATTTAAATAAGCTTCTAATATTTTTTCCTTAGACATCGACTGCTCGATTTTTACTGCCAAAACCCATTCTTTTATTTTTCTAGTTATTTTTTTTAATGTCGTACCTTCAGAAGTCAGCAAAGTATTTTTTACAAGCTGTTGAGTGATAGTCGAAGCCCCAGTTACTTTTTTACCGGTGAGTTTAGCTAAAACGGTTGCGCGGAAAATAGAAAGAATGCGAATTCCGCTGTGATTGTAAAATTCCGAGTCTTCTACTGCGACAGTGGCGTTTTTTATATTTACTCCCATATCTTCAAAAGCCATACTCGTCCTTTTAGTATCTTTGTGTATATCATAAAGCAACATTTCTCCCGTGCGGTCGTATATTTTTGTAGAATTCACAACTTTTCTATCTTCAAATGAATGAAAATCTGGAATTCTTAAAGAAGAAAACCAAATGACTATCGTTGCGATCATTAAAATAAAAAGACCCGCAGAAAGCAGTATTAAATTTTTCCAGAATTTTTTACTTTTAAGCAATTTTTTCACTGCTTTAATCATAGCAGAAAAATAGATATTTTGAAATATATTTTTTGAGATTTTCTCCTAATTGTGATAATGTTTGTCTATGACAGATAAACAAAAAATTGAAGAATTACTCACTCGCGGAGTAGATAAAATTTATCCCACCAAAGAAGCGTTGGAAGAAATTTTATATTCTGGAAAAAAATTAAAATTGTACCAAGGTTTTGACCCGACGGGAGACAGATTGCACATCGGCCATATGGTGGGTTTGAGAAAGCACAGGCAATGGCAAGATTTAGGACACGAAGTTATTTTTTTGATTGGCGACGGCACTGGCACAGCGGGGGACCCGACTGGTAAAAAGAAAACTAGAGAAAAATTCTTTACCAAAGAAGAATTGCGCGCCAATGCCAAAGATTACATCTCTCAAGCTTCCAAAATAGTTCGTTTTGATGGACCAAATCCTGTAAAAATACTTTACAACGGAGATTGGTTGGACAAGCTAACTAAAGTTGAAATTTTAAATATAGCGGAGCATTTTTCTCTTCAACAGCTGATTGAAAGGGATATGTTTCAGGAGCGTTTGAAAAATAAAGAAACTATAAATATGCGTGAATTTTTATATCCACTTTTGCAAGCTTATGATTCTGTGGCAATGGGTGTCGATTTAGAACTAGGCGGTTCAGACCAAACTTTTAATATGCTTGCCGGTCGTGTGCTGATGAAATCTATGAAAGGTAAAGAAAAATTCGTGATGACGACGCCACTGCTTTCTGATTCAGCCGGAGTAAAAATAGGAAAAAGTGAAGGCAATGTAATCGGCCTAACAGACGAACCTAATGACTTATTCGGTAAAATTATGTCTTTAGGAGATGATGCCATTATTCCGATGTTTACGCTTTTAACAGATGTGCCTACAGAAGAAATAGAAAGATTTAATCTCAAAAAAGATGCGATGGGTTTAAAAAAGCGTGTCGCGGGTCTTATTGTCGCGCAACTATATGATGACAAGGGAGCTCAAGGAGCCATAGGGGCTTTTGAAGATACTTTCCAGAAAAAAGAAATTCCGGAAGAGATGGAAGAAGTAAAAGCAAAAATTGGCGAGTTTTTGAGTGAAGTTTTAGTTAAAAATAAAATTTTAGCATCAAAAGGGGAGTGGCGCAGACTGGTGGAAGGTAATGGGGTGCACAATTTAGAGAAAAATAATACGATCGAAGATCAAAATATAAAAATTGCGGAAAATCTGACTCTTAAAATAGGTAAAAAAAGATTTGTGAAAATTCTAATTAAATAAAAGATAAAGTTATCCACATATTCTATTGCTAAGCTTTTTAGATTTTGGTACAAAGGAATAAATTATTAGCTGGTTGCTAAATATCCGCCCGAGGCGGATCCGCTTTTGGCGGAAAATAAAAAAAATGAGTTACAATGAAGACGATGAGCTAGAAGATGGTTTTAAGGTTGGCGCTGACGACGATGAGCCGCTTGATCTGCCAGATGAGATACCTGATTTTGGATTGGACGAAGAAGATCCAGATAAAGACAGATAAAATTAAGCCCTCAAATGCGCAAAAGCAGTCAAAGCGATAGCTATCGCATCTAGTTCATCGTCTGAGTTTTTATTTTTTTCTATATCAACTAAAATTTTTACCATTTTGTTTATTTGAGTTTTATCTGATCTTCCATAACCGGTCGTCGCTATCTTTATTTGAGGCGGAGAAGCCTCAAAAATCTTTAGTCCCGCCTGCGCCGCTTCGTAAACCACCACCCCGCGCGCTTCGGCGACTCGCATCACCGTCTTTTGATTGGTATTTAAAAATAAAGTTTCAATCGCCAGCACTTCTGGTTTATATTTTTCTATTATTTTTCGCACCTCCGTGCCGATTAATTTCAACCGTTCAGCAAACTCCAATTTGGCCGAAGTTTTGAAACATTCGGAAAAAATAACACACTCTTTACCTGTTTTTTTTTCAAGTACTGCGATTCCCAGTCTTTCAAATCCAGGGTCTATGCCTAAAATGCGGGTCATGAGTGTATTTTAGCACTTTTTTAATATGGTATTATGGAAGGGACAGCTCTTCAGTCTTTTCACATGAGTTTTGGTAATGGGAGGGTAGTTGTATACCCCCGGCACGAAAGTGCACTTCCACCACCATGTTTTGGGACTTGCTGTTCGAAGCTAGGGGGGTTATCAATTCAGTGATACTAACCCCCTAGCACCATCTTTGTCGTCGGGACTTTCGGAAGATTGTTTCGGCGATTTTTTATTTCTACCCAAATTTTTTACAAAAGTTTCTCTTGTTTTTCTGAAAATTCAAATCCTAAATGCTCATAAGCCTTTTTTGTCGCCACTCTTCCGCGCGCTGTGCGCTCTAGGAGCCCGAGCTGGAGCAGGTATGGCTCCACCACTTCTTCTATCGTCGCTTCTTCTTCGGAAAGCGCCGCCGCCATAGTTTTAAGTCCTACCGGTCTGCCGTTAAATTTTTCAATAAGTATTTCCAGAAATTTTCTATCAGACGCATTTAGCCCTATTTCATCTACCGCCAGCATATCAAGCGCTTCTTTTACTATTTTTTTATCTAAGTTTTTCTTACTGTCTTTTTTATTTACCTGCGCAAAATCGCGCGCTCGTTTCAAAAAGTAATTTGCCGTGCGGGGAGTGAATCGGCTTCTCTTTGCAATTTCCGCCAAGGCTTCGGTTTCTAAAACAATATCCAAAAGTCTGCTTGATCTCTCAATTATTTTCGCTATCTCTTCGTTCGAATAAAATTCTAAACGGAAAACTCCACCGGAAAATCGCGAACGCAGGGGAGAGGAGATCATTGCGACGCGGGTCGTCGCCGCTATTAGCGTAAATGCCGGCAAGTCTAGCTGGATAGTGCGAGCAGAAGGACCTTTGCCGATGATTATGTCGAGTACGCCGGACTCCATTGCCGGATAAAGGATTTCTTCCACCATTTTATTCAGCCGGTGGATTTCGTCTATGAAAAGAATATCACCAGGAGCAAGATTGGTCAAAATAGAAGCCAAATCACCCACTTTTTCAATAGCTGGACCTGAAGTTATTTTCATTTGCCGCCCAGTCTCTTTAGCGATTAAATGTGCGAGAGTAGTTTTGCCCAGTCCGGGCGGTCCATAAAAGAGAATATGCTCGGGAATATGCCCGCGCTCTTCCGCCGCCCGCAAAAGGATTTTAACATTATCTTTTATGTGTTTTTGGCCAATATACTCGTCCCAACGGGTAGGGCGCAGGGTCTGGTCTAAGACGACATCTTCAGGCTTTTCTAAGGTTTTTTTACTCATATGTTGCTTGACATTATATCCATATTATGCTATACTACCCGAGTAGTGCATTTATACACACACTATGCACAGGGCTATACACATTATAGCACTTGGAATACTTTCCATATAGTAAAATGTATTTAGAGAAAGAAGGCATTAATCTCTAAGCAATCAGCTCAAAAGGTTATACATATTTGCATAGGACGTTCTGGTAGAATTTATTCTTTCTGGGGCTATCCTCTAATAATTTGTTACTCTCGGGGCCCAGCCCTGAAAGGATTGTTTAGAGATTAATGCTTTTTTATTTGTCAGTCGCAGAATTAGTAGATTTTAGAGCACAGATATTTTTCTTACTGAAAAATTCCTCCTGCTCGCGCCGTCGCGCTCCGCAAGTCTCTAAAATCTACTAATTCTACTCCTTGTTTACTTTTCGATGTAGTTCCGAAAACAGCGCCACAGTTTTTCCGAAATCAGATTCGGCTACGATGAAGATAAGTTCAGTCGGCGTGGAGA
>CAYHBT010000006.1:34172-44269 GCA_964354935.1 uncultured Candidatus Saccharibacteria bacterium
GTTTTTCCGAAATCAGATTCGGCTACGATGAAGATAAGTTCAGTCGGCGTGGAGACAAGTTCTTCGATGTTGATGCGGGCGCGGGCGGTGATGGAGAGGAGAGAGAAGAAGGTGTTGGGAACACTGAACACTTCCGGATCGAAGGAAATTCCAATGGCGGCAAGGTTGTGATTAATCATTTTCGGCTTCATTTTGAAATGCTTCAGCACTTTGCTTGCCATGTTTGATGAGCATAAGACATCAATTTCTGCGGTGCCGATGGTGGTGGTGAAAAAATCATCTTGCGATACTGATATATTTTTGTGGAGCGATTCCAGCTCGCGCAGAAATTTATTTGTATTTTCGTAAATTATTTCTGTCAGCGGAAGCTTGGTGGTGATATTTTTTATGGCGACATCTTGAACGAGAGGTTTCTCTTTTTTGAATTCCTTACGCAGGCGGGAGAGGGAAACGACGAGGCTGGTGATGGTTACTTGTTTTTTTGTGCGCGCTTCGACCGCCCCGCGGATACGGTGCGCATAACTGCTCATATTCATATAGCCGTTTGTCAGCGCAAAATATGCTTCCATTTCGCTTTGGACTATTTCTCGCACAATTGGTTGTATTTTGATCATAGTATGAATTCTAACAGATTTTACAAAAAGTCTCAAATCTAATATAGATGTTAGAAAACTTCTGATTAATGGGCAAAATTGCTAGTATAATAGTAATTATGGCAAGCAAAATCAAAATCGCTTTAATAGGGTATGGAAAAATGGGAAAAGAAATTGATTCTTTGTGCAAAGACTCGGAAGTTTTTGAAATTGTTTCTGTTAGTTACAAAAACATAAATGATAAATTAGATGTTGAGGGCATTAAAAAATCGGATATCGCCATAGATTTCACTTCTAAAGATGTGGTTCTAAAAAATATCGAGCAAATTGCGAAGCTTGGGAAAAATTTGGTTGTCGGGACGACTGGCTGGTCTGATGATTTGGAAACGGTAAAAAAAATAGTCGCGAAATATAAAACAGGTTTGATTTATAGTCCGAATTTTTCTGTTGGTGTAAATATATTTTTTAAAATTATGGATTTTTCCGCCAAACTTTTTGAAAAATTTCCGGATTACGATGTTTACGGGCTGGAAGTTCATCATAAGGCGAAGTTGGACGCTCCTTCCGGCACGGCTTTGAAAATTGCGAGCAAGGTAAAGGGGCTAAATTTTACTTCTGTCCGAGCCGGTAGGAATGCGGGATTTCACGAAGTGGTGTTTGATAGCGTTGCTGATGGTATAACTCTTTCTCATCAGGCATATAGTAGGGCGGGCTTTGCTAAAGGCGCACTGAAAGCGGCCGAATTTATTAAAAACAAGAAAGGAATTCATCTTTTTGAGGAATTATTTAAGTAGGCTGCACTCTTTCCAATTTTTTGTCTGGTCACCCTCCCCGGAGTACCGGTCGGGACCCTCCAGAGCAAAAAATTGAAAAGAATTTCGCCTAAAATAAAAATATGAAAAAAATAAATTTTTTTGGTTCAATACCGGCAATCGTCACCCCATTTAAAAAAAATGGCGATTTAGATTTACTAGCCTTAGATAAATTAATTTCTTATCAGCTTGAAGGGGGAGTAGATGGCATAGTTGTTGCCGGCTCTACGGGTGAAGCGGCAACTTTAAATGAAGAAGAATATGTCGCTGTCATAAAAACAGTTGTAAAAAAAGTTGCGGGTAAGGTGCCGGTGATTGCGGGCGCAGGTTCAAATGACACAAAAAAAGCTGTGCATCTTTCCAAGCTGGCAAAAAATGCTGGCGCTGATGGATTACTACATGTCACCCCTTTTTACAACAAACCAACTCCAAACGGACTCGTGCTTCATTTTAAAGAAATTGCTAAAGCAGTAGATTTGCCGATTATTATTTACAATGTTCCAGGGCGAACGGGTTCAAATGTCGCTCCCGCTGTCATTGTGCGGATTGCTCGCGAGGTGTCGAGCGTGGTTGCGGTGAAAGAAGCTTCTGGATCTATCAATCAAATGATGGAAATAATAAATGAAATTGGGAAAAACGGGCCTAAAGATTTTGCGGTGTTGGCGGGCGATGATGCAATTGCCTTGCCTCTTATTGCTGTCGGAGGCAAAGGCTGTATTTCTGTCGTCTGCAACGAAATTCCTAAAATGTTTTCCGATATGATTCATCTTGCTTTGAAGGGTGACTTTGAAAAAGCAAAAAAATTACATTACAGTATGCTTAATTTGATGAATGTTAACTTTATCGAATCAAATCCTATTCCTGTAAAAACCGCTTTGTCTCTGATGGGAATCATAGAAGAGAGTTTAAGACTTCCGCTTACTTTTATCGAAGAAAAAAATCGACCTGCAGTGGAAAAAGCTTTAAAAGAATTAAAATTAATCTAAAAATGGCTACCATAAACAAAAATTACGATAAATTGCAGGGAGCGTATATGTTTGGCGAAGTTGCAAAGCGTATGAAGGATTTTATGGAGCAAAATCCCAACATAGAAATTTACAAGTTGGGTATTGGAGATACGACTCAACCACTTTCTCCGGCTGTTATCAGGGGATTGAAAGAAAAAGTTAAAAAACTTGGTTCAAAGAAAACATACACAGGGTACGCACACCCGCAGGGTGATATCAGGCTTCGCAACGCTCTCGCAGACTTTTACAAAAAGCAAAATATTAATCTAAGCATAGATGAAATTTTTATTAGCGACGGAGCAAAATCAGATTCTGCAAACATTTCATCTATTTTCGGGTTGGAAAATATTGTCGCCATCGCAGATCCGGTTTATCCGGTGTATCTAGACAGTAATGTAATCGCCGGAAGAACGGGTGAATTCAAAAATGGAAAATATAAAGGCGTCGTATATATGCCTTGCAATGAAGAAAATGGATTTGTGCCAGTTCTGCCAAAAGACCCACGCCAAGGCGGGGCAAGCAAAGCGGACATCATATATATCTGCAGTCCAAATAATCCGACTGGTTCAGTCGCTACGCATAAGCAGCTAAAAACTTTTGTGGATTATGCTTTAAAAAATAAGTCGGTTATCATTTTCGACGCTTGCTATGCGCAATATATTGGGGATGTTTCTTTACCAAAAAGCATTTATGAAATAGAGGGCGCGAAAAAGTGCGCGATTGAGATAAACAGCTTCTCGAAATGGTCCGGATTTACCGGCGTTCGACTCGGCTGGACGGTGGTGCCGATGGATTTAGTTGCTGAAGATGCTCCAAAAGGGAAAATCAATAATCTTTGGAATAGACGCCAAAGCACAATGTTCAACGGAGCTTCAAATATTTCTGCCGAAGGCGGGCTGGCTGTTTTGTCCGAGCATGGGATTAAAGAAAGTAAAAAACTCATTGCTTACTATATGGACAACGCGAAAAAAATAAAGAAAAGTCTCACCTCGCTCGGCCTCAAGGTTTTTGGTGGAGAAAATGCTCCTTATATTTGGTTGAAAACCCCAAACAATTTAACTTCTTGGGAATTTTTCGATAAATTATTGAAGGAATCGCACATTGTTGTCACTCCGGGGTCGCTGTTTGGAAGAGAAGGGGAGGGATATGTCCGCTTAAGCACTTTTGCCGATAAAAAAAATGTGCAAAAAGCTATGCGTAGCATTGAGAAAAATTTTCCGCCAAAGGCGGATCAGCCTCGGGCTGAAAAAGTATAAAAATGGCCCTTCGGCAAACTCAGGGCAATAGTGATTAAATAGAACTATGGAAACAAAAGTATTAAAATTTGGAGGATCCTCGGTGGCCAACTCAAATAATATCAAAAAAGTTATTGATATTATTTTAGAATCGCAAAAGGAAAGCAATTGCGTGATTGTCGTGTCTGCTTTGGGCGGAATTACTGATGAATTGATAAAATTGGCGACTCTCGCTTCTAGAAGAAACGAAGAATATAAAATTATCTTTAATAATATTTGCGAGCGACACAATCAAGCAATTAGAGAACTGGTAAATATTGAAGATGTAAAAAAGGTTTTAGATAAAATCTATGTAAAATACAACGAACTGGAAGAAATCTTGAAAGAAGTTTATATTAAAGGAGAAATTTCTAAACGCTCACTTGATGCTGTCGTTAGTTTTGGTGAGCAATTTTCGGCCTATATTATAAGTGAAGCGACAAAAAGCAGAAATGTGATATGTGAATTTATTGATTCTCGTTTAGTGATAAAAACCGACGATAATTTTGGCGAGGCTAATGTCGATATTGAAAATTCTTACCAACTAATTGCTCAAAATATAAAAAACAAAGGCAAACTTTTTATTATGGGGGGATTCATAGGTTCAACGCTTGAGGGGATAACTACCACTTTAGGCAGAGGTGGTTCTGATTACACTGCTTCTTTGGTCGGCGCGGCTATTAATGCTTCGATTGTTGAAATTTGGACAGATGTAGATGGTCTAATGACCGCCGACCCGAGAACAACTAAAGAGGCGACAATAATACCAGAGATTTCCTATGATGAAGCGGAAAAAATGGCGTTAGCTGGCGCAAAAGTTATTCACCCGAAAACAATGAAGCCAGCCCGACTAAAAAATATACCCATTTACATTAAAAATACATTTAACCCAAAAGGAAATGGCACTAAAATCAAATAAAAAAAAGTTCAAAAAAATTCCTGTGGGAATTTTAGGAGCGACTGGTATGGTTGGGCAGAAATTTATTTCTTTACTCAAAAACCATCCTTGGTTTGAAGTAGTTTGTGTTGCTGCTTCCCGAAAATCAGCAGGAAAAAAAATAGGATCTTTAGCCATTTATTCTGTAGAAGATGATATAGATGTTATTTCCCAAAAATGCCGTTTGGTTTTTTCTGCCATAGACGCAGATAAGGAGTTTATAAAAAAAATTGAAGAAGCTTATGCGGGGAAGGGCATAGCAGTTGTTTCCAATAATTCAGCACACAGATGGACTCCTGATGTGCCAATGATTATACCGGAAATTAATCCTGAGCATTTTGATATTATTTCTACACAACAAAAAAATCATGGTTGGACGGCGGGTTTTATTGTCGTAAAACCCAATTGTTCACTGCAATCGTATGTGCCTCTGCTCCATGCGTGGAAATATTTTAATCCGAGAGGTGTGGTAGTCTCCACCTATCAGGCTATTTCCGGCGCGGGTAAGACTTTTGAAACTTGGCCCGAGATAATTGGTAATGTCATACCATATATTGGCGGAGAAGAAGAAAAATCAGAAAAAGAGCCAGCGAAGATTCTGGGAAAAATTAAAAAAGGTAAATTTATTTTAGAAAATAGCTTAAAAATTTCCGCCAATTGCATACGAGTTCCTGTTTTAGACGGACATATGGCGGCAATAAATATAAAATTCGGCAAAAAAGTTTCTAAAGAAAAATTAATTGAAACTTTGAAAAATTTTAAAAATCCTTTAGATGGATTAGATTTACCTTCAGCACCAAAACCATTTCTGAAATATTTCGAGGAAGATAATCGTCCGCAGACTAGGCTCGATAGAGATTTAGAGAGGGGAATGGGTATAAGTGTCGGAAGAATTCGAGAGGATTCTGTTTTTGGCCCAGCCTCCGCTAAAGCTTCGGCGGGGCAAGGCTGGAAATGTGTGGCATTATCGCACAATACTATTCGCGGAGCGGCGGGTGGTGCTATTTTGACTGCTGAATTATTAGTAAAAAAAGGTTATATTAAATAGTATGACTACATTTTACAAATATCACGGCACGGGCAACGACTTTATTATGATAGATAATCGCAAAGAAAATAATGCGCAGTCTTTTAATATTAAAGATGTAAAAAAAATCGCGTTTTTATGTGATAGGCATTTTGGTATAGGCGCTGACGGCTTAATTCTTGTCGAAAATTCAGATAAAGCAGATTGTTTTATGAATTATTACAATGCTGATGGAACTGTAGCTGAAATGTGCGGAAATGGAGTCAGGTGTATGGCAAAATTTTTCTTAGAACACATAAAGTCTGGCGCGAAGGAGCTAGCAATTGACACAAGGGCGGGGGTAAAAAAAATAATCTGTAATTCTGACGGAAGTTTTTCCGTAAATATGGGTGTGCCAAAATTTTCTCATTCTGATTTTCCAAAAAATTCACTCGCTCTCGAAAATATTGAATTTAATTTTGTTTCGATGGGCAATCCGCATGCGGTGGGATTCGTAGAAAATATTTCTAAAATTAATATATCGCAAATTGGTCCAAAAATTGAGAATGACTCGCACTTTCCAAATAAAATAAATGTAGAACTAGTAGAAAAAGTACAAGATGATTATTTTAAAGTAAAAGTCTGGGAACGCGGCTCTGGCTCAACCCTTTCCTGTGGTACTGGCGCCTGCGCCGTGTACGCAGCAATCAGGAAAGTTTCCGCTAGGCAAGACCTAGCGGAAAAAGAAATAACTCTAGAATTCCTTGGTGGAAATTTATATCTTTCAGAAAACCAAAAAGGAGAAATCATCCTGCGCGGCCCGGCGATATGTGTATTTAAAGGAGAGATGATATAATAAAAACATGAATGAATCGCCGGAAAATAATGAATCAAAGCCAATATATATATCCAACCAAAGAAGATATTGACCGGCTTCGTATAATTATAGAGACCAAATCTACTGGCGCGAATATTCATACATTAATGAATTGTCTGGGAACAATGAGTACCATGGTGGCCATAGCAGAACGAATTGGGTGGGAAGAAAAGGATTTGAAAATTTATAACGAAGAAAAAGAAAAGCTCTATAAGCTTCTTTTGGGTGTTAAATAAAAAAAAGGATCGCGTTGACGACCCTCTCTGATCACTCTATTTAGCAATAAGAAACGGTCGTAAGCAAATGCTAAATTAGCATAGATTAAACTTTTTCATTAAATGCAGCTGGTTGTCTACCTTTTCAGCTAAAATAAAACGCACATGTTTTCTGGCATTATAAAATTCTAAAATAAATTCTACTTCTTTACTGCAAGGGTAGGGGAATACGAATACCGATTTTTGAAGTTCAATTAAACCTATTTCTCGGAAATGTATACGCAGAGAATCACGAAGCCTTCTTAATTTTTCCGGAATATCAAACATAACTATGCGCCATTTTTTGTCCCATTGCGATGGTTTCTTGATTTCCATCTTATCAATATTAAATCTTAAGGCTCTTTGTTTTCCATTTTCGCTTAAAATGAGTGTCGTTGTACCATCTTTATTATTCTTTTCTTGAACTAAATGCGAAGTATATAAAGAGTTGATTGCTCGTTCTAGGGCTTGGCGATTAACTTTCTCCCACTCTTTTGGTATTTGTTTCAAAACCCACCAATGCGTTTTAGGAGATCTAGTCAAACCAAGTGCCAGACCAGCGTATAAAAGTAAAAGTACTTTTTTCTGTGTTGTTCCCAGTCTTTTTGTTTGCTGTTCCATAGAAACATTTTAGCATTTACTAACGGTCGTAAGCAAATGCTAAATTGGGTTTTTAATTATGCATACGCAATGATTATTCCTCTTTCAAATCCACCACGCTTTGCGCTTCTTCGATTGAGGTGACACCGTTTAGTATTTTCACTATCGCATCTTGGCGCATCGATAGAATACCTTGGCTGTGCGCCACTTTTTTTATTTCGTGCTCGCTGGGATTTTCCGGAATTATTTTTTCAATTGATTCGTCTGTTTTAATCGCTTCGAAGATGCCGATTCTTCCGCGATAACCGATGTTGTTGCACTGGTCACAGCCGGCAGGCGAAAATATTTTGAAAGGACCTTCCGGTTTTATGTTGTAATTTGCGAAATTTTTTCCTTCTTCTTGTATGCTATTCAGAACTGTTTTTATAATTTTAATCTCTTCTTCATTTGGGTCTTTTTCTTTTCTGCATACTTGGCAAAGTCTGCGGACCAAGCGTTGCGCGATGGAGAGAGACAAAGCAGAAACCAAAATTTTTGGATTAACTCCAAGATCGATTAGGCGAGGGATAACGCCGGCGGCATTGTTGGTGTGTAGGGTGGAAAAGACCATATGTCCTGTGAGCGACGATTGCACGGAAATTTCCGCTGTGTCTCCGTCGCGGATTTCGCCGACCATTATTACATCTGGATCTTGGCGCAGAGCCGAGCGCAGTCCTTCCGGAAAGGTGTATCCTTTTTTTACGCTTATCTGCGTCTGAGTGATGCCGACTAGATGATATTCGACGGGATCTTCAATGGTGATTATATTTATTTCTGTCGAATATATTTTTCGCAGAAAGGCGTAAAGGGTCGTCGTCTTTCCGCTACCCGTCGGACCGGTTACTAAAATAAGCCCGTTTGGTTTTATAATTTCATTTTTTACTATATCAAACAGATATGGTTCGATTCCGAGCTCCTCTATAGATACCTGAATTGCTTTCGGGTCGAGTATGCGCATCACAATCGATTCGCCATATGATCCCGGAATAAGCGAACTACGAATACTGATTTCTTCTTCACCTTCCATAATATTAAAACGCCCGTCTTGCGCGATTTTGGAGGTGAGTTTCATTCCGGAGAGAAGCTTGATGCGGGAATTAAGCAATCGATACACATCAAGTCCGAAGAAATTGATATCTTGAAGCACACCGTCGAGGCGCAAACGCAATCGTCCGCGATCTTTTTCCGGTTCGATATGTATATCTGAAGCTTTAATTGCGATGGCGCCGGCTAAAATCACTTCAAGCAATCGGGAAATTTTGTGAATCTTGTTTCCTTCCAGTTGTTCGACGATGAGTTTCTCGATATCTTGTATGTGATGTATATCTTTCGCTGTCTCTCGCAAAACTTCTCCGGAAATATCTAAGCCCCCGACTTTCGAACTTTCTGCCATAGAAAGTTCTTTATATCTATCCCAAACTTTGTTGATGCTGGCATTCGAAGCCATATAAAAAGTCGGTACCAGATTTATTCTTTCCATACTTTCTTTTAGATTATCAAGCAACTCCGGATTTGGGGAGCGTACAGCGATAAAAATGTTTTTTCCGAAAAGTTTAAAAGGAGCTATTTTTTTCTCCATCGCTTCTTCATGCGATATGGCGCGAAGCGCTTCGTTGTCTATGCCGAGACGGTATAAATCAATATAAGGCAGACCATATTTTGATTCCGCCAAACTTGCTACTAATTGTTCTTCCTCTTCTTTGTGTAAGTCGTCTATTTTTTTATTTTGTTTTTCTTCATCAAAAGTATTTGGCATGTACTCTAATAATACATTATTTTGGTTCCGTAACTCCTCTTGACTTTTTAGTGTAAAAGGTATATAATATATTGTTGATAAGTTCTTTAAAAAACTTGCTAAATCGCCATAGTTTTAAGGAAATAAAAGTGTTCAACACTGAGGGTTGAACAAGTGTTTCTTTTGAACTGTGGCGAAACACTAATTCTTCAACAATCTTTGGCAGGCTCAATATATTTGAGGTGTGCAATGAATGAGGGAAAAAGTGCGTTAACCTGCAGTAAAATAGTATGAGTACTCAAACTGCGGCTGCAATCGCAGCCCTAATTCACGGAATCGACTGGGACGACCCTCGGTTGAATCCTCAAGCAATCGTTGATGCCCAGAAGCAAGGCTTGCTTCGCGGGCCGTTGACGGATTATTTGGTTAGCCAAAATTGGAATCTCGTTCAAAAAGCGCAAGAGGTGAAGGTTTACCTCAAGCGTGTTTTTGAAGACCAAACCATGACGGTCGGCATCTCGGATGGCACCGAGAAATTTGAAGGGAGTGATCTCTTCGGTGATAGAGTCTATGGATTGGCTCTGCCGGAAGTCATGAGCCCAAGTACGCCGACGAACTTTATCCTTCACGACTTGGTGAAAAACGGAAAGTTCACAGATTTTTTACCTACTCTGGGCGAAAATCGTCCTCGTTTGAAAAATCGGGGACAAGTCATGAGATTCTGTCGGGACCACAAAGACAAGCTTAGTCGAAGAGGAGCCACACTTTTTGAGTTAGAAGGTGGCTTCGTTGCCCGTGTGTTCTTCGACGTCAGCGGTCGGCTCCGGGTGGGTGTGGACGGGTTCTCGTACGGCGGTGTCTGGCACGCCAGGTACGAGTCTCGCGTCGTATCCCCGCAACAGTAACTCGGACACTGTTGCAAAAAAATCATCAACCGTTCTCAACCGGAAAAACCGCGTGGAG
>CAYHBT010000007.1:0-12510 GCA_964354935.1 uncultured Candidatus Saccharibacteria bacterium
TGACATCATATCATATGGAAGAGTGACAATGGATTCCGCAAGGACTGTCCTTGCGAATTTAAAAGTTAGATAATTTTATCGCAATTATGCTAAAATGCTTCTATGCCAAAGACGGACAAAGTGAACAATTGGTTTTTGTGGTTGATCGGACTCAGCTGTTTTGTTGCAATTGGCTGCGCTTTGTATTTTTTCTATTATAAAAAAGATTATGATTTCGTCGTCGAAGTTGCCTGCGACACATCGAAGGAAGCTTGTTCCCAGCGTGATTGCTCCAATCCGGACGATTGCCCGCCAAATGGACTCTCGGATTTCAAAAGGTACGAGCTAAATGCCGCAGATTTTAAAATGTGTGAAAACGAAGATTGCACTATTGTCTGCGAGACCGGCGCGATAAAATGCGAGCCGATACAATGCGTAGAAGATTTAGAAGCCGGCGAGGTCTGCAGTACAACATATTAGACAAAAGTTCCATTATGATTCAAGAAATCAAAGCAAGAATTTACAATGTTCAAGAGGTTGAACAAAGGTTATTGCAAAATGGAGCAAAAATTATTGACGAGACATATTTCATTGATACATATTTTCATCAACCAAAAGGGAAGGTTTTAAAAATTGTCGAAAAAGACAAAGAATCATTTCTAAATATTTTCCAAGCTGTTGATGGTAAATTTGAAGTCGTAAAAGATGAGCGAATAGACAATCTTGAAAAATTAAAAAAAGAACTGACCGCTCAATATGGCGTAAAACGAATAATGACAGGAAGCAGGAAATTTTTTCAACTCCAAAATTATAAAATAATTTTAAATCTTATTGACGATGTTGGAAATTTTATTATCGTAACCGGAGAAAATCCAAGCAAAGAATTTGTCGAAAAAGAATTAGGGATTGAAAGACCGGAATACATCACTGTTTCATTTGATGAGATACATGGCAATAAGTGAACTATTTTTATTCACCCCCTTCTGGTTTTCTAATACCTTCCACTTCTTTTACAAAAAATTCTACCCCGTCTGAAAGTATTTTCACATGTCCTCCTTGTTTAAAGGATCCACCCGAAAGTGTTTTTCTGTCTGCATAACCTATTTTTATAAGGAATTGTCTTATACAACCAGCATGAGTAACAACAAGAACATTTTTGTTCGAATACATAACAGCTATTTCCTTAAGTTGTCTTAAAAATCTATTTACAACTTCTTCATCGGTCTCAACATCAGGCGCAAGTCTAAACGAATGATATGCTTTACCCGTTAGATTCTCTCTTTCTTTTAATTTATCTTTTAATGTTTCTTTAAATACATCAGAATGTTTTCCTTCAAAACTCCCGTGCGCTCTTTCTCTCAATAATTTAGAGGTTTGAATAACAATATTACGGTCAAGTTTTACAATTTCTGCTGTTTTATAAGTACGGGACAGGTCGGAAGAAAAAATTGCATCAAATCTGATACTTTTTAGTTTTTCTGCTGTTTCTTTTGCTTGTTGTATGCCGACTTCAGTTAAAAAGATTCAGACTGACCTTGGTTTATCTTCTTCACATTCCATTCTGTCTCTCCATGGCGTACTAAATAGAGAGTGCAGAATTTTTTTTCGTCTACTTTCAACATAAAATGATTTTATCATAATTGCGACTAAACTATCTAATTTAGAGGAATTATTTTTTCTGAGTCACCGTCTGAATGCGCAAGAACGGTTCTTGCGCATTCTCAAATTCAGTCACCGCCTAGGTTACCAAGCCCTCCACAACTTTGCATATTTTTTTACTTCGATTGCTTCCCCTCACCCAAGGCAACTGCTCAATCGGCAAGGATGAAACATTGGGATGTTCATAACATATGATGTCGGTACCGTTGAGCAATACAGGACGATAACCATTTATTAAAACATTAAGTTTAAGCTGAAAATCCACTTTAACATTCTTTCCGTTATTGCATGGAATAATAACAGGGATTGAATGGTACGAGAAGAGTGCTGGACAATTTTGATCAGAGGTATGGACACCAATTTGTCCTTCCTTTGGACGAGTCGTTATTCTTACTCCATCAGGAAAGAAAGCATTCAAGATCTTGGTTGCTTTATTCACTTCAAGAACAGCAAAATATTCAATCGTGCTGTGCCACGCCTTTCTTATAGTTACCGAGCGTTCTCGCCTCAATTCCTCAAGAAAATTCGCCCTCATCCGTTCCTGTAAACCCGCAAAGAGGCCTTCATATGATTTAGTTTGCTCTATTTTCTGACCCCAGAGGATACTCTCCAAAATCATTGAGTAAGTCTTCAGAAAATTGAGACCGAAGTTTTTACTGAATTGTTCGATCCCATCATAACGAACACTTCCAATCGTCGAATCGAACAAGTGCCCGAATGATGATCCATGGTAATCACAATATTCCCGCTTGAGTGCTAATTTTATGCTCTGTTCTAGATATTCCAAATTCAAAAGATGGTCAAATTTTGCATGACATTCAGCCTTAATCTTTTTCGTAAGATGTTCGTATTCATTTTTTCGACTTTCGTCTAGCACAAGCAACGAAAAGAATTCTCGAACGGAGACAAAAGACGAGATACCAAGCTCGCTGATCATAGCGTTAAGTTTCGTCACATATGAATCACAGATTCGCGGATCAACTTTGAACATTCCAGCATTCATCCTGCCATCCGATACTATGACCACAGAAAATTTCTTGCCGATCTGACTTCCGAAGTGCGTAAGCACTTTGGCAAGCTCCGCAAACCTGAGAAGAACCGATATGTCGCCGAGGTCCACTGAATCCCCTTCATAATTTGTTTCAAGCGGATTGAAAATCTTCATTGGGAATCCAGTACAGAACAAGCGTATCTCTTGAGTATCTGACTTTAGTGCTCGATCGACCATTTTCATTGCTTCGACATCCTCTAGGATGTTCCCCTTTGTGCGACCAAAATCCCTATGTGAAAATACGGTCTTTATCTTTTGCTCCAGTGACGGTACTGAAACTCTAAAAAGACTCTGCGCGCGATTCGTTATATGATCTTTCACCGTTGTGGTAAAGGATAAGGATGCCCGCTTGAGGGATTCAAGCATAACGCTAAATTCTCGGCTCGATATCTTTATCGAGTTCGATTCGCATATGAGTTGAGCATCGGCCATCTCTCGGACAGCCACCTTTGTCCGATGAAGAGGCGATTCAGTATTTTTAAACTTGACACATGGCATCAGATTCAGATTCAATTTGAACAATGTTGCTAGTACCACCCTCTACGATCGACTGTTCTGAAACGAGTGTCAGAATTGCGTTCGTGGCAAACTCGCTTAAATTCATTGATCCTAAGTTGGACATTGTTGAACGCAGTTTCGCAAGGGTTACAGCCAGTACATCTTTTACTGACCCAACCACAGGGACATAGCCATCAATACCTTCTTCGAACTGTAAATTACCGGATAGTTTCCCTTCACCATACCGTTGCCAATTTCTAGCCCGATTAGAACCTTCTCCCCAATATGGCTTAAAGAGGCTGTTTTTTATCGTAACATTCCGTGTAGGACTTTCATTTGTCATAGCAAAATATCGCCCCATCATCACAAAGTCGGCGCCCATAGCCAGAGCAATAATAATTTGAGTGTCATTAGCCAAGCCACCATCAGAACAAATTGGAACATATGTTCCCGTCTCTTTGAAGTAACGGTTGCGTTCAGAAACAACCTCCATCAATGCCGACGCTTGTCCACGACCAATACCTTTCTGCTCACGAGTAATGCAGATAGAGCCCCCACCTATGCCAACTTTTACAAAATCAACTTTGGCTTCTTCGACTAAATAACGAAATCCCTCGGATGAAACAATGTTGCCACCGCCAATCACGATTGTGTCACCATATTTCTCTCTAGCCCACAAGGCTGCATCTCGTTGAAATTCTGAGAACCCATCTGAAGAGTCAAACGCGACTACATCCACACCTGCATCAACTAATGCAGGAAGACGGTCTTTATAATCATGCGTATTTATCCCAGCGGCTGCCACTAGTCGTTTCTCTTGATCAAGAAGTTCAAGAGGATTGTTCCTGTGAGCATCATAGTCCTTTTTGAAAACAATTGAATTCAAGCTGCCATCTTTTTCTAAAATTGGTAGAGCTTCTTTTTTGTGTTTGTGAAGCAACTGATTGGCTGATTTGAGTGAGATTCCAACCTCACCATAAATTACCTTTTCTTTTGGTGTCATGTATAAACTCACAAGAGAACTAAGATCATCTTCAAACTCCCAGAAATCTTTATCAGTAATTATACCTTCAAAGATGCCAAAACTAGACCCATCGCGCGTGACCGCTACAGTAGAGTGTCCCTCACGACGCATAAGATCAAGCAATTCCCTTAGAGTTGTACTTGGTTTTACATTCAGAGTGCTTCTGACGAATCCCGCTTTGTGTGCCTTTATCTTTGCAATCATCGCGGCCTGTGATTCTATAGATTGCGAGCAGAACACAAATGCCATTCCGCCCTGCCGAGCCAAAGCCACCCCCATATCCACTCCGGAGACGGATTGCATACTAGCGGACACAACTGGAATATTCAAAAAGAAACGGCTGTCCTCGCCTTTCTTAAACCGTGCGACAGGACTTCGCACAGAGACATTTGCAGGAAGATGAATCCTCTTGGTTAATCGAGGAATGAGTAGATATTCAGAAAAAGTTCTAGAAAACCCTTCAAGTATGACTGCCATAAGCTAGTATAGTCAAAAAAACGATGACTTGTCAATACTTTGTATTCGTCCACCATAATGGTGAATTAAAGGTATATAACTTATATTAAGTCTACCCCAGCGACCAAAAGTCAAGGAAAAAATCTGCTCGAATTTAATCGGTATGTTATACTAGCCTTATGGATGTTAAAATCGGCGATTATAATGCAATAATGAACGATCGGAATATCTTTAATCAGATCGTCTACACTCCCCTGTCTGAGGCGCTTCGGCTCTTGGACGAACGCAGAAAAGACCCTGTGCTGATGGCAAAAGTGGAAGAATTGTTGAAAGGTGATATTCCGGAGATTTTAAAAAAGAAAAAATGCGCGGTTCTATTTCGACAAGTAGCTACACCGAATCATGAGACCAGAAGATTTATATCTTTAGCGAAAGAAAACGATCTGCATCCAGTAATATGCGAATACCATGATGACAAATTCACTCCTGAAAACGAATTCAAATATTCTTTAGGAAAACTTACTTTGCATCATGGCACTGGAAGGCGTGGTGGGTCAAAAAATGAATTTATCAATATCATAGATTTTAATAAATCTAACGGACATAAAATAAAAGATATAAAAACACTTTGGGAAGATTCGTTAATGGATTTTCATAAAGAATTATTTATTAGGCATGGATATAATCCGAAAGACTTAGATTTTTACGAAGCATCGGATTGGTTTCAAAGAAAAGGCGGAAAACCAGAAAATTATTATTTGAGCCTGTTGACACTTTTTACTTGTTTTGGAATTTTATTTGAAAATTTTTTAACATTAAAAGACACTGAGGAAGATTTTACTAAAAAAGTAGTTTTACCAGCAATAGAAAAGGTAATAAATCTAGTTGGTATTAAACCCCTCATAGTTCCCTTGGAGCCACTAGATTTAGAGACAGACGAATTGTGGTATCATCATGATTATAAAGTTAAAGACATTCTAATAGAAAAACAAAAATAGATATGGAAAATATTATAAGCACTTGTTTTGAAGCATCTACAGAAGCGACTAGGACTATAGCTTCTTATTCACATGTAATTCCCACGGTTTTATCGCTCATTTTAGGTATTTTTGTTTTTGTAAAATCAAAATATAACTTTTTCTCAAAAATATTTTTATCTTTCATTGTTGTTTTCTCACTTTGGCTTTTGGGAGATTTTATAATTTGGACATCAGAAAAATATAATCTGATTTATGCTCTTTGGGCTCCACTCGACTACATAGAGATTGTGTTTTATGTTCTTGGTCTATATTTTGCACTTGTTTTCGTAAAAAAATCTGACATATCAACTTTTTGGAAAATAGCCCTCTTCGCTCTGACTTTGCCGGCATTATTTTTAACAGTCACATTACAATCAGTGACTGGATTTAATTCTTATTGGTGCGAGGCGGGTAACAGTGAATTTCTTAGCAACTACAAACTTTTTCTAGAGGGAGCTATCTTGGTCGTATTTCTCAGTTATATGCTTTCTCCCCTATTCAAAAGCCTCCCGCGCAAGCAGAAAATATCCGATTTGGTTGTGCTCGGCTCGATGTTTTTGTTTTTGGCGACATTCGGCATCACCGAATACCTCGCTTCGATCACCGGATATTATGAGATGAACTTATACAGCTTGTTCCTCTTGCCTATCTTTCTTGTCGCCATCATCTATTCGGTGTTTGAATTGGATATTTTCAAGATTCATTTGCTCGGCACGCATTATCTCGTCGTTGGTCTGATGATATTGATGGGCGGACAATTATTTTTCATCACAAGCACGACAAATAAGTTGCTGACTATCTTGACTATGATCTTGCTCGCGGGGCTCAGCATCATTCTCTTCCGAAATTTAAAAAAGGAATCTGACCAAAGGACACACATTGAGAAACTTAATATTCAACTTGAAGGCCTGCTCAAGCAACGCGAATCCTTGGTGCACTTGGTCACGCACAAAGTCAAAAGCTCTTTCACTCGCTCTAAATATATTTTCGCCGGAATTTTGGACGGCACTTTCGGCGAAGCAAACGCGGAAGTGCAGAAACGAGCAAAGCAAGGTTTAGAATCGGACAATATGGGAATCGAGACTGTCGATTTGGTTTTAAATGCTGCAAATTTGTCTACCGGCACAGTCAAATATGAGATGAAAACGCTTGATTTCAAGGAAATAATTTTGAAAACTTTTGCCGAGAAAAAAATTCAGGCGGAAGCCAAGGGTCTAGTGATGGAAAGCTTGATACACGACAGCAAAGACGATGTGTACAATGTCTTGGGCGACGCTTTTTGGCTTCGTGAAGCGGTAAACAATCTGATCGACAATTCCATCAAATACACCAAGACGGGTAAAATCACGGTCTCGCTCGAAGACGGCAACGGGAAAGTTAAATTTTCCATCAAAGACACCGGCATAGGTATAACTGATGAAGACAAGAAGGGGTTGTTTACCGAAGGCGGACGGGGCAAAGACTCCGTCAAAATCAATGTCGACAGCACTGGCTATGGTCTATATTCCGTAAAACTAATCATCGAAGCGCATAAAGGCAAGGTTTGGGCGGAATCTGAAGTAGGCAAAGGCTCTGCATTCTATGTGGAATTGGACGCTGTAGAACCAAAAGCTAAGTAATAATTCGTAATCCGTAAGAACTGTCCTTGCAAATTGCTTTTGCTTTTTGATGAATAATTTGATATATTTTACTGTATGAAAATACAAAATTTTTCAGTAATTATGGAGCAAGATAAACACGGCTTTGTCGCCGAGTGTTTGGATTTACAGGGATGCTATACCCAAGGTAAGACCTACGAAGAAGTTGTAAAAAATATTAAAGATGCTATCAAACTTCATCTGGAAGACAGAACAATAAAAAGAGAAAAATTAAATGCCCCAGAAAGATCTTTTAGTCTTTCTAATTTTCAAATTGCTGTAGCTTAGCTATGTCTCCTAAATCCTTACGCTTCACTGCTCGTCAGATTAGGAAAATTATAGAAGCAAAAGGATTTTGCTTGTCTCGTCAAAATGGAAGCCATATGATTTTTCACAACGAAAGAGGAGTGCGTATCACTATTCCTAATCATGCTTCAAAGATTATTCACCCTAAAATTATTAAAAATATTCTACGAGATGCGGATATTAAAGAAAGCAGTTTGTAAAGTTTACATTATTTGTAAGGGCTGTCCTTGTGGATTTGAGTAGAATTAGACGCAGTGACTGAAAAGTAAAGGAAGTGATATAATAAATTAATGAGCTTTTGGAAAAAAATGCCTTATTGGTTAAGAGGAGGAATAATTGGGGGAGGGATTGCTCTCATATTAATTGGGTTTGCTTATGCCTGTCCATTTATTAGCCCAGATGATAGTTGGGGATGCACTTTTTCTTTTTATATTCCGCTAATTCCTTTTCTGCCGTTACTTGATAATGTGGAAGCTGTTAGATCCTTTTTCCAAGATATTCCTTTTGCTTTATTACCAATTTTTTATATTGCAATATTGTTTATTGTCGGTTCATTCATTGGAGCAATTTTAGGTTACCTAAAATCTAAAAAGAAAAGTACTCAATAAAAAAGAGCCCGCCAAAGCGAGCTCTCTGAGAGATGATGAAGAACTGTTAATATCCAACTGCTCGGTAAAATCTTGCAGTGGAATTTGTTGATTGCCTGTCCACGAATGACACCGTTCCATTCGTGTTTATAAGAACCGCCATTGTTTTCCAATCAATGAGATTCGTGGAAGCTTCAATAGAATAATCGAAGCCTGAAGGTCCTGTCAGTTTAAGCAGATTAAATCCGTTCATGTCTTTTCCTGAAAAGGAAAGATTGAATGGATCTGCTATACCTACAAAACTGAGCGAAACATTTGTTATTGAGACACTTGAAACCGTGTTCGAAAATGAATCTAAACGGAATCCAAGTGTGTAGGAATTGTTTGTAATAATCGAGGGTAAAACATATGTGTAATGCTGAAGCCCCGACAATACTACGCGCTCATCAATTGAGCCAATTGCATTTGTTTCCCAATATGCCATAAACAATCCTTGTGCCTTAGCGCTCAAGAATTCCGCATCAAAGGAAATAAGATTAGCGACATTGGTGACAATGATTGAGATGGCTATCCATGCGGGTTCTGAAGACACCACTGCTTTTCTAACTGATTGTTGTTGCAGTCGCCCGCCGGAAGTTATGGTAAGTCCGTTCCCGTTATTTTGGATGATCCCAGAAACGCTTGTAACTAATGGATTTTGCTTAAAATTCACCAGCCAAGAGGGATATACAGGAATTGAGTAGTCATGTCCCAAAGGACATGGTGCATCCGGAGTCCCGAGAACTCGAACGGGGTCCGCGTATTTGGAATAATTTGCCAAAGCAAAGTCCCAGTTTCCCCCTTCTTTGCTCAAAGGAAAACCGAAACCTTCCGAACCTAGCTGCGCATTAAGAGGAACAAGGGGAATCGTGTTTTTATAGAAGTCCCGAGGCCAGTCATGTGATGTGACTGTCTCAAAACATTCCTCAATGCCTCCTCCTGCTGTAGAACGATATCTTCCAAGTGAGATTTTGTTTAGATCAAGCTGCATTACGTCCACATTGTAAGCGTGGTCTAGCTTGCTTGCAGTCCGTCTTAAGAATAAGTGATCATATGTGTCTGGATCCCAGACAAAATAGCTGTCTGCCCAATTTGCAGATAATCCATATTTACTTTTGCCCCCATAGGTGAACCCAATATACGGATCTAGAAAAGTAGTATGGATAACTGTGTTTATGTTTTTGCTTTTAATGTTTAGTGCCGCAACTTGAATGACTGCTGCCCCTGCGCTGTGTCCAAAGAGGTGAACATGACTCCAACCTTGGCTACCAATATAATCACCCAAGTTTCCACCTTCTTTTTCTCCGGCATAGAGAGCAGTTTCGGGTCCTCCGTCTTTCTTATAGACCCACGCCTTTTCCGTCCACTTGTACGGCTCAACCTGCCAGTTTTTGAGTCCCCGAACTGCCAAGTTTCCCCGAATGGCTTTCACCATATCATCAACCCAATCAGGATTGGGAGGTGACGTTTGCTCATGTTCTTTCGGAATCCACCCATGTGTCACCACCACCAAACTATCTTTGCCATCTTCCTTCGCAGGAAAGACTCCGTAAATAGGCTGCACCGGCTGGATTTCTATCGTATTCCTCCAACTCAAAGATGCAGGGTTGAGTAAAAACGCGAGCCATTTGCCTGATGGGTTTCTTCCATAACCAACGATCTGTCCTCTGTTATTAATCGCGTGTGCCCGGCTAAGATGCCATCCCGAATTCGGATAAATGAGATTGTTCAAATCTCTCATTGACCCATTTGAGTAGAGAAAGGCACGATTGAGGTGTTTACTAGGATCTCCACCAGCAGTTGAGTAACCTACCACATAGCCATTGTCATTAATCCCAAGTGCATAACTGTATTCACCACCCAATGTCCCTAGATTTTGCATAACACCGTTTGAATAGAGGAAGGCGTATTCGAATCCAGACGAAGGATTGTATGATACACCAACCATCTGTCCGTTGTTATTGATTCCGGATGAATGACTAGAATTATGACCTTCTAGTGTCCCCAGATCTTGCATAGAACCATTTGAGTAAAGGAAGGCGTGTGATAGTGGTCGTACACCAGAAGAGATTTCCGACCAACCTACCACATAGCCATTATCATTTACACTTGATCCACCGCTAGAAGGACCTCCAAGCGTTCCTAGACCTTTCATGGAGCCGTCTGAATAAAGAAAAGCACGGTAGCCTGAACCAGAAGCAGAAGTAAGAGTACCAATCACTTGACCTTTGTTGTTAATTCCATATGCTATAGCAACATTTCTTCCGCTAATATCTTGCATAGAGCCGTTTGAATAGAGGAAGGCATGAAAAGGGGGATATAAGTTTTTGTTGTTAATTGTTGAAGAACCCACCACCTGACCGATATTGTTGATTCCGTATGCAATACTATTGTCACCTCCGAGTGTGCCGAGGTCTTGCATGAAACCATTTGAGTAGAGGAAGGCGTGGCCTTGCCCATTTTCTGTGCTCGCCATACCAACTACCTGACCGATGTTGTTGATTCCGTATGCAGTACTATCGTTACCTCCGAGTGTGCCTAGGTCAACTAAAATGTATTCAGGAATTTGCGCGCTTGTCTTTCCCAACAACCCCAAAATCAACACCACGATAACAATTATTTTTGTCTTCATAATACACTATTCTCTTGTCAATGTTCTTTGTTTTTTGCATTTAAACAAACCTGCTCACACGAGCAGTTGTTTTTTGTAAGTGTAGTAAACTTTGTAAATTTAAGCTAACTATTTTTGCTAATTCTTAAAGTCAAACTATATTGAAAACAAAATTATTGCAAAAAAAAGATAATTATGTTATCTTAGTTTGTATTAGTCCTGTCGCAACAGGGCTTTTATTTTTAGAAAAATAACGAATGAAGTGAGTATATTTTTCTTAATCCCGTACGAAGTAAGCCGCTTGACGGCTGCCGCCTAAGCGGACTTCGTACGGGATACGGATTTTTATAGTCATTACATTCCTTAAAAATCACTATGTTAGACCTAAAAACATTCAAATCAGCTTTAGAGCAATTAGAAGAGGAACGAAAAATTCCAAAAGAAAAAATCTTGGACGCAATCGAGCAAGCGATGGCGGCGGCGTACAAAAAAGATTACGGCAAAAAAGGGCAGATAGTGCGCGCCAAATTCGATATGGAAACCGGCAAGACAGATTTCTTTCAGATAAAAATTGTGGTGGACGAAAGTATCGCGATAATGGATTCAAACAAAGAAGGAGGTGAGTATTCCCTAAAAGACCCTAGTGATGAGCGAGTGCATTTCAACGCCGAGCATCACATACTGCTCGAAGACGCCAAGAAAATCAAAAAAGATGTCGAATTGAACGACGAGGTAATTTTCCCACTTGAACAAAAAGACGATTACGGGCGCATCGCCGCACAGACAGCCAAGCAAGTCATTATTCAAAAGATTCGCGAAGCGGAACGCACATCTATCATCGATGAATACGGCACCAAAGAAGGTGAAATCGTCGGTGGAATCGTGCAGAAAGTAGAACGAGGCAATGTCTATGTCGATTTCAATCGAGCGACAGGCATATTGCCGGCAGAAGAGCAGATCCCCGGAGAATTTTTCCAAAGGGGCCAGCGAATACGCGCATACCTATATTCTGTCGAGGATTCTCCTCGAGGCATAAACTTGCGCCTTTCTCGCACTCACCCAAAATTTATTGAAAAGCTTTTCTCAATTGAAGCTCCGGAAATCCAAAATGGCATCGTGGAGATAAAATCAATCGCTCGCGAAGCTGGCGCTCGTTCTAAAATCGCCGTCTTCTCCAAAGATGAACACATCGACGCCGTCGGTTCCTGCGTCGGGCAAAAAGGCACGCGTGTAAACACTATTACCCAAGAATTAGGTGGAGAAAAAATCGATATCATTCCTTGGAATGAAGATCCTAAAATTTTTGTTTCTAATTCTATCTCTCCGGCTAAAGTCATTTCAATCGAAATCGATGAAAAAGAACACAAGGCTTTAGTAGAAGTGGCAGACGATCAGCTTTCCCTCGCTATCGGCAAGGGCGGGCAGAATGTGCGCCTAGCGGCAAAATTGACCGGCTGGAGAATAGACATCAAAGGAGATGGAATGACTGAGAAAGCGGAAGCAGTTGCGTCAGAAAATGTTTCTGATACAGTGAAAGAGGAAAAATAAATTATTATTATTAATTAATCTGCCATCTGGTAGAAAAAAATATGAGTAACTTTCTATGGTTTGCAGTTATTAGCGCAGTTGTAGCTATCGTTTATG
>CAYHBT010000007.1:12610-14636 GCA_964354935.1 uncultured Candidatus Saccharibacteria bacterium
ATGAGTAACTTTCTATGGTTTGCAGTTATTAGCGCAGTTGTAGCTATCGTTTATGGTCTTCTTTTAGCAAAATCTATTTTGGCAAAAAGCGCCGGCAATCAGAGAATGCAGGAAATTGCCAAGGCGATTCAAGAAGGCGCCAGCGCTTATTTAAACAAGCAGTATAAAACTATCGGCATAATCGCCGCGGTACTTTTCTTTGTTATAGGTTTTATCCCTAAACTCGGCTGGACTATGGCTTTCGGATTCTTAGTGGGAGCTGTCTTTTCCGCTTTAGCGGGATATATCGGAATGAATGTTTCCGTTCGCGCAAATGTCAGAACAGCAGAAGCGGCCAGAAACGGAATCAGCGACGCTCTTTCTTTAGCATTTAAGGGTGGCACAGTCACCGGACTTTTGGTGGTCGGCCTTGCACTCCTCGGCGTCACGCTATTTTATGCAATTACAAAAGATATCACTGCATTAGTCGGACTCGGATTCGGAGCATCTCTTATTTCCGTTTTCGCTAGATTGGGTGGAGGAATTTTCACCAAGGCGGCCGATGTCGGCGCGGACTTGGTTGGCAAACTCGAAGCTGGCATTCCAGAAGATGATCCAAGAAATCCAGGGGTTATCGCAGACAATGTCGGAGACAATGTCGGAGACTGCGCTGGCATGGCGGCAGACTTGTTTGAGACATACGCCGTCACATCTGTCGCTACAATGTTGCTCGGTTCGCTTCTTTTTGCAAAATTTCCAAATGCAGTCATCTATCCCCTCGTCATCGGCGGTATAGCAATTTTCGCATCAATTATAGGCACTTGGTTTGTGCGCTTGAGTGAAGGCGGAGATAAATCTCAAAACATAATGGGCGCTTTGTATAAAGGTCTCATCGCTTCCGGTGTCATCGCCGCTATTGCCTTCTACCCCGTCACAAAATTATTAATGACAGGAAACGGCAAGTATTCAGTCGCGGATTTATTTATTTGTTCTCTTATCGGACTCATCGTCACCGGCGCTCTGGTCATCATCACTGAATACTTCACTTCGACCAAGTACGCTCCAGTAAAATCTATCGCTCTCGCATCAGTCTCCGGTCACGGCACAAATGTCATTCAAGGTTTGGCTATCTCAATGAAATCCACCGCTTGGCCCCTCATCACTATTGTCCTTGGAATTTTACTCAGTTATCACTATGGCGGATTGTATGGTATCGCAATAGCAGCTATGTCAATGCTTTCAATGACGGGAATCATTGTCGCCATAGATGCCTACGGTCCCATTACGGACAATGCTGGAGGTATTGCAGAAATGGCAGAATTGCCAAAAGAAGTTCGCGATGTCACAGATCCATTAGACGCAGTCGGCAACACTACAAAAGCAGTCACAAAGGGTTACGCCATCGGTTCAGCAGGTTTGGCATCACTCGTATTGTTTGCTTCTTATACGGAAGAAATCATCAAAGCCGGCAAACATATTTCGTTTGATTTGAGTAATCCATATGTCATCGTTGGTCTCTTCATTGGAGGTCTTCTCCCCTACTACTTCGGCGCGCTTTGCATGGAAGCCGTTGGAAAAACCGCAGGCAAAGTGGTGGAAGAAATCCGCAGACAATTTAGAGAAATAAAAGGAATAATGGAAGGTAAAGCGAAACCTGACTATGCGAAAGCTGTCTCAATCATCACCGGCGCGGCAATCAAACAAATGATTCTGCCAGCCTTGATACCAGTCTTGGCGCCAATCGCGGTAATTGTAATTTTTGGAAAAGAAAATGGTTTGATAGTATTAGGTGGACTTCTCGTCGGCTCAATCATCACCGGACTCTTTGTGGCAATATCCATGACCTCCGGCGGAGGCGCTTGGGATAACGCTAAGAAGCACATCGAACAAGGCAACCACGGCGGAAAAGGATCCGACGCACACAAGGCGGCAGTTACTGGAGATACCGTCGGCGATCCATACAAAGACACCGCTGGTCCAGCCATAAACCCGATGATAAAAATCTTGAACATTGTTGCGTTACTTTTGGTAGCTTTCTTGATATAAT
>CAYHBT010000007.1:14736-20672 GCA_964354935.1 uncultured Candidatus Saccharibacteria bacterium
GAAATAAAAGCTGAAATGGAAGCCAAAAGAGCTGAGATTGAAACAGAAATAAAAGCCAAGAGAGATGAAATTCAAACGGAAATAAAAGCAACTCGAGAAATGGCAAAGGCGAAAATGGAAGATTTGAAGACTAAAATAAAGGAAGAGAAAGACACGGCAAAAGCGCAAATAAAAGAGATCCGAATCACGGGAAGAGAAAATGCACTAAAAAGATTTGACACAGCAGTTGAAAAAATAAATAACCTAAAGGTAAGAGTAGGCGAGCAAATAACCAAACTCGCAGCTAAAGGGATAGATACTACAAATACTGAAAATTTAGTTGCCGCAGTAGATGCAAAAATATCAATTATCGGAGAAAAAATTGTAGCGGCAAATGCTCTTTTTGTGATTTCAACAGATCAACTTACAGCTGAAAACAAAACTGCTCTCAAAACACTAACAAAGGAAATTGAAACTCTCATAAAAGATGCTCACAAAGCGCTAAACGACGGCGTTAAAGCGTTGAAAGATGCAGTAAAACTCAAAATAGAAGCCGAGAGAAACGCAAACCCTGAAACGACCGAGTCCGACGAATAAATTATTTTAAAAACCTTATGACATTATAAATTTTAAGAAACAAAAAAAATGGAACCAGAAAAAAAAGCAAATGGAGCGTTCGTTGGACTAGTGATAATTATAATTATCTTGGTTATTGGAGGGATATATATTTGGCAATCAAATAAAAATACCATAAAAAGTCCCGTACAACCGACCGTCACCAATGAAGACACGGCGGAATTAAATTCCCTAGAAACAGAACTCGGAAACACGGATATAACGACCGGCGTAGATGTAGATGCGATAAACTAGTCCCGTACGAAATAAGCTTGTTAAAATCAGTTTCTATGCTAAGCTGGATATTTAGGATTGGGTTGAAACAATTAAAAGACAAATTAAATACGGAAATCTAAAGATTTCCTATTTCGTACGGGATGAAAATAACAGTTAAAAAATTGCCAAAAAGCGAGGTGGAGATCGAGGGAGAGCTTCCAATTGAAGTGTTTGAGGGCTATTTCAACACGGCTTTAAAGAAGCTTGGCGCCAATTTAGAAATAGATGGATTCAGAAAAGGCAAAGTGCCGGAAAATGTTCTCTTATCTAAAATTCCGGAAATAAGCATTTTGGAAGAAATGGCAGAGCTCGCACTTGCCGAACATTATCCGAAAATAATTGAGAGTGAGAAAATAGACGCCATTAGCCGGCCGGAAGTCGCAATTACCAAATTGGCTCGCAAAAATCCTCTCGGCTTTAAAATAAAAACCGCCGTCTTACCATCGATCAAACTTTCCGACTATAAAAAGCTCGCAAAAAAAATAATCGGAGATATTACCGAAGCTGAAAAAAATATTCTGGTAACCGAAAAAGATTTGGAAGATACCATAATGGATATTCGAAAATCGAGAGCGCCCCAAGTACACATGAAGGAGGCTAAATCCAGCGAAGCTGGATCGCCCGACGCTTCCAAAGAAGCGTCTAGGGAATTACCTGAATTTAATGATGATTTCGTAAAAGCTCTTGGTCCTTTTAAGGACATTGCAGACTTTAAAACACAACTAAAAGAAAATATAAAACTAGAAAAGGAAAATCAGCAAAAAGAAAAGACTCGATTGAAAATTATTGAGAAAATAATCGACGAAAGCGAGATGGAAATACCGGAGATTTTAATAGAAGTCGAACTGGATAAAATTTTACACAGAATGGAAGCAGACATTACTCAGATGGGACTCAAATTTGAAGATTATTTAAAACATCTCAAAAAAAATAAAGAAGATTTAAGGAAAGATTTCCGAAACGATGCGGAAAAGAAAGCCAAACTCGCGCTCATATTAAACGAGATAGCCAAAGTGGAAAAAATAGTTGCCGACGAAGATAAAATTGTCAAAGAAGTGGCGCACATCTTGGAACACTACAAAGATGCCGACCCCGAGCGAGCAAGAATGCACGCCGAAAATGTCCTAACCAACGAAAAGATTTTCCAGTTTTTGGAAAATCAATAGCAATCTCGTTGCGGGCATATCTTTTGAAGCGTCTTTCGCAGCGCGACGGCGCGAGAAGGAACAAATTTTCAGCCAGAAAATTATGTGACGGTTCAAAAGGTATGCCAAAAAAGAGATTGCTATTTATACGCCAAAATCTTCGCCCCATTCACAGAAGCGATTTTTACAAGTTCATCAAGATTATAATATCGGCAGGCTTCTTGCATAATCCGCAATTCAATCCACATATCTCCGTTTACAAAAGGCTCATAGAAATCCGCAATATTGTCGACACCGAGACCGACCAACACACCAGCCTCAAGCATTTCCGGCACATTTGCAATCGAGTTGTGCACTGGCGCTTGAAATTGATCTAGTTGCCGCATTGATAATGCCGCAGAAGGACACACAGCCACAGCAATACCGAGTTTTGCCAGTTCTTTATAAATTTTTACGCGATACTCTTTCGGCTGAGCAGAGGTAGAGATGGCATGCACTGCCACTGTTCTATTTTGATATTTATGACGCTTTACCGCCGCGATTAATTTTTCCGTGTCGCGTTCATTTGGATTATTTTCTTGGTCGATGTGTATATGAACCGGCTTGTTTAATTTCTTGGCAATTTTAAAAAGATAATCTAAATGCGCTTCATCATTCGGCCGATCTTTGGAAGGCAACCCTCCGGCAATATCCGCCTTGGCGGTAATTTCTTCATAAAGTTTGCGGGCTTTTTCGTCCACCAATCCCCCTAAAGGCTGAGTCACGATTAGTAATTTTATTTTATTTTTATATTCTTTTTTGACAGCAAGAGCGGCATCAATCGCTTTGTGTCCGACAGCGTCATACGCATCGACAAAAGTGCATGTAAGCTTGCATTCCTGCTCGATAAGAAAATCCAGCGCCCGCCGAATTCTAACTTTTATGTCTTCCACAGTGCTAGCTTTTTTTATGCCGTCCGACATGCGCCATTTTTCTTCCATACTGACCATAGACTTGGATAGACCTTCTCGCGTTATAAAATAAGCCTTGTCAAAATGCGCATGACAATTAACAAACCCGCCATTTTTATTAATTTCCGCGAGCATTAATTTTTTTAAATTCCAAGGATTATTTAATTTTTTTAAGATTTTATTTGCCATATTTTTTTGCTTTTTCGTTATCTATTTCTTTGGCCAGTCTCATTTGCAATGTGTACACTTCGATAAATCCCGCGCTGTTGTTCACATTGAAATCGTACCCCTCATCATTATTGAAGGAAGTGAAAGAAAGCGCGTACGGAGAAGTGACAGCTACCACAGTAGTATTGCCTTTATAGAGACTTATCGTAACAACTCCCTCCACACGCTCATTGACTGAATCATTAAAAGCATTGATGGCTTCCATTGATTGATCAAACCAAAGCGCGCTGTAACACATATACCCCCATTTTGTATCCATTGTTTCTTTCAGCTCATTCAGATTCTTGGTAGAAACATATTTCTCAAGATTTCTGTGTGCTTCGATGATGACATGCGCGGCTGGGTGCTCATACACTCCTCTATTTTTCAATCCAACCAAACGGTCTTCCAAAAGCTGCACCGTCCCCACCCCATGCTTGCCAGCAATCTTATTCAAACTGACGATAAGCTCAGAGAGGGTCATTTTTTTGCCATTGATGGCTGTCGGTAGTCCCTGCTTGAAAGATAGTTTCACCAATTCGGCGGTGTCTGGAGCGTTTTTGGGTAAGGTGTAAGTGGTTAAAAATTTTTCAGTCGGCACAATGAGTTTCGGATCGGTAATTTCTCCGCCTTCCCAAGTGATTCCCCACATATTATCGTCATCGCTATAAGGAAAACCGACGGTTGCCGGCACCGGAATTTTATTTTTCTCGGCGTATTTAATTTCCTCCTCCCTATCCATTCCCCATTCCCTGACCGGCGCGATAATTTTCATTTTTTTATCAATCGCCAAAATATATCCGTCGAGACGAACTTGATCGTTGCCCTTGCCGGTACAACCGTGCGCGATACATTTGATACCCTCTTTTTGGGCAATCTCCACCGCCTTTTTAGCTAGAATCGCGCGACCAATCGGCGTCGAAAGATGATATTCACCTTGATAATGAGCGTTGGCTTTGATGCCCTTTGCGAGATACTCTTCGGCAAACTCCGTCCTAGCGTCAAGCGTGTAAGTCTTTACCGCTCCGAATTTAATAGCTTTTTTCTTTATAGCCTCCAAATCATCATGCTGTTGCCCGAGATTCATTGTGAGCGTCACCACTTTTGCTTTGTAATTGTCTTGAATCCATTTGAGCATAACCGAAGTATCCAGCCCGCCAGAATATAGAAGCAAGACCTTGTCGACTTCCCCATTTTTTGCCTCGTAAGAAGATGTCTTTATATATGATGTTTTTTCATTCATAGTATTATTTTTCGTATTATTTTTTTAATTTTAATAAATTTTATTTTTTGTATAATTTTTCCTTTACTTCTTGATAAGCTTCTCGAAAACTCTTACCGCCCTTAACCAACCTTAGGGCTTCGTCAGTAGCGTAAAGCTCCGGACTGCAGGCATTTTCCAAGTTGGCTTTCTTGCCTTCCAAGCTTTCAACAACTAAAGTCATCACCTGAATTGTGTCGATAGCGAGTTTGATGCCTTTGATGTATGGCTCCTTGGTAAGCTGAAAATCTCGGTTGTATCCGGCAAATAAATTCTTCACCACATTTTCAATCTGATGCTGGTAACCGTTAAAAATGGCGATGTTGCCTCGAATTAATTCGAGCACATCGTAATTTTTCTTCTGTGGCATAATGCTAGAGCCGGTCTTAAATGAATCCGGTAAGGTAAAGAAATCAAATTCTTTTGTCGTAAAGAGGAGCAGGTCCGTCGCCATTTTGCCGACATCAAACATCGCGCTTTCCATGGCTTGTAAAACCATATTCTCAAATTTTCCGCGCGACATTGCGCAATATATTGGATTTTCCTGAACTCTTTTGAACCCAAGCTCAGCCGTAGTAAACTTTCTATCCAAACCAAGAGTATTTTCTCCGTATCCAGCCGCTGACCCAAGAGGATTTTGATCTACAATCTTCATCATAGCTTCAATCAAAAGCAGGTCGTCTTTTAGACTGTCATGATATGAACCGAGCCACATACCGACAGAGCTCGGCATCGCTCGTTGCATATGAGTGTAGCCGGGCATTTTTATTTTGCCTTGTTTTTTTATTTGCTCATTTAGAGCTTTGATCAGACCCTCGACTCCCTTTTTGATTTCGGAAAGCTTTTCTTTGCTGAAAAGCCTAGTCATCGTCAGAGATTGATCGTTGCGAGAACGCCCAGTATGCACTTTCTTGCCGACATCACCGTAATTTTCCGTCAGATACGCTTCGATCGCGGTGTGTCCATCTTCCTGAGATTTATCAATCGTAAATTTTCCTTCTTTCCAAAGTGTTAAAATTTTACTAAGACCAAGAAGTAAAGTACTCAACTCTTTCGCCGTCAGTATTTTTATTTTCTGCAACATTTTGGCGTGCGCCATCGTGCCTCGTATATCGTACGGAAGAAGTTCTAAATCAAGCAGGTAATCCACTCCGACTGTGTAATTTTCTACAACTTGATTTGTCTTGCTATTATTTTCTTTTGCTCCTTTTGTATCCCACAATTTTTTCATAGGTTTTGATATTATTTGTTAATTAACTCCGACGCTTTCAGGTCGGAGCCCCGACCTTGCGTCGGGGTAAAAAAACAGCCCCATTATTGGGGCTGCCGGAAACGAAACATAAATTTGGTGGAGGTAAATGTAAAAATGGGAAGAAGATCTTTGGCTTCGCCAATCTTAGTCTTGTAAGTATAAATCTTTTTTCCCTTGTTACACATTGCTTAAGATATTAGCATTTTTTTAAGTCTGCGCAAGTTGCCATTTTCTTAATAAATGTGGATAAC
>CAYHBT010000007.1:20772-35927 GCA_964354935.1 uncultured Candidatus Saccharibacteria bacterium
TTAGCATTTTTTTAAGTCTGCGCAAGTTGCCATTTTCTTAATAAATGTGGATAACCCCCACACCTTTCGTTTCTGAAAAACGAAAGGTGTGGGGGCAGGCCCAAAACTTGAAAAAATAACAAAAAAAGAATATGATGTTCATATGTTAATCCCAACTGTTATTGAAAAATCTCAATTTGGTGAACGCGCCTATGATATTTACTCCCGCCTTTTGCGTGAGCGTATTATATTTTTAGCAGGCCCAATCGACGACCACACAGCGAATATCGTAATCGCCCAGCTTCTTTTTCTGGAATCAGAAGATGCCAAAAAAGATATTTTCTTTTATGTAAATTCTCCGGGTGGATCCGTCACCTCCACTATGGCAATCGTCGATACGATGAATCACATTCGTCCTGATGTCTCCACCTTCTGCGTGGGACTAGCCGCTTCCGGCGCAGCAATTATTTTGTCTGCTGGCAAAAAAGGCAAGAGATTTATCCTACCTAATGCTGAAATTATGATCCACCAACCTTTGGGCGGAGTGGAAGGTCAAGCGACCGACATCGCCATCACTGCAAAGCATATCTTGAAAACAAGAGATAATCTGAACAAGCTTTTAGCAAAAAATACCGGCAAATCCCTAGTCCAAATAGAAAAAGATGTAGAGCGTGATTTCTTCATGGACGCCGAGGAAGCTAAAAAATATGGAATCATCGACGAGATAGTCACTAAATCCAAGGCTCCAGAGAAAAATAAGGAGTAACGCTCCAAGCTAGACATATCCTCTAGTGTTTGTTATACTAAAACTGTTGAATTTTACAAATATATTTTCATCGGTTTAGAGGAATATCCCATATATTATGAAGTTTTTAAAGAGAAATTTAGGAATCTTTACTAAGATCTTGAGAAGTGTCGAGACAAATCCATAAATATAGTGGTGTATTCTTGTAAGCTCACACAAAGCTTATGAGCACATTAATGATAATTTTAATAAGCGCAGGAGCGCTCGTTTTGGGTGTCGGCATAGGGTATTACCTGCGCGTAATCGTCGCGCTCAGCAAGAGGCGTTCGATTGAAATCGATATCAAGCAAATGATGGTCAGCGCGAAAGAAGAAGCGCAACAAATAACCGATGCGACAAAGAAAGAATCGGAAGCCAAGCTCACTGAATTAAAAGAAGAGGAAAAAAAGAAAGAGCACGAATGGAAAGAAAAAGAATCTAGACTCATAAAAAAAGATGAGTTCTTGGACGCGCGCCAGGTGGAGATAGATAAAGAGGTTGAAAACATAAAAACAAAAGTAGAAGAAGTGAAGAAAATTCAGGAAAGAGTTGCGAAAGTAGAAGAAGAAAAGAGAACAGAGCTGGAAAGAGTAGCTAAATTGACCGAAAATGACGCCAAAGAAGAGCTCTTGAAAGATATCGAAAAGAAATACGAAGAAGATATCTTGACCCGAATCCAAAAATTAGAAAACGCTAATCAAGAAAAATTGGATCGCCGAGCCAAAGATATACTGGCGACGGCTATTCAGCGCCTAGCTTCTAGCACTGCTTCAGAACTGATGACAACGATAGTGTCTATCCCAAACAACGAAATCAAGGGAAAGATTATCGGTAAGGAAGGTAGAAACATTAGGGCTTTCGAGCGAGCTTCCGGAGTGGAGCTCATCGTTGATGACACCCCGGGATCAATCGTCATCTCTTCTTTTGATCCGATTCGCAGGCAAGTTGCAAGATTGGCGCTTGAAAACTTGATTTTGGACGGACGCATTCAGCCGGCAAAAATCGAGGAATTGGTAGAAAAAGCCAAAGAGGAAATAAATAAAATAATCAAAGAAAAAGGTGAACAGGCAGTTTATGAATGCGGAATATTGAATTTTGATCCGCGCATTATCGCCATCATCGGCCGATTGTATTTCCGCACCAGTTATGGACAAAATGTGCTCCAGCACTCTATCGAAATGGCGCATATTGCGGGTATGTTGGCAGAAGAGCTCGGCGCCGATGTAGCCATAGCTAAAGCCGGAGCCTTGGTGCACGACATCGGTAAAGCGCTCGACCACGAAGTGCAAGGCACGCACATTGAAATAGGTATGCGCATATTGCAAAAATTTGGCGCGGATGAACGCATCATTACGGCAATGAAAAGCCATCACGAGGATTATCCTTATGAGACAATCGAATCCGTCATCGTTCAGACTGCTGACAGCATTTCCGGTGGACGACCGGGAGCACGCCGAGACTCAGTTGAGAACTACCTAAAGAGACTACAAGAGCTGGAAGCATTGGTAAACGCCTTCCCTGCTGTCGAAAAGTCTTATGCCTTGCAAGCCGGACGCGAAATTCGCATCTTTGTCACTCCCGAAAAGATCTCCGATGCAGAAGCTAAGATTATGGCGCGCGATATTGCTCTCAAAATAGAACAAGAACTCAAATATCCGGGAGAAATAAAGGTGACCATGATTCGCGAAATGAGGATTATAGAATACGCGAGGTAGAATCACTCAATCTATCAAGAGCTTGCCATAAAAAACCCTTGATATATAATGAGGGGGTATTAGAAATAAGGGTATTTTGCCACCGCTACGGCGGGGCGAGGTCGAAAGGATTATAAAAATAACTTTTGAAATATATGAATAAACAAGCATTAGCTGAATGGGTACACGGAAAACTTGGTGGAACAAAGGTGCAAGCTGAAGAAGTCGTAGACGGATTGTTTGGCGCCATCATCGACACCTTGAAAAAGGGAGGTGAAGTATCAATCGCCGGCTTTGGCATCTTCTCTGTAAAGCAGAGAGCTGCTCGTATGGCTCGCAATCCAAAGACTGGAGAGCAAGTCAAAGTCGAGGCAAAGAAAGTGCCAAAATTTCGAGCCGCAAAAGGTTTGAAGGATTCAATTGCATAATTTTTATCTCGCGAGACAAAAATAAGCAAAATCAAAAAACACCCTTTTGGGGTGTTTTTTGATTTAGTATTTTCTTATCACCGCCTTTAAGACCGCATTTATATTTAGAGAATGCTCAGGATAAATGGGCTTATAATTTTTATTTGCTGGCTCGAGCCAAGCTTTATCTCCGACTTTGCGGAAATATTTCATTGTAAATTCTCCGTCCACTTCGGCTATAACTATCTGCCCGTCTTTGGCATTATTCGCGCGTTCGACGAGCACCATATCTCCTTTTTCTATGTGCGCATCGATCATCGAATCCCCATCTACCTCCAGCATATATGTTTGAGCTTTTTTTTGTATCAATAAGTCATCAAGGTTCACCCTATCTAAGAGCTCTTCTTCGACAGTTGCCGGCAAACCGGCGGTCACAAGCCCAAGCATCGGCACTTCGCCGAAAGCGGTGGTTGGTATTAGCCTACCCAGATGATCCTTCGCTACCATTCCCGCTTCGATTAACTTCTCGACGACTCGAAACACAGCATTTTTTGATTTGAAACTGAACAACTTCATCATTTCTGAATATGTGGGCATTCTTTTGTTCTCAGAGTAGAAAGATTCTAGTTTATCTTGATAAAGATTACGCATAGTGAATGTTTAAAGGTCTGCGAAAAAATAAATGGATAATTTTCTGCATAAAACTCTTTCTCGTATTATAGCGTACTTTTTGCAAGAGCAATTTATGATCTCTAGCCTCTTTGGCATATGCCTGCCCCTGCATAATCTTTAGATCTATCCTCTTGTTAATCTTTTGTATCTCCCTCTCCAACATTTTTATATATTGTGTTTGTGACATTGTTTTTATACTAATTATTTTTATTAAACAGCCCGACTGGCTATATAACTAGTATAAGTGAACGAGCGTTCACTTGTCAACAAGCAATCTGTGGATAACTTATACGACTAGATCTTGCTTAGATTAAATTGGCTATTTCTATCCCTTTAGATGTTAAAAATTGTTTAATCTTAGTTTGAGCGGTTTCAGGAATCACACTAATTACTGGTTTAGATTCATGGTAACCAAAATTAATTACTCCATCTGATCCAATCTGAAAACTGCCGGCAGATATAGGACAATTTCCTTCTTCAATTTTAAGCCGACTCAAAAGAAAACGATGCTGTCCTGGAGTTAAAAAAATATTAAAATTGTTGTCCACGATAAACATTATTCGGCGCCCTTCTCGAATATAAGCTAATAATTCAGTCGAAGAAATAGTGGGGTCAATTTTTACAAAAAAAGAATCTTCCAATTTTTGTCGAAATAATTCTCTTTCCTTTTTTTCTTTTTCGTCTGGTGAAAAATTTCCTTCAAGCATATTATTTATTTCTCTAACTTAAAAATCTGCTTGGTATTTTCTGGAATCATCTGTTTAGATTTTGGACGCACTATATTCATAAGACTATTATAACGCATTCTAACCCAAAAACTAATCAAAAATAGTAACTAGCATAATGGCAACGACCGTTGTTATTATGCTAGTTAGTTGCCCCACGAAGTAACTACGAATTAACTTTCGGTCTATATTGCAGGGCTTCGAGGATATGATTCGCCTCGACTTCGGGGGAATTTTCGAGGTCGGCTATGGTGCGGGCGATTTTGATGACGCGGTGATACGCGCGAGCGGAGAGAGCTAAATGCTCGGCGCTATTGTCGAGCAAGTCGCGCACTTCTTTTGAAAGTTTGACCATACTGCTCAAATCTTTTACATTCATTTCACTGTTTGTCTTGATTTTTCTTTTTGAATCCTTGAATCTTTTTGCTTGAATCGCGCGAGCCTGTTTTACTCTTTCTTTTATGGTGTGTGTCTTTTCACTTCTGATCACTTCATCGCTCAATTTACGATAGTCGACATTGCCGACCGTCACCCACAAATCAATACGGTCGATAATCGGACCGGAAATACGGCGTGCGTATCGACCTAAATCAACTGGTTTGCAAATACAGGCTTTGTCTTTGTTGCCTTTATTCCCGCACGGGCAAGGATTCATCGCCGCCACTAAAATAAAATTGGAGGGAAAAATCGCCGAGCCGCGCGCCCGCGAGATAGAGACAATGTTGTCTTCGAGAGGCTGACGAAGAGCCTCCAGAACTCTTTTTTCAAATTCGGGAAATTCGTCGAGGAAAAGCACCCCTTTGTGCGCAAGAGTCACCTCCCCCGGCTTTGGATTTGTTCCGCCACCAATCATAGAGACATAGCTCGCGGTATGATGCGGAGCGCGAAAGGGCGGCTCGGTCATAAGAGCGCCATCAAGCATACCTACGACAGAATGAATACCAGTAATTTCCAAAATGTCCTCATTCTCAAGCTCCGGCAGAATGTGCGAGAAAACTCGCGCCAGCATCGTCTTGCCCGTACCGGGTGGCCCAGAGAGAGCTATATTGTGCCCACCGGCCGCGGCAATTTCTAGCCCACGCTTGGCGCTCTCCTGTCCTTTAATATCGGAAAAATCTATATCATGATTTTTATCTTTGTGAATAATGATGGTCGGCTTTTGCGGTGAAATTTTTTTGGGGCGCTCTTTTTCGCTCAAAAGATGCTCTATAACTTCTTTGAGCGTCTTCGCTCCATAAATCGTAATTCCTTTTACCAGCGCCGCCTCTTCTGCATTTTCTTTTGGTACAAATATTTCTTTGTAACCTAGGCGCATCGCTTGTTCGGTCAGTGGAAGCACTCCCTTGATAGGCTGAAGTTCCCCGTTTAAAGATAACTCTCCAAGAAAAATTTTTCCCTTAGGATCGAAATCAATTTCTTCAGCCGAAAGCAAGTATGCGAGCGCAATCGCTAAGTCAAAATAAGGACCTTCTTTTTTTAAATCCGCCGGCGAAAGTGAAATGACTATTTTTTGATTTTGATTTTTTGGAGATTTATAGCCGGAATTTTTCAGAGCCGAGCTCATACGATCTTTGGATTCATCGACTGCTTTGTCCGGAAGCCCAACCAGTGTAAAAGCGTGCAAAGTATTTTTAGTGATATCGACTTCAACAGTAACAATCTTCCCTTTTAAGAGATGCGTTTGGGCAGAATATACTCTTGAGAAAGACATAAATTAGGTTCTAGTTTCTAGTGATTAGGTGCTAGGTGAATAAAATTTATAATTTTCTAGAACCTAGAAGCTAGTCCCTAGCAACTAATTCTCTAGGTGCTTTTTGCAAGTTTGGGCCGCCGGATTTGCCTCAAGACGCGCCATTTCAATATCTTTTTTGCATACTTCGCATTTGCCGAAAGAATCTCTATTTAATCCTTTGATGGCTTTTAAAATATTATTTAATCTAGGTACTAAAGTCTTCAGCATAGAGCTTTTGGCTTCAAAATCCTCAAATCGATCCGCCATATCATTTTGGTCGGATTGCGGAAAATCCAATTCTTCCGGAATAGCTTCCCAATCCCCCGTTTCAGGGTTGAGCTTGCCCATATCTCGCAATTCCTCCAAAAGCAAATCTCTTTCCTTCTCTAGCTTTTCTTTAATTATTTTTTTCTTTTCTTGCATAGCCCTATAATGATAGCATGTTATGTTTTAACAGCAAGTATGTTAGAATCTATTTCTATGAAGAAAACAGCTGAATTTGTAAGCCCCAAACACCCAGATAAGATATCCGACTTTATTGCCGATAGTATTTTAGACGCTTATTTGGAAAATGACTTCGAGGCCCGAGCGGCAATCGAAGTGATGGGCGGACACAATTTGATAACTATCAATGGCGAAGTGACTTCCAAAAGCAATCCCGATATCGAAAAACTGGTGAAAGAAATAGTCGGACAAAATTATAAAATAATAACAAATATTGCTTTGCAAAGTCCGGAAATTGCGCAGGGTGTAGATAAAGGAGGAGCTGGAGACCAAGGAATTATGCGGGGTTACGCGACAAATGAAACTCCAGAATATCTGCCCTTAGAATATGTTCTCGCGCGAGATTTATGCCAAAAAATATTTGCTGTCTATCCATATGACGGAAAAACGCAAGTCACGATAGAAGATGGCAAGACGCTGACTGTTGTAGCTAGTTTTCAAAACACAAAAAATGATGAACTTTTGAAATTGGTCAAGGAAATAATTAAGGCGGACGAATATCTAATTAATCCAGCTGGGGAATGGTCTATGGGTGGGTTCGACGCCGACACAGGGCTTTCAGGAAGAAAATTAATCATAGATAATTATGGTCCGCAAGTACCAATAGGTGGTGGTTCTTTTTCCGGCAAAGACGCCACAAAGGTGGATCGTTCCGGCGCTTATATGGCGCGCTATGTGGCAAAAAATTTAGTTGCTTCCAGGCTCGGCAAAGAAGTTTGGGTATCCGTCGCTTACGCTATTGGTATGGCGGAACCGGTGATGCTCGAAGCAAAAAATGAAAAAGGCGAAGATTTATCAAAAGTAGTAAGAGAAAATTTCGATTTTAAGCCTCTCTCCATCATCGCGCGTTTTGGACTTCGCGCTCCTATTTTCAGAGCAACTTCCACCTATGGACATTTCGGCAAACCAAATCTACCGTGGGAAAAAATTGAGGAAATAAAATAAAAAAGTGTTAGAATAAAAATATGCGAGAAAAATTTGATTGGAAAACTTCAAAAATCTCAATGGATAAGTCAAATTTATCTCCGAAAGATTTGGAAACTTTTTTTAACGATTTACCAAGAAAATTCATACAAAAAAATCAAGAATTGCTTAGGCAGTCACCTTTTGTGAGAGACCGAAAAGGTATATTTGCTCGAGAAGATTTTGAAAAACAATTTAACCTAACTGGTTCCTTTAGATTGTCAGACCTTAGTGAACTTGGTGAAACCCAAAGATTTTTTAACCAAAGAAAAGGAAGATTTTTTACTAGAGATTCAGGCTCAACAAAAGAATATCTACTGCGAGGTTCTCGCTATATTTCCGCAATTGATCCAAATATATCAGTAAGGCAAAAATTGCAGATCTTATCTGAAGACGCCCTAGATGGTATAGATTTCTTGAAAACACAGAGTTTACCGAAAGAAGGTCAATTTAAAACATTTGCGCCCGTTTTAGATTATATAAAAAATTCTGCTGTATCAATTTTGAGCGCCTATATTCATAATGAAAAAATTGGTAAATACAAACTAGACGATGATTCTTACAATTTAGAAAAATCAAAACTCATCGAGCTTGTGCGCAAATCCGCTTTTGCCTATTATTTATCTCTATTGGATTCCCTTGACCAAGAAAGGCTTGACGATTTACTGCACGAAGATATTGGCAACACTATTCATGAAGCCAGCAAGAAATTAACAAAAGATTTCGAAAATCACGAATTCCCAAACGACGCTTTGGCGCGTCCAGAAACCAGCCATCCACTTGTAATACTAGGTGGTGTGGAAATAATTTTATCCACTCACCCCAAAATAGAGACAGTGGTGGGTATGCCTTCTGGGGCCACCGAAATTTCTTGTGTGCTTGCTGAGGCATACAAAGAATTGCTTCACACCCCTTGTGATCTTATACTGTTGCCTATTTCTAATCATTCATCAAAAAGATTTGGCCAAAAAGAGGCAAACGGATCAACTAGTTTAGCTGAATTTATTCAAAAAGAGAAAAACAGGTTAGATGATAAAAATGTTATAATCATAGACGACAATTCATCTACCGGTGCCACCATAGAAAGAGCTCGAGATGCGATTGTTCATTCCACCAAACCTGCTTCGGTTGTTTCCGCTGTGCTCGAAGCAGACATTATCCGTTCTGAAATTGACAAAGATAACCCGACAAGAAAAAATATTGCACACCCATTATTATATGATTTATCGGTTTCTGTTTTTCCGGTGTCAAAAAACATTCGGACAAAACATGACCTAAAAGAAATTATGGAAATAAGCCAACTTATTAAATTTTACAGAGAAAAAATACAAGAGACACAGGAAGGATCTAAAAAAATCAAGTTTGAGGTATTTTTAGATGATCTAGAAAATCCGACTGAGCGTATGCTTGAAGAGAAGAAACCGGAACAAATAATAGGAAAGTTTCAAGGTACATACCTTTCAAACTTCTATGCTGTGCCGGTGACACGAGATGGGGTAACATATCCTTCAGTCGAACACGCATACCAATCGGCAAAATTTTCACCTTCTGTTTTTGCTTCACTTACTGAAGAACAAAAGTCTATCCTATCAGAAATTTTAAAACAGAAGGGATATGCCCAATTAATTGATGATTACAGCACAATTTTTACAGAACCAACCATCCCCTCTGGTATCACCAAAGATGTCGCGAACAAACTTCGTGAATGGGGATTTGTGCGTGCTGATTGGGATGAAGTCCGTATTGAAGTTATGATAGATCTTCTAATCCAGAAATTTAGCATTCCAGAACTACGGGATAAACTTTTAGAAACAAAAGATTTATATTTGATGGAAGGCAACACATGGGAAGACACACTATGGGGTGTTTGTAATAATAAAGGAAAGAATATGCTCGGCAGAACGCTGATGAATCTGCGAGAAAAAATTAAATCTCAATCTAAGATATAGATGTCGTACTGCGCATTTAGGTTTGATTATTTTTCTATTTTGCTTGAAGCAAGGCGGAGCATCACTTCGTGAACTGCATTTTCAGTGTTGGAGAAAATAATCGAGGTTTCGTTCGCAAAAACATACATCATTATAATTTGATTATTATTATCATAAAGAATGCGCGCATTTTTGTTTTCAACGACTCCGTCTTGAAATTCTTTAGTCAAAAGATACTTGGCATCAGCCGTCAATTCGACTCCGAAAAATCTATGCAGGTCGAAAAACATTTTCGACTCCCACAAACGCAAAGATTCAAAAACATCGGCGCTGGAACGCACTTTCATTAATAGAAAAAAGTCTTTGTCTGCATTATTTGCTACTCCCATTAAAAAATTATCGCTCACAAAAATGCTTTCGCCGGGAATAAAACTGCTTTTGATAAGCAAAATAAATTCTCTCAACCCTAAAACTTTTTTATTAGAAGTGAGATAGATTCCTTCGACTCCACCGAGCTTGACTGTAGTTCCTCTGGTCTTCGCCAATACCGCCTGAGCCACTTGATCTTTACTCAATCCAGCTGTTTCTATAAACGAACTTTTGTCGTTAAAAATTAAAGGTGTAAATTGTTTTTCCACAGGAACTGTCGGACTTTCTTTTTTAGAAATAAAAAAAACTAAAAGAATAATGCCTGTCACAAACAACACAAAACCAAGAAGCATAAAAAGTTTGTTTCTTTTGGCATCCGGTGATGATTTTCTTTTCTCTTTTTCATTTTCCTCCGCTCCGTGAATTATATTTTTTATTATTCCTTCGCTTTTGCCATCTTCAATCACCTTCGCCATATCTTCGGCATAAGTCTGCACAAATTCATTTTTGTTTCCGCCTACTGCGGGATAAATTTCTTTATCGTTTGGCATTGAAAAAATCTTTGTTGGCCTCTTTGATGGAAAGACCAATTCTGCCTTTTTCTCGATCGACAGATATGACTTTCACGGGAACAATCATACCTTCCTTTATTATATCGCTAACTCTCTCTACGCGAAATGGGGCAATCTCAGAAATATGCACCATACCATCGGTAGATGCATTCAACCTGACAAAAGCTCCGAAATCAGCAATCTTTACCACTTCACCTTGCAAAACCTCACCGACTTTAAATTCTCTAGTCATTTCTTCGACAATTTTCTTTGCCAATTCCGCTGATTCTCCTTTGCCGGTGAAATAAACAGTGCCGTCGTCTTCGATTGTTATTTCTGCGCCGGATTTTTCTTTTATTTCTTTAATAGTTTTTCCGCCGCCGCCGATTACCATACCAATCATATCCGGATTAATTTTGATTATGAGTATTTTGGGAGCATTTGGAGAAATATCCGCGCGCGGAGAGGAAATTTCTTTCTCTAAAGTATCCAAAATATTTACTCTGGCTGTTTTTGCCTGCAACATCGCTTCGCCTAATATTTTTATCGGCACTCCTTCAACTTTCACATCAAGCTGAATAGCCGTGACACCTACCCTTGTCCCCGCAACTTTAAAATCCATATCGCCGTGATGATCTTCGGGTCCTTGAATGTCTGTCAAAATTTTATATTTACTATCGGTCTCATGCATCAGCCCCATTGCGATGCCCGCGACCGGCGCTTTGATAGGCACTCCTCCGTCCATCAGTGCAAGAGTCGAAGCGCAGATCGAAGCCTGCGAAGTGGAACCGTTGGAAGCCATTGATTCGGAGACAACGCGAATTGTGTATGGAAAATCCATTTCAGATGGAAGCACCATTGCAAGCGCTTTCTCTGCAAGCGCGCCATGACCGACTTCTCGGCGATTAGTAAATCCGGCACGACCGGTCTCTCCCGAAGAATATGGCGGGAAATTATAGTGATGCATAAATCTTTTTTCTGCCTTGGTTTGCATACCGTCGATCATATGCCTGTCTTCAGGCCCACCCAAAGTCAAAACTGAGAGCACATGCGTGCCTCCGCGATAAAAAATTCCAGAGCCGTGCAACACCGTCGAGATACCTCCGGCTTGCGCATACAAGTCCCGAAGTTCATCCATCTTTCTTCCGTCCGGTCTCTTATTTTCTTCAATCGCTTTTTTGTGCAGAATATCGTTTTCCGTGTCATCAAACAAATTATCTTCAAGTGTGAAATCCTCTCTATCTGGATACGCATCTGCAACCATTTTGTTCCAGACATTGTGCAATTCATCAATCTTTGCCTTCCCCGCTCCGGCGAAAATAGCTTCAGGCATTTTGGGCAATATATTTTCATTAAACAACTTCACCGATGCGGGATCTATCGTCTCTTTTTCTATAACTCTTTTTGCTTTTCCTATTTCTTTTACTATATTTTTTTGAAAATTCTCTAATTTAGCTATTTCTTCACTTGCTTTAATTAGAGCGCTTTCAAGCTCTTTTTCTTCTGTTTGATGCGCTGAAGCTTCAATCATGTTTATATTTCCGTTTTTTCCGCAGACTGTCATATCAAATTTATATTTTGAATCGTCTTCTCGTAGTTTCGATGAGACATTTATTTTCAAACTGTCGTCATCGTATTTTCCTATTCTCACACAACCAATAGGCCCATTCCAAGGAATATTGGAGACGGCTAAAGCCAGCGAAGCGGCATTTACAGCGAGAATAGTCGAATCATTATCATCAACGGAAATAACCGTCACAATTACCTGCACAGCGTGGCGGATAGATTGTTCAAAAAGCGGACGCAAAGTGCGGTCAATCACTCGGCTTGCCAATATCGCGTCTTCACTCGGCTTGCCTTCTCGCTTCACAAAACGCGAACCGGAAATTTTTCCGGAAGCGTAAAACTTTTCCATATAGTCCACCGTCAAATTAAAAAATCCTAAGCCTTTTTGTTTGTCGTGCGACATACAGACAGTCGCGAGGACTATCGTCTCGCCGTATTTGAGCATCACCGAACCGTGAGCTTGATCCGCCAAATCAGTAAAAATAGCTGTCAAATTCTTTCCACCGATCTCCACACTATATTCTTTTTTTTGCATAACATTAGGCTCCCCTTCAGACTAAAGTATTGTTCTCGATTAACATCGTTTAGAACAAAACTGCATGTCTGAAGGCGAACGGATTAACTAATAAATATCCATTTATCTTAACACTTTATCCCCAAAAAGCAACGAGGTGTTTTTACTTCACTCCCATCAAATACTTGCGGGGATTTTCGGAGAGATCCACAAAATCGTCGGCGACTTCGCGAAGTTTTGCCGAGGTCGATTTACCAAAAGAAATCACTTCCACTTGAGTCATCGTCTGCAAATATTCTACAAGCGGGACAAAGTCTCCATCACCGGAAACTATTACGACAGTATCGAGGCGAGGCGCAGTCTTGAGCGCGTCTACCGCGAGACCGACATCCCAGTCCCCCTTTTTCGTGCCCGTATGAAAAACCTGCAAGTCTTTTATCTTTGTCTCAATGCCGAGCTTCTCCAGCGCTTCAAAAAAATTCTTCTCATCGCCCGCTTCCGTGCGAATGACATACGCCACCGCACGCACCAGCTTACGCCCCGCAACCGCGTCTTTCAAAACCGCACCGAAATTAACCCGCGCCTGATATAAATTCCGCGCGCTGTGATATAAATTTTGAGTATCAATAAAAACCCCAACTCTTTGTTCTTTATGTTTTATTACTGTCATATGTTTATTATAGCAAGTAAAGCAAATTTGTGAAACTCGTCGCAGGTGTAGTTTTTGAAAGGACTTGCGCAGGCTGACGAGCCGAGCAGGAATAAAAATTCAGCAGAATTTTATATGTGCCTTTCAAAAATTATACCAAGAAAGAGTTTCGAAAATTTCTCTTTTAGACAAGCTCGATTTTCTTCATCAGCGCGTTGTAACGAGTCTTGTTTGTTCGTTCTAAATATTTCAAATGAGTGCGTCGGTCTGCCACCATCTTGATCAGACCTCGGCGAGAATGATTATCCTTTTTGTGCTTCTTTAAATGCTTGGCAAGTTCATCAATTGCCGCGGAAATGACAGCCACCTGCACCTCCGAAGAGCCTGTGTCTTTGTCGTGAATCTGATTTTTCTTAATAATTGTCTGCTTTTTCTTTGTAGCTAACATAGTCATATATTAGCATAAAACCTAAAAAATTGCAAGACTTGGACGGCAGCCATGATATAATCTCTATAAATATGAAAATAATATCTTGGAATGTAAACGGAATACGAGCAGTGCATAAGAAGGGGCTTTTTGTTCCTTTTATTGAAAAATACCAGCCGGATATTTTGTGTTTGCAGGAGACAAAGGCGCAGGAACACCAAAGCGAGGTGGATCTGCCGGATTATGAAGAGTATTGGAACTCGGCGGAGAAAAAAGGGTACTCTGGCACAGCTATTTTTACAAAAGAGAAGCCGCTTTCGGTCTTAAACAACCTGCCGGAGGCAATTGCTAAAAAATATAACCCCGAAGGAAAGAGTACTTCCTCCGGGGCAGGACTAAAAGACAAATATGGAGATTCAAACACAGAAGGCCGAGTCATTGCTGCCGAATTTAAAAATTTTTTCGTAGTAAGCGTTTACACTCCAAACGCCAAAGATGATTTGTCGCGTTTAACGCTTCGCCATAAACAATGGGACCCCGCATTTTTGGAATATATGAAAGAACTTGAGAAAACCAAGCCCGTTATTTTCTGCGGGGACTTGAATGTGGCACACACGCCCGACGATCTAGCTCGACCAAAGGAAAATGAAGGAGTAAAGGGTTTCACAAAAGAAGAACGCGAAGGAATACAAAAAATTATTGATGTCGGATTCATGGACACTTTCCGAATATTCACTAAAGGCAATGGCCATTACAGCTGGTGGAGCCATTTCGCCAACGCCCGAGCGCGAAACATCGGCTGGAGAATAGATTATATTTTCGCGAGCGAGAAACTCGCGAAAAAAATAAAGAAAGCAGAAATTCTGCCGGAAGTTCTCGGCTCAGATCACTGCCCTGTCTTGATAGAAATCTAATACGACTTAAAAGATATACGCTTGTGCGCGTTCATCATTTTGCGATAGAAATTTAAATCAGGATTGATGCTTTTTGAATTGAAAATAATTTGGTCGAGACCCTCCCACCACAAAAACCAAGCCGCCGGTTCAAAGAAAATAATTAGAAAAGATGAAAAGAAACTTCCATCATCTCTAGAATACAGAAAAGCTGCAAAAATCATAGAAATAATGCCAAGAATAACCATAGATATCCCAAACCTTAAAATCTTCTTTTTTTCTGTCTGCAATAAATGAAAGTGCTTCTTGAAATGCGCCACTAGACGTTCTTTGATAACAGTTTCTTCATATTCTTTTCTGTCTTTCCCAGGTATGTGCAACACCATTTCCACTTCATCATCTTTGACATCACTCGTTGCTCGCTTGATTTCATCGATGAAATCGACAGAGAGAGCGCGCTTGCCTAAGTGCCGTATATCAAAGTCTGAAAATATGTCGCTATAGTGCTCCAGCCGGAGACTGATCTCGTGAGTTTCCAAAGGTAATGAAGATTCATCTCTCATACCACAATCTTACAACATTTTTTACAAAATCAAAAGTTTATATTGCAAAGTTTTTATGCTATTATTTTTAATATGAATCACGCAAGATTAGACCAGCTTTCAGACGGAATATTCGCCATCGTGATGACGATTCTTGTTTTTCAAATCAAACTGCCCGCCATTTGGGGGCCGATTGACAATGCCGGCCTTTGGTCTGAAATTGAGAAACTGCTTCCGGTATTTCTAAGCTACATTT
>CAYHBT010000008.1:0-24798 GCA_964354935.1 uncultured Candidatus Saccharibacteria bacterium
TTCTATAAACAGTAAGAGGCATGGTAGGTGCCGTATGCCCGATGCCGACGTTGCCACCGTATTGCATTGTTACCAGCGCCGTACCTGCTCCATTACTAAAGACACCATCAGCATTTGCTGCGTTAGTCGCACCCATATAGAAAGCACCAGTTGTTGAGACATATTTTGCACCAATAGCATAGAGTTCACTTCCTGCCTGAAACATTGAACGTCCACCGAGAACTTCCAATTTCGTCCCAGGCGCCGTCGTCCCGATGCCGACGTTGCCATTTCCTAATACAGAAAACCTTGTCCCACCAGTTAGGGTGTAAGCAACTCCAGAATTTGCTCCCGTTATCGCCGCTGTGGTCATAGATGTATCGCTGGCAATGGCAGAGATGGCTACAGTTTCTGCATTGATAGTAATCGTGTCACCCACTTTGAAAGTATTTGTAAATTGCGTGCCTACTCCTGTGACTGTCGTTCCGCCCGCGAGGTTTGAAACAGTTCCGACTCCGGCTGTTCCTTGAGCTACTTGCAGATTGGCGGTCGGTCCCGTCGTCCCGATACCGACGTTGCCGGTTGAACCTATCGCAACCCTGTTTACTCCCGCAGTGGAGAAACCGAGGGAGTTGGCGGCAAGTTGGTACATACCCATATCCGGATAACTTGCAAATGAAAAGGTTGGCGCGGCCGCAGTACCGGCAGTACGTTCTAGAAACCAAGAACCAGTGTTGCCAGAGGTGAAGTCTAAATTAGAGCGAAATTCGGTGTTGCTAACTTCTAACCTATCCGTACCCCCCGTCGTAATTTTTAGCTCGTCAGTATTGCCGGTTGAATGAATTCCTGTATTAGTGTCCCCATTAAATGCGTAGGAAGGTAAAGCCGCGGTTCCTACAGGAACAGTTATCTGCCCACTTCCCACTGTTAAGGCGGTTGTCGGGTTCGTCGTCCCTATGCCGACGTTGCCGCTTCCTAAAATCGTCATCATCGCTGTCCCACCTTGCCCGTTCTGAATTTGTAATACGGTTTCTAACGCACCTAAAGCTTGCTGGCCTGTTCCGCTTTTCTTGTTACCAATTATTCTCACGGCAGGTACGGTATCAGTTGGGTCTGCATCGCCTACAAGTCCGATAAGGTCTAATCCTATAGCACCAGCGACATCACTTAAACCAATAACTTGCAGACCTCCATCCGTTCCAGATACTGCGTTTAGGGAACCATACGCTGCCGTGGGGGCATACCCAGTTACACCGTGTGCCACATCAGCATCAGTAAGAAGAAAAGTTCCGTCTCGTACATCCAGCTTGCCACCCGGCGCCGTCGTCCCGATGCCGACGTTGCCGCCGCTTAGTACTGTCATCGCTATCGAATTATTAGCGAAAAGATGCAATGGATATGCACCCCCAGAACCAATAACTGTTGCGTAAGGAGCCGCCCCTGTAATCATAGTGCCGCCGCCTGACCCTTCTATCCCAACATAACCTCGTGTTATACCCGCATTTTGGAAATCAATCTCTGCCAGTTTAGTCGCTCCCCCCGTTCCAACAATCACCCCCATGTGTAAAGACGCATCGTAAACTTCGAGTTTTGCTGTTGCTCCAGAACCGATAAGTGTGCCTGGCGCCGTCGTCCCAATGCCGACGTTGCCGCTACTATCAATTCTCATTCTTTCAACAACGCTTATCGAATCGCCATTGGTTGTTGAGAACTGCAAATATCCCTTGCCGTTGCCATCAGTACTCGTCTCTTTTCTGCCAGCAATTCTGGCAAACACATTTGTGTTAGTTACTGAAGTCCCTCCAGTCCAATAGTTGCCACCAAAACCAATAGACCCTCCTTTGTCTATAGCTTGAGAGTCGTTTGATGACACTAGCATATTTACAGAATCAGCCGCATCTCCAAACGCCGTAATTAGTTTTGATGTTCCTGTGACCTGTAAAAGGTTAAGTGGCCCCGTCGTCCCGATGCCGACGTTGCCATTTTCAAAAATTGCGGCGTAATTGTTTGTCGCGCCAGAGGCGGTAGCATACAAGCCGACATTGGTGGTCGAAGCGCCGGTCTTGCTAAAATATCCGCCGTAGCCGGTGCCGGTGATGGCTCCAGTGTGGGCGACACTCAAAGCTTTTGTCGTGTCGGTAGTCGAAGAAGAGGTGATGGTGCTTGCATTTCCGGTGCCGGTGTATGTCTGGGTGAATGTGCCCGTGCCGGAAGAAATGGCGAGGTTGGAATTATTTTGTATTGTGACGGCGCCGTTTGAAGTCACTCCCGATGTCGCCGTGATGAGTCCCGAAATTGTCGGGGTGGCAGTCCATGCGGTGCCGGTGACTGTGAGGTTGCCACCTAGGGTCACCAGTCCGCTACCGAAAGTGACTGGTCGGTTTGTCGTGGTGTTGATGCTTAGAGTCGTCGCTGAAGTGAGGTCGATGATAGGGGAAGAACCGGTCAAGCTCAGACTGCCGCGTAGAGTGGTGTCTCCATTTACATCCAAAATATTTCCGGGGGTGACGGTCCCGATACCGACTTGTCCAGAACGGTCGACATTGAGGCCGGTCGCGGTCGCGGTGCCGACATCGTTGAGCGGAGTGATCTGGAGTGTGCCCGCCGCCGCCGCGCCACGGTTTAGAATAGCAAAGATGGTGTTGTCGGCAGTTTGCGCGGTGTTTCTGATGGTGATGCCGTCGGCGGCGGCGCTCTCGATCGATAATTTTTTCAGGGGAGCTGTGGTGCCGATACCGATGCGGTCGTTTGTCGCATCGATCGAAAGGGTGCTAGTGTCGAAAGAGGCTCCATTGACTCCGCCGGAGAGGACGAAGTTTGTATCGTTTGCTAGGGTGGCTGTGCCTGCATTTATGGTCACCGTGTCGGCTGCCGCATCACCTAATGTGGTGCTGTCTTGCACGGAAAGATTGCCGGCGATAGTCGTCGAGCCCATAGTGGAGGAGCCTTCCAAAATTAAATTGTGTCCGTAAATATCGCCTTCAGCATCGACTAAGAACTGCACAGCACCGCCGACGGCGAGTCCGAGGAGGTTTGCATCGCCGGTCGCGGAAGCGGGATTGATGTAGACGGTGGAATCAGAGACATTAGAAGTGCCGGTAGGCCAAGCTGGAGCAAAGCTATGAGCCAAGGTCGGCACATGGCTGGCGACGAATTGTCCGTCGGCAGTGATGGATCCGCTACTAGCGCCAAAAGTCAAAGTGCCGTCGATTGTCACATTGCCGTTTGCTTGGATATTGCCGGCATCAGAAATGGTTACTCCAGTCGCGCCATATCCTCCGCCGATTGTCGTCGTGCCCGCGATGCTTGCTGTGCTTCCCAAGACCGCCGCGCCGGTCAATGTGCTTGCGCCATCGATGGTCAAGGTGCCGTTTGCTTGGATATTGCCGGTATTGGAAATGGATACTCCTGTCGAGCCGTATCCTCCACCGACAGTGAGAGAATCTGCGGTGCCGACGGTGATTGTGAGGTTTGGAATAGTGGTCGCGCCGGTGACACTCAAAGTGCCGGCGATGGTGGAATTGCCGATGACTTCCAAAGTCGTCGTCTTGGTGGTCTCGGTGATAAAGCTACTTGAGGAGAGATTTGTCGCGGAGAAAATTGTGGCTCCGGCAAAACTAGGACCGGCGGCAGCGCTTGGCTGAATGATGGTGGTCGGCACATAGTCCAATCTTGGAGAAGAAGTGCCGGGGACTTTGACAATCATACTTTCCCCCTGTGGTCCTTGTGGTCCGGCAGAGCCGGCTGGTCCCTCCGGTCCGCGGAGTTTGTCGGCAAATTCTTTTTGTCGAAGGAGTGCGCGCAAAGCGGAGACTAGAGCTGGGTCGGAAGATGTCGAAGAAACGGAAGTTTGTCGCGGAGGAATTGTTGTAGCGGGAGATGGATTTGAAATTATTACAGGAGTTTTAATTTCAGGAGAAATTATTTCCGGAGCCGGAGCGACTTCTGTCACATAATTTTTAAAAGCAGAAAATATTTCTGAAGCTTTTATGTTTACACTCGGCGCGGGGGAAATATTTTCTACTTTTGCAACTGGCGGCACTGGAATATTTTCTTGTGTTTTGTTTTCAGGGAGAACAGGAGCAGTGATTGTTGGTTCAGCGACATAATTTTTGAAAGCATTGGTCAAGGAAACGCTGGTGAAGGTCTGAGCAAAAGCATCGGAAGAAAATAGGGTAAAAAATACAAAAAAGGCAACACCGAAAAACCTGTAAAGCAGAAATCTTTTTCGAAATATCCTAAAGTTATTTTTATGTCTCATTTTTGTCTATTAGGACCTCTATATTTTACCAAATCCAGCCTTGTAGCGGAAGCATATTTGCAACAAAAAGTGGGGATAACTTTACTGTAGAAGGAGAAAGAAATATTCTCCGGAATGCCCGCATAATTTTCTGCTGAAAATTTGCTTAGACTTCGGCTCGTCAGCCTCCGTATGACATTCCAAAGAACATTTCTTTCTCCTTCTTTTTTTTGCAAAAAAAGTTAATTTAAACTAGTATGTTTAGATGTGAAAGTTTGCCGTTATAGCTCAGGTAGTAGAGCATCGTCTTGGTAAGACGAAGGTCAACAGTGCAAATCTGTTTAACGGCTCAGGTTTGCCGATGTAGCTCAGTTGGTAGAGCATCGCTTTCGTAAAGCGAGGGTCGACAGTTCAATCCTGTCCATCGGCTCATGGATCAAGACAAAAATAAAATAGACGAGCAAATAAAAAATTTAGAAGCGCAGATGATGTCGCCGGATTTTTGGAACGACAAAATTTCAGCAAGGGTAGTCCTTGCTGAACTGGCGGAATTAAAAGCGAAAAAAGAGGGCTTTGGGAAATACGACAAAGGCAATGCGATTGTGACTATTATTTCCGGCGCGGGTGGGGACGATGCGGAAGATTTTTCCGCGATGCTTCTCGCGATGTATATGAAATACGCGGATAAAAAAGGCTGGGGGATTCATTTCATTCACGAGCATAAAAATGACCACGATGGATATAGGAATGTGAGTTTTGAGCTTGTGGGTAAAGGTTCTTATGGAAATTTGAAAAACGAATCCGGTGTCCATCGGCTCGTGCGAATCTCTCCTTTTAACGCAAAAAAACTCCGCCATACTTCGTTTTCTTTGGTGGAAGTCTTGCCGAAATTTTCCAAATTGGAAGAGAAAGATTTTGTCATTCCGGACGCGGATTTGAAAATAGAATTTGCAAAAAGTGGCGGACCGGGCGGGCAAAATGTGAACAAGCGGGAGACAGCGGTGCGGATCGTGCACATTCCGACCGGCATCTCTGTTCATTCTTCCGGTGAGCGAAGTCAAGAGCAAAATCGCGAGCAAGCTATGGCGATTTTGCGCGCTAAAATTTTCAAAAAAGCGCAAGAACAAAAAAAATCTCTTGAAGAAAGTATGAAAATGAAAAATACGGAGATAGAATGGGGGAATCAAATTCGCTCTTATGTGCTTCACCCGTATAAAATGGTCAAAGACCATCGCACAGGCGCGGAGACCTCAAATGTCGACGCTGTACTTTCCGGAGATTTGGATTTGTTTATTGAGGCAGAAAAGAATTTGTAAATTCCAGCAAGGGTAGTCCTTGCTGGAATTTACTTAGATAGGGGTAATCCAAATATCGCATTTTCGCTAAATATTTGTTCACATGTTTCAAAACCTATGTCCATGTTTTTTATGTATTCTGGAATTAAGGCGAAATCAAGAATCACTGATTCTGTCCGGTTTTTACTTAAAAAATCGAGATAGCTCGAAAACTGATATTTCTCTAAAAATTCCCTTACCTCTTTTTTGTTTTTTACACCATCTTCTTTCCATTTTCTATCAATAATTGAAACAGGATTTAAATGCAAATAGGAAAATATCCATAGATACTGTGACTCATTTTCGATGTGTTGTGATCTGAATGGATGCGTAAAGAGGGGTCCACTTCTTTCGTATTTTGTATTGAAATACATGGAGTAAGCGGTTAAAAGCTTGCCCATAAACTTGCTGATACCACCTTCCGTATGTTCATAAAGAATCAAATGAAAATGATTTGGCATCAAGCAGTAACCCAAAATTGAAACTAAGGTTTTGTTTCTTTGCTCCTTAAAAATATTCTTCAAACCATTTTGATTTTTCTGTAAAAAATTATCCATTCGAAATGATGTATCTTGGTTCATAATATATAAAAGAGCCACAAAACGATCGTAATCTTTTGTGCTAAGAAATATTTTGCGTTTTTCTACGCCACGAGAGTAAATGTGATAATATTCTTTTTCCAAAAACGGCGTTTTTCTGTACATAATAGTATTATACAAAATATGTAAATTTCAGCAAGGGTAGTCCTTGCTGAACTGGACTGACATTAGCAAGGACAGTCCTTGCTAATGGGTTGATGATAACTTAGTTTCTGGTTTTTGTGTTAAAATACATTTATGTCCGACATTGAATTCAATATCGATAAGGAAAATAAGTATCTTACACAACAGCTTGACTCCAATTATCAAGAAAGCGGGAATTCGGGTTTAGTGAATTTTTTAGTAAAAAAAGGCGTTGTCAAAAATGTTAGACAAGCAGATATTTTTTTAAGTCTTGTTGTGGTGGCGATGATTGCTCTTAGTGTTTTTATTTTTTATTTTTTTACTGGAGGGCAAAAGAAAACTTTAACGAAACAAGAATCAGATTTTTTTAATTCTCCGGTAAATAAAAAAACTACGGCAGATTACGATGCGGCTCTTTTCGGTAATTAATATGAAAAACAAAGGACAAAAAAGAGGTTTTACTTTAATAGAGTTGCTCGTAGTGGTAGCGATTATTGGTGTGCTTTCGAGCGTCGTGATGGTATCTTTGAATTCTGCCAGAGTCAAAGCGCGGGACGCAAAACGCAAAGTGGAATTAAAACAAATTACAAATGCTCTGGAGCTTTATTACAACGACAACGGAAGATATCCGCCATTTCGTCCGTCCAATTCTTGCGGCGGTAATCGCGAAGATTTTGCCATAAGCACTTGTACTGAAATCAATTGGCTTTCTACTGACCAAAATTTTCTTAAATATATTTCTACTGTTCCCAAAGATCCGCTCAATAAAGTTAACTCTCCACCGGCGCCGTTTTTAGATCATAGTCCATGGTGGTTTGCAAATACATACACATATGGTGTGAATGCTGACGGTTCAAAATATGATTTATTGACTAGCTTGGAAAATACGAGTGATCCTGATCGATGCGAACTGAAGTTTTATAAATCTGTGGCTGTCTGGCCACAAGATATAGGATGTTGGTGCACGGCAGATGCCAATGTGCCGGATCGCGCCAAACAAATATGGTCCCCGAAATAAATTTGTTTTAATAAAAATTCTTTCTGTGCTAAAATAGATGAGTGATTTATTTCAACAATGTTTCTAAAATTTATAACGATGCGGTGGCGCTCGATGATGTGACTGTCACCATCACTGCCGGAGAATTCGTGTCGATTGTCGGGCATTCGGGCGCCGGCAAGACGACTCTCACCAAAATGATTTTAGCAGACGCGAAGCCTTCTGTCGGTACGGTATTTTTCGAGTCAATAAATGTGCACAAACTAAAAAACAAAGACTTGACCAAACTGCGCAGACGGATCGGAGTGGTCTTCCAAGACTTCAAACTCTTATCAAATAAAACTGCTTATGAAAATATTTCTTTTGCGATGGAAGCGGTCGGCAAGACAGATGAGGAGATAGCTTCCGATGTTCCGCATGTGCTTGAATTGGTGGATCTGAGTCATCGAATGAATCATTTTCCAAATCAAATGTCCGGCGGAGAACAACAGAGACTTGCCATCGCTAGAGCTATTATAAATCAGCCTGAGCTCATCATCGCCGACGAGCCGACCGGCAATCTCGACCCTATAAATACTCACGAAATAGTGCAAATTTTAAAGAAAATAAATGATTTGGGGACGACGGTGATTTTAGCCACTCACAATCGCGGAGTCATCGATTCGATCGGTAAAAGAGTGATTACGATGGAAAATGGCAAGGTGATTAGAGACACAAAACATCACGAATAATGATATAATTAATTTATGGTAATGACTGAATTAAAAAGAATTATAAAAGCAGGATTTGTAAACTTCAGAAGAGGTGGGTCTGTTTCGGTCGCTGCGGTCTTGATGGTCACCATTGCGCTTTCGATGTTCGCCTTTATTATTTTATATCAGGGAGTGTTGTTTTTTTCTCTTGATTTGATTCGCGATAAGGTGGATGTAACCATTTATTTCAATGTCGGGGCGCCAACTGAAAAAATTATGCTTTTTAAACAATCTTTGGCAAAATTGCCGGAAGTGGCGAGCGTGTCTTACACCTCGGCCGAAGACAATCTAAAGAATTTTCGCGAGCTTCACGCTGATGATTATCCGACCATCGCCGCTTTAGACGAAATCGGAGACAATCCGCTCGGCGCGTATTTGAGCGTCAAAGCTAAAGAAATTTCTCAATATGAAAGCATTGCGAATTTTATGAAAGGGGATAGCGCGCTTGTCTTGGGTTCCGCCAATATTATTTACAAAGTCAATTATCATCAAAACAAGATGGTTATCGATAAACTAAACGCTATCATTTCCGATTCGCAAAAACTCGGATTTTTGAGCACCATTCTCCTTGTAATTATTTCCATCATTATCACCTTCAATACTATCCGATTGACGATATTTTTTGCTAAAGAGGAGATCGGAGTGATGCGTCTAGTCGGCGCTTCTAAAATGCGCGTCCGTGGGCCTTTTATGGTGGAAGGCGCCATCTATGGCATCATCGCTACAATCATCACTCTAATCATTTTCTGGCCGTTTACCGCTTGGTTGGTGCGCAACACTACTTGGTTCGGAGTATTTAATATTTATGATTATTATGTTTCCAATTTCCTGCAAATTTTTGCAATAATTTTATTATCAGGTATACTGCTGGGTGTCGTTTCCAGTTTTTTAGCGGTGAGGAAATATTTGAATAAGTAACAGAGCAAGAGTTGAGCTTTTTAAAATTTTTTCTTCGGTCACCCCTCCTTATGGAGTGGACCCTCCTCAGAAAAAATTTTAAAAAGCTCAACTCTATAACACATGAAAAAACAATCAACAAAATATATTTTTGTGGTGGGGGGTGTTATGTCCAGTGTTGGCAAAGGTATTGCCGCCTCATCAATCGGTAAAATTTTGCAATCGCACGGCTACAAAGTCGCCAATCTTAAAGCAGATATGTATGTGAATCTAGATGCCGGCACTATCCGCCCCGCCGAACACGGGGAAGTTTTTGTCGGTGAAGACGGTATCGAAGCTGATCAGGATTTAGGCAACTACGAGCGTTTTACGAACCAAACGAGCACGCGCGACAATTACATTACCACCGGTCAGATATACGCGGAAGTCATAAAACGCGAGCGCAATCTGGAATACGAAGGCGAAGATGTTGAAGTTTATCCTGATATACCAAAAGAAATAATTAGACGTATTGAAGCTTGCCAAAAGAAAAATGAGTCGCAGGTCACCATCATCGAATACGGTGGCACGGTCGGCGAATACCAGCTCTTGCCATTTCTCGAGGCCGCGCGAATGATGAAATCAAAAAATCCGGAAGATGTTTTATTTGTCTTGATAAGTTACTTGCCGACACCGGTCCTACTCGGAGAACAAAAATCCAAGCCGACTCAGCGCGCTGTGATTGATCTGCATTCCGTCGGTCTTAATCCGGATTTTGTCATTTGCCGAGCCGACAAACCAGCGACTCCAGACATCAAAAAAACCATCAGCAATGTCTGCAGTTTGCCTATCGAAAGGATAATCTCAGCGCCGGATATTTATTCCATTTACGATGTGCCGGTAAATTTTGAAAAAGAAAATTTGGGGGCGGTATTGCTCAAAGCGATGGGCTTGCCCACTCGCAAAAAAGATTTGGCTGATTGGACGGCCTTGGCTACTAAAATAAAAAAAATAGAAAAAGAGGTGAAAATAGGCATTGTCGGCAAGTATTTTAATTTTAAATCCTGCAAAGACACCTATATTTCCGTCATCGAATCCATCAATCACGCTACTTGGGCGGAAAACTATAAACCCAATATTTTATGGCTTGATTCGGAGAAATATGAGAAAGATTCTGCGCAATTGAAGGAGCTAGATGAACTCGATGGCATCGTCGTCCCCGGAGGATTCGGCAAACGAGGCACCGAAGGAATGATCTTGGCGGCTGATTATGCTCGCCGAAAAAATATTCCGTATTTTGGGTTGTGTTTTGGTATGCAGCTCCTCACTATTGCCTACGCTCGCAATGTTTTGAAATTTACCGATGCCAATTCTTTGGAAATGGATCCGGACACAAAATATCCGGTGATCGCTACGATGGCGGATCAGGTGGAAAAAATAAAAAATAAAAATTATGGGGCGACGATGCGTCTCGGCGCTTATCCGGCAGTTTTGAAAAAGGGGAGTGTCGCCGAGAGTTCGTACGGCGTTGCTGAAATTTCCGAACGGCATCGCCATCGTTACGAAGTGAATCAAAAATATATTCCGGAGTTAGAAAAAGCCGGTTTAGTATTTTCCGGCAGGTCTCCAGACGGAGTGCTGATGGAAATTGCCGAGTTGCCAAAATCCGTTCACCCATTTTATCTAGGAACCCAATTCCATCCGGAATTCAAATCCCGTCCGCTCTCTCCACACCCGCTTTTCGTAGCATTCACAAAAGCTTGTATTCATAAGGCGAAAAAGTAATTTGACTTTGTAGATACATTGTATATACTTAACCTATGACAACCAAAATACAAAAGTGGGGCAATAGTTTGGCGGTAAGAATACCAAGTGAATTTGCCGAAAATCTTAATTGGGAGGCAGGTTCTGTTGTCGGTTTTAAGCAAAAAGGAGATCAAATTATTATTACTAAAGCAAAGCCTGTATATACTCTGGAAGACATGGTAAAAGGTATTACAAAGAAAAATCGGCATAAAATTGTATGGCTGGACGATGAACCAAGAGGAAAAGAAGTATGGTAAAAAATACTCTAATTTTAGAAAGAGCTGATATTATTTGGATTGATTTCAGCCCGACGAAGGGTCATGAACAATCAGGATTACGCCCGGCTGTAGTTCTTTCAACAAATGAGTATCATTCTCTGACTGGTTTGGTTTTAGTTTGCCCTGTTACAAGCAAACACAAAGATTATTTTTTTGAAGTAGCAATAACAGGACTAGAAAAACAATCTTTTGCCCTGTCTGACCAGCTTCGAACTTTTGATATCAAAGAAAGAGTAATAAAGAAAACAGGAAAAATTAGCGAAAGTGAAATAAATGAAATTCTAGCAAAGATTTCGATATTGTTAAAATAAAAAAATTTTAGCTTTCCCAAAATCGCAATATCTGCAGGACTTCGGACTTGATTCCTCGGCGAATCAAGTCGACGGCTAGCTCCGGCACTTCTTCTCTTTTATCAAACAAGAGCGCGCCGTTGAATCTATATTCATTGCCTTTTTTAGAAAGAGACACTATTGCCAGCGCTTTATCCTTTCCTTGATTGATGGAGAGAACATTTTTTTCAAATTCTTCTTGAGATCCGCGAAAAGTGGCCGTGAAGCTGACCATTGATTTGGTGATGAGTTTGTTTTTGGTCAGAAAAATATATGCGGTCATACCGGTCGTTCGGAAATTGCTGTCGATAACGAAAAATTTTCCTTGAGCTGTGAGTAACACATCGAAGCCTCCGATGCCGTACCAGCCCATCGCTCGAATTTTGGGCAGTATGTCGCGCACAATCATTTTCTTAATTTTTTGAACACTTTTTACTTTCTGGTCTTTGAAAATAAATCCTCCCAAAAATTCTCCGTCGGTGGCTGTGACTTGATGGTTGTAGCCTATGATATGAGGCTTCTTTTCTTTATTGAACGGTATGCCAAATTGAACGCCAAAGTTGTGAATATAAGCGATATATTCTTCTATAAATAAAGTGCCAGCTCTTTTTTTGAAGGCCTTTTTTGCTTTTTTGTAATCTGCCCAGTTTAAACATATTCTGATTCCTTCGCCGGAGCTCGAGGCGGACACTTTGACGACGCAGGGGACGGGTATTTTGACGGTGGAATTAAAAAAATCTTCGCCGTTTCTAAATTGCGCGTATCTTTTTGGCAGAAATTCGGCGGAGACATACTGGTCAAGATTTTTTTTATCGTTGAGCCAAATGGAAAGCTTCGGATCGATCTGGTAGCCGTTTACTAAGCGATTATCGATTATTGGCTGAGCCATAATCAATTTTCTGCTTGATGTTTGTTTGAGCAAGGCTTCGGTGAGCAATTCATTTTTTTTGAAATCAGGCGTTCGCTCATCAATGTTTGGAGGTAGGGCGATAATCTGCTTTTTGGACACAAAAGGAATATCTGAGTGTTTTCTAAGCAAGTCGAGGGACTTATGTCTTAGTGTGCTGTTGTACACCACCACCTTCATTCGTTTTCCGGCGCAGGCAAGTAATCGCGCGGCGATGAGTTCATCGGCGACGGGCTCTCCCGCATTATAGAAAAAAATAGTATCCCCGAGAGGATAAGAATAGAAATATTCAGTGTCTTTAGGGAAATAATTAGATAAGGTAAGCATAATCAGGGTCGGACATGGCTGGATATACCCATCTGTATATGATACTACGAATTAAGATGGAAATCAATTTCTAAACTTCTTATTCTAGAAAAAATATGCTAAGTTTACAATATTGCCGGGTCTGCTAAAGGTAGGCAACCGCTCTCTGAAAGCGGGAATCTTGGTTCGATTCCAAGCCCGGCAGCCAGTATCGTAATGATTTCACAACTTATCTGCTATACTACATTGTAATGAAGAAAAATATTATCTGGCTTTGTGTGGTCGTGATCTTTTCGGCTGGCATTTTGTTTTTTATTTTCCCCAAGTTTTTCGGCGGGGCTTCTTATAGGAAAGACATTCAAACAAAAGAAGAAAAAAAATTAACAGCGTCGTCTTTGCCGCCGCTTGATGTGGAGGCTTATAATCAAAAATTAAACGAATTAGCAAACAATCCACCGCCACTGAAGCCGATTACTAAAGTGGTCAAAGATCCAAAGACTGGACAAGAAACGACGGTAACCATCGAACCCAAGCCAGCCTCGCCTAGCATTTGGCCGGTGAAGACAGCCTATCCAAACACCGGCGCGCTTTTGCCATTCAATCGCATTATCGCTTATTATGGAAATTTATATTCGACCAAAATGGGAGTGCTTGGAGAATATCCAGAAGCGGAAATGCTTGAAAAATTAGAGACGGAAGTGAATAAATGGGAGACTGCTGATTCGAGTACTCCCGTCGTGCCGGCGCTTCATTATATTGCAGTCGTGGCGCAGGGTTCGGCCGGAAAGGACGGCAAGTATCGAGCTCGTATGCCAGACTCGGAGATCGACAAAGTGCTAAAAATTGCGGAAAAAATAAATGCGATTGTTTTTCTCGATATTCAAGTTGGGTTTTCTACCATAGAAGACGAGCTTCCTAGACTAGAAAAATATTTCAAGCTGCCGAATGTGCATTTAGGTATGGATCCGGAATTTTCAATGAAGACTGGCATTCGTCCGGGGAAGATTGTCGGTACCTATGACGCCGCCGATATAAATTTCGCCGCCAACTATTTGGCGAAGATTGTCAAAGAGAATAATATTACTCCGAAGATTTTGGTGGTGCATCGCTATACGCAAAAAATGATGACAAATTATGCGCAGATCAAGCCCTTGCCTGAGGTTCAAATAGTGATGCATATGGACGGCTGGGGGACAATGGCAAGAAAAATCGGCACCTATAAAAATTTTATTTATTCGGAGCCTGTGCAGTTTACGGGTTTTAAATTGTTCTACAAGAATGATGTTTGGGAGCCCAATACTGTTTTGATGACTCCAGAACAACTGCTCAAACTGAGTCCTAAGCCTATTTATATACAATACCAATAAAATATGTATAATATGGATAATATGGATTCACAAAAAGAAAAAAAGGCTTGGCGAGAGGTGAAATATAGTGAAAAATTTCAAAACGCTTTCAGGGGGATGTATGTCGTTTCAAAAACAACTCGGCATCTTTTTATACATCTTTTTTCCGCCTTGGTTGTGGTTATATGTGGATTTTATTTTCAAGTTTCCGCATTAGAATGGGTGCTTCTTGTTTTTGCAATTGGTTTTGTATTAGTCACCGAGACGCTCAATACCGCGATTGAAATAGATATCGATCTGACTTCTCCTGAGTATCATCCTTTTGCTCGAGATACCAAAGATGTGGCCGCCGCCGCTGTATTATTGTCGGTGTTTACGGCGATTATCATCGGGCTGATTATATTTTTGCCAAAAATTATCAATATGATATGATTTAACTATATGGATAATAATGTTAAAATTTTTCTTTCGGTTATCGGTCTTTTAATTTTAGGAACAATTGCGACTGTAATCGTGCGAGGAGGCGGAGAAAACGGTCCCGTTCTTCCCGGCAAATACGATGGCTTTGCTCAATGTTTAAAAGATAAAGGCGCGGTGTTTTATGGAGCTTTTTGGTGTTCACATTGTCAGGCGCAGAAGAAACTTTTCGGTTCCTCTCAAAAATTATTGCCATATGTTGAATGTTCGACTCCTGATGCCAAGGGACAGAACTCCATTTGCGCAGAAAAGAAAATACCCGGTTATCCGACTTGGGAGCTTGCAGACGGCACAAGACTTCCGAATGAAAATTCAGCGGGAGTGAGTTTGAAAACCTTATCCGAAAAAACTTCCTGCGTCCTGCCATAAAAAAATGAATCCTATCACAGTGCATTATCTTAATGTTGTTTTAGGAGGAGGCGCAATAATTCTGCAAATTTTTTCTGTGGTGGCGCTCGCCTTGCTTTTTTTTCGCCCAAAAGAAAATAAATTCTTGGGTTTTATCGACAAGCATTATTTAAACATTGGTTTTATTTTATCTCTTTTTGCCGCTCTTTTTTCTCTCGTCTATTCGGAAATCGTCGGTTTTCTTCCTTGTTTTTTGTGTTGGTATCAGAGAATTTTCTTATTTCCGCTTATTTTTATTTTCGCGGTGGCTATCTGGTATAAGGATAGAAAGGTGGTGAAATACACCTTACCTCTAATTTGCGTCGGTTTTTTAGTTTCAGTCTATCAAAATTTTTTCTATTACTTCGGCAATAGTTCAAATCTGCCTTGCGATGCGTCTGGGGTGTCTTGTTATCAGCAATTAGTCTCGGAATTCGGAGGATATATTTCAATACCAATGCTTGCTCTTACAATTTTCCTTGCCTTGCTCTCTGTCGTTTTGGTGGCGCATTTTTATAAAAAAGAAGACTGATGTATGGTATAGTGTATAAATAAAATTTATTAGTAATTATATATAAAAAATATGGAATATTTATTTGTTTTCGGAAGAGTTTTATTGGGTGGTTATTTTTTAATGAGCGGGTTCAATCATTTCAAGAATCTCGGAATGCTTACCGGCTATGCGCAGTCGAAAGGGGTGCCAATGCCGAGAGAGGCTGTGTTTCTAACCGGCTTAATGATGGTCCTTGGGGGTTTGGGTGTGCTTTTGGGAGTCTATGTGGAGCTCGCTGTTCTCTTGCTTTCGATCTTTTTGGTTGTTACGACATTCACAATGCATCAATACTGGAAAATAGAAGATCAAATGGCGAGAATGGGAGAAATGATTAATTTTCATAAAAATCTGGGACTGCTCGGGGCAGTGCTGATGTTGCTTGCGATTCCCACTCCTTGGTTTTGGTCTTTGATGATGTAGGAATGTCAGAAAAAAACAAACAGACGCGGATAATGGTTTTTGGAACTTTTGATGGAGTGCACAAGGGGCACTTGAATTTTTTTAAGCAAGCAAAAAAACTTGCTAGAAATCCTTTTTTGATTGTCTCTGTAGCCCGAGATAAAAATGTTTTAAAGATAAAAGGACGATTGCCCTTCCTAAATGAAAAGAAAAGACTAGCTCTGATTAAAAAATATGAAATAGCTGATAAGGTAGTATTATCTGGCATAAAAAATCATATTCCACACATCATAAAAGAAAAACCGGATATAATCGCGCTCGGTTATGATCAGAAGGAATATGTCAGAAATCTCAAAAAAGACTTGAAAAACAAGGGTATTTTGGTGAAAATTGTTCGCCTTAAACCCTATAAAGAAAAAATATACAAAAACAACTTGCTAAAAATAAAAAGATAAATATAATTTTATATTATGAAAAACATTTTCAAAAATAAAGATTTTGTGATTTTGTTTTTTGCTAGTTTACTAGCAACCTTTTTAATACTTTCAGTAGGGTTTGGAATAGCTTGGCAAAAGAGAGCGCAAATTTTTGGATATTTTGCCAAAGAATATTTGCGGGAAGGGCAGGATTTAAATTTAAAGAATAACGACGGTGTACAAAATGTTACCGAAAGAATTTTAGAGAAGCAAACTATCTTTTCACAAGAACATTTCGTGATTGATGCGGTAAAGAAGACGAATCCAGCTGTCATCTCAATTATTATTTCTAAAGAAGTTCCAAAATATGAGACTTATATTGATCCGAATCAGCAAAATAATCCATTTGGTGATTTGTTCCCTGGATTTTCTTTTAACATTCCGCAATATCGTCAAAACGGCACAGAAAAAAAAGATATTGGAGGAGGTTCAGGATTCTTGGTATCTTCTGGAGGTCTTATTGTCACCAACAAGCATGTGGTTGAGCGTAAAGATGTAGAATATACCGTTTTTACTAATGACAGCAAGAAACATTCCGCTACGGTTGTTGCTCGCGATCCCGTTTTAGATATTGCTCTTATTAAAATTGAAGGTTCAGGTTTCCCTTATCTTTCTCTTGGTAATTCCGATAATCTGGAAGTAGGTCAGAGTGTCATTGCAATAGGCAACGCTCTCGCGGAATATCGCAACACTGTCTCGGTGGGAGTCGTATCTGGATTGGCGCGTTCCGTGACTGCCGGCAGTAGCTCTGGAAGCGTAGAATTCCTAGATCATGTCATTCAAACTGACGCAGCGATTAATCCTGGAAATTCTGGCGGACCACTCCTCGATCTTTCTGGTAAAGTGATTGGAGTAAATGTGGCAATGGCTCAGGGCTCTCAAAATATCGGCTTTGCGTTGCCGATAAATAGCATAAAAAGCGCGATTGAATCGGTGAAATCTACGGGTAAAATTGTTCGCCCATATTTAGGTATTCGTTATGTGGCTGTCAATGCAGAAATGCAGGCAAAAAATAATCTAACGGTGGATTATGGAGTGTTGGTCAAAGCTGGCGCGAATGCAAACGAACTTGCTGTTATTCCGGGTTCTCCGGCAGACAAAGCGGGGATTATGGAGAACGATATTATTTTAGAAATTGATCGGGTTAAACTAGACGAAAATGCAAGTCTGGCGTCGGTCATTCGCAGCAAAAATGTCGGACAAGTCATCAGTTTAAAAATTCTCTCCAAGGGTGTCGAGAAAAAAGTGAAAGTGACTCTCGAAGCAGCGAAAGATAACTAACACCCTCTGCGGAAGCCTTGCTTCCGCAGAGGAGATTATTTATAATATTCACATGTCAATACGCAAGACACCTCTTATTGACGGTGAGTATTATCATATATACAATCGTGGCAATAGTAAGCAAAAGATTTTTCTTGATGATAAAGACAGAGATAGATTTTTAAAGATTCTGTATCTTTGTAATTCTAAACAGAGTATTGATTTTAGAGAACAAATTGTAAGAATGAAGGTTAATGCGTGGGATTTTGAAAAAGGGGAATCAATGGTCAACATTGGTGCTTGGGTTCTTATGCCAAACCATTTTCATTTGTATTTAACAACAAATGCGGAAGCAAGGCTTCCGCAAGATGATGCAATTGTTGTTTTTATGCATAAGGTTTTAACTTCTTATTCAAAATATTTCAACGCAAAATACGAAAGAACTGGATCTTTATTTGAGGGTAAATTTAAATCTGTGCATATAGAAAATGATATACAAGCTAAGTACTTGTTTTCTTACATTCATCTTAATCCACTAAAGTTGATTGATTCAAAGTGGAAAGAACAAGGCATTAAAAATAAAAAGGAAGCATTGAAGTTTTTAGATTCGTATAAATGGAGTAGCTATTCTGATTATCTAGAAATTATTCGTCCAGAAAATAAAATAATTAATAGAATAGATTTTTTTGATTATTTTGATAGTAAAAAATCTTTTCAAGAAGAAATTTTTGATTGGATAAAAATTGAAGAAAAAGGATAAAGATACAATCTTGAGGAAGTGCGGAAGCCTTGCTTCCGCAACTATCTCAAATTCACAACTTGCCTTCTTTGGCAAGTTCAATCGCTGATTTACCAGTTTGGGTTTTAAAAACTATTTGATCTGAACCCGAAAGATAATCTTTAATTCTTTCTAGTTGCTTTAGAACTGTATTGCTTGGGATTTTTTCAATCTCAAAGTATTCTATTTTGTCTGCTTCATCATTTAAAGTAATTTTTCCACCTACAACTTTACATAGAAAAGAAAAAGCTATATCGTTTTTATTTTCCTTGTTGTAAATACCTAGTAATTTAGAAACCTCAATTTCTAAACCCGTTTCTTCCTTAACTTCTCTTTTAACTGCATTTAAAGGAGACTCAAAATTCTCTAAAGTCCCACCTGGTAAATTCCATAAATCATAATCTGTTCTGTGGACTAATAATACGCGTTTTTGCTCATCAAAAATTATTCCAAACGCTCCTATTGTAAATTGAGATTTCATTTTAGAATTATACCACCTACTTGTCTTTCAGGCACAAATCATCACCTATTTCAATCACAGTCGGAATGTACCTCTTTTAAAAGAAGGGGGAGGATTAAATATCACTCTTCCTTATCGTCGAGGCGAGATAAATTCCATAGAGCAAAAGCGCGCCGAGGATTAGATAGATAAAATTAAAAGATGGTACAAGACCTAAAATCATAAAGGCAGCGAGCGGAGCAAGCGCATAAGCCATCGGGGCGGTGTTACGATAGACAGCTATGCACTCGTCGTTTTCTTTTTTAATATGTCTGAAGAAATAAACATCGCTCATTACTTCGATGATGGCGGCGCCGATTCTGGTGCAAAAGAGGGCAATAGCCCAAATCCAAATTTCATTTTTTTGTATAAAAAAAAGAGAAAGGGTGGCGAGCGAGGCGATAGAAAATCCCAGCATCAGCATTTTTCTTTCGCCGATTTTATCAGAATAGTTACCCAAGGGGAATTGAATGAGCACGAACGGCAGAAGCATAATGGTAAAAATAATGCTGACCTCTTTCCAATCAAAACCCAAATGCGCGTGTAAATATATCGGAGTATAAATAATCATCCAGACATAGAAAAACTGCAGGAGGAAATTTATTTTATAGGCGCGGACAAGATTTTTATTTGCAAAGAAATTGTTAAATGATTGCCAAGCCACAACTCGGTTGTATTGCGGATCTTTTATATTTCTGAAATTTAAAAGTATAATCAAGAAAAACAAAAGCATTATTGCACAAGCAATAAGATAAAGCGTGGAAAAAGAAGATTGACTCGAAATTTCTCCGGAAATTATTTGTGAAATGATCCAAGCGAGGTTGACTGTTGTCAGATAGAGTCCACGAATGCGTCCTGTCGCGCTGTTTTTAGAAAATATTTGTAGAAGCTCATCGAGCGCGAAGATGATTAGCGTGTTTAAGGTAAAATAAAATACAAATATCGGCAGAATACCCCAAGAATTTTTTAAAGAAGATAATAAAATAAGACAGGCGGAGCTGAGCAGGGAAGATCCAAGCAGAAATTTGTATTCTCCGACTTTCCTTAGTATCACGGGTACGAAAAATAGAACACATATGGAAACAATCGAGCCTAATATGTATATTAAGCTGACATTTCTTTCTCCAGATACGGCAGACAAAAAACTTGAGTTTATATAAGAAGTAAATGCTAAATGCAAAGCCAACAAAAATCCTAAGAAGAAAATTTTCTTTAATTTTGGGTTGTCTTTAAACATAAATTAGTTGTGAAATTCTAGACAGCCAGTATAACCGGTATAACTAAGGGCCTTTTTTCTGTTTTTTGGTACAAGAATTTAGATACAGTTTCTCCTAGATTTGCTTTAATCTGATCGAAATCAAGTGGATTTTCTCCGGAGATGGATCGTACAGGCATTCTGGCCGCTCCTTCTTCCACTGATTTTTTAATAATGATTCTGACTTGGCGCAGAAGCTCTTGATTTTCTTTCAAGTAAACGAATCCGCGGGAGATTAAGTCTGGAGACTTTTTTAATTTTTTAGTTTTTTGATCAAGCAGAGCGATAATCACAAACATTCCGTCTTGCGAAAGCATCTGACGGTCCCGAATAACCACTTCTTGCGTATCACTGATGGAAACTCCATCCACCATCATAATACCGCTCGCCGCTTTTTCTTTGCGCGTGATTATTTTTTGTCCATCGGCGGAAATTTCAATAATCGAACCGTTGTCCGGCACGACAATGTTCTCTTCACTCATACCGAGTTCTATCGCTAGCTCCTTGTGTAAGACTAGGCGATAATGATTGCCGTGGATTGGGATAAAGAATTTTGGGTGAGTTTTACGGTGGAGCCATTTCACATCTTCTTGGTTGCCGTGTCCGGTCGCGTGCACGAAATCCTCGCCGGCGGTGCGATAGCTAATGATGCGCGCCCCCTGTCTTGTCAGCCCATCTTTCATTTTCTCTACCGCTCTTTCGTTTCCAGGAACAATTGAGGCGGAAAGAATGACCGTGTCTCCTTTGTGTAGCTTGAATTTGGTGTGGGTTTTGTTTGCCACGCGGTTGAGCGAAGCAAATTCTTCACCTTGCGCTCCTGTCATTAATACCACCATTTTATTTGGCGGATAGTTGTCTGCTTCCTCAATCGGTATAATGGTGTCTTTTTTGGGTTCAAAGAGTCCCGCTTCGATTGCCACATCGATGTTTGTCTTCATTGAGCGTCCATCTATCGCTATTTTTTTGCCTTGCGATTCGGCGAATTTGACCACATAAGCGAGACGAGTGATGTGTGACGCAAAAGCGGCAATAATCATTCTTCCGGGAACTTTCCTAATTAAATTCTCGAGTCCTTTATGTACTTTTTCTTCAGGCAAAGAAAATCCCTCATTCTCGATATTAGTTGAATCGGTCAAAAGGAGAAGTACTTTCGCTTTATCAAAAATGGAATATTCTTTCTCTTCTTCTTTTGATACGATTCCGTCGACTTGGTCGAGTTTGTAATCTCCGGGAGTTACGATCCAGCCGTGTTCGGTCTCTATAATTATACCCATAGAATCTGGTATGGTGTGAGTAACTCCAAAGAATCTCACTTTTATTTTTCCACAAGTGATGACTGAATCTTTTTCCACGATATTTTCTTTCATAGGAGGCAAATGAGGAAATTCTGCTTGACGCTTTTTCATCATCAAGATTGATAAATTTCTAGAATAGACCGGAGGATTTCCGATACGCGAGAGTACAATTGGCACGCCGCCGATATGGTCTAGGTGGCCGTGCGTGATTATGAGCGCGCGTATTTTATCTTTGCGTTCTTCAAGGTAGGTCGTGTTTGGAATCACATAATCGACTCCAGGGGTCGCTTCATTAGAAAAATGCATTCCAGCGTCAATTACAATAATATCGTCTCCAATTTCAATCGCGGTCATATTTTTGCCGATTTCTTCGACTCCTCCGAGCGGAATAATGCGAATCACGCCTGCTGCGGGTGGCAGAATCTTTTCATTTGAATTTGGCTGGCTCTTAGACGAGAAACGATGTCCGCCACTTCTCGGACCAAATCTTTTCTTTGAGTATTGATAAGTCGAATTTTTAATTGTTCTCTTTTTTTCAGACATTTTGTGTTCTTCGCCGGTTGTTTTAGCAAGCGTACTTGGGACGTTGTTCGCAACATTTCGAGCAGGTATTTTCTTTTCATCAACACTTATCGCGCTGAAAGATAGTCTTTGTTTCTTTGTCATTTTATTTATTGATTATTGATAATTTTTATCGGACAAATATTTTCCAAATTTCTTCTGTTTGGACATACCATTGGTATATATTTGAATAACGATCAGCAGGTAAAACGATATGATCCATTCTGTAGTTTTTAAGTTTTTTCGACACTATATAAATAAAGTCTGGACTAAACAAGAATACTGCTGGCATATCTTTCGCAATCTCCTCTTTAAATTGAGCGTATTTTTCCACTCTCTCTTTTTCATTGATTGCTACAAAAGCATCTTCTAATATTTTATCTACCTTGGCATTTGTATATAAGGCGACATTGAGTCCAGGATCATTTCTTTGCGTGGAGTGCCAGAAAGCAAATAGGTCAGATTCGTGATTGATAATTTCCCCAAAGAGAAGAGCGTCGTACTTGCGTGGGCGGATAACTGATTGATTTAAATTTCCAATTTCAAAAGTTTTTACATCGACTTTCATTCCAATGGTTTCCAAATCTTCTTTAATCAGGAGAGCGGACTTGGAGAGTTCGGGGGTGTTGCCTGTCGAGATGGAAAATTCCAGGAGGGTTATTGTCTTTTTTTTATTTTGAACTGTCGTTTTTTCTAAAAATCCGTCCGCATTTTTTTTCCAACCGGCTTTAAGCAAATCATTTTGAATTTTTTTCAGCAAGTCTTCTCGGGAAGTTTTATTTTTTGGAGTATTTTCTGTAATTGGTTGCTGATTCTTTAACATATCTTTTGGTATAGGACTATCGATTGTCGTTCCGTACCCAAAGAGAACATCGCGCACAATTCTATCTTTGTCTATAGCTTGATTGATTGCTGAGACAACAACTTTGTCCGTAAAAAGACGATTGACATTTTGATTAAAGAAAAGGCCGAATACTCTAGGAAGGATCACAGATTCCACCTGATATCTTTTTTCTTTCAAGTTTTTGGCGTTCAAAGGGGTAATAGAGCTTATTTCTTCGACTTCTTTATCATTCAAGCCATTTACCAAATCATTTTCATTTTGATAAAAATGTAAATTTATTTTCTTAATATATGGTTCGCCCAAAATGAATTTTTTAAATGGTGCAAGTTCGTAATAATCAATAATGCCCGACGATTTTTTATTTACCGAGTTTATCATATAAGGTCCGGAACCAATCGGATTGGTATTTGCGTTGTTTAACTCCAGCGGAGAGTTTTCCCAAAGATGCGCGGGCATTATGCCCACAGTCGTATTTTCTAAGAAAGAAGCATAGGGCTGTTTTAAGGAAAATTTAATAGTTTTTTCGTCTATTTTTTCCATAGTCACACCGTCCCAATATACCTTGCGCGGACTCGCGATGACTCCGTCTTTTATTTTGTTGATTGTAAATAGCACATCGTCTACGGTGAGAAATTTACCATCTTGAAAACGCAAGTTGTCTTTTAAGATAAAAGTATAGGAAAGACCATTTTCCGACATTTCATATTTTAATGCCAAATCAGGTATTAAATCGCCATTTCGGTCTTTTCTCATAAGTCCGGAATAGATGAGAGAAACCAAATCTTGATCGGCTGAAGAACTTGCCAGTACTGGATTTATAAAACGTGGCACTCCGACGACTCCGATTGATAATGAGCCTCCTCGCATAGGTACGCTTACCATAAAGTGCTTATTGATGCTTTGGAGCATCAATATAGTGCTGAGTATTAGTATGAAAAACAAACTCACAAAAACAATCCACTCTCTTTTTGAGAAAGAAGAAAAGATTGAATTTATTTCCAATTTTTCAGGCAATTTAAAATTAAACATAAGAGAGAAACTACCCCGACTGTTCTACTGAGCTTTTATTATTATACTTAGCAATGCAAATAAAGCAAAAAGAATTCCGCAAACGATAGACAGGTAAAAAAGAAACTTCTCAAAGCCTCGGCGAGTTTGATGGAAAGTCGCGCTATCGCTTCCACCCAAGGCTCCGCCTGCTCCGGCGCTGGTCTGTTGGAGTAAAATCGCTGTCACTAATATTACCGAAAGAATGATCTCTGCATAAGGCAGAATTTTAGCTACTAAAATCATATAACGATTATTGCATAATAGAGCCAAAAATGCAAATATATATCTATGCGAAAGATTTTCTACACTCTTTTTATTATTGCTGTGCTCGCGGCGGTTTGGTATCAGCTTGGCGATGTCATTCTAAATCGTTTTCTTCCATGCAAGAATCCGATTGTCTACACTCTCGGCACTTTCGATACAAAATTCGGCATTTCTGAAAGTTATTTCTTGAGCGCGCTTGCCGATGCGGAAGCGATTTGGGAAAAGTCTTTCGGAAAAGAATTATTTACTTACAAAGCAGATGAAAAAGGTGATGATTCTCTGAAAATAAATCTTGTCTATGATTACAGGCAAGAGGCGACAAGCAAGTTGGCAAGTCTGGGAATTGTCGTGGAAGATGATAAGGCTTCTTATGACAACCTAAAATCTAAATTAACAGCTTTAAAAACGAAATACGAAAGAGCAAAAAACGCTTTTGACGCGCAGGTAAAAATTTTTAATCAAAAACAGCTTGCTTATGAAGAAGAAGTAAGGTCTTGGAATAAGCGGGGCGGGGCCCCTAAGGCGGAATATGACCGACTCGAAGAGGAGCGCCTAGCTTTGAAAGCTGCATCAATAGAAATGCAGAAAGAACAAAAGCTCATAAATGAAATGGTAGATGAAATAAACGCGCTTGTCGTCGTGCTTAATCGTCTTGTGGGGACACTCAATCTTTCTGTGGAAAAATTCAATGCGATTAATGTCGCGCGCGGGGAGTCGTTTACAGAAGGTGTGTATACCGAAGATGGCGCAACTAAAGAAATAGATATTTATGAATTTAGCAATAGGGCCAAGCTCGTGCGGGTGCTCGCGCACGAGCTTGGCCATGCT
>CAYHBT010000008.1:24898-29361 GCA_964354935.1 uncultured Candidatus Saccharibacteria bacterium
TGAAATAAATTTCAATCTAAATCATTCCAAACCAAAATTTTCCATTCGTTCTTTTTGAACCAATGCGTCTCGTATGAGCAGATTGCCATACTGGCGTTGTTGATTGGATTGTAATAAGAAAGATTGTTGTAAAGCGAGGCGGTCAATTCTTCTCCGTAGAGCATATAAGACGCTACCATTTTAAGAAAAATTCCATGCGTCACCATTATCATTCTTTCTTCGGGTCGTTCCAAAATATATTCCATCAATTTTCTTGCTCTATCTTTCAAATCGGTGAAATTTTCTTCATCGGAATATCGCAGTTCATCCGCGTGGTAGCTTTTATCGATTAAATCCACGATTTGTCGCACATCTTTTTCTCCGCCCGCGTGCCCGATGATTTCTGTCGGATTTCTTCTCTCTTTTAGAAGATCAGAATAATACACTTTCATATTCAACTCTTTCCCGATAATTTCTGCGGTTTCTTTTGTGCGTTCAAAGGGGCTCGCGATGATAACCTGCGGTCGGCCCTTGTGTTTCGGGAATCTTTTAGCGGTAGCTAAAGCTTGCTCGCGACCTCTTTCGGATAGACCGCCCTCCGCACCTTGCCTGATGCCTTTTGCGTTGTTTTCCGTTTCCCCGTGTCGGACGAAATATATTAATTTTGTTGCCATAAATGTTATTTTAACATAAAATTTTATTTTTTATTGTGCTAAAATTATGTGATGCAGTATATTCATGTAAAAGTTTCTGCTGGAGCAGGGAAGGAATCTTGGAAGGAAAAAACTGAAGACCATTTCGATGTATCAGTCAAAGAAAAAGCCGAGCGCAACCAAGCGAATACTCGCGTTCTCGAACTTGTCGCGAGGCATTTCAAAATTTCTGTAAATAAGGTCAGAATTGTGAACGGACATAGACACTCCTCCAAGCTTCTTATAGTGGAGTAATTTTTTTTGTGATTCTATGAGAATGGTGTATAGAAGTAAAAAGATTTATGCTATAATTTATTTATTATTAATAGCTATTTATTTCTATGGAAACCATAATTTTAGTTTCAAAGATATTAGGCATCTATTTAGTTGTTAGCGGATTGTTTCTTATTATAAAAGGCAAAACTGTTCCGCACTTGCTCAAAGATTTTTTTGACCATCCGGCGACTGTCTATCTGACCGGCATAATTTTGATTTTCTTGTCGTCAATGTATCTCATTCAATACAACATTTGGGACGGGACATGGAAGACACTCGTAACGATTTTTGCATGGGCTGTTATGCTGAAGGGCGTAATATATATTTTTTGTCCTCAGGCGTTAAATGATATAGCTGTAAAAAAATTCAAAAAAGCATTTGGATTTTATGGCGTGATAGCCATAGTAGTTGGAATTTATCTATTTTTCCTGCAATAAATAGTGAACAAGGGTAGTCCTTGCTAAAACTTCGTGTTATACTAGCCGAATGTTTGGTAATTTTTTGCTTAGAAAAATGCTTCGGACGCAGGGCGTGCCGGAAGCGCAAATAGAGATGTTTATAAAAATGATGGAGAAAAATCCGGAGCTTTTTAAGACTATCGCGACAGAAGTGCAAGAAAAAGTAAAATCCGGTATGGATCAACAAACCGCCAGCCTAGAAGTAATGAAAAAATACGAAGGGGAACTCAAGAAATTGGTATAAGTTATCCACACTATGTTTATAATAAAACATCATATAATTAACTTAAGTTAATATATTTTTATATTAACTTATTATTAATTTAACTTAAAAAATATGAATGGAAGCAAAACTGAGCTGAAACACTTTTTAGAAATTCCTTATGATGATTTGGAAGTGATGAATTTGAAAGCGAAAGATAAAGCAGAGAAGATGAGTGGAAACGCGCTCGAAAAAGAATATCGAGAATATTTACAAAAAGAAAAAAAATTAAAAGCGGTCACGCTTTGCTTCACGGATTTGGAAGGCAGATTTCATATGCTGGATTATGACAAAAAGTTTCTGCTTGATTCCACCACCAACTTGACCTTTGACGGCTCTTCTATTCGCGGTTTTTCTCAGCAGATTGAGTCCGATTTGCGTATGGAGATTGACTGGAGCAGTATTCGTTTTTTACCCTCAGATGTTTTTGGTCCCGGCAAGGTGATAATGTTTGCGAATGTGCTAGACCGCGACAGGAAGCCTTATGTTTCTGATTTTCGCAGCCAACTCAAGCTCTATGCGGAAGAGCTGAAAAAAAAGAAGGGAATGACGGCTTATGTTTCTGCCGAAGTGGAAGGATTTTTGGTGGACGGTATCAATTCCGAACAGAGATATGGTGAAACTAATTCTCTGCAGTTTATTTCAACCGGCGGGTACTATCATTCTTTACCCTTAGACAGATTGCGTCAATTTATCGACCGCGCGGCGGAGGCAGAGCGAGCAATGGGTTTCAAGAATGAAAAGGACCATCCGGAGGTAGCGCCTTCGCAGTTTGAAATGAATTTTTCTTACACCGATATTTTGCGGGCGGCGGACAATATTCAGCTTTACAAACTCGTCTGCCGACAAGTGGCGAACAATTTGGGAATGACGGCGACTTTTTTGCCGAAGCCATTTATCGGCATCAATGGTTCGGGAATGCACACCAACCTTTCACTTTCTAAAAATGGAAAAAATATATTCTACAACCCAAAAGGCAAAGACGGTTTGTCCGATATTGCTTGGGATTTCATTTGGAGAATTTTGAATCACGCATCAGAGATTTGCCTAACCTTAAACAGCAGTGTGAACGCTTACCGCCGACTCGATCCGCATTTTGAGGCGCCGAACCAAATAAAAGTTTCTCCGATCGACCGCGGTTCAATGATCCGTATTCCTGTCGGCAACGAGCGTTCCACTCGTATCGAAATTCGTTCTGTGGCGCCAGATTCTAATCCATATCTTGCTCTCTTTACCATCTTGAAAACTGGCCTAGAAGGGGAACCGCTCATAAAAGACAAAGAAAAAAGAGACAGAATGCGCACTTTGCCGGACAACATCAATGATGCGATAAAGCTTTTCAAAGCAAGCGATTTTATCGGAAAAATACTTGATAAGACAAATCAGGAAAAATACGCGGACTACAAACAGATGGCGGCAGATCGAAGTCCGAAAGCTTTGGGCTCACTTATCAAACCTTCGGAAATTATCTATCATCACGAAGTGACAAATCAGGTCTTGTGGAATAAATTTTAGGTTGGAAGTAAAATATGTTATAATAGAAGTATTAATAATAATTTAGCCGCTAACGCTTTAGGGCTGTGGCGCGCAAAAGTAAAAATATGGCAGAATTAAAAGCTTTGTGTATGAAGTGTAGAAGTGCGGAGAATAAGCCGACGATGCAGACGATGACCAATGTAAAAGTAGAAGAAAAGAACGGTAGATACTCTGCCAAGGGTCAATGCAGTGTCTGCGGAGGAAATCAGTTTAAATTTATGTCAAAGACAGACGCGGAAGCAATGAAATAAATTATAAATTTAAGAGAAAGCCGTGCATGTATCAACAAAAAGTTTTGCGTGGTTCCTAATAATTTATGCGATAGTGATTGTTTTTCTCGTGCCTTTGCCTGATCAGCAATGGTTTATCGGCAATTTAGAAATATGGGGATTTTTACTGTTATATTGGATTACTATGTGCTTGGGCGGACACTAAAAATATAATTTTATTATCAAATTAACCAAGAATTATATATGGCAAAAGGAGACGGGCATCGCAAAGAAAAGAAGAAACCAAAGAAAGCAAAATAGCACTAAAAATGCCCTCCCAAAAGGGCATTTTTAGTGCTTGACTTATAAATTCTCTTAGCATATACTCTCAATTACGTCTAATCCTTTTGGATAGGCGTTTTAATTTCAGTAATTCTTTGATAAATTAATAATCCCCCACACCTTTTTATAAAAAGGTGTGGGGGTAACTTTGAGAACCCCTCCGCCTTAGGCGGAGGGAAGCAAGTCTCAAAAATGAATTTGAGTAAGTATAAAAATAATTTTTAGAGCAAAGGTTAAACTCTACAAGTAACAAAAATATTAAGCGCAAACGCTTCTGTTTTTTGTTTTGTTTCGTTCTTAACTTTTAATTAGAGTTTGATCCTAGCTCAGGATGAACGCTGGCGGCGTGGATAAGGCATGCAAGTCGAACGGATTTTTCTTGTATGGAGATGCGATTATATCAAGTCAAAGTTTTTGAAAAATTAGTGGCGAACGAGGTAGTAATACATAGGAACTTCCCCCAAAGTCTTGAATAATCCGGCGAAAGCCGGACTAATACAAGATGGTCCCTGAAGCGCAAGCTGAAGGGTAAAGAATTTCGCTTTGGGAAAGGCCTGTGCGGTATCAGCTAGTTGGCGGTGTAAAAGACCACCAAGGCTATGACGCCTAGGGGAGCTGAGAGGCTGACCCCCACCGATGGTACTGAGACACGGACCATACACCTACGGGTGGCTGCAGTCGAGAATCTTCCACAATGGACGAAAGTCTG
>CAYHBT010000009.1:0-24044 GCA_964354935.1 uncultured Candidatus Saccharibacteria bacterium
TTTATTTTCCCACCAAGTGTGCGCAATTCTTTCAGCGCCATTGTGTAATCCTCTTTGGACTTTCCGCTATTCGGATCATAGCCGTGCCATTTATAGTCCCTCTCAAATTCATGTACACCTTTGCCGGGAATATTGTGGGAAATAATGACGGTCGGCTTTTCATACATATCTTGCGCCTGCTCTACTGCTTCGTTGAACGCCCTAAAATCATGCCCTCCTACTTCTATCACATGCCAATTAAAGGCGCGCCACTTGTCGGCGAGAGGCTCAAGAGGCATAACATTTTCGGTAAAGCCGTCGATCTGAATATTATTTCTATCCACCACCGCAATCAAATTCCGAAGTTTATTTTTTCCGGCAAGCATTACCCCCTCCCAAGAATTCCCTTCATTAAGTTCCCCATCGGACATAAAACAATAAATAAATCGATCTTTATCCTTTCCGTCCATTCTATCAGCCAGCGCCATACCCGTCGCCTGCGAAAGTCCGAGACCGAGCGGACCAGAAGAAGTTTCAACGAAAGGCAAATATTCGCGATGCGGGTGCCCTTGCAGACGCGTGCCAAATTTACGCAAAGTTTTTAATTCTTCCAAAGGAAAATATCCCGAATGCGCCATTGTGGCATAAAGCACCGGACAGATGTGACCATTGCTTAGCACCACCCTGTCTCGCTCTTCCCAAACTGGATTTTTAGGATCGTGTTTTAAAATATGAAAATAAAAAAGCGTAAAAATATCCGCCATACCGAGCGGTCCGGCCGTATGCCCGCTCCCCGCCTCAATTAGCATTTCAATAATGCTTTTGCGAATTTCATTCGCCTTAATTTCCAGTTCTCTTATTTTTTCTTCAGTGAGAAACATTAAGCGTATTATATCAATTACGCCAGACTTTGGAAAGTTTGGAGGGCTCCGAGCGGGTCCCCACTTTTCCAAATAGCAGAACCTACAGTAAGCCTATCTGCGCCAGCGTCTAAAATTATTTGTGCATTTTCCAAATTAACGCCAATATCGACTGATATCACGACTCCGGACAGATTCTTTTTGAGAAATTTAATATTTTCTAAGGCTTTGTCAGAAAACTTTTCACCCTGAAAACCTACTTTTTCCGAACCCATACAATGCAAGAAATCCACCTTGTGCGATAGTTTGGACACTATTGCAATATCATCGCTCGGCTTGAAAGCAAGCCCGATTTGCACATTGTCTCTGATATACATATCCAAACCTTCCAAGAAATTCTCAAATTCTTCGACGCTGTTCTGCGCACCCAAATGAAAAATCATTCTCTTTGGACCCAGCTTCATATATAAATCAAAATTTTCTACCGCTTCTTTCACCATCAAATCGAATTCAAAATCAAATTCATCCCAAAAAGGCATTCCCTCTTCTTCGTTTACAATTTTCTGAAAATTAAAATCATCAAACCCGCCCGAATAAAAAGGCCAAGTCGGCTCTGGCGTAAACACGCCATCTTGTATATCCAAATGAACGCATTTCGTCTGTTCTCGCAACGAAGTGAGCTTATTTTTTATTTCATTAAAATTTTTTTCCAATATTGCCGGAATTATTTCTGCCATAGTTCTATTGTATCATTTTTAGTTTTATTTTTTGTTTTTTTACCTCTTCAACTAGCAAATCGTGAAAAACGCCGTTAGAAACAATGAATTTATTTTCAGGAAATTTCCAAGAACTGCCGTCAAGCGTCGTTATTTTAGCTCCGGCTTCTTGCGCAATAAGTACACTAGCAGCAAAATCATAAGTGTGTAAGCCAAGACTAATCACAGCTTCCAGCGCGCCTTGTGCTAGATACGACACATCGAGAGCCGTACACCCAAAATCACGGACAGAAGCAACAGCGCCGGAGGTAGGCAAATCATGCATTAATTCTCTGAAAAGTTTTTCATCCATCGCATTTTTACTTCTATTTATAGTTATCATACTGTGCTCTCTACCATCTTTCGACACGAAAATTTTCTTGTCATTTAAGTAAGATCCCTTACCTTTCTCTGCATAAAAAAGAGAATCGGAAGCGGGATTATAAACCACACCGACTTGCAAATCTCCTTTGTAAAGCAATGCTATGGAAACGGCAAAAAAAGGAATACCGTGTGCAAAATTTCTCGTCCCGTCAATTGGATCGATATGCCACACATGATCTTCGCCCTTTTTAGTCATTCCCGTCTCTTCACCCAAAATAGAGTGCACGGGAAAAGCTTCCGAGATTATTTTTTTTATAATTTCTTCAGACTCTCCGTCGGCAATAACACTTATGCTTTTATCATCTTTTACTCCTTTAATTATTTCAGTTTCAAGATGTCTTTCCAAAATTTTCCCCGCTTCCAGTGCCGCCCTTATCGCCACTTCCAGCTCTCTCGATTTATTCTGAATATTTTGCATAAATTAACCCAATTTATTTATCCTTCTGGTATGTCTCTCTTCATTTTCAAATTTAGTTGAAAGGAAGAGTTCAATCGCGAATTTAATTTGATCTTCGGACAAAAATCTTATGCCAAGAGATAAAATATTCGCATCGTTATGCATACGCGAGAGTTTAATAATTTCAAAAGAATCTTCACTCATCTTGCCTTGTATGTCAATCGCCTCTTTTGCTAAAGCTTCTCCATAAAAAAGAGCCGCGCGCGCGCCCTTTACCTTATTTGCGCACATCGCTTCTCCTTGCCCAGAGCCGCCCATAATAATGCCAAAACTTCCCTTGTCGCCTGCCACAGCTTCAGCTACAGGCCTGATGAAATCAGGATAATCATCGTCTTTGTCGTATTTAAATGCCCCTTTATCCACCACTTCGTATCCAAGCTCAAGTTCGTTTAGATATATTTTTAATTTTTCTTTCAGTTCATGGCCTGTATGATCCGTTCCTATGTAAATTTTCATCTGAATTTTATTTATTTAAATTTTAATTGCATCAATCTTAGCCAATCGTCTAATGTGTTTTTCTTCTCCGCCAAACGGAGTAGAAAGCCAAAGAGTCACCGCTTCCATCATAGAATCTTCATTTAAATATCTCGCGCCTAAAATTAAAATGTTGCTGTTGTTGTTCTCCCGAGAACGAACAATGATGTCCGCCTTGTCGTCAACCACTGACTGTGATTTTCCATAATAAACAACTGCGCGAGTATGCGGAAATTTATTGGCAACAATCGCTTCAGCTTCTCCAGTAGCTCCAATTATAATTCCCCTGACATTGTCCGGATTCTTTGAAACTTCGCAAGCGACCGGAATCGCAAAATCCGGATAATCGTCTTCTTCGTTGTATCCAAAAGCGCCCTTATCTACAACCTCGTGACCTTGCGCTTTTAAAAATGAGACTAGTTTGTCTTTAAGCACATACCCCGCATGATCTGTTCCAATAAAAATTTTCATAGCATTATTATATACTATAATTTGTAAATTTGTTGCAAGATTGAAGTAATTTTTCTTCTATCAAGAGCAGTCGTTCTACCAAAAGGTCTTTCGATATTGTTTTTCTCAATACAAGCAACCTTTGCCAACCTAATCCATGATTCTAATAATAAGCCACTCTCCTGCCAATTTCTAATCTTATAATCACCAGTGCCTGTTCTTTCTTTGGTTGTTATGGGAGCTAACACAATGTCATCGTCCCCAGTATCTAATATGACCAGAGCCGGTCTTTTCTTTCTTTCTCCATCAGGCTGTAGGAATAACACTAAAACGATTTCTCCAAATTTATATTGAATCATAAATTGCGTCTGCGCTGCTATAAAATTTCAACATATTTTTTTTTGATTCGCCTTGCCAAGACTTGTCATCGCCTCGCATACTGCTAGTGGGTGCCATGGTAATGCCCACATTCATTCGTCCTTCTACGAAGGATTTGGTGGCTGATTGATAAAAGTCGCTAAGAGTGATGCCTTCTTTTTTGGCTCTCTTTTGGGCGGCTTTTTTAAGCTTTCCTTCTATTTTAAACATTATTTGCGTAGTCATCTTGTGAGTATATACTTTGTTATGATATTGTCAATACGGTATATTTACACTTTATTTCTATTTTTAATTTTTCTTTTATAAATATATGGAATTAAAATAATAAGAAAGGCAAAAAGTAAAAACAATATACCAAGAAAAGAATTTTGAACATTTTCATAATATGAACACTTCATGGATTTCAAACCACAACTCCAGCCAGTAAATGAAACAAACGATCCAGTAAGTAAAGAGAAAACAAGTATTAACAATGCAGTTTTATTTCTTTCACTTGTACTTTGTTTCATAAATTATTTTATCGTCCCGCCCGTTTTAATCACATGGTCGACAAGTGTATAAGTGTACCCCATTTCGTTGTCATACCAGCCCATCACTTTGACCAAATTTCCCCCGACGACACGAGTCATTTTCAAATCGGAGATTGAGCCATAAGGGCTTCCTAGAATATCGCTCGAAACAAGCTCTTCTTCGGTCACAGAGAAAATCCCTTCCCATCTTTTATCTTGCGATGCCTTTTTGAGAATTTCGTTGACTTCTTCTTTGGTTGTTGATTTTTTAGAAACAAAAGTCACATCGACGATAGATCCGGCAACCACCGGCACGCGGATTGAAATTCCATCGAAAAGTCCTTCTAGTTTGGTAAATGCCTTGGTCACGGCGATTGCGGCTCCGGTCGAAGATGGCACTATATTCTGCGCCGCGGCGCGACCTTCTCGCAAATCTTTCTTACTTGGTCCGTCTACTAGCGCCTGCGAGGCGGTATATCCGTGTACTGTATTTAAAATTGCTTTTTCAATTCCTAAAGTTTCGTCGAGAATTGCAATGAGCGGTGATGCGGCATTTGTCGTGCAAGAAGCATTTGAAGTAATATCGCATGTGCCGAATTTTTCTTCGTTCACACCCAGCAAAATTGTCTCTCCAGCAACTGTCCCGTCACCACCTTTTGCGGGTGCAGAAATTACAACCTTCTTCGCACCTGCATCTATGTGTGCCTTGGCTTTGTCGTAAGATGTAAAAAGTCCGGTTGATTCCACTACGACATCCACGCCCAAATCTTTCCAAGGGAGTTTACTCGGTTCCTTTTCTGCGAGTACTTTTACTTTTTTATTATCTATTATTATATCTTGCCCTTCAATTTTTATATCTTTATCCCATTTTCGATATACCGTATCGTACTTTAAAAGATACGCCATATTTTCCACACTGCCTAAATCGTTGACCGCCACAATTTCAATCTCCGGTCTCTCCCAAGCCACTTTCAAAAAAGCTCTACCAATTCTCCCAAAACCATTAATGCCGACTCGTATAGTTTTCATGCCTGTATTGTATCAAATAAAAATAAAACAACAAAGCAAAATATGTTATTATGACCCCATGACTGCAAAAGATACCCAATTCGTCCACCTGCATACCCACTCTCACTATTCCCTTTTGGACGGACTGTCAAAGCTTGAAGATTTGGTGAAATTGGCAAAGAAATTCAATATGCCGGCGATGGCGATAACCGACCACGGCAATATGTACGGCGCGATTGAGTTTTACAAACTTGCCAAAAAAGAAGGCATCAAACCTATCATCGGAGTGGAAGCATATATGACTGCCGGAAGCCGAAAAGACAGGACTGCTGAAGCTGGGGGCACAAAAAGATATTACCATCTCACCTTGCTCGCAAAAAATTTGGAAGGCTATAAAAATTTAATGAAGCTGGTCACCATTGCCAACCTCGAAGGATATTATTACAAGCCACGAATGGACAAAGAAATTTTGCGAAAATATTCGAGCGGTATTATTGCCCTCTCCGGATGTCTCGGTGGAGAATTATCGCAGACAGTAATGAAAGGCGATATGGTAAAAGCCGATCTTCTCGTGCGCGAATATCAGGACATTTTTGGCAAAGAAAATTATTTTATCGAAATTCAATGCCACCCGTCGGTGGAAAGCGATAAAAATGTGCGCGAAGCACTGATTGCGCTAGGAAAAAAACACAACATACCGGTCGTTGGGACCCAAGACTCGCATTACCCCTGCAGTGATGACCACGACGCACATCACACATTACTCCAAATAAATACTCAGGGTGATGTGAAAGATGGCGCCAAGTTTGAATTTTCTGACGACGATTTTTCTTTTATTGACACCAAAAAAGCGCTTGAAGTTTTCAAAGATATTCCGGAAGCTGTTTATAACACAAAAAAAATCGCCGATATGTGCAATCTTGAACTCGAACTCGGCAAATGGGTTTTCCCCAATTTTAAAATAGAAGATGGAAAAACTCCCGACGAGAAAATGCGCGAACTTGTGTATTTTGGATTCGACAGACTGAAATTAAAAGAAACACCAACAATTAAAGAACGCGTAGAATATGAATTAAAAGTCATCAGAGATAAAGGCTACGCTCCATACTTTCTCGTCGTCGGCGATCTCTTGAGATATGCAAAGGAAAATGGAATCCTAACGACAATCAGAGGTTCAGTTGCAGGATCTATTGCTACATATCTTCTTGGAATCACAAATGTGAATCCGATTGATTACAAAATTCCATTTGAAAGATTTTTGAATCCTTTCCGTCCCTCGGCGCCCGATATCGATATGGATTTTGCGGACAACAGACGCGACGAAATGATTGAATATGTAAAAAAGAAATATGGTGAAGACAAGGTGGCACAAATCGGAACTTTCGGAACGATGATGGCTCGCGGCGCTGTCAAAGATGTCGCCCGAGCGCTTGGCTTTCCATACACTATCGGCGACCGTCTTTCTAAAATGATCCCAATGGGTTCGCAAGGTATGCCGATGACCATCGATCATGCGATGGAAATCGTACCGGAACTTGCCGAAGCATATAAAAAAGAGGCAGACACAAAAAAAATAATCGATTTGGCAAAAAAACTCGAAGGCTGTGTCCGGCACATTTCCGTACACGCCGCCGGAGTCGTCATTTCTCCTCTACCGCTAGTGGAATATGTCCCCCTTCAGTATGACCCCAAAGGAGAAAATAAAATAATCACTCAATACGATATGTACAACATTGAAGAGGCGGGGCTTTTGAAATTCGACTTTCTCGGCATCAGAAACTTATCCATTTTGTCCGACAGTGTCAGTCTGGTAAAAAAATTTTATAATATAGATATAGATATAGAAAATATTCCGCTAGACGATAAGCGAACTTTTGAACTTTTGGCCAATGGTCAAACCGAAGGACTTTTTCAATTAAACGGCTCGGGTATGACTAGATACTTGAAAGAATTGAAACCGACATCTATCCACGATATCAATGCAATGGTTGCCTTGTACCGTCCGGGGCCTATGGAATCAATTCCAGAATATATCAAAAGAAAGCATAATCCGAATCTTGTGAAGTATATGGATCCGCGAATGAAAAAATATCTGGGCGATTCATATGGTCTCATTGTCTATCAAGACGACTTGTTACTTTCAGCTATCGAGCTCGCCGGCTACAACTGGGAGGAAGCGGACAAATTCCGCAAAGCGGTCGGTAAGAAAATCCCTGCAGAGATGGCGGCACAAAGAGAAAAATTAACAAAAGGCATCATTGCTAATGGTCAGACTCCGGAATTCGCCGAAAAACTTTGGAAAATTTTTGAACCCTTTCAAGCTTATGGTTTCGGTAAGGCGCATGCGGCTTCATACGGCAAAGTCGCCTATCAGACAGCTTATATGAAAGCGAATTATCCCGTCGAATATATGGCAGCGATACTTACGGCTGAATCCGGCGATGTGGAAAAGATTGGAGAAATAATTCAAGAGTGCAAGAATATGAATATTCCGGTCTTGCCTCCGCATATAAATGAAAGCTATGGCGGGTTCACTTGCTTACCAAGCGAGCCAAACACAAAAATCAGCGATCAAAATAAAAGCAAAAAAATAAGATTTGGATTTTACACGATAAAAAATTTGGGCACAGATATCGCGGATAGCATCATTAATGAACGAAAGACAAATGGCAAATTTAAATCTATCGGGGATTTTCTAGAAAGAATAAAACATAAAAATTTAAACAAAAAATCAATGGAGGCGTTGATTAAATCCGGCTGTATGGACGAATGGGCTGATCGAGGAGTGCTGTTGTCAAACTTAGAAGCGATGCTAGAGTACAATCATGAGATAAATAAAAAAAATGACAATCAAGTGTCTCTTTTTGGTGGATCGAGCACAGTCAAACTGGCAGAATTTAAATTACAGCCCAGCAAAGAAGCCACTCAAGCGGAAAAATTGCTTTGGGAGAAAGAATTGCTTGGATTGTATATCTCTGGGCACCCGCTCGACAGAATTCGCGCCAAACTGGAGTCCCGTGATATGAATATCAAAAAAATAAAAGAATCAGTAGGTAACGGCATACCGATCACCATCGCCGGCATCATCGAAAGCGCCAGACAAGTGGTGACTAAAAACAACGAACGAATGGCGTTTCTAAAAATAGCGGACTTGACCGACTCAATAGAAGCCGTCTGCTTCCCTTCTTTGTTTAAAGATAATATCGACCTCTTAATTGCCGAAAAATGCATCGCCCTATCTGGCAAAGTCTCCCTCCGAAACGGCGAAAAAAGCATCATCATCGAAGCCGTTAAAGAGGTTTAACCAAGAAACCCATCAAGGGTTCCCCTTGATAAATTTAATTTATCCACATATTTGATTGTTATCAAGGACTCCCCTTGATAAAATTGAAAGATGGAAAGAAAAGTAAAATTTTTAACTGGAGAATTTTATCACATATATAATCGCGGAGTTGAAAAAAGAATTGTTTTTCAAAATTCTTCTGATTATAAAAGATTTTTGGCTTTACTTTATATTTCAAATAGTAATAAACAATTACATATCAGTAATGACATTTGGTATAAAAAGAGTAATCTGGATAAAATATTTGAAAAAGATCGGGGAGAACCTCTCGTCGCTATCGGAGCATATTGTTTAATGCCAAATCATTTTCATTTATTATTGACTCCCCTAACAGAAGGAGGGATATCAAAATTCATGCTCAAACTTCAAACTGGATATTCTATGTATTTCAATATAAAAAATGAACGAGTGGGCGCCCTTTTTCAGGGGGTTTTTAAATCACAACACATAGATGAAGACAGATACTTGAGATATCTTTATGCATATATTCATTTAAATCCAGTAAAATTAAAAAATGTTGAATGGAAAACGAAATCGAAAAACTTTTTAAAACAGTTGGAAAAATTTATTGCCGAATATCCATACTCTAGTCTACAAGAATATTTATCAGAAAGTTACAAAATAATAGATCCAGAACCTTTTCCAATGGATAAAAATAATATCTGCGATTATAGTCTCACAGTAGAAGATTTTAGCGAGGGGAACCCTTGATAAACTCTAAGTATAATTTTTTGATTCGTGGAAGCAAATTTAGGAAATATTTAGCACAATATTCATTACTTTTTTTTACAGTAAACCCATCAAAGGCTGGCAGGAGGCCCTTTTGAAGATCAAGCATCATAATCTTCCATGTTCCATCGGGGTACACAACCAGCTCAAAAGGATCATCCGCAGGCAAGTAGAGATTATGTTGATTGGCCAAATTTTTATACTTTTCCACCTCTCCTCGCAATCTTTCAAATTCCGCTCCTTCCAAAATTTTAAGAAAATCCTCCATACGCTTTGCACCTTCTATAATCTCCTGGGATTCCACCATTAGTTCATGCCAAAAATACTTACCGTAAACCTCACTCCCGTCGGCGGTAACATCCGTAACAAAAATTCGCCCATCTTCGGTCTTTCTCATGGTAGGAACCACTGGCAAACCAGCCTCCTTAAAAATTTTCCATTTTTCAGAAATTTTTTTACCCCCACGCTCAAGATCGAGCCGCTCCAATAGTCTAATTTTTTTCTCTTTTTCCTTTAATTTTGCTAGTCCCCGATGCAGATATTTTTCCTCCTGCGCACCCTGACCTTTATTCATAACTTCTTTTTTATCGATCGAGTACATCTGAATGGGTTTTCTGCCCGATATTTGTTTCAAATTAATTTTTTCTTTCATAATCTAATTATACAAGCTCATCGCTTTGTCTTTGCCTTCGGCAAAGATGGTTTCGACGGCTTCGGAGACTTTTTTTGAAAGTTTTTTGATGGTTTCGAGTTCGGGCTTTTTGAATTCGCCCAATAGGAATTTCAGGACGGCTTTCTCCCCTTTTGGTTTTCTGGCAACAGCCAGTCCGCCTTGGGCGGATTTTTTGACTCCTGAAATACCTACCCGAATACGCAAAAATTCTTCGGATTTCAGAGATTTAATTATCGAACCCAAACCGTTATGCCCGCCAGCTGAGCGATTCCACGAAATTTTAATTTTTCCTAATGGCAAATCAATGTCATCATAAATAACGATCAAATTTTCTAAATCTTTTTTGGTTTTAACTAATGGTGCAACTGCCTTACCGGAATTATTCATAAAATTATCCGGCGTCAGAAATTTCCCGCCCCAGGCGGGTCCGCCTTGGGCGGATATTTTTTTTTGAATAAGACCAACCACAATCCGTCCGGTATTGTGCCTTGTGTTTTCATATTCTTTCCCTGGATTTCCTAAACCGACAACTAATTTCATGGTTTAATAATAACACAAGATCTACCCCTACCCAACCTCCCCCTACATAGGGGGAGAAGAAGGGGGGGGTATAATGCTATTACACAATAAAATTATATACATTGTCAAGCATTTTTTATGCTATATTATGTGAGCAATGGAGCCAACAAAAACAAAAAGTCAGTCATTTTGGGAGCTGGTACGCTTTGCGACACTAGCGCTCATTATTGTCTTCCCTGTTCGTTTTTTTATTGTTGATCCTTTTGTGGTCTCTGGAAGCTCAATGGTTCCAACTTTTCAAAATGGAAATTATTTAATGATAGATAAAATATCTTATCGAATAGGTAATCCCAAAAGAAACGATGTCGTCGTCTTTCGATATCCAAATGACACAACTAAATTTTATATAAAAAGAATAATCGGTTTGCCGAGCGAGACAGTCGACATAAAAGGTAGCGCGGTAACCATTACCAACGAAACGCACAAGCAAGGATTTACTTTAGAAGAACCTTATGTAAAAAATATAGCAAACAACATAACGCATTTTGAATTAAAGGACGACGAATATTTTGTAATGGGCGACAATAGAAGCGGTAGCTCAGATTCCAGATATTGGGGAGCAGTTAAAAGAAATCTTTTGGTAGGTAGAGCTTTTATGAGATTATTGCCAATAAACAAAGTAGGAATATTACCAGGTAATTATAAACAAACCAATGAGTAAAGAAAATAAAATTAAAGCGGCAGTGGCTTCCCCAAAGGGAATGCGCGATCTTTTAAATGAAGAATATTATTCTTTCCAAGGATTTTTTGAAAAAGCCCAAGAGGTAGCGGTTTATTATGGATTCAAACCAATCGAAACCCCGATGCTGGAGAATGAGGAAATTTTTACTGCTGGCATAGGAGAAGGCACCGATATTGTCGACAAAGAAATGTATACTCTCAAAACCAAGGGCGGAGATCGTTTAGCTCTTCGACCTGAACACACTGCTCCGCTCTTGCGAGCTTACATCGAACATGGAATGCAGACAATGCCTCAACCTGTAATGCTCTATCAATATGGTCCCTCGTTTAGACACGACAAACCCCAACGCGGACGCTATCGACAATTTTGGCAATTTGATTGCGACGCGCTCGGAAGCGATAAAAGTATTATGGACGCCCTCATCATCAAGACATGTATGAGCATTCTAGAAGAAGCCGGAGCAAGCAATCTATCGATTGATATCAATTCCATTGGGGATAAAGAATGCCGAAATGGATACATTAAAGAATTGACGAGCTATTACCGTAAAAATATAGGTAGCTTGCCAACCGTCGATCGAGAACGCCTAAAGACCAACCCGCTTCGCATTTTAGATTCAAAAGAAGAGAAGACAAAAGAAATAAACGAAAACGCGCCAGACGCTGTGTCTTTCTTGTGCCCTTCCTGTAAGAAACATTTCAAAGAAGTGTTGGAATATTTAGAAGAAATGAATATACCATATAGTATAAATAAAAATTTAGTACGCGGTCTTTCTTATTATACTCGAACAGTTTTTGAAATTATTGAACAGTCCGGCGCAGAAGATGGAACTCCGCTCGCTCTCGCCGGTGGTGGGCGTTATGACTATCTAGCTCGTCAAATTGGGTCCAAAAAAGATGTGCCGGCAGTCGGATTTTCTATCGGTGTCGACCGTATTGTTGCCTCGCCTTGGTATAAAAAACTTGCCCCCCGTATAATGAAAAAACCTAAAATTTATTTTATTCAGCTTGGCTCCGAAGCAAAATTAAAAAGTTTGAATGTAATAGAAATACTGCGCAAAGCGCATATTCCAATCGCCCAATCGCTCTCCAAAGACAGCCTTGGTTCTCAACTCGCAATAGCGGAAAGACTGGCTATACCCTATACACTTATTTTTGGCGTAAAAGAAGCCATCGATAATTCTGTCATCGTGCGAGATATGAGCAATCGTTCGCAAGACACTGTGAAATTAAATAAACTTTTGGAATATTTGAAAGGACTCAAGTAGGCCACAGGTCAGACCTATGGGAATTCCCATAGGTCTGACCTGTGGAAGAATTTATGAAAAAAATTTTACAAAAAGAAGAAAAAGTATTGCGTAGAATTGCTGAAGAGATTCCAGTACACAGTATCCAGACAATTAAAATAAAAAAAATTCTGAAAGAAATGTCTGAATCTTTAAAGAGCCAAGGCGACGGCGTAGCCATCGCGGCGCCACAGATTGGATATTCGCTAAGAATTTTTGTTGTGTCTGGAAAAGTTTTGGAGGCAGGCTTCCTTGAGCGGGATCTTTCGCAGGCTGACGAGCCGAGAAGAAACGCTGGGCTAGCAAGCCCAGATAGTGACCCCGATCAGGGAGAGCCTGCCGTAAAAAAAGATTTGGTCTTCATTAATCCAAAAATCTCTAGACTCTCCCGAGAAAAAGACTGGGTGCCAGAGGGTTGCCTTTCTGTCCGCCCACTTTACGGCAAAACTTTTCGTTCTAAAAAAGCCACCGTCACCGCTTATGATGAAAATGGCAAGAAATTCACTCGAGGCGCTTCCGGACTTCTCGCTCAGATTTTCCAGCACGAAACGGATCATCTAAACGGTATACTTTTTATTGATCACGCGATAGATGTGAAAGCGGAAGCTCCAGCAAAAAATTAGATGCTAGTTTTTAGGTTCTAGTAATTCAATTAAAATTATGGATAAAAAATTAAACTTTGTATTTTGGGGGACACCAGATGTAGCGAGCGAAACGCTTGAGATTTTAAAACAATCCGGATTTTTGCCTGCGCTTATTGTGACTTCGCCGGATAAGCCACAAGGGCGTAAAATGCTTGTTACTCCCCCGCCCGTAAAAACTTGGGCAAAAGAAAATAAAATTCCATACTTGCAACCTGAGAAATTCAATGAAGAATTTACTAGCCGACTAGAAACTAGAACCTATAACCTGTTTGTGATCGTCGCTTACGGAAAAATAATACCAGAAAAAATTCTAAATATGCCAAAACTTGGTTCGATAAATATTCACTATTCCCTCTTGCCTAAATACCGCGGAGCCTCTCCTGTCGAGTCCACAATTCTAAACGGCGACACTGAAACAGGAGTCACTATCCAAAAAATGGAATTTGAACTAGATTCAGGACCAATAATCGCCAAAGAAAAAGTCGCCATACTGCCTGACGAAAAAGCACCTGAATTGCGTAAACGCCTAATAAAGCAAGGCGGAGAACTATTGATAAAAACTTTAAGTACCCCCTCTTGGGTCGGAATAAAACAAGATGCGTCTCAAGCAACATACTGCAAAAAAATCAAAAAAGAAGACGGACTGGTTGATTTGGGAGCCGAGCTCCCAAATGTGTTATATAATAAATTTCGCGCTTATGCAGCATGGCCTCGTATTTTCTTTTTTGAAAACAATAAAAGAATAATTATTACTGATGCGGAATTATCAGATGGAAAATTTGTAATCAAAAAAGTGATACCTGAAGGAAAAAAAGAAATTAAATACGAAGAATTTTTGCAAAATATTAATTAATTAGATGTTGGTAATTTCCGCATATGCGGAAATTACCAACAAAAAATTTATCTTTTACTGAAAGGATTTCGTGTGAGCCCTTTCAACATTTTTTTTACACTCGATGCTCCTCGCCTAAATAGAGTCTGATTGCGGTCTTTATTTTTATTTATTTCATTGTATAAACTGTCTTTGACGGCATCTATCGCCTGATACAAATCTTCTTTGTCGGCGCTACTGTAAAATTCTTTGCCGTTTATTTTTATCAGACAATCCGCGTGAAAAATAACGCCTGCTTTGTGATGATTGGTAGATTTACTAACTTCCATATTTGCCATTACCTTCCCGCCCCCTGCCTCGAGGCGAGTGAGAAGTTTTTCCAAGTTGGTAACTCGCTTCGAGACATATTCCTTGATGGCCTCTGTAAGCTCTATATTTCTGCTTAATAAGTTTATTTGCATATTATTATTTACATCTTTCCACTAAATCTGTCATAAATTTTTCAACAGAGTCTTCTTCTGGAAAATCTTCATATATTGTATTGCTATCCATATTTGGAGTACTTCCAATTAAATAATGAAATGTGGCATATTTCACAGCATTGGGATATTTTCTCTTCAAATAATCAGCACGCTCTATAATTGCATTTTGAAATTTTGATAATTTATCCAATTTTTCTTCACTATTACTGAGCGAAGTAATAGACAAAACAATATTATTTTTGATATTAATAATTCTATCTTTTTGCTCTTGCACTTGAGATAAATTAGGTTGAAGTGATGGTGTCTCCATAATAACCATTATACCACATTTCTATTTCTTTTTCGCAAGATTTCTCGTTAGCGCTTTCAAAATAATATCGAGCTTTATCGTCGCCACGCCTACGACAGTGTCTGCTCCGCCGTAATAAATATAGAGCAAGCCGTTTTTGATTGCCATTCCGCACGGAAAAACCACATTGTTTATCACTCCTATTTTTTCATACGGCTCTTCCGGTTCAAATATCGGATCGGTAGTACGAGCGAGAACTATCGCCGGATCTTTGAGATCGAGCAAAACCGCGCCAACGCGATAAGTATTATGACTTTTAGAAATTCCGTGATATAGCAGAAGCCAGCCGGATTTTGTTTTAATTGGCGGTCCAGCTATTCCAACTTTTACAGAATCCCAACTATTGATGCGAGGTCCAATAATTCTGATGCATCTCTTTACGGTTTCTGTCCTGAAATCAAGCGACTTTAAATAATCCCCACATATTTCGTTCCCAACTCGATGCAAGAAAAAATACTGCCCTTTTGCTTTTTCTGGGAAAATACAAGTATCCTTATCGTCAAAACCGGGCGGAGTAATTAAAACCGGCTTTACCCACTTCCAATTCTTTTTCAAAAAATCTTCTTTTTTAATAGAAGTAATCGCGACTCTAGGCGGACCAATACCGTCAAAAGCCGTATAACACATATAAATAACTTTCCCGATCAAAGTCAGGCGCGGATCTTCACAACCGGAATTCCCTCCGGAAATTTTTTTAGATTCAAAATCTTCTCTTGGACCATAGATGGGTTCTGCCAGCCGTTCATCTATATTCACGCCATCTTTACTAGAAGCATAACCAATATAAGAAGTATTGTCATCAGAAAGAGCTCTATATAATATGTGAGTTGTATTTTTTATACGGAGAACTGCCGGATTGAAAGCGGCCTTTGATTCCCAAAAATGTTCTCGGTTGGGAGTAATAATGGGATTTTTAAGATAACGCTTGAAGTGCCATTCTTTGCTAGTCATTGTGCCTATTAAATCTTGCAAATTCACATAGGCAACGCAAATTGTCATATCCGCCGCTCCGTAATATATTAAAACACTACCTTTTTGTATAATCGCTCCAGTCGGAAATATCACATTCGAAACATATCCTGAAAGTTCATAACTTTCGCGCGGAGCAAGCATTGGACCGGATGTGCGTCCTAGAATTTTAAGTGGATTATTTAAATCTAAAATCACGGCTTCAATTCCAAATATGCGATCGAGGTTGCTCCCTTCAAAATAATTTTGAATATGCGAATAAATGAAAAGCCAGCCGTGCGAAGTCTTGAGCGGAGTGGCTCCTACTTCAATATGATCATATTGCGATCTTTTTAAATCAATCACATATTTATCTATATCTTTATACCATTCCTCCCAAAATTTTGGATTCCATAGTTCTTCCATATTGTTTGCTTGAGCGATGGCGATCTTGGTCGGAGGCATATCCGTGTTTACTGAAAGAATCACTGTGATTTTCCCATTGATGCGTTCTGGAAATAGCGTCATCGCTTTGGCGTTAAATGGAGTCACTAAATGACGCTCTTTTATTTTTTTTAAATCCTTAGAAATAGCTACCGCCACCTTGATACCACTCGCCTCAAACGGATACTTGGAAAGCGCTGTATAAAAAATATAATATTGGCCTTCAAAAAAAGTAACTCGCGGATCCTCGCAACCGTACGCTTCCCATTCTTCTTCAGGCACGATGAACGGTTCGCGGTCTTTGAAATGTCTGCCGTCTTTGCTTTTACCGATACCAATTGTCGAAATTTGCTCCGGCACGCGCATTCGGTCAGTCGCGGAAACAGCTCGATAGACTCCATAAAATAGAGAGCCTTTTTTTACGACACTCATATTGAAAACGGCAGTCGCTTCCCAGTAATGGTCTTTGTCGGGAACGATGATTGGATTGTGATGAGATCTTTTTACGACAAACATAAAATTTATTTACAGCTCGGCTGATTGTTTTTTTAATTTAGCCACTTTGTGTTTTTTGAGATCATCTAGCAGATCGGCAAGCTTGATGGAGGCAACGCCGATAACCTTGTCTGCCCCTCCATAATATACCAAAAGCTCTCCATCTTTGACCACCGCTCCGCAGGTGTAGACTACGCCCCATTTGTATCCATTGTTTTCATAATATTCCTCTGGTTCAAGAATTGGAGTCTCCGAACGATACAAGACCGTCGTTGGATTCTGGTAATCCAAAATCAGCGCTCCGATTCGATATCGATCCGGATTGCGATGATCCATTGCGTGATACAAAATAAGCCACCCGAGGTCTGTCTTGATCGGCGCCGGACCGACTCCGCGAAACCAGCTATCCCATTTGCGAGTCGTATCTACCGGTCTGGTATTATTGCTATGGATAAATTTTTTGCCATCAAGCTCTTTTAAGTCATCGAAATAATCAATCAAAATATCTGGATAAAAGCTGTGCAAAATCGCGAATTTTCCATTTATTTTTTCCGGAAAAAGAACCCAATTTTTGTGAATTTGATTTGGTGGAGAAATCAAAACCGGAGCCTTCCAAGCCCAATTTTTCTTCTCAAAACTATCGAGCGAAATAGAAGTGAGCGCGATACGCAACGAACCCCAGCCATCAAAAGCGGTGTAGAGCATATAGACAGTATCTTCAAAAAGCGTCACTCTTGGATCTTCACAACCGCCATTCCAACCTCCGCCGGAGACATAATCAATAGGCTCGACTGACAAATTTGGTTTTACAAAATGGCTGGGTCTTTTATAAATTGGATAAATCGGCCGGTCGGTAATATGATATCCGTCCTTGCTTCCGGCGTAACCCAAAACAGAAGAATCGTTGTCGCCGATGGCGCGATATATCAGATTCACTTTTCCGTGAGCCAAAAAAGCTGAAGGATTGAAGGTGGCTTTTGATTCCCAAGGATATTTTCTAGGCTGAATAATTGGATTCTCTTTTGATCTTTTTAAATCGTGATCGACTGATATTTTGCGAATAATTTTTATAGCACTCTTCCTTCGATGAATTTCCCCTCCGACACGACGAACCGCCACAGTTTTTTTACTAATGCGAGTATGTCGAATAGAACGAGAAAGCGAATCTACTTTTTTTATCCCGCCTGCCAATTGGCGGGCAAGTACTTTTTTTTTCTTAAGCGCGGCCATATTTATCTTCTACCCTTATAATATCTTCTTCATCAAAATCTCCATAAGCTATTTCCAAAATTTGAGCAGCCTCTCCTTTTGTTTCAATTCTATGTTTTTCCAATTTTTGAATTGTGAATTCATCGCCCGCTTGCGCTTCCATCTTTTTCTCTCCAATTGTCAAAATCGGACGACCAGAAAGCACGCGCCAAAACTCCACTCGATGATTATGATACTGTAAAGAAAGCGAACTATTTGTATCAATAGAAATAATTTTTACTGTCGTTGTTTCGTTATGAGTAAATTGCTCAAATTGTCCCCAAGGTCTTTTTGTGGTGAGTGTCTTCATATTCCTTTAATTATACAACTAAGCAACCGCCTTGCCAAGCCAAGTCTCAATAATTGACGCGGTCTCCTCCGGTCCTTGTACGGCAATGGTTTCAAAACCGGCCTCAAAGACTGAATAATCATTACCCCCTGGAAATAGCGCGTCTCCGATAAACACAACATCTTCCTTTTGTAATTTTATTTTATCAAGAAATCGAGCGATGCCCACAGCCTTATTGAATCCTTTTGGCAGAATATCAATACTTGAACTTCCGTTTATTAAAATATCCACCTCCGGCAGTTGCGGAGCGATCGCAGTTTTAATTTTTTCTCTTTTTGTTCTATCTGGATCCCAAAGCTTTTTTATCGCAATTGGGGCTTGCTGACCATTTGGGGTGAAAGTGACTTGAGTATCTCTATCTTCAATAATACTGCCGATGGGATTGGGCGGTATTTCATACAAACCGGAATCGATTATTCCTTGCAATAATTTTATCGCCCGTTCTTTCACACCAGTATCGAGCGGCTCTTTGTCGGTCTGTTGCCATTCTTTTTTTGCTTGATCGTATTCATATCTCTGACTCCCGCTGCAAGGCAATAAAATCAAATTGTGAATGAAAGGCATAATTGAATCGTCCTTGTGGAAAAAAGGTAAAAATTGTGATTCGAATTGTTTAAACCACCCGCCGGAAATTACTAGAACCATTTTTTGTTTGACTAATTCTTTTATCAATTCTGCCATTTCGGGAGTGATAGGAGATTTACTCACCGTCAGAGTGCCATCTAAATCAAAAGATGTAATTTTTTTATGAGGTAACATTTATTTTTTATCTTTATCCATTCCTTTTTCGCGCGCCTTTTTTACCAACTCCGACGAGCTCTGCACCTTGCCGCCGTGACCGATATCATTCACAATTTCGCAACCTATTTCATTACAAACCAAGACTTCTGGAGTGGGAATATTGCCGACATTGCGGTCTCCACCTTTTGCAAAAACATGCGGACGAATGATCCGCAAATCCTTGCTAATACTTATATCTTTAGTCTCCGGCTCGTGACTCGTCAAAATGACTTTGTCGACCGCCTTGAATGCTTCAATGATTTCTTTTCTTTCTTGTTCGGGCATAAAAGAATAGCCTTTTTTTAATTTTAACCAGTTATCATTATTGAGTAAAACGACAAGTTCGTCGCCAAGCTTCTTCGCTTCTTCAAACATACGCACATGCCCAATATGCACCGGATCAAATCCCCCGCTGACCATAACTACTTTTTTTTGTTTTTTAGACGACTTTTTTACACTCATTTTTGTATTATATCTCTATTTCAATAAAAACCTCAAACTGGAAACAACTCGTATTTTTTTGTATTCAGGCGAACCGGGATCTTTGTCAGTAATGTCGAAAACTCCCTGATTCCCCCGCGAGACGGCGCCTAGGCTCGAGCCGGATTCTTGCGCAAACTGCATAGCGGATTGCTTGGCATTCTTGATAGCCTCTGCCAGCATTTCTGGCTTGACGCTGTTGATGTCGGAAAACCTAAAATCAATCGAATTTTGATTTAAAGTGACACCCTTTTTCACCAAAAGCAAAGTTTCCTTGGAGGCGGAACGAACTAAGTCAACCTTTTTGGTGTAGACGGATAATTGGGTAGTGGAATTATATCGAAACAGCGCGTCTTTGTATGTGTCTTGATAAATATTTACGGGAGCGACATTTATTTCTGACGCTTCAAAACCTTTGTCTGCTAGAAATGCATTGATGGCGGAAGTATTCCTTTCAATCTCGGCATAAAGAGAATCGACATTGTTTGATTTAACTTCAAAGTTCATTGACCAAATCGCTGTGTCCGCTTTGACGATTTTCTCGGACAATCCTTTCACTTCGACATACGATCCCTGCTTAGAAAAATTCTGCGCGGATAAAAAGAAAACGAGAGAGAAAACAAACAGAGCAATACCCAACAACCAAACACTGTAGTTTTTTATATTTTCCATACTTATATTATATCACAAAACAGAAAAGGGGCTATCTAGATTTCCTGCGAGCGGCCTTCTTTGCGAGCATTGCGTGCTTTATCGCAAGCCTTTTCTTGGTCTTGTGCGAATGCCTTGATTTTGTCTTTGGGCTTAATGTTGTACCTCTTTTTGCCATAAAAAAAGTATAGCATAGTTTTAATAAAAAAGACAAAATTTTAGGCGGGACTCGCTGTTTGCTCGTCCCGCCTTTTCTCACCTCCTTTTATTTATTTTTTTTGTTATGTTTTTGCCTGCTTGAGCAGGCTAATGAAACCGGTCGCCATTTGGACGACTCGGATTTTCAAAGCCTGCCCAAGCTCCACTCGATGTCGTCCCAAGACGGCATCAGTGGCCTCATTCGCGGAGATGTTTTTCTGGAACATCTCCTTAGCCTGACCTCGCTCGCCAAGCGAGCGAGGTCAGGCTTGGATCTCGCTTTTAACATACTCAAACTACTTATATATTACCAAGACAAAAAAAGCAACCCTACTGTTTTTTCAGCCATTCGATCATTTTGGTGAAGGTGGTCGGACCGGCATCTCCGTCTGCCGTTAGCCCCATATCTCTTTGAAAATCTTCCACTTCCTTGGAGGTACCTGCGCCATAGCTGTTATCAATCTTAAGAGAAGTGCTGTTATAAATATTTAAAAACTTCTGCACCGTGCCGACCTTGGCGCCGATGGATTTCTCCTTCAAGAAAACTTTTCCATCCACCAGCTTCTGCAATTCGTCAATCAGGGTTTGATATTTATATGTGGTCGGAGTCGAAGGCTTCTCCTCTACCGGAGCCGGTTTTTCTAATTCTGCCAGCCGAGCCTGCGCGGTGCCGAGTCCGCTCTCAAGCTTTTCCGCCTCCTTTTTCAACTCTGTATTTTCTTTTTCCAGCGCCTCAATCTTTTGTTCCTTGGCATGTTCCGTACCGGACTGTATAGAAGCGACAGCCCAATATCCAAAAATCCCGAGCAAACCCAAAGTGACGACTGAAAATAATGCGAATTTTAATTTTTCCATCTATAAATTATAGCAAATATAAAAATATATGGAAATTATGCGTTAGGTCTTGCCTAACGCAAGCTATCTAACTTTCTAGCATATGCGGATTTCTTAGATAGAAATATAAAAAATAAAATAAAAACGGACCGATCATTGCTGACCAGTCCGTCTATGTATTCAACTTTCGCGTGAACATGCGGCATTGAGTCGTAACACTCAACACTTTGTACTTTGCGGTTACGCGCAGACTAGCCAAGGACTGCGCCTTGCTAGTTTCCTTTTTCCTGAGGCCCCGTGTAGAGGGTGTTCGGTTGCCCGAAGTTTTTCCACTCAAACCGGAGTCGGTAAGTTCCGACTGCGGGGAATGAAAATACCGTCGGCCGATCGGGGTTAAAATTAACCGCACCAGCCCACGGACCGTCCACCTGTGTGTGAGTCATCTGGATCGGTCGTTCAAAAGTGTTGCCACCTTTGCTCTGAACCAACCCCGTAATGTCTAGGGCAACCGGATCAAGCGAAGTCACCTCCAATAGAATCGTAGGGTTCGCCCACAGTTCCATCACAGAGACAAACTTGACTCCGCCACGGAAGACATGGTGGCCTTCGATGTTCCAGGATGAAACAGTTTCGGTCGAATTGACAGCGCCTTGCGCAACGGGATTTGACAACTTGTAAGTCACGATCGTCCCGTCCGTCAACTTCACCGCCAAAATGCCGTTCACCGCCCCAGCAAGCCAGGGTTGAAACAACATTTGACCCTTTTCGTTTACATCTTGCCGAATGCTATTTGCCGTCGTTCCGTCCTCACCAATGGCAAGAACTTCTGCCGACTGCACATTTTGCATTAGCGGGATGTTTTGCAGTCCGATCCAATACACTGGGTTATTCCCAGCTTTGATATCGGCGGCCGAATAGTCCGCTTGGCCGTAGAATATCTGATTGTCGTTCGCATCGTACAGCCTCACATAACCGTTAATTTTGTCATCCGGATTCGTGAGACGGTATTTGAATTCCACGGCAAACAACTTATCCAGAACCGCCTCGGCTCCGTTGCCAGTCGCATCTGTGTAGGTGAACGATCCATTATAATTACTATCCATGCTTTGGGCATTCACATTCCTTACTCCGTGAGTCACTGTCCCCAGCGCGTATTCGCGAATGGCGACTTGGCCCTGGATGGGAAGAGAAGGTGGCAAGGTTGGCACCGACGGAGTCACAACCGGAGTCGTAACTGTCGTAGTGCCACCCCCGCCACCCACAGATGTGACTGGCGTTGGAGTTGTTTGAGCGTTCACTGCCACCGCCAACAACATACCGATAACCAACCCGACGAACTTACTGATTTTGCTTTTCATTTTGTCTTTTTGTTTTACTGAGTTTCTGTTTGTTTACCGCGATTATTGATTTGTCGAAATAGGAGACATTCTAAAAGACGCTCCTTTTTCCTCAATCACTACCGAACCATCATTTGTTTTCGTTACCGCCTCCACCACTACAGCCGCTCCATTAGTTTCAATAATGATCTGAACTGTCCCTTGATTCTTATTACGAATTCCAAGGAATGTGAACAGAAGCAAAACTGAAACCGAGAGCAAAACCAAAACCACGAACGGTCTGGCTCTTAGATTTTCTTTTGTAGGCATAGTTTTTCCTCCGAATTTTCTGCCAAGTCCAAAGACAATCACATACCCTTCCACGACAAATGGAAAGTTAATGTGTCACTAAACATATGTGATTGTCAAAGACCTTGGACAAAAAAGCCCCTCTTGAGGGCAAATTTGTTTACTTGTTAAGTATATCATAGTCAAACCAAAAAGTCAAGGGTATATACTAAAACACCCTTATTTTTCAAGGATTTTCCTAAAATAGCTATATAAAGGGTCATTGCAAGCTTAATCTAAACCCAAGCCAAATGCCATAAAATCCAGTATACTGTATATAATGATCAAAAAATCGATAAAATTTATCTTTTTATTTATTATTCTATTCTGCGGAAGCATTGCTTCAGCGCAGACTTCCACGCAGACAACATCTATATCTCTCTTTCCAGAAGAAATCAGGCAGGGCGACCCTTTTATGGCGATTATTGACGGCGCAGAAATTTCGTCTGTAAAAAAATTAACATTTGACGGAAAGAAAATTAGCGTGTTTCTTTATCAAAGCAAGCCTAGCGCATTGATTGGGATTGATCTGAATAAAAAATCTGGGACATATAAATTGCTCTTAGAATTTTTGGACGGAAGTGTTGCAGAAAAAAATGTTGAAATTGCGCTACGAGATAAAATAGAAAAACCTTTGGGTATCCCCGAGAAACTCGGTGGAAACACTAAAGCAAGCCAAAACAAATTAGTTTCCACCTTGAATGAGGATAATAAAAAACTCGCCGGCCTGCGCACAAACGCAAAGTCTCTTTGGAAAGAAAAATTTATTGCGCCAATTAAGCAAATCGTTGTCACTAGCCCCTATGGCAATTCGAGAAAAACCGGAGAATATTCTATCCCCCATAAGGGCACAGACTATCGCGCCAAGGTCGGCACAGAGGTGATGGCTGTCAATCGCGGAGTGGTGCGTTTCGTTCAAACATTGCGCAATCACGGCAAGACCATCGTGATAGATCACGGGCAAGGAGTGATGAGCTTTTATCTGCATATGTCTAAATTTAAAGTGAAAGTCGGAGATGTGGTGGAACGAGGAAAGATCATCGGGCTTTCCGGAGCGACGGGCTACACGCTCGGCGCTCATTTACACTTCGCAATTCGCAT
>CAYHBT010000009.1:24144-26082 GCA_964354935.1 uncultured Candidatus Saccharibacteria bacterium
AGTATGAGCAAGCTCAAAACGGACTTTTTATCCATACCTTTATTTTAACACAAATTAGAAATTTAAATAGCAAGCAAATAGGCTGAAACACAGCCCCTTGCAAAAAGTGAAAATTTGTGGTAATACAATTGCGGACTTGTTTCTTGCTCTTTCAAAAAAGCTTGGAAACTCGTGCTGGCACTCGACCCTGAGAGGATAACCTCGAATGGGAAGTGCCGTGATTTATACTCGCAACTAATTAGGAGTATAGATTGCAATGCGGAAAACATCAAATAAACTGTTATGATAAAAAAAATAGCAATCCTTGGAGCTGGCTTTGTGGCTAAATTCCATTTGCGGGCGCTACAAGCAGTCCGCGGGGCAGAGGTAGTCGCAGTTTACGCGCTCAAGGGAGCCGAAGAACTTGCAGCACTCACCCGCCAACTTGGTGTTGGTAACCCTATGGTCTGCACTAGTGTTGCAGAGGCGTGCGGGATGACTGACATTGTGGGCGTCTTCGTGCCGAACTTTGCGCGCGAAGAAGTGATCAAGGCGATCGTTGATAGCAACGCCAATGTCGCCATTGTGGCGGAAAAACCGTTGGCCAGAAATGTTGCCGAAGCCAACCGGATTCTCGACCTGATGGGCAAGCGGAAAATTCCAAATGCTTATTTCGAGAACCAGATCCACATGCCTGCCGTCATCGCCGCCAGAATGCAACTCCGTGGTCTGATGGAGAAGATGGGTCCGGTCAGCTTGGTGCGTACGGCGGAAGAACATGGTGGCCCCCATGAACCCTGGTTTTGGATTCCCACCAGCCAAGGCGGGGGCGTGTGGTGTGACATGGGCTGTCACTCGGTTGCGGTCGGCGAAGATCTCGCCGCAACCGCATCGGGTGGTCAACTCATTCCACTGAAAGTCAGCGCCACCATGGGCCTGCTCAAGTGGGGTAACGAACCATGGCTTGGCAAGTTGAAGGCACGGGGTGTGGATTACACCAAAACCCCAGCCGAGGACTTCGCCCAAGTCAGCTTCACCTTCCGCAACCCGCAAGGGAGGAATGTTGTCGTTCTGGCAACCGACAGTTGGATGTACGAAGCGCCTGGTCTTCGGTTGCTGATGGAGGCGATGGGTCCGGGTTATGCGCTCAATGTCAACACCCTCCAATCGCCAGCGAGTATCTTCATCAGCGACACCGCAGCCGAGAGTGTGGCCAATGCAGAGCTCGCCTTGGAAAAGTCTCAGGCCAACCGCGGACAGCTCATCATCCAGCCGGATGAAGCCAGTCTCTACGGCTACACCGGTGAGTGGCGCGACGCCATCGCGGCGTTTGAGAAAGGCGAAGACGGTCTGCTCAACTTCGCCTACGGCGCTCGTGTGGTTGCTCTGGTTATGTCGGCCTACATGGCACACGAAACTGGAACGACCATCGACCTTGAGGAAGGCAGATTCCTCAACAGCGATGCGCTCACCAACTACATTCCCAAGATCCAACAGGGCAAGGGTTTGGAAGTCCTCGGGAACGACTCCCAAAGACCGCTCAACTTTCCGTAATTTCGTAATCGGCTGAAAGAATGCCGATTGACTAAAGGCTCTCCTGAGCCGACCAAGGGGTAAATTCAGGAATCACAAAAAACTAGCATCTCCAAAAGAGCTCTGCTAGTTTTTTTCTTTCTTATTCATCACATCGCTCGTAATCGAGCCGTCTACCATTGTGATAGTGCGGTGCGACAAATGCGCATATTGGGCTTCGTGAGTCACCATTATTATGGTTTGTCCTTCTTTGTTTAAGTCTAAAAACACTTTTATCACTTGTTCGGAAGTTTCGGAGTCTAGATTTGCCGTCGGTTCGTCGGCAAAAATTATTTTTGGATCGTGAGCGATGGCTCGAGCGATAGATACGCGTTGCTGTTGACCTCCGGAGAGTTCGGCGGGCAGATTGTTTTCACGATCGGAAAG
>CAYHBT010000010.1:0-23192 GCA_964354935.1 uncultured Candidatus Saccharibacteria bacterium
CCTCGGCGAAAAACACCGCCAAAAAATTGACGAATTGCTTAGGGAAAATAAATAATGTGCGCCCGCTCGGGATCGAACCGAGGACCTTATCCTTAAGAGGGATCTGCTCTACCAGCTGAGCTACGAGCGCGCAGGTTTAATTTATCACAATTCTTCATATTTTGAAAGTTTTATTAAAAATGTTAGATTATGTGAATGGCCTGGTAGCCAAGAAGTAAGGCAGCGGTCTGCAAAACTGCTATACGTGGGTGCGATTCCCACCCAGGCCTCCAGGCAGATGAAAATGCCCGAGTGGCGTAATTGGTAGCCGCAGGAGACTTAAAATTTCCCGACCGCAAGGTCATGTGGGTTCGATTCCCACCTCGGGCACACTGACTAGGCAAGACCTAGCGGAAAATATTTTGGGCGAGTGGCGGAATTGGTATACGCGTTAGTCTTAGGAACTAATGTCGCAAGACTTGAGGGTTCGAGTCCCTCCTCGCCCACGAGGAAAAATACGAAGTATTTTTAGACGAGAAAGCCGGAAGCCGACGGGCTGAGGCAGGGTCGTGCAAATTTTCAGCAGAAAATTATGCCTGACCGAGTCCCTCCTCGCCCACAAAACACACAAAATCCCCATATTTTACAAGGTCTATCAAGCCCTTGACTTTTGGGTTTGAGTATGCTATACTATAACAAAGTTCATGTTATGAAGAATACCCTAAAAACCCTCGCCATGGGGTTCATCATGGCAATACTGGTTGGGTGCCAAACAGCACCCATGACGGCTAAAAGCCGTTTAGTTACTGGTGGTGAAATCACCACCACAACCATAACGGTGACCGACGGGGTCACCAATATGGTACAGGTTATCAAATCCCCCTCGGCGGGGGACCTTGAGCTCAAGGAGTATGAGCTTAAGGGCCGTACCCAAGTGGGTACGGAAAAAGAAAAGTCAAAAGGAGGAAGATTTCTCCAATGGCTTTGGACCCCCGCCTACGGCGGGGGTTACTACGGCGGGGGCTATGTGTCCCCACCCCCGTACGGCTCCAGAGGTGGAGCCTATGGCGGCAATGTCTTCTACCCTTGAGGTATAAGACAAGGAGTACCGGTGTTCCTAGAATATCCACCGAAATCAAAATAGCGTCTTTCGAGGAAACTCTCAAGACGCTATTTTTTATTTCAGGCTTATATTGCAAGGCTTTCTTGCCCTTGACTTTCGTATACAGATATGCTATACTACCCATATGAATACATTGAACGATACAAAAATTATATTAAATACAACTTATAGCTTATTTCTTTTGGCAATTTTGGGCCTTGGAATTATGATAGCCCCCGCAGAAACAAAAGCGGAAGCTTATGGTAGTAATGTTTATTTGAATGGAAATGATAGCCGAAATTATAATCAAAATTATTACAATAATAATCAAAATTACTATCAAGCTCCAGCTCCGGTAGTTTATACGACTCCCCCTTCGGTTACCCCGACTATTTACACAGCCACTGTAAACAAAAACGCCGTAGCCTCTGCGCCAAAGACAGTCGCCAAAGCGAAAAATTCCGAAAACAAAGAGGTCGCTAACGCGCCGGAGGAAGAAACATATTCCAGTCTCGCCGCAAACGCAATTTTTGGCACAAATAGCATTTTGCCTTCCGGTTTGACCCAATGGATTATATTTGCTATTTTCGTTTTGCTGGCAACTATCCTAGTGAGAAAAGTCTATGGCGGTAGTGAAAAATATCACGCGACGCCGATGAAGCACAACTAGGATTTGGTTTCCTTTCCCCCTTAACAAGGGGGAAAATGAAAGGGGGTTCTTAATTCAAGAACCTCACCCCACCCCTCTCCTTGTTAAGGAGAGGGGGCTAAAACCATTTTACTCTTCCAAAAAAAGAACCCAATGATTATAAATGTGGCAAGCGGAGACACATATTCCGGTATGTGAGCACCGAAACTATGCAAGATCATCACAATGCCGAGCACCAGTATCGAATACATCGCTCCGTTTTTCAAATAGACATATTTTTTAATGCGTTCGATGTTGCTGATAGTAATTTGTCGCACTAGGAGCGCTCCGAAACCATTGCCGAGCAATATGAGCGGCACCGAGAGGGTGAAAGCGAAAGCGCCGAGCACACCGTCGATGGAAAATGTCGTATCTATAATTTCCAAAAAGAAAAGCTTGCTCAAATCCGAATGCGCGCTACCGAGCAGTTTCTTTTCCTGCTCTTCCGCGTTTTGTTTAAAACCGTGAGTGATGAAAAACAAAGTCGAGCCGACGACCGCCCCGAAACCCATCAGGTTGCTATGCTGGAGAGCAAACCAAGCAATGACAGTAAGCAAGATAGACACCGTAGCATAAAACCAAACTCCTTTCTCCATAAAAAATTTCTCTGCCCTTGGCAAGCCCAGATGTTTGTCTTCCAAGAAAAGCCAGTGCAGGAATAAAAATAACAGGAATACTCCGCCGGCGACGAGCAGTATCGGAGCCGATTTCTCGATAGATTCGAGGACGAGCGGATCCGAACTCCAAGCCGCCGATAGTACTTGCATTGGAGATAGCGAAGAATTAAAAGCCCAAATTATTGCGAACGGCAAAAGCCCGCGCACGAGAAAGACCGCGATAAACATTCCCCAAGTCAAAAACCATCTCCTCGCTCGAGCGCCCATCGTCGAAAGCACTTCGGCATTGATGATGGCGTTGTCTACTGAAGAAATGGCTTCAAAAAGCGAAAGGCCGAGAATTGTGATAAAGGCGGAAAAAAGCATAGTTATATCTTATCTTATTTTAAAATTAACGCAAAAGGGGCGGTCGTTCGCTAGAACGACCGCCCCTTTATTGTTGTTCTATTTCGGCAAAGTCACCGTCCCCGCTTTAGGATCCACTTCTGTGATATTGAAGGTATCCAATATCACCCCGAGAATAAACCAAACTCCCATCATTATCGTCAATCCGACTATTCCCCAAAGCATATGGCTTTTACCTGTCGTCTTCTTTTCGTCGTTGTCCCCATTTGCAATAAACTCATAAACGCCGTACAGGAAATAAACCAAGGCCAAAGCGAAAAGGAGCAGAATAAGCGGATTCACAATCTGCGCGTTTACATTCGCCAAAAAGGTATTAAAACCTGCCGCATGGGCTACTTTGGTATAAAAGAAATCCATACAATAGATTTATTATGGAATTACCACAGTTGGAACTGACTTAATATCGTTACCTGATTTAAGACCGAAAGTATTTATCAAGATATTTACAAGTCCCCACACAGCTACGATAACCGCCAAACCAATGATGCCGTAGATCATTCTGTCTCGGCCTGTTGTCTTTGCCTCTTCGTCGCTAGCGACGACATAAGAAATGACACCCCAAACAAAGTAAACCAAGCCCAAAATGACAAATAGCGGAATCAGGCTATTTAAAATACGCCCGATTGTGCAAAGTATATTTCCTATATTTCCACCCACTCCAGGCGCGCCATAATCACCGCAAGTTGAGTCAAAAGCCTGAGCAAACGCTACGACAGGAGCCAATCCCATAACTAAACCGGACAACACAATTAATTTCTTTTTCATAATTTTATTACAAAACATTAATAATAATTAAAGAGTTGGAAGTACGACAGTCCCAGGACCAACCCCGAATGTATTCAATAAGATATTTACAAGCCCCCAGACAGCTACTATAACAGCCAAACCGATGATGCCGTAAATCATTCTGTCTCGGCCGGTTGTCTTTGCTTCTTCATCGCTAGCAATTACATAGGAAATTATGCCCCAAACGAAATAGACCAAACCCAAAGCAATAACTATTGGAATAATAAGATTCAAAAGACCTCCAATTCTACAAATGATATTTGGAATACCAATTTTGCCTACACAACCAGGAGCTTGCGCATTCACCTGCGCAAACGCCACTACAGGAGCTAACCCCATAACAAAACTCGACAACATGATTAATTTCTTTTTCATAACCAATTTTTTACTAACTTAATAATAATTTCGCGACCTTATATAATAAACTAATAATATGCTTCATATTATACTACAAACGAAAACAAAACAAAAGCAAGGGAATCTACTTAGCTTTTCGTCGCCGGCTGTACTTGAGGAATAAACGGATTTTCTAGCCCGAAGGTGCTGGTCAATATCCTGACCAATCCCCAAACCGAAAACATCACCGCAAGCGCAATCACTCCCCAAAGCATAAACTGCCTGCCTTTTTCTTTCTTCCCTTCATCATCGCTCTTGATGACAAACTGCACCACGCCCCAGACAAACATCACGAGCGCCAAAGCAAAAATGAGCGGAACCACTCCCCTATATATATTGCAGACCACGAAAGAGGAAAGGACTTGAAATGTAACGCCACTATCAGCCAATACGCATGCGTCTGCGCTTTCCGCCACGGGCAGGGCCGGCCTGTCTCCACTTAGACCAAAAGTGCCGATGACCACATTCACCAGCCCCCAAAGACCGATGATGACCGCGAGACCGATGATGCCGTAAATCATACCGTCTCTTCCCTTCTTTTTCGCTTCTTCCGCGTCTGCAATTACATACTGCACGATATTCCAGACAAAGTATACGACTCCCAAAGCAACCAAAACCGGAATAATGGAATTTAAAATTTGATTCGTTTGGCACAGCACCTTGCCCACACCGGTCAAAGTGGTGCAATCTGTAGCGGCTAAAGCAATCATTGGAAAAAAACCTGCCAGAGAAACCAAAGAAGTGAATTTAAATAATTTTTTCATGGTTCTATTTTATCACCATGACCCTGAGTTTGTCGAAGGGTCATATTAATATTATACTCCTGTCCCGAGCCCTGTGACCGTGGCTGATATCATCTCGGCGATCGCCCACGACCCTAAAAGTATCGCCGCGCCGATCAATGTGTACAAAAGGGCATCTTTGGCTTTGGTTAATTCTTCCGAATTCCCTCTCGCCTTCACAAAAAGAAAACCGCAGTAAATGACGGCAAGAGCAATGACTGGTATCCCCACCTGAAGCGCGCCTTCAAGGAGAATTTTGATAAATTCAGGAATAGTCTTCGGACCGCTAGTTCCGAGAGGATTGGTGATAACTCCCTGCGCCAAAGAAAAAGCGGGTAAAAGAAAAGTATAAGCCGTTAGAATAATTCCCCCTGTATTTTTCTTAATAAATTGCATTGTGTTAATTATATACTATTTAAAATCCAAGCCAAGCGCCGTTGAAACCCAAAATGCCGAGTATCGTCCTCACGATGATGTAAGCGCCGGCGACAAAGAGCAGTCCGATGGCGGTGTTGGTGAAAATAGATTTGGCTTTGCTTCGCGCCTCTGTGTTGCCCCCGCTAGTCACCATTGTAAAACCGGCATAAGCAAACGAAATGGCGGAAATAGGAATTGCCAAGAATTTCAAAATAAACTTGATTATCCCGTCTATCATTGTCATTGCGTCGCTAAAACTGCAAGGATTGATTATTTCCCCCGCTTGATTTTTATCTCCACCGCAAGGCACCAAGCTTCTCCCCTCCGCAAAAGCTTTATCTGGAATATCAGTATCATTCGCGGCAAAAGAAAAAGCCGGCGCGAAAAGAATCAAGAACACCGCAAAAGAAATTGTAATTTTTTTTATTGTGTTCATTTTATTAAAAGAAAATTAAGTTTAGAACTTCCGTCAGATATCGCGCTTTGCGTCGTCAGACTGTTTGAAAGCACTCCGTCAATCATCTTGCGGAAAATGGCGTCTGTCTGAGTGGCAGAAGGATCAAGCCAGCTTTTCGCATATAGAGCGGAATCGTAAAAAATAGGGAAATAAGCGTCGGCAGGCTTGGTCTTCAAAAGCTCTCGGCGAGCCGGCGCCAAACCTTCCGCGGTGGCAAATTTGGAAGCAAAATCTCCATCAGACAGAAGTCCAGCTACTGTAAGTGCTGTATTGAAATTTTTTGAAGAAGACAAGATAGCTATTCCCATCACATTAGAAGCAGTCAATCGAAAGACAGTCTCTTTTCTCTGAGGAACCGGCGCGACTCCAAAATTTTGATTCGGATTTCTGCTGATTAAAGCCGGAAGCTCGCTCGCAAATCCAAAATAAAACGCGACATCTTCTTTGGAAAAAGCTTCGCTCGAATTCGGGAAAGATTTGTTCCAAGAATACGCGCCGTTGCTCGGATCAGCAAAATCGGTGTAAAACTTTAAATTGGAAGCCAGCTTGTCGGCTTGAGCATCTAGAGTAGACTTAAAAGTGCCGTCTTTTTCCTGCACAATCGGATTCCCAACCTGCATAAAAAGAGTAGCGAGAATGTCTTTTGCGTGCAAAACATTGGAAAAATGCCCGAGGGCGACAGCGCTTTTAGTGATTTTATTTGAATCATCTTTCTTGGTGAGTTTGGGTGTCAAGGCGACTAAATCGTCCCAAAAAGCTGGAGGGTAGACGATAGCATTGGCATCGAGAATGCTTCGATTGTAATACATCACCATTGGATCGATAGTGAGAGGAAAAGCCAAGACTCCCTTGGAAGTCAAAAACACTTCTCCGGCGCCGGCAAAATCATTTTTAAATTTATTGAGCGGATAGCTTTGGTATGGAATGGTGAAAATTTTGTTGATGTAATGAAATGCTAGATTTTCAGGCAAGAAAAATAGGTCCGGTCCTACGCCGGAAGCTAGAGCTTCGAGTAAATCTTGGTCGAAAGTATCTTCAGACTTTTGCTCATATTTTAAAATAAAAGATTCGTTCGCATTATTAAATTCTTCCAAAAGCGGCGACATTACTTCTGATCCGACCGTCCCCCACAAAACGACCGTGCCAAGGCTTCCGGGAGAGTTTTTGCCTCCGAGGGGTATCGCCCCAGAAAAAACCAAAACGCCGACGACAGCGCAAGCGACAAAGACGACAATAATTATAAGCTGAAAATTTTTCATTGTTTAAACAGAATTATACCATAATGATGCGCGCCAGCGTTAATCTCTCGATCAATAATGAAACCTTTTTTTTCAAAAAACTCTAAGGCCTTCATTTTAGAAATAGCCTTTGCTCCCATCATTGAACTCTCGGACCAATCGATAAATAACGCCTTTCCTTTCGGCTTCAGTATTCTTTTTACTTCTTCTATAAATATTTCTTTATTTTTCACTTGAAAAAGAACATTGGACACCACGACCGCATCTGCGACATTGTTGCCGATTTTTGTACCGCCTAATTTTTCAACATCTCCGTGAATTATTTCCACATTATGTAAATGAGCCTCTCTCACCTTGTTTTGAATTGTAGGTAAAAAATCTTTGACTATTTCCACCGCATACACTTTGCCTTTCGGCACCAAATGTCCGGCAGCCACAGAATAAAATCCCGTCCCCGCGCCCAAATCCGCCACAATATCATTTTCCCGCAGTTCTAAAGTTTTTAAATTTTTTAGCGGGTCGGAGAACATGAATTAAGTATAACACTAAATACACGCAAGAGAAGCAATCCCATCTTCACCACGCAGACGCATGATGGTCACACCTTGAGTCTGGCGACCTAAAGTTGGTATATCTTTGAGCGCAGTACGGATCACCTGCCCCTTTTTAGACATTGCGACTAATTCTTGTTCTTGTCCCGTCAATACCTTCGCCACGATAAGCTTTCCAGTTTTTGGAGTTACCTTGGCAGTTTTAATTCCGGAACCTCCTCGTTTTTGGACTTTGTATTCTTTTAATTCAGTCTTCTTGCCGAAACCGTTTGCGCTCATAGATAGAAACGCGCCTCCTTCTTTGCCTTTTTGTTTGATGACATCGACACTGATTACCGAGTCCTTGGCTCCCAATTTTATTCCGCGCACTCCACCTGCCGTCCTGCCCATTTCTCTGATATCGGATTCTTTGAATCGAATCGATTGGCCTTCAGCGGTCGCAATCATAACTTCATCGTTCTTTTCGGTAACTAGAGCTGAAATAAGCTGGTCTTCTTTGTCGAGACGAATTGCAATAATCCCGCTTCGGCGCACATCTTTGAAACTCTCCGAAGACATTTTTTTTGCCGTGCCAGCTTTTGTAATAAGCATTAAGGAAGTCGGAGACTTGTCTATGTCTTTAGGCATAGCTAGAATCGAATTCACCTTTTCTTCCCCTCCAAGCGAAAGGAAATTCATAATCGATTTTCCCTTGGTAGCTCGGCGTCCTTCCGGAATATCATACATTTTCATCTGATAAACTTTCCCGAGATTGGTGAAAAAGAGCAGATTGCTGTGCGTAGAGCCAGACACCAGCATAGTGACGAAATCTTCTTCTTTGGTTTCGAGATCAATGACACCGACTCCCCCACGCTTTTGCGTGTGATATTCGGCTGGATCAGTACACTTCACATATCCACCGGCGGTGAGTACCAACATAGTCTCCTTTTCCGGCACTAAGTCTTCATCGGAAATTTCTTTAACTCCGCCTTTTACTATCTTTGTGCGTCTTTCATCTGAATATTTTGTCTTAATTTCTTGCAACTCACTCGCAATTGTTTTCAAAATCTTTTTTGGGCTAGCTAGAAGGTCTTTCATCTCAGCGATAAATTTCTGTTTTTCCGCGAGTTCGTCTTCAACGGCTTTTCTTTCGAGTCCGGCAAGCTTGGCTAGCTTCATTTCCAAGATCGCCACCGCCTGCAACTCGGAAAACTTGAATTCTTTCATCAGATTGAATTTCGCAATTTGGGAATTCTTGGAAGCGCGAATCACAGAAATCACGCGGTCGATTTTATCCAAAGCCTTTTTTAAACCAAGCAAGATGTGTTCGCGTTCCTCCGCTTTTTTTAAGTCGAAAATACTTCGTCTTTTCACTATTTCTTTGCGATGTAAGACAAATTGCTCGAGAATGGATTTGAGCGACAAAGTCTGAGGCACGCCGTCTACCAACGCAACAATGTTGAAATTGAAATTTGATTCGAGCTGAGTATTTTTATAAATATAATTCAAAACTTTTTCCGGATGCGCGCTCGATTTCAAATCAATCACAATTCTGATATCTTTGGTGGATTCGTCCCGCAAACCCTTGATGCCTTCGAGTTTCTTTTCTTGCACGAGCTCGGCAATTGCCATTATTAAATTTGATTTGTTTACACGAAAAGGAATGGAAGTGATGATGATGGAAAAATTTCCGTCTTTTTGCTCGACTATCTCCGCCTCGCCTCGGCAGACTACTCCGCCTCGCCCGCCCCCGTAAGCGTGAAGCATATCTTTGTAACCATAAGCGATGCCGCCGGTCGGAAAATCTGGACCTTTGATAAATTGCATCAGGTCTTCGGTGGTAGCATCTTCATTTTCAATCAAAGCCAAAGTCGCGTCGATAACTTCTCCTAGATTATGCGGAGGAATATTTGTCGCCATACCGACAGCGATACCAAGTGTGCCGTTTAAAAGAAGCGCCGGCACAGATGAAGGAAAGACAATCGGCTCCTTGCGAGTCTGATCGTAGTTTGGACGAAAATCAACCGTCTCTTTTTCTAAATCTCTCAAAAGCTCTCCGGAAATTTTAGACATTTTAGCTTCGGTATAACGCATCGCCGCAGCATTATCTCCATCGATCGAACCGAAGTTTCCTTGACCTAAAATAAACGGATAGCGATAAGAAAATTCTTGCGCCATACCCACCATCGAATCGTAGACTGCCACATCGCCGTGCGGGTGATATTTTCCGAGCACATCTCCGACTACCGCCGCCGACTTTCGAAAACGAGCGCTCGAAGTGAGCCCCATCTCATGCATAGCAAATAAAATTCTGCGGTGCACCGGTTTGAGCCCATCGCGTACATCCGGCAAGGCGCGCGAAGTAATCACAGACATCGCGTATGCCAAGTAAGACTCTTTCATTTCTTTCACCACATCCACCGGCAAGATCGTATCGATACCGCCTGCTTTTTTATTTTCTTCGTCTTTATTCTCTAAAGATTTTTTTGCCATAAAATGTATCTGTTATTCGGAAAGACTTTTATATCCGCCAATCAAACCGTCTTTTAATACTGAAAAGGGCTGCAAATCATTGCTTATTTTTGCCTGTGTATCTTCATTAGTCAAGTTTGTGCCTAAAGAATAAATCCAAAGAAAAAGCAAAATCACCCCGAAAATCGCAATTAAAATATGGGTGATATGTCTTCTGACTTCTTCTGGTTGTTTTCTTAAATGATGAATTATTTTTCGCATATTTAAATTTTTATATTTTTAAATGTTTAAATCTTGATAGTTTTATGCACTCTTTAAGACTATCACTTCTCCCTCTTTTCCGTCTAAATCTTTCAATTTGAGAGTTAATTTCTCCACCACTTCAGCTTTTTCTTCGCCGGATTCTTTCAAGAAAGCTTTAAGCGAAGCGTCATCGTAATCCATAGGAATAATCATCTTGGGTTCAAGCGCTGCGGCGAATTTGGTCGCCGATTTGGCATCGAGCAAACCCTTGCCTCCGACTGGAATGAAAAGTATGTCGGGGTTTCCGATCGCTTCGTGCGCTTCTTTGGAAATTTCCGTATCTGCTAGAGCTCCCAGAAAAACCAAATTGATATTATCCACCGCAAGAGAATAAATAGTATTGATATATTTTCGGTCGGCGATTAAAGCATTCGACAAAACTCCCTTGATGAAAATTTCTTTGACTTCATAATCTCCGGGGCCAGTGATAGCAAAAGGGACGCGCTCACCGTGTGAGAGTTGAAGGGTGCCGTTGTAATCGGGGTGATTGGTGGTGACGAGAGCAATATCCGCTCCGAAATGAGCGTTCATTCCGGATTTGGAACTTTTACTGACGGGATTAAAAGAGAGAACTGTCTCCCCTTGCTGAATCTTGAAAAATTGTTTTCCAAAATATGTGATTATCATTGTTTGCATTCTAGCATATTTTTTGCTAGACTCAAAGAGTTAAATAATTAACAAAAACAGCAGGATTTAGGGTAACCCCACTGATATCGCTTATAGCGAAGAATGTGGAACCTAAGCCTTATATCCGCTTAACGCGGATATTTTTGTTTCAGTATAAAAATTTATGAAAAAAGAAGAAATAATTCCAGTCGTAGACGAAAATCCAATTTTAAGTTCAGTCGTGTCGCGCACAGTAAACAAGCCAGAAATCGACTCTCTGGTAGAGGGCGCGGTAATCAGCGTAGAGAAATCTTCGGTTTATGTAGACCTTGCGCCATACGGAGCAGGTATTATTTATGGTCGCGAATTTATCAACGCGAAAGACATCATCAAAAAAATAAGACCGGGTGATGTCATCAAAGCAAAAGTCGTCGACACAGAAAATGAAGACGGCTATATCGAGCTCTCTCTCAAAGAAGCTAAACAAGCGCTCACTTGGAGTGAAGCGGAGAAAGCTATCAAGGAAAAGACTGTGATGAGTTTAGAAATAAAAGACGCAAATAAGGGCGGACTTATTTTGGAATGGCAAGGTATCCAAGGATTCTTGCCTGCTTCTCAACTCAAAGCGGATCATTATCCTCGAGTGCTTGATTCAGATAAAGATAAAATTCTGAAAGAATTGAAAAAATTAGTCGGACAGCAAATTTCGGTGATGATTATCTCAACTCTGCAAAAAGAAGGTAAATTGATTTTCTCCGAGAAAGACAACAACCCGGAAGAAAAGAAAGAAATCTTGAGCAAATATTCAATCGGCGAAGAATTGGAATGCGCCGTCGCTGGATTAGTGGATTTTGGAGTGTTTGTGAAGCTTGAAGATGGACTCGAAGGACTTGTGCATATCTCCGAGCTCGATTGGGGTCTAGTGGAAAATCCTCGCACAATGTTTAAAATTGGAGAAAAAATCCGCGCCAAAGTAATTGAAATAAAAGATGGAAAAATATCCCTTTCGATTAAAGCGCTCAAAGAAAATCCTTGGAAAGAATTTGAGGGTAAATTGAAAAAGGGCGACATTATTAAAGGCGTAATCATAAAATACAACAAACACGGGGCACTGGTCTCCATCAAGGAAGGCGTAGCCGGACTTGTGCATAATTCGACCTTTGCTTCTGAAATTAAATTACGCGAAAAGCTAGAACTTGGAAAAACTTATAACTTCCAAATCACTTTGTTTGAACCAAAGGATCAAAAGATGACCTTGGTGTATCTGGAAGACACAAAATAAAATAACCAAACAAAACTAAAACGCCCTATGATGAGGCGTTTTAGTTTTGTCAATTTTATTTAGCGATCGCAAATTGATTGTTTGCCTCTATTGTATCGTTCGGTCCAATGGCATTCATAATAGCCATCACTTGATTAGCATATCTCGGCACAATTGAAGGCGGATTGTAGGCTAGCAAAATTTGTTTGGTTGTTTTCTCATCATAATGACGCGCCGTCTTGGGATTGTTTCCGCCCAAGTTGTGGGCCACAATTTCAACCGCTTCTTCGATTGAGTTAAAACTAACCTTACAAGACCCCCAACCAAAGAAACTATTTTTTACTTTTTCACAAGCATTCTTGCCTCCGCTAGATTCTCGCACGGCAATTGCTGGAAGCAGTCTCCAATCAAGATCATTCTTTTCCGCTTCAAGCACCATCTTCATACCGAGACCAGCAAGTGGCATATCGCGATCTTTGAAATAAGCATCGATAGCATCTGCCTTAATCTTCTGCGCTTGCGCGAAAGCCTCATTGCGCACCAAAACTTCATTATTCTGTTTTTCTAACAATATGGCTGATGGAGTGTTAACAACATTAATAACGGCTTGTGAGAGAGTTCCCACCGGCGCGGATGACATTGTTAAAGCTGGCAACAAAATAAACGACTCCACGAACCTTATCAAATTTTTGTTTTTCATGTGATTATATAGACTTAAAACTAAAAAACCCTTATTTAATAAGCTTCGCGCTTATATAATAAGGATACTTTTATATACTAGCATATCCTGATTGAAAAGTCAATAGTTAGACAACAGATTAAAAATATGTCAAAATGGAATAAATGAAGAAAAATAAGGGTAAAAATATGAAAATTGGCATATTCGACTCGGGTTTAGGAGGGCTGATTGTCACCCGAGCGATACATAGACTGATGCCTGAATACGAATATGTGTATTTCGGAGATACAAAGAGAGTCCCCTACGGCAACAAGTCGCACGAAGCAATTTTTGAGTTCACCCGCGAAGCGGTAGACTATCTTTTTCGAGAGGAAAACTGCGCCATTGTGATTATCGCCTGCAATACCGCCTCCGCTCGAGCCTTAAGGCAAGTACAGCAGACTTATCTTCCTGAAAATTTTCCAGACAGAAAGGTGCTCGGGGTTCTCATTCCCGCCGCGGAAGAAGCTTCGAAATATGAGAGGGTCGGCGTGCTGGCGACGCTCGGCACCGTCGCCTCCAATACTTTCGGAGTGGAAATCAAGAAAATGAATAGCAAAACGAAAGTATTTCAACATCCCGCGCCGATGCTCGTGCCCCTCATAGAGGAAGGAGAAGTCTCTCTATCTCGACCTTTTTTATTTAAATATCTAGACGCTTTTAAAAATAAAAAGTTGGACGCCCTTGTCTTAGGTTGCACCCACTATCCGATATTAAAAAAAGAGATACGAAAAATTCTACCAAAAGGCGTCCGAATTATTTCCCAAGATGAAATCATTCCAAAAAAATTCAAAGAATATTTAGAAAGACACCCAGAAATTGCCGGAAAACTTTCGAAAAATAAAAGTATGAAGATAACCGTGACAGACAAAACCCAGAATATGAATCGTTTGGTAAAAAAATGGTTTGGCAGTAATATAAAAAAATGACCAAAGCGGGGCTAAAAACCGAAATAGAAGACATCGTCCAAATCCTAAAGGCGGCGGGCAAAAATCGTCTGGCGAAATGCATAGAAGAAAATTGGGATAAGACAGCAATCGCTTATTCGAAAGAATTAAATTCTTACGAACCCAAGCGACCGATGGAGAAAGAACTCATTTCGGCATTTGAAAAAGAACTCGAAAGACTCGAAACTCCGTCCGATTTAAAAATAAAAATTTTAGATTCGCTTGAAAGAAGAAGAGTGCTGCAAACTGCTCCTCACTTGGTCGCGACACAGGGGCCCCGAATGTTTTGCATAAACTGGCTGGGATCTCTCGGAGTCGAGAAGGAAGATTTTTATGTGATTGGAATGTTTTCGGGTATTCCTTTCTCTAATAGTTTCCGTCCCGGCCGAATCAATAAAAAAGAAACCATAAATTTAATTCCTTCAAGAATGCAGAATGACCCAGTTTTCCAAAGCCGAATTCCTGAAAAATTAGTTGAGACCGTGAAAACTCTTCCGGAAAAATTGCAAAAGATTCTTCCGGAGGCGAAAGTGGGAGAATCTTTCACCCAATGGGCGCTCCAGTCCTGCGGCAACATTGAGAGACAAATCCTCGGCAAAGAAAATATGGTCTACTTGGACATAAATAAAGTGGTGGCGAATTATCTGGAAGAAATCGAAAATAATAGCTCGCACCCGATGAATAAGTTGAAGGGACGGGAAAATATTTTCGTCGTCTTTTCCGCGCTTCTTTTGAATCACTTCAAATGTTTCGGCTCTTTCCGACAAGTGGAATACCTTCCTAAGTACCAGCTGGAACTCTGCGGACTGGAATTTTTGAAAGATTACGGGATTGAAAAAATTCCGACCATGAATTTGACTACAGGTGAGTTCGCGAACAAGCTCTACCCCGCAGATATAATCTTGGGCGAGAGATTTGCTCCGGACTCGGAAACGCTCTTCGGCGAGCTTATTCTTAACATGCGTAAAACTTTTCTTTATGATTAAGAATAAAAAAATTCATTTCATAGGCATAGCCGGCGCCGGGATGAGCGCCCTTGCTGTCATGCTGCAAAAAATGGGATACGAAGTTACCGGCTCGGATGAAGATTTTTACGAGCCTATTATGGGCTACTTGAAAAAAAATAACATAAAGATACTCACTCCTTACGGCAAGAGCAATATACCGGCAGACGCGGATACGATAGTCATCGGCAAGCATGCGAAGCTTAATCCGGAAGAAAACGAAGAAGCGAGCGAGGCTTTGAAAAGCAAAAATAAAGTGAAAACTTTTCCTGAAGTTCTGGCCGAGATCACGAGAGATAAGGAAAATATCGTCATAGCCGGCAGTTACGGCAAATCCACCTGTACGGCGCTCCTCGCTTGGTGTCTGCAAAAAAATAACATTGATGCCGGATATTTCGTCGGCGGCATTCCAAACGGACTTGCAGACAGCGCCCATTTGGGTCGTGATAAATACTTCGTTCTTGAAGGCGACGAATACCCAGCTTTTATGGGAGTATCTAAATTTTTATACCTAGAGCCCCAGCATGTCATTTTGACTTCGGCGGAGCACGATCATATAAACATTTTTGACACCGAAGAATCATATGTCGAACCGTATAAAAAATTAGTCGCCTTACTTCCGGATACAGGAACGCTGGTTGCCGGGATAAATAATCCGAATGTAGCCGAAATAATTAAAAATTCGAAAGCAAAAGTAATCACTTACGGAATGGCTGCAAGCGCGGAGTGGTATGGAAAAAATATAAAATATGGCCAAGAAACAAGTTTTGATTTATATCACAAGGAAGAGAAGGTCGCTCTATTATCCACCACCCTGCTAGGCAAACACAATATAGAAAATATTACCGGGGTCGCCGCTTTTCTGCTTGAAAAAAAGATTATAAATGAGACAGAGTTGCAAAAAGCAGTCGCGTCTTTCAAAGGCATCAAACGCCGGATCGACCTCGTAACCGAAAAATCTTCCGTCTTGGTATATGAGGGTTTCGGCTCTTCTTATTCTAAAGCTAAAGCCGTTTTTGATGCTCTTAGACTGCACTTTCCAAAGAAAAAAATCATAACTATTTTTGAACCGCACACTTTCGGCTGGAGGAATAAAGACAACAAAAAATGGTATGCAGATATTTTCGACGGAAGCACTTCGGTCTTGATTTTGCCTCCACCAGAGCATACGGCTTCGACGCACAACCAAATGTCTTTCGCAGAAATTGTCGAAGAGGTGAAGAAAAAAAATAAAGAAATCTATCCTGTTGAAAAAGAACAGGAAGCCTTAAACATCTTAGAAAAAATAACAAAAAAAGAAGATATTATTGTGCTAATATCTTCCGGATCTATTTTGGGACTCACTCTTTCGGTGCCAAAATTGATGGAAAAAATATTTCCTAGGTAAGCACACCCCTGAGTTCTTCCATATCGTCAAAGTGGGTCTTCACGCCTTTGATTTCCTGATAGTCTTCGTGCCCCTTGCCGGCGACTAGAATAATGTCCCCCTTTTGCGCTATTTTTACCGCTTCTAGAATGGCCTCGCGTCTGTTTGAAATTATTTTTACTTTTTTTAATTCTTCTGCTGACAAATTAGTTTTCATTTCATTAATTATTCTTTCCGGATCCTCGCTGCGAGGATTATCCGAAGTAAAAATAGCAATATCAGAATTCATCGCGCCTATTTTTCCCATAATCGGGCGTTTGAGCGGATCTCTGTCTCCCCCGCAACCGAACACAGAAATTATTTTTCCTTTCTGCGAAAGCAAGGCTTCCGCAGAATTAATTTCTCTAATTGCTCCAAATATTTTCTCTAGAGCGTCCGGAGTGTGCGCATAATCGACAACGACTAAAACCCCATTTGGTGAAGTAAAATGTTCGAATCTTCCACGCGGAGGTTTTATCTCTTCTAAAATTTTATTTACTTTCTGCATATCAAAACCAAGAAGCGAACAAGTGCTCCATACCGAAAGCAAGTTGTAAGCATTAAATTTGCCGAGCAATTTGGAAGTAATTTTGATTTTATTGAAAGATAAATTTAGACCATTAAAATCCAATTTGTTAATTTCTCCGTGAAAAAGCGGTTCTGTACCCCTACCTATCCTCCCCCTACTGTAGGGGGAGGTGCCAGAGGCGGAGGGGGTAAATCCATAAGTAAATTGATGCGCCTTTATTCCCTCAAGCATTTTTATACCATAATCATCATCTATGTTTGAAAGCGCAAAAGCTTTTTCGGGAAGCATATTGAAAAATTTCTTTTTGGCGCCAAAATAATTTTCGAAAGTTTTATGATAGTCTAGGTGGTCATGAGTCAGATTTGTAAAAATTCCGCCGACGAAATTTATTCCGGCGACTCGATTTTGCTCAAGCGAATGGCTGGAGACTTCCATAAAAACGAATTCACAGCCCTTCGCCCGCATCTCGGCAAAAAGCTTAGTGAGAGTTATCGAATCCGGAGTCGTCATCGTCGTCTTCTTTCTTTCTTCTCCGATTATGTTTTCCACAGTACTGATTAGCCCTGCCTTGTGTCCGAGCTCTGTCGTAACTCTATATAAAAGCGTAGCAGTCGTTGTCTTACCATTTGTGCCCGTCACTCCGACAATTTTCAACTTTCTCGAAGGATTGCCGTAATACCGCATCGCCACCACCGATTTCATCCGCCACCATATTGTCTTAAGTTTTTTGGGTATAATTTTCATTTTATATTTCTTCAACTTCTTCTAATTCTTTCTTTAAAATAACATCTTTTTCACCAAACAAAAACTTGCCTTTGAATTTTTTGCGCTTCAAAAACAAAGGCATCCAGTGAATATCGTCTGGCCACATACTTGCAAACGGAATTTCGTCGATAAAAAACCATTGCGGTTTCATTTCTTCGGACTCTGTTGGTTCACCCTCAAAATCATCAGACCGAAAAATATGCACTTCCAGTATTTCCGGGTTACCCTTGAATTCAAAATCAATAATTCCGACTTTGCGCAAATTCTTAATTTCTACTCCTGATTCTTCCCGCATTTCTCTTTTAGCCGCATCTTCTATGCTTTCCCCTTCTTTCAATTTTCCGCCAAAGCCGTTCCACCTTCCCGCTCCAAACCCGCGCTTTTTCATTCCGAGCAAAATTTTCGGGTGCTGATGAATTATGCAAAGAGTTGTTACCAACTTTTTCATGTTCTAGTTAATTAGCGACTTCCGATGCTGAGGTGCATTGATGAGACCGCATTTTTTGTATTTGTAGACTTCGCCGGTCGCAGGATTTATGGCTCCGCAGGGGCAAGGATCGTTTCTGCCGATATCGGAAGCAGGATCTGTCTGAGCACTTTTCACATCTTCTGAAGGTTCACTATGACTTGTTATTAAAGTTTGTTTCGGGCTATTTTCGTCCGCTTTAGCCGGTTCTTGTATCGTACTCACCAGCGAAAATACCTGTTCGTTGAACGCAAATTCCATATCCTTAAACATCGCCAAGCCGTCTTTCTTATACTCAACTATCGGCTCGCGCTGTCCGTAGGCTCGCAGATTCACCGACGAGCGCAGATAATCCATCGCTTCCAAATGCTCCATCCAAAGCGTGTCTGTAGTGTAGAGGGCGATTCTTCTGAAAGTTTCAAAAAATGCTTCTTCGCCGAGTTTGCGCTTCTTTTCTTCAACAATTTTAGAAAAATCTCCTTTACCGTTGGCAGACATTAGCCCGGTAACCCTATCAATGATCTGCCACATTTCATCTTTATCCGCCAAAAGCATTCTCTGGCGTCTCTCATAAATAATTTTTCTCTGATGATTCATCACATCGTCGTATTCCAAAGTATTTTTGCGCGCATCAAAATGAAAACCTTCTATTTTTGCCTGCGCGCCTTCCAATGTCCTGCCGATAAATCGGTTTTCAATCGGCTGGTCCTCCGGTATACCAAAACGCCCCATCATATTTTTGATTCTGTCCGAACCGAACACGCGCATCAAGTCGTCTTCGAGCGATACAAAAAATTGAGTCGCCCCCGGATCACCCTGTCTGCCGGAACGACCGCGAAGCTGATTATCAATTCTCCTCGCTTCGTGCCGCTCGGTACCCAAGACAAAAAGCCCGCCGACATTTTTCACGGCTTCATATTCTTCTTTTGTGTGCGGATTGCCACCGAGCTTGATATCTATTCCGCGCCCCGCCATATTTGTGGCAATAGTTACCGCTCCATATTTTCCGGCTTGCGCAATAATCTCGCCTTCTTTTTCGTGATTTTTAGCGTTCAAAATTACATGTTGCACGCCTTCTTGTTTGAGATAAGCAGAAAGAAGTTCATTTTTTTCTATAGAAATCGTGCCTATCAAAACAGGCTGGCCTTTTGTGTTTAGTTCTTTCACCTTTTTAGCAATTGCTTTGAATTTGCCTTTTTCCGTTTGAAAAATTAAATCGTTTTGATCTATACGAACAACGGGACGATTGGTCGGAATGACGACGACATCAAGTCCGTAAACTTTTAAAAACTCCTCCGCGGAAGTTTCTGCTGTACCGGTCATGCCGGAAAGTTTTTTGTAAAATCTAAAATAATTTTGGAAGGTAATCGAACCGCTTGAGCGAGTTTCTTTTTCTATTTTTACACCTTCTTTCGCTTCAATTGCTTGATGAATTCCTTCACTCCAGCGCCTCCCTGGTTGAAGACGTCCGGTGGAAGGATCGACGATAACGACTTCGCCATCTTTGACCACATAATCTTTGTCCCTCAAAAAAATAGCTTGCGCTCTGACGGCAGTCTCTAAATGATGGACATATTTTATGCCTTTTTCGGTATAGATATTACTTACCCCGAGAAGTTGTTCAGCTTTGGTGATGCCGGCATCTGTCAAAGTTATCGCTTTTAATTTTTCATCGACTTCATAATCAGCATCTTTTTTTAATTGTTTGGCAATTTGATAAAATTTAACATAAAAATCTTCCGAATCCCCAGCGGCGCTGGAAATAATCAGCGGAGTGCGCGCCTCATCGATCAAAATGGAGTCCACTTCGTCGACGACCGCATAATGATGGCCTCTCTGCACGAGAGCATCTATCGATGTCGCCAGATTGTCTCGCAAATAATCAAAACCATATTCGTGATTTGTGCCGTAAGTCACATCTGCTCTGTAGGCTTCTCTGCGTGAACACGGCTTTAAAAAATCATAAACAACTTTGAATTCACCAATAGTGTCTCGCTCTTTGTCTTCTTCTTTGTGAGTCGAATCATATAAATAAGAAACATTGTTGGAATTTATTACGCCAACAGAAAGCCCCAGAAAATTATAAACCTGCCCCATCAAGACTGCGCCGATACGAGAAAGATAATCGTTGACAGTAATGATGTGCACGCCTTCGCCCATAAGCGCATTCAAATAAGCCGGCAAAACTGCCACTAAAGTTTTTCCTTCACCCGTCCGCATCTCGGCAATTTTGCCGGAATGAAGCGCAAGTCCTCCGATCAGCTGAACATCATAATGCCTCTCGCCCAAATTCCTTTTAGCCGCCTCGCGCACAAGGGCAAAAGCCTCAGGCAATATCTCATCGAGAGTCTCACTTTTATTTTCAGATTTAGCTAATCTGTCTTTAAATTCCTCCGTTTTCTTTGGAAAATCTTCATTTTTCAACTTTGAAATATCAGCCTCAAAGCTATTGATTTTATTGACTATTTCTTTTGTATTCGCAATGAATTTGGAGCTTTCATTGCCGAAGATTTTGCTAAAAATTCCCATATAGATATATTAGCATAAAAAACAAAAAACTCCCGATTTTTATCGGAAGTTTTTTGAAAAGCAAAAATCATTATCTTCGTCTCTTTGCAGTCTTTCTCTTGCCCTTTTTTACTGCCTTTCTCTTGCCTTTTTTTGCTACTCGCTTCTTTTTCTTTGCCATAGTGATTTTAAATTAATTTTCTAATTTTAGTTTGCAAAAAAAATACGACCAAGTTTTTTTATTGCGGAAACATTTTAATTATCCCGCATATTGAAATACAATGCAATGATTTTTCATAAAAAAAGTGGATAACTTTTCAAAATAAAAAATCCAGAAAAAATTTTTCTGGATTTTTTATTTTATTATTTTCATTTGAAGCGGGTGATGGCGAAACTCCAACATATGTGCCTATGTGAGTGCGACCACCCGCTACAGATAAAAACAATTTAATTTAGATTATACTATAAAAAATAAATTTTGTCGGGCCGTCGAGAATTGAACTCGATCTACATCCTCCCGAAGGATGCGTACTACCGGTATACTACGGCCCGGTGGGCATGGAGAGATTTGAACTCTCACCTCTTGCGAGATGCGCTTCTGAGACGCAAGCGTATACCAGTTCCGCCACATGCCCATTTTAAATTTTTCTAATTCCGCTTTACCAGCCTCGGTCGCCTTCGGCGCTGCCATAGGCAGGTAAACCTCTGGCTGGCACATGCCCATATTAAACTCTCTCCAAAATATGTTCTACCACATCGTGCATTTTCGCGCCAACCTTTTCGCAGGCTTGCGCAAAATGCGAGAAAGATTTCAAATTCGGAATTGATTCAAATTCAAGCAGATAAACTTTGCCTCTTTTGTTTAAAATAAAATTAGATTTTAAATAGTGTTTCCCGCCAATGTGATGATGCAATGTTTTCGCCAAAGAAGAAAGTTTACTTTTTTCATCAAGGGAAAACTCACCAAAGACATTTACAGGCGGGAAAACATACATCGCTTCTCCGCGAAAATGAGGCACCGAATGCACCGAAGCCACTTTGCCTCCGATAAATTCTTCCACTAAAATACTTTTCTCGTGGCGAACCCCATCTTCAATCGCCGAGACTAACTGAGGAAAAGTCTGCGCAAAATGCACCCCCATATTGGAATCTGGTGTGAAAGATTTCACAATCCACGGCGAGCCGAATTTTTCAAAAACTGTTTTTGCTTTTTTTATGGCGTATTTTTCTCGTGGTCCATCAAAATCTTTTTGGTAAACAGGCAAAACCACAGAACGAGGCATCGCAACTCCAATCTTCGACATATGTTTACGAAGCATTTCTCGACTGTTTTGAATTGCGCCGGAAAAAGACCCGTTGCCCATATTTGGAATAGATAAACTTTCCAAGATATTCGCAAAGCTTGGGTGAGTGATATTCCAAGCGATATCTATTTTGTTCGAGAGTTCGCTCGGGCTGACTGGTGTGCCATTCACATGCCAGACATATTCTTTGTCGATTAGGATATCGAGCACTTTATACTTGTGCGGCAAATGTTGCACGATATGCGAAATAATATCCCCGCCTTTTTTAATCGAGGAGAGGTAATGCTCCCCAGCCCCACCTCTGATTATTCCGATTCTTTTTTTAGATTTTATCTCTGGCATAGTTTAATAATGTTCTAGGATAGCAATACATACCAAAATGGAGAACCAAATAAAAATAGAGCAGGGAGTAAAAATATAATAATTAGAATTACTATAAACACTTTTGACCAAATACTCAATTGAACTTGTTTATTTCTCTGCACAAAAAACAATGCGGCGATTACTAAAGTAGCTGGTGACAAAAAACCTATACTCAAATCTTTTAAAGGAATACCAACAGAAAAAAATAAATAAAATGCAAAACCTAATACCGCAACGGTCGCCGAACTGAACTTTACAAGGTTATTATTCATAAGTAAATTATACCATAAAAGAAAAACACCATACTTGCGTATGGTGTTTTTCTAGTTCCTGTCCTTTGTTTTGTTTCGTTCTTTTAACTTCGGGTCTTTGCCTCGTGTCAAATTCTTTTTAGGACGATGAATTATTGTCCATTGCGCGCTCAATTGAGGCGTGCAATACCGACTTCTAAATACTTAAGCGCGAACGCTTTCAGTACGTTTTTTCAAATTGAATTATTCCACGACCAGCTTCCGCTAGCCGTGCCTTGTTACGACTTATTCCCTGTCACCGAGCTTACCTTAGGCCCCACTTATGTGGAGACTTCGGGTATTCCCGGCTCCCTTGACTTGACGGGCGGTGAGTACAAGACTTGAGAACGTATTCACCGCAGTTTAGCTGACCTGCGATTACTAGCAATTCCAGCTTCATGAAGTCGAGTTGCAGACTTCAATCCGAACTGAGGCCGTTTTTAGACGATTAGCTCAGAGTCGCCTCGTCGCTGCGCGTTGTAACGGCCATTGTATTATGTGTGTAGCCCAGGGTATCAAAGGGACATGCTGACCTGGCGTCATCCTCTCCTTCCTCCCCCACAAAAATTCGCGATAGGTTCGAGAAAAATTTCTCTCACTATCGTGCGCTTTTGTGGGGGCGGTCTCGTGTGACACTTGTAACACACAACGAGGGTTGCGTTCGTTAGCCCACTTAAGGGTACAATTCAAACCACGAACTGACGACGGCCATGCATCACCTGTCCTAGAGTCTTGCGAGGTCCAAAGTTTCCAAAGGATTTCACTAGGATTTCTAACCCTGGTAAGGTTCTTCGTTTACCATCGAATTAAACCACATAATCCACTGCTTGTGCAAGTCCCCGTCTATTCCTTTG
>CAYHBT010000011.1:0-2391 GCA_964354935.1 uncultured Candidatus Saccharibacteria bacterium
CTGTTTGTTTTTGTGATCATCTTGTCGGCTTATTACGCGGTTAAAATATTTTCTGAAATAAAGAAAAATAGTATGCTGGGAGAGAGCTCAATACCTGCCACCATCTCATTTTCCGGTCACGGGGAAGTGACAGCTCGTCCTGATATCGCAAATATATATTTCACTATCCGCAAAGAATCAAAGACAGCAAAAGACGCTCAAGCTGGAGTGGCGACAATCGAGAAAAAAGCTTTAGACTTCTTGAAAACAAAATATGTTGATGAAAAAGATATCAAGACGGCCAATGCGTCTGTTTATCCAAAGTACGATTATGTTCGTAAGCTGTGTCCACAAGTTGAGGCGAGTGGTGTTATAAGTCCGGCTTATGACTGCGGAGGCAAGCAGGTGCTTGCCGGGTATGAAGCATCTGAAAGTATTACTGTAAAGATTCGCAATGTAGATGATGCCGGAGAAGTCATGCAGGGATTGGGCGGGACCGGCGTATCTGATTTAAACGGTCCGAATTTCGCGATAGATAAAGAAGATGATTTGAAAGCCCAAGCTCGAAAAAAAGCGATTGATGACGCTAAAGAAAAAGCGGAAGTATTGGCTGGAGATTTGGGCGTGCGACTGGGCAGAATTTCCAATTTCAGCGAAGGGGGAAATTATTATCCTGTTATGTATGGCAAGGGCGCGATGATGGATTCTGCAGTCAGCTCTGCTCCAGCCCCAGCCGAACTTCCGAAAGGCGAGAATACGATCAGTTCAGATGTGACGATAACTTACGAGATACGATAAGGTTGTTTTTTTTTCTAGATTATGGCATAATCGCAGTATATGAAAAAATATACATTGTTTCTGTTTGCTTTTGTCTTATTCTGTATTTTGCTAGGCGCTAATTTTAGTTCTGTGAATGCACAATCCAGTGGTGGTAGTATTATTTATGGTTATGGTGGTGGAGCATCGAATACAAATGTAAATTCAAATACAAATGTTTCTGGTAGTACTGGGAATTGCTCTCTTGGTGATTTGTTTAGCAGAACTACCGGTCAGCGCTGCAGTACGACTCCGATAGCTACCGCTTGTCAAGCTGGTGACATATTTAATTCGCTCACGGGCCAACGCTGTGCAGTCGCTGCGAATGGGGGAGGCACTATATCTTCTAGTGGTACGCCGAGTCGCCTGCTTGCGATTGGTTCTAGGGGTGAAGATGTGAAATCAGTTCAACAGATTTTAAAAAATGAAGGTTATTATACTTTGAGAGTTGATGGCAATTATGGACCCGGCACTGCTCGAGCAGTCAGAAATTTTCAGGAAGACAATTATCTTTCAGTAACAGGAAGTGTCGACGCTAATACTTTGGCAGTATTGAATTCTTTCGGCGGCGGAATTATTTCAACTACACCATCAATAACAAATCCTTTAACTTCAGGTTTAACGATAACCACGGCGTCTTTACTTCCTAATGCAAAAGTTGGACAATCATATTCAGTCACTCTTCAAGCAACTGGACGTTCAGATGCATCTTCTCCGTATTTATGGAATCTTGTTGATGGATTTTATTCATCCGGTCTTATTTTAAATGGACAGGGAGTTCTATCTGGTACGCCCCAAAATACAGGAACTTATACATTTTCTGTTCAGCTTAATTCCGGAACTCAAATACCACCAGCAAGAAAAACCTTTACTTTGACGGTTGATTCAGCAACGACCACCCAGCCTTCTATCACTGTCATCAGCCCGAATGGGGGAGAGAACTATGTGATCGGAAGTAGTTACGACATACAATGGAGTGCATTAAATTTTCCTTCTAATTCAACCGTTTATATTGAACTTAGACCAAATAATTTTAATGTCGGTTCGGTCAGTAAAATTGCCGCAGTGTCTTCAACAAGCGGACATTATTTATGGAAAGTACCAAATACCATTACTTCCGGTCAATATATAATTGAGTTATATGATGGAGATCAAAATGGAAATATTAATCCGAATGGTTCAGCTAAAGATGTAAGCAATTCTTATTTCACCATAACTGCGCCGACGACAGCTATAACAACTCAGCCTTCCGTCACTGTTACAAGTCCGAATATTGGAGGAACATGGGTCACAGGGGCAACACTACCTGTAAGATGGAGAATAAATGGAGTCGCGTATCCTTATACATCAGTTTATCTTCAACCAGAAAATTCGAATACAGTTTATGCTTTGAATCCCAACTTCTCCTCTTCTGGCATAAATAGTTTTGATTGGGTTGTCAATCTAGCTTCTTTGGGAATTTCCAATACAACAGGAAGGTACAGAATTTTAGTCCAAAATCATTCTGGGACAGAAGGAAGCGCTGATGCAAGAGATTATGGTGACTCATATTTCACCATCACCGCGCCGGCAACTGTCCAGACTTCTCAGCCTTCC
>CAYHBT010000011.1:2491-15660 GCA_964354935.1 uncultured Candidatus Saccharibacteria bacterium
TGACTCATATTTCACCATCACCGCGCCGGCAACTGTCCAGACTTCTCAGCCTTCCATCACTGTCATTAGTCCGAATGGGGGAGAGACTTTTGAAGTTGGAAAAAACATAACGGTTTCGTGGCGAACTACTGGTATATCATCGACGACCAATCTCGGTGCCATTGTCTTACAAAATTGGACGGGAGAATACGACCTTACTGACAACAGGGGTGTGCTAAATGATGGCACTCACACTATGAAAATTCCTGTATCTGTACCTGCTGGTTCATATGTGATTGTAATCAAGACTGATGTAGGATCAACACTTGTTTTGGATAAAAGTGATTCTTATTTCACCATCACCGCGCCGACAACCACCGTCACCGCTCCGACTGTCGACTTAAAAATTGACGGCTTGAATGGTCCAGTGTCTATAGAGTCCGGTAAATTTATTACACCAGACTTTACTTCAACCAATGCTTCCTCTTGTGTCACAAACTGGAATACCGACAGAAGCACTTTCAACCATGGAATAACTGTCGGACCTCTTTATGCCACCGGCACATACAGCGTCACTTGCTACAACACAGCAGGATCCGCCTCTGATTCAGTCACAGTAAATGTCGCACAGCCGGCCGCTGCTTCCGCTGTTGTTCCAGTGACCCCGACGGTCATTGTTTCTATCAGCACTGTTGCTCCAACCCCTAGTCAAAATATTACAATGAGTGGTAATATAAGCGGTACTGGATATGCTGGTCAAAATTGCTGGGCATTTAATACAAATGGCGGATCGACTCCCACGAGCGGTTGCTGGTCGCCGAATGGCATTCACCCTTCATCTGGCGTAGGGACAAAATCAGTCTCTTGGACTGCTGGCGTCGTGGATAATGTAAATTACACATTTTTTCTCTGCACCAACGGTGTAAGCGGTCCTTGCGGTAGGGCTGGAACATTAAAAATAAAAGCTGTGACTACAGTTGCGACTCCCGCTCCGACTATCGATCTTAAAATCGATGGCTCGAATGGTCCACTTTCAATTCAAAGTGGTAAATTTATTACACCAGACTTTACTTCAACCAATGCTTCCTCTTGTGTCACAAACTGGAATACCGACAGAAGCACTTTCAACCATGGAATAACTGTTGGGCCAGTAAACACCACCGGCACATATAGCGTCACTTGCACAAACACAGCAGGGGTATCTGCATCAGATTCGGTGACGGTGAATGTTAGCTCAGTCACAGCTACCATAAACATATCTCCCTCTTTTAACGCTAATATAAGTGGTCCGACTACTCTTGCTAAAGACACTGACGGAGGTTGGGTGGTGAGCGCTTCAGATCCAGATGGCACACAACTTACTTATTCCGTCAACTGGGGCGACAACAACAATGTATTGATAACTCAAGAAAGAGAGGCCACTACCGTCGGTGGAACCAGTCAGGGGTATTTGAATCATTCATACACTTCGACAGGAACTTACAATATTGTATTTACAGCTACTGATGTAGGTGGTCTATCCGCTACGAAAACAACGAGTGTAACGGTTTATTAGCAACTTAAATTTTTCTAGGCAGATTGCGTTTATCTTATTGACTTTTTTAGTTAAAAAGAGTATATTTAAAAAAGCCCTGCGAGGGGCTTTTTTAAGACCCCGAAGCAGAGCAAAGCTCGCTACGGGGCAGGGGCTAAAAATTTAAAATTATGAGTAAAATTACCGAATATTTTAAAGAAACAAAGACAGAATTAAAGCATGTAATTTGGCCGAAAAGAAGCCAGACTCTTTTCTACACCCTGATTGTTATAGTTTTGTCTGTGCTCGTCGCTTATTATTTGGGAATTTTCGATTTTATTTTTTCCAAAGGCTTATCCAAGTTGATTAATCTATAAGATTAATTCTAAATTTTTATGAAACAAGAAGAACAAGGAGCTAGAAACTGGTACGCTATTCATACTTACGCTGGATACGAAAATGTCGTCCTGCGTAATTTAAAGCAGCGCATTGATTCGCTCGGAATGAATGACAAAATTTTTAATGTCATTGTTCCGATCGAAAAGAAAATCAAAATCAAGGGAGGCAAGAGAGTAGAGGTGGAAGAAAAAATTTACCCTGGATATGTGCTGGTGGATATGATTGTGACCGACGATTCTTGGTATGTCGTTCGCAACACTCCGCGCGTCACCGGCTTTGTCGGCGCCGGAGTGAATCCTGTGCCTCTAAGGCCCGACGAAGTGAATTTTCTTTTCAAGAAAATGGACGCTGGAACAGCAAAACACAATATCGATATGGTTATCGGCGAGAGCATTTTGATTACCGATGGTCCGTTTAAAGATCTTGAAGGTAAAGTAAATTCGGTTGATGAAGAGCGTGGCAAGGTCAAGGTGCTTGTTTCAATGTTCGGCCGTGAGACTCCAGTCGAACTCGACTTCTTGCAAGTTAAGAAAATATAAGCTAATCTCTAAACTATATGGCAAAGAAAATAACCAAAAAGATAAAACTTCAAATTCAGGCCGCCAAAGCTACCCCTGCGCCTCCACTTGGACCCGCGCTCGGTCAGGCTGGTATAAACATCGGCGATTTCGTGACCAAATTCAATGCTGCGACAGCAAAAATGGCGGGGGATAAAGTCGGTGTTTCGATTATTGTTTATGATGATAGAAGCTACGATTTTATCGTTAAAACTCCTCCTGTTTCCGGACTTATCTTAAAAGCGGCCGGAGTGGAAAAAGGTTCTGGAAAGAATGTGGCAACGAAGGCTGGAAAGATAACTCGCGCACAAGCTCTAGAAATTGCCAAAAAGAAAGCGCCGGATTTAAATTCTAAAGACGATGAAGGAGCAATCAATATTATCGCTGGTTCTGCTCGCTCTATGGGGATAGAAGTAAAAGGCTAAATTCTTAAAAGACGATGCAGTCATTAACCGAGAGAGACAACAAGAAAATTCTCATTTGCCTTACCATTTATCTCGCATCTCTTTTTGCCTCGAACACTTTGGGCTTGAAAATAATGCCTTTTGTTTTTGGTTCACATCTATCTGTGGCTGTATTCTTTTTTCCAATAGTGTTTTTAATGACTGATGTGATAGGAGAAGTATACGGCAAGCGTCTGGCAAAATTGTTTGTACGGATGGGCTTTGTCAGTACGGCTCTGTTTTTGGCTTTTTCTTTTCTTTCTATTTCGATGCCTTGGGCGGAGAAGGGATTGTGGGCGCAAGAAGGTTACGAACTTATCTTTGGCACTTCTCTACGCATAGCTCTCGCGTCTCTCGTTGCTTTTTTAGTTGCAGAATATCAGGATGTACTTACTTTCTTTTTTGTGCGCGCAAAATTGGGGGCTAAACTTTTTTGGTTGCGGTCACTCATTTCAAACCTCTGGTCTCAACTACTCGACAGCGTATTGTTTATGGTAATCGCCTTTGCCGGAGTTTATGAAACTAAAACTCTCATTAATATCATCATAACTTGGTGGTTGTTTAAGGTAGCAATGGGTTTTTTGTATACTCCGCTTTCATACTTAGGCATTAAATTTTTACGAGGAAACTCAAATGTTAATACAAGCAATCAAAACTAGAGTATTTCGCGAGAATGAAAAGCTAGTTTCATTTATTTTAAAATATATAAAAAATTTCAAAGAGAATTCTGTCTTGGTGGTAACTTCAAAAATTGTAGCTCTTTCTGAAGGCAGAACCGCGGAATACAAAAATGAAAAACAAAAAATCGCTCTAATTAAAAAAGAGAGTAATTTTTCTCTTCGAACTAAATACACTTGGCTTACCATTAAAGACGGTATGGTGATGGCTTCTGCTGGTATTGATGAATCAAACGCTCAGGGCAAGCTGATTCTTTTGCCTAAGGATAGTTTCGAGAGCGCGGAGATGTTGCGGACAACATTGATGCAAAAATTTAAATTAAAAAATTTAGGAGTTCTAATAACAGACTCACGGCTGATGCCGCTTCGTGCAGGAATTGTCGGTGTGGCTCTTGGCTACGCCGGTTTTCAAGGTATTAAAAATTATATTGGCAAGAAAGATATTTTCGGAAGAAAATTGAAGATGTCAAAAACGGATATTGCCGATAGTCTCGCTACTTCCGCGGTTCTTTGTATGGGAGAAGGCAGGGAGCAACAGCCGATTTCTATCATCACTGGAGCTCCAATTGTTTTTACCAATAAAGTAAAGCGGGGCGAACTCATTATTGAGCCAAAGAAAGATATTTACGCTCCGCTTTTTTCTAATTTAAAAATTATAAAATAAGAAAATGGCAGCAAACATAGAAAACAAAAAAAGGCTAGGGCAACTTATCGCTAAACTGGCACCAAAAGTCGGAGTCAAGTTTATTATTGAGCCGGAATGGGGTATGGCAGCACAGATGATTTACAAAAACGGTGTTGTTCGTTCGTTTCTTGGCTATCTGCTCGATTTGAATGGTACCGCTTCCACTGGAATATCTACCGACAAAAGCCATGCGAAATTTTTTATGCAGGAGAAAGGTTATCCGGTAGCGGAAGGTATGACAATCTTTGAAGATAAGTGGGCAAAAGAAATGAAAAGCAATCGTAAAATTCCTTACGCGCTAAAATATGCAAAACGACTCGGGTATCCAGTTATCGTAAAACCAAACAGCAAAAGCCAAGGCTTTGGAGTTTATTTGGTTTACGACAAGTCCGAATTAGTCTCTGCGTTGCGCGAAATTTTTAAAGAAGACAAGGTATCTATAGTTGAAAGATATTTGCCGGGGCGGGATTATAGGATTGTTGTTCTCGATGGGGAAGTGATCTCAGCTTACGAAAGAGTTCCACTTTCTGTCGTCGGAGACGGTAAAAATTCTATCTTTGCGCTTCTGCAAAAAAAACAGCAATCTGCCAGTTTCTTGCGAAGGGGCATTGAGATAGATTTTAAAGATCGAAGAATAAAAATTAAATTAAAAAAACAAGGGTTTTCTTTTAAAACTATTCCCCAAAAAGGAGAGAGGATTTTTTTACTAGATAATGCCAATTTGTCTTCCGGCGGAGTTGCTATCGATATGGAAAAGATTATTCATCCCGAATTTTGCAAACTTGCCATCAAACTAACAAAAGATATGGGATTGCGTTTTTGTGGAGTGGATATAATGGTGACCAAGGGAGATATTTCCAAAAATCCTAAATCTTCAAAAGATTGTAGCTATTATGTCATTGAAATAAATGCCTCACCAGGGCTGATTGGACACTATGCCAAGACTTATTCTGAAGAGAAAAAACTGGTAGAAGGAATGTATTTGAAAATTTTAAAAGCGCTTTCCAAAAAATAGCTTCGCTTATTGCAATTTTTTCGTCCCTGCGCCCTTCCCCTGAGTACAGGGGTGGGACCCTCGGGAAGCTCAAAAATTGCAAGAAGCTTCGCTTGTGCTATATTAAAGTTATGAAAAAAACCGTCAAACACAAAAGACCTTCTTGGGACGAATACTTTTTGCAAATGGTTGATCTTGTCGGTTCGCGGGGCACTTGCGACCGCGGACGCTCGGGCGCTATCTTGGTGAAAGATAAACGAATTCTTGCGACCGGTTATGTCGGTTCTCCTATCGGGCTTCCGCATTGCGATGAAGTCGGGCATGAGATGCACACAGTTACTGGCGATGATGGAACTACTTCTCGCCATTGCTTGCGGACGGCTCACGCGGAATTAAATGTGATTGCCAACGCCGCGCGTTTTGGTATCGCGACTGATGGGGCGACGCTATATTGCAAAATGGTCACTTGTTATACTTGCTCTAAAACTGTCATCAACGCTGGCATCAAGCGCGTTGTGGCATTGCAGGATTATCATGCCAGCGCCAGAAGCAAAGAAATTTTTAAAAAAGCCGGAGTGAAGTTGGACATTATAAATAAAAAAGTTGAACCGTATAAAGATCAATAAAATTATGTCTGTCGATTTAAAAAAACTGCAGAAAGAGGTAATGAAAAATAAATTGGAAAAAGGATTCAATACCACCAATATAGCGCTGGAATTTTGCCGAGCGCACGAGGAATTGTCCGAGGCTTTTTCCAAGCACAACAAACATCAGTCTGGAGTAGCGGAAGAGTTTGCTGATGTGATGATATTCATTTTGGGAATGTGCGAGACGATGGGTTTTAATTTAGAGAAAGAACTCATTCGGAAGATAGAAATAAATAAAAAAAGAAAATATAAAAAAGAAAAGTCTCCCGAAGGCGAAGATGTTTTCATTCGCATAAAAACTCCAGAGGATCCTTAGTCCCTCACCCCGTCTGCTTCTGCATCCACCCCTCTCCATAAAATTTTATGGAGAGGGGAAGGGGGTGAGGTTATATCCTCTCGTAAACCGAGAAAACATAATCATAAGGATTTTCGTTATCCTTTTTATGTTCTTCGTGTGATATCTCATTCCAAACTATCGGAATAATTTCCGGAAAAAATGTGTCGGCTTTTTTATCTTCCGCATCTATGTGCGTGATGTAAAGCCTGTCGGCTGTATCCATCGCTTGTTTGAATATCTCTTCTCCGCCAATTATGAAAATTTCCCCATTTTCAGCAAGGGTAGTCCTTGCTGAATTCAGTGCTTCTTTTAGTGAATGCACAACTTCGATGCCGTCTTTTTTGTAGTTTTTGTCTCGCGTAATAATTATATTTTTTCTTTTCGGCATCGGATGGCCGATGGCTTCGAAAGTTTTTCGTCCCATGATGACCGGATGACCGGAAGTTTTTTGCCGAAAATATTTCAAATCCGTTGGCATACTCCAAACCAGAGCATTATTTTTACCCAGTTCGTTATTTTTTCCAATTGCGGCGATGAGTGAGATCATATTTTTATACGGCGATGGGCGCCTTGATGCCTTCGTGCGGATCATAATCAACTAATTTAAAGTCATCGATTGTAAAATCTTCAACTTTATTTTTGTTCGGATTTATTTTCATTTTTGGCATCGGGCGGATATCGTTTCGGCGAGCGAGCTGAATTTTTGCTTGCTCTAAATGATTTGAATACAGATGCACATCGCCGCCAGTCCAGACAAATTCACCAGCTTCGAGCTCGCAAATCTGGGCGATAATCATCGTGAGCAGGGCATAGGAGGCAATATTAAACGGAACCCCGAGAAATGTGTCGCACGAACGCTGGTACAGTTGGCAGGAGAGTTTGCCATTTGCGACATAGAATTGAAAAATAGTGTGACATGGCGGAAGTCCAGCTTTTGCCATTTCATCAATATCACCCACATTCCAAGCGGAGACTAGTAATCGGCGCGAATCAGGATTCTTTTTTATTTGTTCAATAATGTTTGCTAACTGATCAATATGCTTGCCATTTGCTGCCGGCCAATTACGCCATTGATAGCCATAGATTGGACCCAAGTTTCCGTATTCTTTTGCAAACTTTTCGTCCGTTTTTATTTTTTCTATAAATTCTTTGATACCGGTGTTCCATTCTTCCGATCCACTTTTTGGCACATTAATTTTGTTTTTAATTAAATATGCTTTATATGGCCATTCGTCCCAAATGTGCACATTGTTGTCCGCGAGATATTTTAGATTTGTATCGCCACGTAAGAACCACAAGAGTTCGTGAATGATTGATTTTATCGGAACCTTTTTTGTGGTGAGCAGGGGAAAGCCATCGGATAGATTAAAACGCATTTGATAACCAAACACACTCTGCGTGCCTGTGCCTGTGCGGTCGGTCTTTGTCACGCCATTTTTTATGATGTGTTCGAGGAGGTCTAAGTATGATTCGTCAACATGTTTACCTTGCATAGTTTTATTGTAGCTTTTTTATAGAATTAATGAAGCATTGACAAATTAATGGCAAAGTGCTATACTTGATACATCATTCTCATCTTTACATTTTGGGAGTGACCCCAAGATAAACAATAAGATGTATAAACCTCATTCGGCTACTCCGAAGAAATTCGGTAGCCAGCCTTCTTCGTTTAGAGCTAAACCTCGTTTCGGAGCCGGAAAATTTAATAATTCCAAACCGCATTCTTTTAAGAGAAGCGGGGCAAGTCCTAAAAGGGGTAGATTCGGCGGCGAGCGGATAGATTTTTCTCGTTTCATAAAAAAAGCGGTTCACATAGAGGAAAAGCCGTATGTCTCTAAACATACATTCGCTGATTTTCCTTTCAATCCGCAGTTGCATAAAAATATAAAAGGCGCTGGATTTTCGGCTCCTCGTCCAATTCAAGATCAAGCGATTCCGACAATTCTAGCCGGACGCGATGTCTTCGGTATGGCAAACACAGGCACAGGTAAGACTGCGGCATTTCTTTTGCCTTTGATTGAAAAAATTGCAAAGACAAAAGGGCTCTCTAAAAGAGAAACAGTTTTAATAATGGCGCCGACTCGCGAGCTTGCGCTCCAGATAGAAAGTGATTTTAAAACTCTTGCTTTCGGTTTCGGAATGTTTTCTGTGGCTTGCGTGGGCGGGTTGCCGATAATGAAACAAATTAGAGAAATTAAAATGGGAGTGTCTTTCGTCATCGGTACACCGGGAAGATTGCGAGATTTGATTGAGAAAAAAGTTTTAGACCTTTCTACTTGTCATTCCGTGGTTCTCGACGAAGCTGATCGAATGCTCGATATGGGATTCCGCGACGACATGGTTTTCATTATCGGCAAAACCGCCAAAGAACGACAAACGCTCTTCTTTTCCGCGACTCTTTCTCCTGAAATTAGAAAAATGACCGAGCAATATTTAAAAGATCCCGCTTTTATTTCCGTTATTTCCGGCGAGACGGCAAAAAATATCGAGCAAGACGTGATTCGAGTAAAAACCAAAGAAGAGAAATTAACTAAACTGCACGAAGTCTTAAATAAAGAGACATCTCAAAAAGTACTTATCTTTCGAGAAATGAAGCACAGTGTGGACTCTCTGGAAAAAGAATTACGCACGCTTGGATTCAAAGCGGGCGGTATCCACGGCGACAAAAGAAGCCGCGAGAGAATCCGCATTTTGGAATCATTTAAAAAAGATCATATTACAATCTTGATTGCGACCGATGTCGCGGCCCGCGGCCTCGATATTCCAGATGTGACCCATGTCATCAACTACGATGTTCCGCAGACTTACGACACCTATGTGCATCGCATCGGCCGTACCGGCCGCTCAGGGAAAAAAGGCACAGCGTTAACTTTCGTGCCGGCGTAGATATAATAAAAAAACTTCACATTCAGTGAAGTTTTTTTACGCCTTTATCAATCCAGCCTTGAGGAGAGTGGCGTAGGCGCCATTCTTTTTCATTGTGCGCATACCTTGCACAGAGACTTTGATATTTAAAAATTTATTTATTTCCGGCACGAAAATTCTCTTCTTCTGAAGATTCAGGTATTTTCGGACTTTACCGGTCGGGTTGAATTTGGCGGCGCGGGTTCTGTTTGAGTATCCGCCGCCCATAATTGAACCCTTTTTTGTTATCGCGCATGTTTTCATGAGAGTTCCCATATGCTATCATAGAATTTATATGGAAGCAACCAACGCGGTTTTTTATATAGCGGTGCTTATTATGTCGATTGTCATACATGAAGTCTCGCACGGCTTTATGGCAGAATACTTTGGCGACAAGACTGCGCGCTTCGCGGGCAGGCTGACCTTGAATCCGCTCAAGCACTTGGACATTTTCGGTTCGATTATTTTGCCGGTTGTGTTAGTTGTATCCCATTCTCCTTTTTTGTTTGGCTGGGCGAAGCCGGTGCCTTATAATCCGGATAATTTAAGTGATAAAAAATGGGGGACAGTGGCGGTGGCGTCAGCTGGAGTTTTGGCGAATATATTTATCGCTGTCATATTCGGAATTATTATTCGGGTCACTTCTGGTTTTGGTTTGCCGATTTCTTTTTATTTTATAACTTCCATTATCGTCGTTATAAATTTAGCTTTGGCGTTGTTTAATTTAGTTCCGATTCCTCCGCTCGATGGCTCCAAGATACTCTTTTCATTTTTACCCAATTCTGCTTCTTCTTTTATTTTTAAATTTGAACAGTATTCATTAATTTTACTTCTTATTTTTATTGTATTTTTTTCTGACTATCTAGCTCCAATTTTAGCGTTTCTCTTTCATTTTCTAACTGGTCTTGCATTTTGATTTTTTTAATAGTATATTATTTCCATAGTCCTATTGGGGCTATTTTCTTTATAAGAACAACAACAAATGCCAACAATCAATCAATTAGTTCGAAAAAGCAGATTTAAAGCAGTGCCGAAAGACAAGACGGTCGCTTTGACGCGTGGATTCAATGTTCTGAAAAACAGACCGGTATTTTTTTCTTCTCCTTTCAAGCGAGGTGTCTGCACCAAAGTTTCCACGACGACCCCAAAGAAGCCGAACTCAGCTCTCCGTAAAATTGCTCGTGTTCGCTTGACCAACGGTATGGAAGTCACTGCTTATATCCCAGGCGAGGGGCACAATTTACAGGAGCACTCTGTGGTAATGCTCCGAGGAGGGCGCGTGAAAGATTTAATCGGAGTTCGGTATCATATCGTGCGTGGAGTTCTAGATACGCAGGGAGTCGAGAAGCGCAGACAAGGAAGGTCGCTTTATGGAAACAAGAAACCTAAGGCTGAAAAAGCAAAATAATTTTTATGCGAAGAAAAGTAAAAAATAGAAATATAGTAGCGCCTGATTTCATTTACAACTCTACAAAACTAGAGAAGTTCATAAATTACATTATGTGGTCTGGCAAAAAAGAAACTGCGCGCAAAGTAATGTACGCGACCTTTGATGTCATCAAAGAAAAGACAGGCAATCCAAATCCGCTGGAAATTTTCGACTTGGCGATGAAAAATGCCGGTCCTTCAGCCGAGGTTCGTTCCAAGCGCATCGGAGGCGCCAACTATCAAATACCTGTAGAAGTGCGACCAGAAAGAAAAGCGGCTCTAGCTATGCGCTGGATTCGCGATGCGGCTCGTGGTGGCAAAGGCAAGCCAATGCATCTCAAACTCGCTGATGAACTCATTGCAGCATCAAAAAACGAAGGCTCCGCAATAAAGAAAAAAGAAGACACACACCGAATGGCAGAAGCCAACAAAGCTTTTGCGCACTTTGCTTGGTAGGCATAAAAATATATGGAACGCGACTATCCTTTAGAAAAAGTTAGAAATTTTGGAATCATCGCGCACATTGATGCGGGGAAGACCACCACGACCGAACGCGTGCTTTTTTATACCGGCACCAAGCACAAAATCGGCGAGGTGCACGAAGGCGAGACGACGACAGACTGGATGGAGCAAGAACGAGAGCGCGGCATCACCATTACCGCCGCCGCAGTGACTTGTTTTTGGATTCCGACATATGCGCCGACTGACAAAAGCAAAAAGCATCGTTTTAATATTATTGACACCCCAGGGCACATTGATTTCACAGTGGAAGTGAAGCGTTCTCTTCGCGTGCTCGACGGAGCTGTCGTTGTTTTCGACGGTGTCGCTGGTGTAGAGCCTCAGTCTGAAACAAACTGGAGATATGCCGACGAAGCAAAAGTCCCTCGTATTTGTTTTATAAACAAGCTCGATCGAACTGGCGCATCTTTCGAACATTCTTTTGCAACCATCTTAGATAGACTTACAAAAAAGGCGGTGCGAGTGCAGATACCTATCGGTCTCGAAGATAAATTTGAAGGCGTTATCGACTTGCTTCATATGAAAGCATATTACTTTGAAGGAGAGATGGGCAACCAAATCATCGAAAAAGAAATCCCAGAAAATCTGAAAGCAGAAGCAACGAAATATCACTCTGAACTTGTAGAAAAAATAGTTGAGACTGACGATGCTATGATGACGGAATATTTAGAGGGAATGATTCCAAGTTTCGATGTTTTAAAGAAGACTCTTCGCAAGGCTGTCATCGCTAATGAAATTTTTCCAGTTTTTGCAGGTTCGGCTTTGAAGAACAAGGGTGTTCAGCTCATTCTCGACGCGGTGGTGGACTACTTGCCATCACCGATAGACATCAAAGCCGTTTCCGGTATTGATCCAAACACTGATGCCGCTATCGAAAGACATGCTTCCGACAAAGAGCCTTTTTCTGCGCTGGCTTTCAAAGTTGCCACTGATCCATTCGTCGGTCAGCTTATTTTCTTTAGAGTATATTCAGGAACTTTAGCTGCTGGAAGTTATATTTACAATCCTCGTACCCGCAACAAAGAGCGCATCGGTAGAATTTTAAGAATGCACGCAAACGACCGCGAAGAAGTGAAGCAAGTTTTCGCCGGAGAAATTGCCGCGGCGGTTGGACTCAAGGATACAATTACTTCCGACACAATTTGCGACGAAAATTCTCCGATTATTTTAGACCGAATTGTTTTCCCTGAACCCGTCATCTCTCTCCGCATTGAACCAAAAACAAAAGCTGACCAAGAAAAAATGGGTATGGCGCTCAATCGTCTTGCTCAAGAAGACCCTACTTTTAAAGTTTCAACCGATCAGGAAACAGGCGAGACAATCATTGCCGGAATGGGCGAACTTCATTTGGAAATTATTGTCGACAGAATGAAACGCGAATTTACCGTCGAAGCGAATGTCGGCAAGCCGCAGGTGGCATACCGCGAGACGATTAATGGTACTTCCGAAGCCGAAGGAAAATACATCAAGCAATCAGGCGGACGCGGAAACTACGGACATGTGAAGATCCGAGTGAAGCCGATGGAAGTTCTAACAAAAGAAGAACTAGAAGATTTGCCGAAAAATACCAAGCGTTCTGTCGGTTTCGAATTTGTGAACTCAATCAAAGGAGGTGTTATTCCACAAGAGTATATAGCTCCTTGTGAAAAAGGATTCAAGGAGGGTCTTGATCGCGGAGTTTTGGCTGGATTTAAAATGGTCAATGTTTCAGTTGATCTTTGGGACGGTAGTTATCACGAAGTGGACTCGAACGAAATGGCTTTCAAAATCGCGGCATCTATGGCGGTGCAAGACGCATGTAAAAGAGCCAATCCTGTAATCCTCGAGCCGATGATGAAAGTGGAAGTTGTTACTCCCGACAAATTCATGGGTGATGTCACCGGCAATCTCTCAAGTAAGCGCGCGCTCATCGAAGGAATGGAAGACCGCGGTATGAACAAAGTCATCAAAGCGATAGTGCCTCTCTCCGAAATGTTTGGCTATATGACCGGCTTGCGCTCAATGACCGAAGGCCGCGCCTCTTTCACGATGGAATTTTTCAGATATGATATTGTGCCAAACAATGTGGCTGAGACTATTGTTGCAGC
>CAYHBT010000011.1:15760-20696 GCA_964354935.1 uncultured Candidatus Saccharibacteria bacterium
TTTCTTGACACCCTGTAGCACATTGTGCTACACTTAGGGCATGAGAACAACATTAAATATTTCAATGCCGACTTCGCTCAAAAAGAGCGTCGATGTGGCTGTAAAAGAGGGGAAGTACGCTTCGGTGAGCGAATTTTTTCGAGATGCTATGAGAGCTTGGGAAAATGAAAGATTAATTAGAGAGCTGAAAGAGAGTCAAATAGAGGCACGAGCGGGAAAGGTAAAATTATTGCGCTCTTTAAAAGATCTTAGGTAAATTCTATGCAAATTTCCTATACCAATAAGTTTGAGCGAGAATACAGAAAACTTAGCATAGAAATAAAACTTAAGGTAGAATCTCGGGAAAAAATTTTTCGTAAAAATCCTTTCACACCGTCCTTAAAAACTCATAAACTTTCTGGAGACCTGAAAGACTTCTGGGCTTTTTCGGTAGATTTTACATATAGGGTAATTTTTGAATTTGTCGATAATGATGATATATTTTTCCATTCTGTAGGAGACCACGATATTTATAAGTAATTGCTGCTAGAAAATAGTTTCTCTTTTTGCTACTATAGCAGTAATGCTTTTAGAACCATTCTACGACCCGAAAAAATCTTACGAAGAAAATTTTAAAGATGGCCCTTTTGGCGCCTTTGTCGATGGAAGAATGGAAAATCCAGCAAGGGTAGTCCTTGCTGAACCGAAGTTTGATTTTATGGGTTTCAAAGTAAATTCTCCTTTTGGAATTCCGGCGGGACCGCTCATCAACGGCAATTTCGCGCAGGCGGCTTTAGACAAGGGCTTTGATATCGTCACTTACAAGACAGTTCGCACACGAAAATACGCCTGTCACCCTTGGCCGAATATTTTATCAGTCAAAGTACCGAAAGATGTAATTCTGGGCAAGGAGGAGATGAGGCTAGTGGCAGATGATAATTACGAAGAACCGCTTTCTATCACCAACTCTTTCGGTGTGCCGTCTTTTCCTCCAGAATTTTGGCAAAAAGATATTTCTAAAGTTGTAAAAAATTTAAGGAAGGGACAAATACTTGTCGGCGCTTTTCAGCGAACGAAAAAAGACTTGCCCGCCGTGGCGGGAGGGAAGGCTGTCGAAGAATATATCAACGACTTTGTTGTGGCCGCAAAGATGATGAAAGAGACGGGCGTGCAAGCAATGGAAGTAAATTTCAGTTGTCCGAATGAAGGCACAGCTGAACTGCTCTGTTTCGATGTGGTGCGGAGTTTGGAAGTGGTTCAAGCAATCAAAAAAGAAATTAAAAATATTCCGCTAATTGTAAAAATTTCATATTACAAAGACGAAAAGGTTCTCGCGGATTTTGTGGAAAAAATTGGCAGTGTTGTGGAGGGCATTTCTGCGATCAATACCATCTTTTCTGAAATAGTAAATGCGGAAGGTGAAACAGCGCTTCCGGGGCGCACACATAGCGGAGTTTGCGGGCACGCGATTAAATGGGCGGGGATTGATATGGTGAGAAGGCTAAAAAAATTACGCGAAAAATTCGGATATGATTTCACGATTATCGGCGTCGGCGGAGTAATGAATGCTGATGATTTCTTTGAATACCGCTCTGCTGGCGCAGACATAGTTATGTCGGCGACCGGCGCGATGTGGAACCCGTATCTTGCCAAAGAGATAAAGGAAAGGCTTGCCCGCCTATAGCTTTTTTAGCGAAGGAGGGTTAGGATAAAGACTATGAATGAGTCTAATCAGGAAGTTCTAGATATCTTGGAAAAAACAAAAGCGGTAGTCACCGGCCACTTTGTCTATGTTTCCGGAAAGCATGCTCCGATGTATGTGAATAAAGATTATATCTATCCGCACACTGCTTACATTTCTCGGATTGGGGAAATTATTGCGCAAAAATATAAAAATAGTCCGATTGACATTGTCGTCGGACCATCTATCGGAGGAATAATACTTTCGCAATGGACAGCGCACCATCTTTCAATAATGAAAGGCAAAGAAGTGCTAAGTATTTACACCGAAAAACAGCCGGACAGAGATCAGATTTTTACTAGAGGATACGGATCATATGTCCGAGGCCGAAATATTTTAGTTGTTGAAGACATTGTAACCACCGGCGGTTCGGTAAAAAAAGTAATCAACAGTGTTGTGAATGAAGGTGGAAGAGTCGTCGGCGCCTGCGCGATAGTAAACAAAGATCCGGTAAATATTAATCCGAGTTTTATTGGCGCTCCATTTGATTATCTGACTGTTGTCGGAATGGATGTTTTCAATGAAGCTGATTGTCCCTTATGTAAAAATGGCGTTCCAATTGACACGACGCTTGGTCACGGAAAAAAATTCTTGGAAAAGAAGGGGTGAGGTGAATTTACTATGAACATTATCGAAAAATACAACCAAAGAGCAAAAAAAATAAACTCGCTTTTGTGTGTCGGGCTTGATGCGGATTTTGAAAAAATTCCGGAGAAATTTAAAAAATTATCGAATCCGCAGTTTGAATTCAACAAGTGGATTATCGGAGAAACTCACGAATACGCCGCTGCTTACAAACCAAATAGCGCTTTTTATGAAGCGCGCGGGGATAAAGGAATGGCGGAATTAAAAATGACGATGGATTTTTTAATAAAAAATTATCCAGATATTTTTACGATTCTTGACGCGAAGCGAGCAGACATAGGAAATACAAACAATGGCTATGTGATTTCTATTTTTGATTGGCTAGGTTTCGATGCGGTTACACTTCACCCATATTTAGGAAAAGAAGCGCTAGATCCGTTTTTAGATAGAACCAACAAAGGTTGCATAATTTTATGTCGGACTTCAAACTCTGGGGCACCGGAATTCCAAGATTTGAAAGTTTCGGACGTTGGACGTCTGAATTCTAGACGTCCAACGTCCGAAACGAAACCTCTTTGGCAAATTGTTGCTGAAAAAGTTTCGAAAGACTGGAATAAAAATAAAAATTGTATGCTAGTCGTCGGGGCTACCTATCCGGAAGAAATGAAAAAAATCCGCGTCTTGGTAGGAGATATGACTTTTCTCGTGCCGGGTGTCGGCGCGCAGGGGGGAAGTGTTGAAGACACAATGAAAGCAGGCCTGAATAGTGAGGGCCTCGGTCTCATTATAAATTCTTCTCGCGGTATTATTTTCTCCGAAAATCCAAAAAAAGAAGCAGAAAATCTTTACAAAGAAATACAGAAAAACAATAAGCTTTTTGCACAGTAATTCCTATTTGACAACAGTTTTTAATCTGCTAATATATCAGATAACTGCACTTTTGCAGTTTTTGTTTTTCCGCGTTAGGCGGATCAGCCTTGGGCTGAGATGAATTTTGTCATTATTAGTTAATAATATCGTTAGTAGCTAAACCCCAGCAACTGGCTCCTGTATGTTGAGTTTTAGTTATTAATTCAAAGCAAGAATATGTCAGAAGAATTTAAAAGAGATAAGCCACACGTAAATGTCGGTACTATTGGTCACGTCGACCATGGTAAGACTACTTTAACTGCCGCAATCCTCCATGTGCTAAATATGGCAGGAAAGCAAGTCCGTCTTCGAGGTGTCGATCAGATCGACTCCGCTCCCGAAGAAAAGGCAAGAGGTATCACTATCAACATTTCTCACAACGAGTATGCGACTGATGCTCGTCACTACGCGCACATCGACGCTCCAGGACACGCCGATTACATCAAGAATATGATCACCGGTGCCGCTCAGATGGACGGCGCTATTTTGGTAGTTGCTGCTACAGACGGCGCTATGCCTCAGACTCGCGAACACGTTCTTCTTGCAAAGCAAGTTGGTGTTCCAAAGATTATCGTTTTCCTAAACAAGTGCGATATGGTTGATGACAAAGAAATGATCGACCTCGTGGAAGAAGAAATCCGAGAACTTTTGACCAAGCAAGGTTTCGACGGCAAAGATGCTCCAGTCATTCGCGGTTCTGCCTTGAAAGGACTTGAAGCCAAGTCTATCGATGATGAATGGGCAAAGAAGATTCTTGAGCTGACAAACGCTCTCGATACTTATATTCCTATTCCAATCCGAGATTTGGCAAAACCATTCCTTATGCCCGTCGAAGATATCTTCTCAATTGAAGGCCGCGGTACCGTGGTTACAGGAAAAATTGAAAGAGGTATCATCAAGCTAGATGAAGATGTCGAAATTGTCGGAATCAAACCTACTCAGAAATCAACAGTTACCGGCATTGAAATGTTCAACAAAAACCTCAAAGAAGGTCAGGCTGGAGACAACGCCGGCATTCTTGTTCGTGGTTTGAAAAAAGAGGATATCACTCGCGGTCAGGTGCTCGCAAAACCGGGCACAGTCACTCCGCACGACAATTTCACCGCGGAAATTTATGTTTTGAAAAAGGAAGAAGGCGGACGACACACTCCTTTCTTCAAAGGTTACAAGCCTCAATTTTATATCAGAACGACAGATGTGACTGGAGATGTCACATTAGCTGAAGGCACTGAAATGGTTATGCCAGGAGATACCGTGAAAATTACTGTCAAATTGGTCACTCCGGTGGCGCTCGAGGAATCTCAGAGATTTGCTATTCGAGAAGGAGGCAAGACAGTCGGCGCAGGAGTGGTTACAAAGATTCTCGGATAATAAGTTCATAAAGTTATAAAGAAAAAGTTCTATGACAACAACAGAGACAAAAATAAAAAAGCCTAAGGCTTCCGCAAAGGCGGGACAAGCAGACAAAGCTGCGGCAGTTAAAGTTGCGAAGAAAATTAAAGTCTCTAAAGTTGATCTTAAAAAAGGAAAAGAAGACGGCGCGGTGGTGCTGCGTATTCGCGTGCGCGCATATGAAAGTAAAATTCTCGATAGCTCCGTGAAGCAGATCATGGACACCGCGGTTCGTCACGATGCTGTCATTGTTGGGCCCGTACCGCTTCCGACTGAAATAAAAAAATATACAGTCAATCGATCTCCATTCATTTACAAAAATGCGCGAGA
>CAYHBT010000011.1:20796-21895 GCA_964354935.1 uncultured Candidatus Saccharibacteria bacterium
GGTTATGATTCTGTGCAAGTCGGTTACGGAGTTCAGAAAAAAGAAAGAATCACCAAAGGACGAGCGGGAGCGATGAAAGGCGCTTTTTATAAAAATCTCAAAGAATTCAGATTGAAACCGAGCGATAAAAATAGCGCCAAAGAGGGCGATATCATCGATGTTTCCGTCTTTGCCGAGGGCGATCTTTTGCAAGTGACCAGCCTTTCTAAGGGTAAAGGTTTTCAAGGCGTCGTGAAGCGTCACGGATTTTCCGGCGGACCTCGTACACACGGACAAAAGCATTCCGAAAGAGAGCCGGGAAGTATCGGCGGAGGTCTTCGTACTCATGTGCCAAAGGGAATGAGAATGGCGGGCAGAATGGGCTCCGATAAAATTACTCAGAAGAATTTGAAAGTCGTTTCAGTCGATAAAGAAAACAACATATTGCTCGTCAAAGGGGCAATTGCCGGCAAGCGCGGAACACTTGTCGAGATAGTATCTCGATAGAATATTTAAAGATTTCAATATTTAAAGATTTAAAAAACATGGAAGCAAAAATATACAATCAAAAAGGTGTCTCAGCTGGAACGATAAATCTTCCGGAAAAAGTTTTCGGCGCAAAGTGGCGCAGTGACTTGGTGCACCAAGTGGTGCAAAGTATGAGAAGCAATAAACGCGCCGGCACTGCCGATACAAAAGATCGCGGAGAAGTTCGCGGTGGTGGCAAGAAGCCTTGGAAGCAAAAGGGTACCGGACGCGCCAGACACGGATCTTCCAGAAGCCCTATCTGGGTGGGTGGAGGTGTGACGCACGGTCCGCTTTCCGACAAAAACTACAAGCGAAAAATTTCGAAGAGTATGCGCGCGCAAGCCCTCTTTTCCGTCCTTTCCAAGAAATTCAAAGACGGAGAGATTCTTTTTGTGGACACTTTAGAAACATCAGGTATTAAAACCAAAGATGCGGTCAAAGTGGTGCAGAATTTGGCGAAAGTTTCCGGCTGGAAGACAGTCGATGCTTCAAAGAAGCCTCGCGTGCTCACCGCGCTTTTTGGACGCAATGAGAAAACAGAAAAAAGTTTCAGAAATATCTCATCGCTTGAAATCGCTTTTTTGAAAAATTT
>CAYHBT010000012.1:0-1162 GCA_964354935.1 uncultured Candidatus Saccharibacteria bacterium
CATGGTTTCGTATTCCAGAATCTAGGGAGTGAGTTTGCGTGCACGCACGGGTGGGGTAGAGTTTTTGTGTAATCACAAAAACTCTGGGGCAAGCACGATGGCATTTGCGCCTTCGGGAATTCCGCTAGGGTGTCTGGGCTAAAGACGAGCGCCAACAATATATGCAATACAGAAATCTAAAAGCGAAAGCGACACCACAAACAAGTGACATGAAATACCTGAGAGGGGTTTGCGCGGCCGGGTGGGGTGAGCCCTGTCCCGCTCTGCGGGATGAGTAGTCCGCCAGCAGGCGGAGTACTCATGAACCGAGGCACCGCGCTGGGGAGAGGAGAATCCTCTCCCCAACTAGCTGCGGATTTTTGCCTTTAACGGCTCATTTCTTCCCATTTGAGCCGTTTGGCAAAATCCGCTACCTAGAACTGGCGCTCGTAGCCCTAGCGGAAATTCCCGAGGCGGATGCCTCGGGTGTATTCCTTTAGACCAAACACAATGATATGATGAACGAAGGCACCGAGCATTTGTATTTGAGTTCATGCAGAATTCCCAATCTCGCCTAATTTCAAAAAACGTTCAGCCGAGGAAAATGGAATCCGTATCCCCAAAACTTTTGCTTCCATTTTCCGACTTGTCCGCCTCTGGAGGAGTCCATTTTGAATTAGCACATTGGTAGAGCGTAGTAATTAGTTTAGAGTAAAGAGGCACGCGAAGCGTGCGCATTAGAAATTTTTGCTAAAATAAGTTCTAGCCGAGTTTAAAAGATACACTAATGGTACGAATGGTCTTGCAGGCGCTAGTGGCACAAATGGTACAAATGGTGTCGCTGGCACAAATGGTACCAATGGTACGAATGGTCTTGCGGGCGCTAGTGGTATTAATGGTCTTGCGGGCGCTATTGGAGCTATCGGTCTTGCTGGCACAAATGGCACGAATGGTACGAATGGTCTTGCGGGCACTAATGGCGCAAATGGCACTAATGGTGTCGCTGGCACGAATGGCACGAATGGTACAAATGGTGTCGCTGGCACTAATGGCGCAACAGGAGCTATTGGTCTTGCTGGTGCAAATGGCACTAATGGCACAAATGGTGTCGCTGGCACTAATGGCACAAATGGTACAAATGGTGTCGCTGGCGCTAATGGCACGAATGGTCTTGCGGGCGCTA
>CAYHBT010000012.1:1262-20686 GCA_964354935.1 uncultured Candidatus Saccharibacteria bacterium
AATGGTACAAATGGTGTCGCTGGCGCTAATGGCACGAATGGTCTTGCGGGCGCTAATGGCACGAATGGTACAAATGGTGTCAATGGTACAAATGATATTCAAGGAACATCAGGATTGTCGAATACTGGAGTAGTAGCAGTAGTTTCGCCCACTATTCGTCATATTACAAAAACTTCCAATTCCAATTTTCCAAAAACAGGATTTTCTCCAAAACAAAAAAATGGTGCTAGTAATGATTTGTTAAATTTAATCATGCTATGTGGCACTTTATCTATTCCACTTTTTATTTATATAACTGCAAAAATTAACAGCAGAAGAAGACAGTATGATTATTTGCGAGATTATTAATTTATTCTCTATGCAGTCAAAAAACATACTAACTCGAATTTTATTAACAATACCTCTTGGCATTTGTTTGGTCATTATTTTCTTTTTTATATATTCTGTCTTCGGAGATGAGATAAAAAATATATTTTCATTTCTGACTCCAAAAACTAGCCAAGCTGAATATGAACAAAAAATCTTTTCGCCCACTCGCCTCAGAATTCCCGTTATAAATATTGACACGAATATTGAACACATCGGTCTCACAAAGTCCGGAGAAATAGATGTTCCGATAAATCCTCAAAATGTTGGTTGGTTTTCTCTTGGGATTCGTCCGGGAGACCTTGGAAGTGCAGTGATTGACGGACACTCTGGTTATAAAAATAATAAGCCAGTAGCTTTTGATAGCTTACACAAATTAAAAAAAGGAGACAAGGTATATATTGAAGATGAACTCGGTGTGACGACTACCTTTATGGTGCGAGTCGTTCGTAATTATGGTAAAAATGAAAATGTCCCGAAAGTTTTTGTTTCACACGATGGGAAATCTCATTTAAATCTTATAACATGTGCGGGGATTTGGAATGTCGCAGACAAAACTCATTCCAGCCGACTTGTAGTATTCACTGATAAATTGCTAGAATAGATTTATGGCTGTAAATCTTTCATTAAAATTGTCTTTGTTGATTGTAGGCGTTACAGGAATCACATTTTTCTGTATGTTTCGTTTTTCCTCGCCCAAAAATTTGCCGGTTATGGATTCATTTGTAGCCGCGTCGCCAATCCTAAGTATCATTCCTTTTGAAGAAGCGCGTTCAGGAATTCCTATAAATCTTAAAATTCCAAGTATCAATGTTGATGCTGCCATTGAACAGGTAGGCACAACGCCAGATGGAGCAATGGATGTGCCGAAAGAACCAGAAAATGTAGCATGGTTTAATCTCGGTCCTCGTCCAAGAGAAAACGGCAGTTCCGTGATTGCCGGTCATTCTGGTTATAAAGACAATAAGCCTGCAGTTTTTGATAGCTTGTATAAATTGCAACAAGGCGACAAGATATATATTGAAGATGAATTTGGGGCGACTACCATTTTTGTGGTGCGCGAATCACGTCGTTACGATCCAAAAGCGGATGCTACTTCTGTATTTAGTTCATATGACGGACTATCTCATCTCAACTTTATTACTTGTACCGGAGCTTGGAATGAAAAGGAAAGAACTCATTCTGATAGGTTGGTGGTATTTTCTGATAAGATAGACAGTGAATGAAAAATATTTTCAAAAAAATCTTATTGCTAAATAAAAAAGAAGGAGAGACTCCACTTGAGGCGATGGAGAATTTTCGGCGGAAAAATAAAAAATATAAAGCCGCGAAGATGACTTATGCAGGCAGGCTTGACCCAATGGTCTCTGGGCTTTTGCTCGTGCTCTCTGGCGATGCGGTTCACGAAAAAGAAAAATATTTGAAACTTTCAAAAGAATACAAATTTAGCGTTCTGTTCGGATTTGTCACTGATACTTACGATATTTTAGGGAAGGTGAAAAAAGTTTCCCATAGGTCCGACCTATGGGATAAGGAGGAGCTAGGAAAAAAGATAAAAGAAAATTTAAAATTTTTTGAGGGAATTTTTATGCAAAGTTATCCAATGTATTCATCGAAGACTGTTGATGGCAAACAGCTTTTTGCATATGCTAGGGCAGGGTATAAAGTGAAAATTCCGGAACACGAAGTAAGTGTGCAAAGTTTGAAATTTTTTGGCATCAAAAAAATAAGCGCGAAAAAATTATTGGAAAATATCGAACGCAGAATTAAAAAAGTGAAAGGTGATTTCAGACAAAAAGAAATTTTAAAAATCTGGCGGAAATTGCTGAAAGAAAGAAGAAGCAAATTCCGAGCGCGGAAGGTTCACGCCGGAGGCGGGAGGAATGCGCCGGAATCTGCTGCTTCTTTCTTTCAAGTTGCGGATTTTAAAATCAAATGCGGCAGTGGCACATATGTGCGGGCGATAGCAAATGATCTTGGAAATAAAATTGGAATACCATCTTTGGCGCTTACTATCAAAAGGACAAAAATTGGCAAATGGTGCTAAAATGCTCTTATGGCTGGCACGGAAAAATTTAAAGAAGAATATGGCAAGCTAAATAAGGCTCAAAAGGAAGCAGTGGATTCGATTGACGGACCAGTGATGGTAGTGGCGGGGCCGGGGACGGGCAAGACGCAGATTTTGGCCTTGCGGGTCGCAAACATTTTAACTAAAACGGACAATAAAGCCGACAGTATTCTTTGTCTCACCTTTACTAATTCTGGCGTCAAGGCAATGCGAGAGAGATTGCGCGATTATATCGGCGCTGAAGCTTCAAAAGTCCATATATCTACTTTTCATAGTTTTGGTATGGATATCATTGAGAAATATTTTCGCGTACTCGATCTAAATGAAATGCCGAAATTAATGAATGAAACCGATTCTATAGTATTGTGTGACGAAATTTTGCAAAATAATGAATGGGAACATATTCGCCCAAGGTCTGACATTTCGAGATATTTCAGTGATTTGAAAAATTTAATTTCGCTTTTAAAGCGCGAGCGTATGAATCCGGAATCTTTTAATAATTCAATTAAAAGAGAAATCGATAGATTAAAATCTGATCCGGAAAATATTTCTTCGCGTGGTGTGACAAAAGGAGAATTAAAAAAAGATATACAAAAAAAGATAGAAGGGCTGGAGCGTACAGGCGAAGCGGTCCGGTTCTATGCACTTTACGAGGAGTCAAAAACAGATAAAAATTTATTTGATTATGATGATGTTTTGGAAAATTTGGTCAAGATTATGGAAATATCAGAAGAAGCTTCTTTTGATATCAAAGAACAATATCAATATGTTTTGATCGATGAACATCAGGATTCGAGCGGTGTGCAAAATGAATTTTTGGAAAAGGTTTGGAAGAGTGAAGAAAAACCAAATATTTTTGTGGTGGGCGATGACCGTCAGTTGATTTACGGCTTCGGCGGGGCTTCACTTTCTTATTTTGAAAATTTCAAACATGTTTTTGGAAAGGCAAAATTAATTACTTTGGAAGAAAATTATCGTTCAACTCAAAAGATTTTAGATTTTTCTCATAGCCTGCTTCAAAGCTCTATTACAGAAGGAAAATTAAAAAGTAATCGCAAAGAAAATCATGCGCTTCGATTAGTCGAGGCGAGTTATCCGAGAGATGAGATAATCGCTTGCGCAATTGAGATAAGAGAGAAAATAAAAAATAAAGAAGATGTGAACGGTATGGCGATACTCGTGCCGAAAAACAGAAATGCGCGAAGCGCGATTGAGATTTTGCGAGATATGGATATTCCTGTGGCAGGCGGCGAGAAACTGAATTTTTTTGATTCAGAAGAAGCGCAGGCTTTTTTGCGAGTTTTAAAAATAGTTGCAGAGCCAAAAGACGGTGTGGCTATTTCTGAATCCTTTTTCAATGTATTTTCAGGAATTCCGCCGCTTCAAGCGCATAAATTTATTAAAGAAAATTATATGAGGGAGTTTTCTATTTTAAGCGTTCCCGAAGATAAGCCGACTCTCTTTAAAGAAAACAATCCGGTAAAGATTTGGATTGAAAAAATAAAATCTTGGATACAAATATCTACAGAAAAAAATCTGTATTCTTTAATTCAGCATATTGGTTCAGAATTTTTGCTGGATACTGCTAAAAATCACGAAGAGTTGGTCGCTCGAGTTGAAGTCGTGCGCACTCTTTTACATTTAGCGCTTTCTCAAGTGGAGAAGAATCAGAAGCTTACCCTGAAAGATTTTTTGTTGTTAATAGACCGGCTCGAATCTTACGGAGAGCGTATTCCGCTTGCAATATTTTCTGCGGATAAGGGAGTAAAAGTGCTCACATTACATGGATCAAAAGGCCTTGAATTTGATTCTGTGTGGATTGCGCATATGGATGAAAAATCTTTGTCCAGCGGAAGACATGGCGGTTTTACACTTCCGGAATTTCTTGAAGAAAAAGTAGAGAAAACAGATGAGGAAGTTTTAAAGCGTCAGCTATATGTGGCTATCACGCGCGCAAAAAGATTTTGTACAATCTCATATTCTTTACATTCGTATACTGGAGGAGATTTAGAGCTCGCGCACATCGTGGCAGATTTGGAAGGATATCTTGAAAAACAAACTGCCGATGAGACGGAGAAAAGAATTTTAAAACATAATCCAAGGGCTTATATTGAGAAAAAACAAACTGAAATTAAAGATACCACTCTTTCTGATTTGCAAAAATTGGTCGCTGAAGATTATCAAGACAGAAAAGTATCTGTATCGCTTTTAAATAATTTCTTTGAATGTCCTTGGAAGTGGTATTTCAGAAATTTACTGCAATTGCCGGAGCCGCAATCTGAAAGTTTGGAGTTTGGCAACAAGGTTCATTCGTCAGTAGATAAAATTCTCAAACTCGGAAAAGCTTCAAAAGATATAAATGCAAAAGAATTAGAAGACATAGCTGGGGGAGATAAAGAAGTTTTGAAAATTATTTCTAAATGGGTAAAGAATAGATTATCTGAGATAGAAGCAAAGAGAGAAAATGAGCAAAGCATCTCTGTCCTTGACGATAGATTTACTCATCTGAATATTTATGGAAAAATAGATTTGATAGAGCATCTAGATGCTAAAAATTCGCGTGTTACAGATTTTAAAACTGGCGGTGTTCGCAAGAAAAGTGATATTGAAAAAATAGACGAAGAAGGCAGAATGAGCGGTTACTTGCGTCAGCTTGCGATGTATTCTTATTTAATAAAACAAAGTCCAAAATGGAAGACAGATGTCCGAGAGTCTCGATTGGAATTTTTGGAAGCTAAAAATGAAAAAGAAAGTATGTATGACACAGTGATTCAAAAAGAACAGATTCATTTGCTCGTCGCAGATATAAAAGATTATGACAGAATGGTAAAGTCCGGCGAGTGGGTGAGTAGAGAGTGTCATTACAATTCATACGGAAAAAATACCGAGTGCGAATACTGTAAAATGGCAGAGATATATAAATAAGATTATTATTGATATATGGGTTACCATATAACAACGGCACTCGGACATTAAGCAAATAAATTTGCTCATGCTCCTTGCTTGTTGTTATAATACTTATATGAAACAAAAAGGCTTCACTTTGATAGAACTTCTCGTGGTAATCTCCATCATTAGTCTTTTGTCTTCGGTGGTTATGGTGAACATCACTGCGACACGCAATAAAAGCAAAGATACCAGCGCCAAAGCTCAGATGAAAAGTATCCAAAATGAATCCGGATTGTATTATCTTGCTAATGGTTCTTATGACGGTATGTGGGCGAGCGGTACTCTTCCGAGTACAATGTGGAGCAATGTAATTCTTATTGAAGACAATAATCTTTCTCGCGGAGTCGGCGCGACTGGCAATTATTTTTATGCTGCGATCTTGATGAAAAATGGTAATTATCTTTGTCTCGACGGTTACAATTTAAAGGAAGTTCCGGCGGCCAGTTGGGTGTTGCCAACAGGGAATTTTGTTTGTCCATAAGGGTGCGTTCTTTCGCGATATGGGCGAGAAATTAGTTCAGTGCAAATTTAACGCACAAGTCCGCTGAAAATTTTTGCCGTTTCAGTTTCCAACTTTTTATGCACACTGTCGATTTCTTCGCCGGTAAGAGTTTTATTTAGGGATCTATAAGTGATGCGATATGCGTAGCTTATTTTTCCTTCGCCAAATTTCGCCGCGTTTTCATATTTATCTAAAAGAGCCACTTCTTCTACAATTCCCGGAGCGATTTCTCTCACGAAATCAAAATAATCATTTGGCACAAAATCATTTTTAACAACGAAAGAAATGTCACGAATAACTGGCGGATACTTGCTGACCTCCATGAATTTTTGCCCGAGTTTTAGCTGTTTTTTTACTCGTTCATCATCTGACCACAAGAGCCTTATATCTGGAAGTTGCATACTAGCGATAGCGAGTCGCTCTAGACCGAAGCCAAAAGCCCACCCATGATAACCTTCAAGTCCTAAATTAGACAGTACAGTTTTTCGTACCATTCCGGAGCCCAGCATTTCTATCCATTTGCCGTTGATTTCCGCTTCCATTTCAAAAGAAGGATCGGTATAAGGGAAGTTGTGATCATAAAAACGAAAGTTTATTTTGCCGAAGATGCTTGTTGCGATTTCAGAGAGAGCGTCCTTTAAATCTTGCGGAGTGATAGTCTTTTTTTCGTCCGGCGCAATCAGCCATCCACCAAATTGATGGAAAACATTCATATGACGAGCATCAATTTCATCTTTGCGATATACCTTGCCGTAACAAATAGCCCCAAGAGTTTCCTTGTTTGCGATTCTCTTTTTTATCTCCGGAAGGTTCAAATAATAATACCAAAACACCGTGTCGTGAGTTCGAAGGACATTATCTTTATCTACATAATATGTATCTGAAGGGCTCCTCGCCGCATGACCCTCAGGCATATTAAATAAATCGAAAAGAATTTTTGTTGGCACAATTTCCGGTATTTTTATGTCGTCGAAATCTTTGAGTGAGGAGACCGCTTTTGCTTTTTTTACTATTTCCTCGAGCGGACTTCCGGAAGTTCGCGACAAGTCCGGCATAGAAAGATAGCGCTTCAGTCGCATAGAATGAATGTCAGTTTTTGGTTCCAAAGCTTTCTTTAAAGTTGCTTCTTCTAGGGTAGCTACATTATAATTTGCCATCTTTCAAGTTTAGATAAAAATTTCTGAAAAGTAAAGCTAAAGGGTTGGCAGGTTAGATAATTTGCATTTACTTATTAATATGCTAAATTATAGAAGTGAATAAGAAAACACAGCAAATTAATTTTGGAGCCCTCCTCCTCAGCCTCAAATCTAGAAGGCTGATATTTGCGCTGTAAAAATACTTTAAACAAAAACTTACAACTCAAACACCAGCTCTCTAGGCGGGTGTTTTTCGTTTAGGGGGTGTGGAGGTTCTTGATTTATGAAGAAAAAAACAAAAAAATCCGAACCCGTACTGGGTCTCGGAGATGCTCTACGGGAGGATTTCTTCCGCCGTAGAGCGTTTCTTCTGGCGCGGAAGCGCCAGAAGGCGACATCTCGGGCTGACGCCCGAGACGGGGGACTTTAGTCCCAAAATCACAAACCGCAGCGTCCGAAAGGAGGAAAACGCTGCGGTTTTTAGTTTTCCACACCGCTATTTTACAGGCATTTGATTTGTGCTATCATAATCTCGTGAGTAAATATATACAGCAAAATAAAAAGGTCTCAGCCGTCATTAAGATTCTTCTATCTAGAAGGCTGATATTTGCGCTGTAAAAATACTTTAAACAAAAACTTACAACTCAAACACCAGCCCTCTAGGCGGGTGTTTTTCGTTTAGGAGAGGGTGTGGATTTGCACAAAAAATTAAAAAAGAGAGGAGGTGAGAAAAATGGAAATTGGCATTATTCGCCCTGGGTCCAACGAACGGACTCGGGCGCGTCGAGAGCGCTGAAAGGCTTCGAAGGCGCGAAAACTGGCTGTTGCGAGCACGCCAGTTGTAGTGACCGAGCTGGTCACTGCCGAGGGAACATTCGTCTTGCATTTGCAGGAAACAGAAAGAACCCTCGTCGGTTGTCACGAAGGCTGAATCAGAGAGGGCTGTTTGCGAACACCGTGTCGCAAACAGCCCCTTTTTTATTCAAATTTTGCACTAGCAAACACTATAAAAACTTGCTATAATATAAGTATATATGGCAAAAGAAGATACAGAAAAGAAGGCTGGCGCGCATCATTATGACGCTTCGGATATATCGGTTTTAGAGGGTTTGGAGCCTGTGCGCAAGCGCCCAGGTATGTATATAGGTACGACGGGTCCTGACGGGCTTCATCATTTGGTATGGGAGATTTTCGACAACTCTCGCGATGAAGCGATGGGCGGTTTTTGTAATGATATTGAAGTGGTGCTTTTGCCGAATAATCGCATTCGGGTTGCCGACAATGGCCGAGGCATACCGGTAGACACTCACAAGAAAACAAAAGTTTCCGCCCTTGAGACGGTGATGACTACGCTTCACGCCGGAGGAAAGTTCGGCGGGGAAGGGTACAAAGTTTCCGGCGGTCTGCACGGTGTGGGTGCATCGGTAGTAAATGCTCTATCTATTTTTTGCAAAGTGGTAGTTCATCGAGATGGAGGTATTTATATGCAGGAATATTCGCAAGGCAAGAAAAAAGCTGCGGTGAAAAAAATAGGTAGTTCAAAATTACACGGCACAATTGTTACTTTTGAACCGGATCAAGAAATTTTCAAAGATATTAAATTTGATTTAAACACTGTCATCAACCATATCCGTCAGCAGGCGTACTTGGTAAAAGGATTGAAGATTTTAATCATTGATGCGCGAGAGTGGGAAGATAAAAAGGGCATGGACGATTCCGATGTATTTTATTTCAGAGATCTTGGTCTAGAACTCCCGTCTGTATCTTTTTATTTTGAAGGCGGACTCATTTCTCTCATCAAGCACTACAACAAATTTCAAAAGCCGATTCAAGACCATATTTTTTATGTTGAAAAAGAATTAGACGGCGTCGGCGTCGAGGTTGCTTTGCAATATGTGGACGACATTGTCGACAGGATTTTTCCTTTTGCAAACAATATTTTTACTCAAGAAGGAGGTACCCATGTGACTGGTTTCAAGACGGCGCTCACGAGAACTCTAAATACTTACTGCAAGAAAAACGAAATGATGAAAGAGTCCGAAGGTGGATTTACCGGCGAAGATGTCTTAGAAGGACTCACTGCGACCATTTCCGTCAAGCTTCGCGAGATTCAGTTTGAAGGGCAGACCAAAGCAAAATTGGGAAGTATGGAAGCGCAAGGAGCGGTGGCGACAGTCTTCGGCGAGGCATTTAATAATTTCTTAGAAGAAAATCCAGATGAAGCAAAAGCCATAATAAATAAGTCTATTTTGGCGTTAAAGGCCCGCAAGGCGGCAAAAGCCGCCAAGGATTCCATTCTCCGCAAGGGCGCACTCGAGGGTATGACCCTTCCGGGAAAATTGGCAGATTGTCAAAGTAAAGATGCTTCAGAATCAGAATTATTTTTAGTGGAGGGAGATTCCGCTGGAGGCTCGGCCAAGCAAGGTAGAGACCGTCGTACTCAGGCCATTTTGCCTCTTCGTGGAAAAATTTTGAATGTTGAACGCGCCCGTATCGACAAAATGTTAGCTTCTAAAGAAGTGAAGTCCCTCGTCATCGCTATGGGCACTTCTATCGGAGACACTTTTGATATTTCCAAAATGCGTTATCATAAAATAATCATCGCGACCGATGCCGATGTGGACGGTTCTCATATTCGTACTCTGCTTTTGACTCTTTTCTACAGATATTTTAGGCAGGTGATTGATGCCGGATATATTTACATTGCCCAGCCGCCGCTGTATAAAATTAAAAAAGGAAAAGAAATTTCTTACGCGTATACTGACGATGAAAAATTAAAAATCGTAGGGAATGGGGCGGATATTAGTGAGATACAAGAAGTTGAAACCGATGTTCCAGTCGAAGAAGAGTCTGAAGAAGAAAAAGAAGAGACAGTAAAAAAATCAAATAAAATTCATATTCAACGCTTCAAAGGTCTCGGAGAAATGAATCCGGAAGAACTTTGGGAGACGACGATGGATCCAGCAAATCGCGTACTTAAAAAAGTAAACATAGACGACGCAGAAGAAGCCAATAAAATTTTTGATATCCTGATGGGTTCCGAAGTTCCTCCTCGAAAATCTTTCATCCAATCAAACGCGAAACTCGCGGAGATTGATATTTAAAATCATTTTAATGATTTGTTTACTATACTAACGGCCGTCAGTGTAGTAAACTTAAAGCAATGAGAGGAGAAATTTTACTAAAAGCCTTAGAACTTCTTTACGACGGAGCAATGGATCAAATTGATTTCTTCGGCGCTGTTTTGTCTGCCGGTTATGGAGCTAGTTCGAATAAGATTGAATATGAATATCAAAAGCGCAGAAGAACTTTTGAAGCTAAAAAATCCGAGACAAAAATTATTGAAGACAGAAAAAAAAGATTGATCATATTTATATCCAAAATGAAACATGACGGTCTGATTGAAAAATCCGAAGATGATAAATTTACAATTTCCAGCAAAGGCAGAGATAAGCTTATCAAACTCAAAAATAATTTACCAACTAGGTATTACAATGAGAAAACCGACCAAAACGGCTCTATCATAATAAGTTTCGATATTCCGGAAAGGTTGCGTCGAAAGCGTAATTGGCTTAGAGAAGTTATAAAAAATCTTGGATTTAAAATGGTTCATCAAAGTGTTTGGGTGGGGAATGTAAAAGTTCCAGTAGACTTCATAAAAGATCTGGAGAATCTTAAAATTTTAGAATTTGTTGAAATTTTTGAAATTAGTAAAACAGGCAGTTTAAAGAAAATAACATAGACTGGATATATTATTCCATTGTTTACTATACTAACGGCCGTCACTTCAGTAAACAGTAGTTTTTATATGAAATTATAATGATATAATAAAAATTAATATGAAACAAAACGATTTAGAACGAAAAAAAACAGTAATTAACTGGACGCCATATTCCAGGAAGAATCTTTCTTGTGAAGGGGGTGAAGCGGAGAGAGTTATAAACGAAGTTTTGGGAATTAAAAGCAATGACCCCAGATTCCATGATATTTTAAAATCTTTAGGAAATAAAATTTTAGGTGGAGAACTTGTGCCACTTTCTGACGAGATTTGGGCTAAGTTGGAAAACACAGATTCATGGAGTAATGTATCTAAGGGAGATTTAAAAAAAGCTGAAGAATTATCAAAATATTATAAAAAAAATTTCTCAGTAATACTGAATGCTATAAAAGATGGTTCTGGCATATTAGCTCCGATTATTTTTAAGACAGGAGACAGAATGCATCTAATGTCGGGGAATACAAGACTTATGATTGCGCGCGGTTTAAAGCAAAGACCAGAGGTAATTATTATTGAATACCCTTAATTTTATGAAAAAGCCGAAGCTTTATATTGTCACAGGTAGTCCGTTTAAGTTTCAAGATTTATCCGCTAAGCTCGGCGAGCATTTTGATTGCGAACAGAAGCTGTGGAGTGAGCCGGAAATTCAGGGAGATCCGGAAGAGATAGTGAGACATAAATTGAAAACCGCTTATAAAACTTTCAAAATGCCTGTATTGGTAGATGATGTTTCTGTTGCTATTGGAGCATTAAATGGCTTTCCCGGACCTTATATGAAAGATTTTTGGAAATGTTTTACGCCATACGAAATGGGTGTCAAATTTACTGGTTCTAAAGTAAGCGCAACTTGTCGTTTAGGATTATGTCGCGGGGAGAATGACATCATAATAGCGGAGGGAACACATCACGGAAAGATTGTTACTCCAAAAAATAATGATCACAAAGGCAGAGATTTTGAATTATTTGTGCAGTTAGACGGCACGGACAAAGTTATGCTTGAATACACCACCGAAGAGAAAAATGAATTTTCCCATCGTGGCCGCGCAATGAAAAATCTCCTCGAGATTATCAAAAAAGAAAAAAAGTAAATTATTTTTTATTTTTTATTTCCTCCTTCCAGATTTCAATCCATTGTTCAATAGTTTGGCTTGGTATTACTCCAAGTTTTAAAAAGTTTGCTCCAACTGTTACCTTTTTTACTTCTATTTCTTTATCGCCGATTACGATCCAGTAGGGGATTTTGTTATTTTTGGCATCGCGGACTTTTCCGCCCAAATTTTCAGATTTATCATCGAATTCCGCGCGGATGTTGTTTTCTTTCAATAACTCAAAAACTTTTTTCGCGTATTCGTTGTGATTTTCTCGAACAGGAATAATTTTTACCTGTACCGGCGAGAGCCAGAGAGGGAAAGCGCCGGCGGTGTGTTCAATTAAAATTGAAAGAAATCTTTCAATCGAACCCATGATTGCCGCATGAATCATCACAATGCGTTCCTGCGCTCCTTTTTCGTTAATACAGAAAAGGTCAAATCGCTCCGGCATATTCATGTCAAGCTGGATAGTAGCCACTTGATGTTCTCGCCCGATGGCGTCTTTGGCCATAAAATCTATTTTTGGACCATAGAAAGCGGCTTCGCCGATAGCTTCGATTGCTGTCTCGCCACTCTTCTCGATTATTTTTCTTAGGGCATTCTCGGAATTTATCCAAATTTCTTCGGTGCCTAAGTATGCCTTCATATTTTTAGGATCGTGCAAAGAAAGGCGGGGTTTTAGAATAAAACCAAAAGAGCCGTAAAAAGTTTTTACGATATTATATATTTTGCTCATTTCATCGCCTGCGTCGCTCAATCTGCAAAATACATGCGCATCATCTTGAGTGATGGAGCGCACCCTGGAGAGTCCACTGAGTTCACCCGTCTGTTCATCACGATAAACTTTTGTAGTCGAGGCATATCTTTGCGGCAATTCCTTGTAACTCCATTGTTTGCGGTTGTATATTTGTGTGTGATGCGGGCAATTCATTGGTTTCATAGCAAATATATGACCCTCACGAGTGTTTATTTTAAATAAATCGTCCTTGAATTTTTCCCAATGCCCCGATTTTTCATAGAGTTCTTTTTTTGTGATGTGCGGAATATCTACTCGATCGTAGCCGACAGCTTCGCGGAGTTCCCAAACGAAACTGTCCAATAAGTTTCGTACCATTGTGCCTTTAGGAGTAAAAAGAGGCAGTCCTGCGCCGACCAAGTCAGAAAAAGTAAACAAATCAAGTTCCTTGCCGAGTTTCTTATGGTCTCTTTTTTCTGCCTCTTCGCGCTGGGTGAGATATGCGTCGAGTTCCGCTTTTGTTTCAAATGCTAATCCGTAAATACGAGTAAGCATTTTGTTTTTCTCATCTCCGCGCCAGTACGCTCCGGCGACGCGGTCGAGCTTGAAAGAGTCGGGAGCTATTTCTTTAGCGGGATTTTCTATATGTCCGCCACGGCATAAATCCGTGAATCCTCCGCAGGTATAGGCAGTGATTTTTTCTCCGCGTTCAGCAATTTCATTTATCAATTCTGCCTTGTATTTGTTTTTGAAAAATTTCAGAGCTTCATCTCTGCTTATTTCTTTATGTTCCCATTCCGTCCATTTCGGCAAAATCTTTTTCATCTTATCCTCGATCTTTTTCAAATCCGTGTCGGAAATTTTTTCATCGCCGAAATCAATATCATAGTAAAAACCATTATCAATGGCTGGACCTAGGGTCAGTTTGATTTTATCGAATTTATATATTTCTCCGACCGCTGCTGCCAGCAAGTGCGCCAGCGTATGTCTTAAATTGTTTAAATTTTCTTTTTGCATAAAATTAAAATCGCCCCGACAAAAAATGATTAAATCACTTTTTGTCGGGGCGAGTCTAGTTCGCGGTTCCACCCAACTTTGTTCTTTATATTAATAATGTAGATTAGCTCAAATGTCCTCTGCCTGCAGGATTATGGTTGGTAGCCATAACAATCTCTACATATATATGATAGCACCATAGGTAAATAATGCAAGGATTTTGCTTTTTATCTAGCATATGCTAGTATAAAAACACTATGGTAGTACGAATGAGAAGCACAAGATCACATACGGGAAACAGACGTTCGCATCACGCGATTGCGAGCACGAGTTTTTCCAAGTGCGAGAACTGCAAAGCCCTAAAAAGACGACACACGGTCTGCGCCGGTTGCGGTTTTTACCGAGGGAAAAAAGTGCTGGATTTAGTAAAAAAGACAGAGAAGAAACAAAAGAAAGCAAAAGCGAAAAAAGCGGAGGAGAAGAAGTAGTTTATAAAGTAGAAAGTTATAAAGTTTGTAAAGTTGGGAATTTTCTTTTAACTTTGTGAACTTTACAACTTTGAACTAATTGTATGGCCAACAGGCACCTTTCGAGATCAATAGTGCTCCAGACGCTTTTTGAGTGGGATTTCTCTGTTCCTGAAAAAAGCAGTGTGGTGACCGATGAACTAAAAAAGATACTAGATCGAAATTTAAAAGAGTTTGCTCCCGGGCTGGAAGATGATAATTTTGTAATGAAACTTCTCGTCGATGTGCTAAAGAAGCACACAGTCATAGATAAAATTATCGAAAAAGCGGCGCCGGATTGGCCGATAGATAAAATTTCCGTTGTTGATCGAAATATCCTCCGCATTGGTCTGACGGAGTTACTCTTTGGCGACCGAGCGCAAGTGCCTCCAAAGGTGGCAATCAATGAAGCTATCGAACTCGCGAAAACTTTTGGCGGAGAAAATTCCGGTAAATTCGTGAACGGGGTGCTGGGTTCTGTTTATAAAGAGATCGGCGAGCCGGATAAAGAACATAAAAAATCTCAGGATAAAAATAGCGCCGACCACAAAGAATCGAAAGAAAAAGTGAATATTGCGGAATTGCCAATAGAAAATCTGGGCGGGGCCTTAGTATATGCGAAAAAGCCTGCCCGCCTTGGAGGGAACGGAAATGTCGTATTTGCTTTCGTTCACGATGTTTTCGGATATTGGACTCTTTCCAAAGGTAAGATTGAAGAAGGTGGTGATCTGAAAGAAGGAGCAGTCAAAGCAATCAAAAAAGAGATCGGACTCGATGTAAAAATAGAAGAACAGCTCGGCACTAATGAGTATGTAGCCACGCACCCAGCTAAAGGTAAAAGTCTCAAGAAAGTTGTTTACTTTTTGGCTTCGAGCGAGTATAAAGAATTAGAACTGGAAAAGTCCGGCGGACTCGATGGGGCTAGGTGGTTTGAAATGAGTGAGGTGCCGGAATTGCGGATTTATAACGACATTATTCCGCTTATCGCAAAGGCAGTGGAAATTATAACTAAGAAATAAAACTATGATAAATTTTTCAAATTTTGAGAAAAAAACAAAAATAAATTTTAAAGACAAGAGCTTGTTGGAGCAGGCTTTTATTCACCGTTCTTATATAAATGAAAATCCAAATACAAAATTATCCCACAACGAAAGGCTTGAATTTTTGGGCGATGCAGTGCTCGAGCTTATTGTCACGAATTTTCTCTATAAAAAATATCCGACATATACCGAAGGAGAATTGACTGCTCTTCGTTCGGCTTTGGTCAATGCCGTGATTATTTCCGAAGTTGCGACGAGTATCGGCATGAATGATTATTTGCTTTTATCCAAAGGTGAGGCGAAGGACAACGGCAAAGCCAGACAATATATATTGGCGAATACTTATGAAGCATATGTCGGCGCTCTTTACTTAGATCAAGGGATAGAAGTGGCAGATAAATTCATACACAAATACTTACTGCCGAAAACGGAAGAAATAGTTTCCAAGAAATTATGGCGCGATGCGAAATCTCTAGTGCAGGAGAAAGCGCAGGAGTTTGTGAGTGTCACTCCCGCGTACAAAGTGCTCAAAGAATCCGGTCCCGACCACGACAAGCATTTTACTGTCGGTATTTATTTTGGCAAAGATTTGATTGCCGAAGGCAAAGGTCAATCCAAACAAGAAGCCGAGCAAAAGGCCGCGGAGGCCGCCCTCAAAGCCAAAAATTGGCTGGATTAGACAAACTTGGTATACTTACTCAATGCGGCTCAAAACGCTTGAATTAAACGGTTTTAAGTCTTTTGCTCAAAAGACTATTTTGGAGTTCGAGAGCCCTATCGTTTGCGTAGTCGGGCCGAACGGTTCCGGCAAATCCAATGTGGTGGAAGCTTTTCGCTATGTCTTGGGCGAGCAGTCGATGAAGTCTATGCGCGGAAAGTCCGGCTCAGATTTGATTTTTAAGGGATCAAAAAATTTGCCGAAGGGTTCTCGGGCAAGTGTCACTATACATTTCAATAATTCAGATAAAGTTTTTAAGTTGGAAAATGACGGTGGAGAAAATATAAATTTAAATTATGACACCATCAATATTTCTCGCGAAGTTTTTTCTGATGGATTAAATAAATACAGTTTGAACGGGACGGATGTGCGCCTCAGGGATATTCACAATCTTTTGGCTTCAGTCAATATAGGCTCAAGCGGTCATCATATCATCTCACAAGGGGAAGCGGACAGGATTTTGAACGCCAGTCCGAAAGATAGAAAAGAAATGGTAGAAGACGCGCTCGGGCTGAAAATTTTTCAATATAAAATAAAAGATAGCGCGCGCAAGTTGGAACGCACCGAGGAGAATATGAAAGAAGTGACGATGCTCAGGCGGGAAAATGCCCCACACTTAAATTTTTTAAAAAAGCAGGTGGAAAAATTCGAGAAAGCTAAAGAAATGCAGGCAGAGTTGGCAGTTCTTTACCGAGAATATTTAAAAAGAGAAAGCATCTATTTAGAAAAAGAAAAAGAAAACTTGTCAGCAGAAAGGCACAAGATTTCAGAAGAGTTAAAAATTGTAACTGCAAAAATTTCTGGCACAGAAGATGCGAATTCACAGAAAGGAAATAAAAAAATTGAAGAGCTAAAAGCGGTTGAACAACGGTTAAATGAAATTCGCGGACAGAAGGGCGAAATAGAACGCAAACTTGGGCGAATCGAAGGAATGATCGAGGCAAAGCAAAATAGGGTTAAAATTTCTGGCAGATGTCCGACTTGCGGTAAAGAATTGGGAGATACAAGCCAAGAACAAATCGAGAGATCGCAGAATAATGAAAAAGAATTGGCGGAATTAAGAAATTCACAAACTGGTATTTTGGAGCAGATTTCAGATTTTCAGAATACAGAAAAAGGATTTGTGAATGAAATAGAGGCGCTGAAACAGGCAATAAGCAAGGAAATGGAGACTTTGCGTGATTTGGAACGGGAAAAATTTAGCCACAAGGTAAGGCATCAGGAACTTTCTTCTGCTTTGGAGTTGGTGCATATCAAAGAAATAAATTTGAAGAATCGCGAAGAAGCGTTTCTCAATGAAATAAAAGAGGGTGTTGCTCTTATCGGACAGGAAATTTTATCTTACAGAAATTACTCCGCCCAAGGCGGACCCGCCTCGGGCGGGCAGATTTTAATAGATGAAGTATATCAAGCTGAGCAAAAACGAAAGATTGAGCGTCTAAAAATAAAATTGGAAGACGCGGGTATGGGCAGCAGCGCGGAAGTAATGAAAGAATTCAAAGAAACGAGCGCGCGGGACGAGTTTTTAGCAAAAGAAATGGAAGATTTAACCAAGAGTATGGAATCTTTGAAAAAACTCATTGCTGATTTGAAAGAAAAAATAGACATAGAATTCAAAGAGGGGGTCAAAAAAATAAATAAAGAATTCCAGGAATTTTTCGCGCTGATGTTTGGCGGGGGGACGGGGACGCTCTCCGTTGTTACTGAAAATAAAAAAAGAAGAAATACTGAGATAGATGAAGAACTACGCAAGGAAATGGATATAGAAGAAGAGGAGATTGTCTTTGAGCAGGGAATAGACATAAATGTTTCCTTGCCTCATAAAAAAGTCAAAGAACTGCACGCGCTATCCGGCGGGGAACGCTCGCTCACTTCTATCGCATTACTTTTTGCTATGTCGCAGGTAAATCCGCCGCCATTTTTGGTGCTAGATGAGACCGATGCTGCGCTCGATGAATCAAATTCGCGCAAGTACGGCGATATGCTAGAAAAGCTTTCTGCTCATTCTCAACTTATCGTCGTCACTCACAACCGCGAGACGATGTCTCGCGCCGGAGTGCTTTATGGAGTCACCATAGGATCAAACGGCGCCTCCAAACTTCTCTCCGTCAAATTCGACGAAGCTACAGCGATTGCGAAGTAATTTTTCTTGGTTTTGTGATACAATATTCTTATGAAAAATTCGCAAAAAGGTTTCGTTGTACCATTATTACTAGCAATTATCGCGGTCTTGGTTGTTGGGGGAGGGGTGTATGTTTATAAGAACAAGACTGATGTTGCTCCTCTAAAAAATCAAGTAGAGCAGCAAACAAATACTCAAATTTCAGACTCAAATTTAGATTTTAAAAATTACGCAAACGCAAAACTAGGCTACTCTATTTCTTACCCATCTTCTTATCACATCTCAAGCGAGAATAATATTCTAAATTACGATGAAAAAGATTTTAAAAGAGGCAATACTAAAGGAGTAAAAATTCAAATTCAACAGGCAACTGCTTTCGCTTTTGACGTAGATGTGGAACTCGGACGGCAAAAGTTTATTTCCTCGTTGAATACTTTTATAAATAATAAAGCTACAGAGTCAGAAGAGACCCAAATTGAGCCGTTCTATCTTAATGCCATTAAATATAAAAATAGAGTTGTCATAGGTCCGGGAGGCTCTTTTGATGTTTATTTTGCTTTCCCCGATGATTCCAGTCATGTGGCAATATCTGGTTCAAATTCTGGAATGTATTTCAGGATTTTAGTATGGGGCGCGGAAAATGACAAAGAGAATGTTAATAAAATACTTTCAACTTTCAAATTCACGAAGTAGTTTTTGTTATAATTTTATTATTTCTTCCTCTCCCTCCATTATTTCCTCCGGTTGGAAAAATTTATTTAATTTGAAAGTATTTTTAGTCGCGGTCATACTACCGTTTTTATTTAATTTTATTTCAAGAAGCATTCCTTGCATTGTCGGCTCGCTCCAAGACTGATCGAAAATAAAATTTCCGAGTGAGTAAGCGATGAAGCTATCTTTATACATCTCTGTGTTTTGAATCACATGAGGGTGGTGCCCAATTATTATTTTAGCGCCGGCATCTATGGCTTTATGCGCAAGATATTTTTGTCTGGCGTTATTTTTCGGTTTATATTCTTCGCCCCAGTGAAAAGAAACTATTAAATAATCGACTTGTGTTGATGCGTTTTTTACTATTTCGCTAAAACGCGGATTGCTGGCGAGCAAAAGGCCGGCGGTATTTTCTCCCACTTTCATTTCATTTGGTCCGACATCAGAAAATCCAATAAAGCCTATTTTAATTCCATATTTTTCTATGATTGCAGGCATTTCTGCCTCTTCGCTATTTATCCCGCCTCCAGTATAAAGTATTCCGCTTTCTTTCAGCCGAGTCAAACTGTCGATATATGCGTCTCTGCCCCAATCTCCAATATGATTGTTTGCGACTGAGACTATGCTGATGCCGGCATTTTTGAACGCGGATACGACTACGGGATCCATACGAAAAGAATACAAATTATGTTTATCGCGTCCTTT
>CAYHBT010000013.1:0-17434 GCA_964354935.1 uncultured Candidatus Saccharibacteria bacterium
AATGCGTGAGACAGGTTGGTCTCCTATCTACTGCACTCGTTGATTCTTGAGAAGATTTGTTTCTAGTAGACCCTAAAGGGTCCTTGCTACTTCCTGTAGAAATGCAGGATGACAATGTGGCTAATAACGGTGGAGTCTTCATCTATGTTTCTAGTCCGAGAAAAATAATCCCAAACGGTCTTTGGTATTATGATTCGCTTGAGGACCAGAAATGTGATAAGATAATACCGTGGGAAGTCAATCTAAAATCAAATTAGCTTATATTGCCGGTTTTCTCGATGGAGATGGTAGTCTAATGCTTCAGCTCAAAAAGCGAAGCGATAGCAAACGAGCGATTCGTTTTATGACTACGATTTGTTTCTATCAGGATACTCGGCATTCAAAGGCTTTATATTGGGTAAAAGAAGTTTTAGGCATCGGTTATATTTCCAACAGAAATGATGGAATGACCGAATTGCGAATAAATGGCTATGAACAAATAAGAAATATTCTTAAAAATTTATTGCCGTATATTCAATTCAAAAAACTTCAAACTCGCGCGCTTTTACAAGCATGCGAAATATTATCCGGTACGAAGTTTAGTAAGCTAACAAAAAAGCAATTAGTTAAGCTTGTTGACCTAATTTTAGTTATTCAAAGTGAAAACTATGTTACTAAAAGTAAGAAAACAAAAAACGAATTGTATAAGATTTTAAATTTGACCCCGTAACGACTTGTGTCCGGACTGTGTGCCGGAACAGACTTGTATAACGCTGGAAAGTTTCTATATTTTAGAGACAGGCTTATGCTTGTAATACGCCAACATCCTCCTTCAATTTTTGAAAAGGATGAAGATATAGTCTGCACTCCTAGAAATAGGGGATATATGTGACGAGAGGACCGAAATGAACTGACCTCTGGTGTGCGAGCTGTCCTGCCAAGGGCACTGCTCGGTAACTATGTCGGGATTGGATAACCTCTGAAAGCATCTAAGAGGGAAGCCAGCTTCAAGATTAGGAATCGTTAAGAACCGTGAGAGATGATCACGTTGATAGGCTTTAAGTGTAAGAGGAGTAATCCTTTGAGCTGAGAAGTACTAATGTTTCGATTCCTGTTAAGAACTTTGGAAACCACAACAGATAGCGCCTAAAGCGCTATCTGAAAAATAAAAACCCCGCCTAAAAAAAGGACGGGGCAAGAACCTTGAATATAATGTTCTGGTGCTTTGACGATGGGGTCACACCTCTTCCCATTCCGAACAGAGAAGTTAAGCCCATTAGTGTCGATGATAGTCTTTTTGGCAAAAGTAGATAGGCGCCAGAACAATGTATTTAAGGAAACTAAAAAACCAGTAAATGGATATTTGCTGGTTTTTTGTGTTTTTAATGTTATCATATTCGTATGACATGGGCTTTTAAGAGGCAGGTTTTGGATATTTTGGCGCTCATTTTGATTGTCGTCGCTTTTGGGTTTTTGATAGTTTCTAATAGTTTAAACAAAGCTCCCAGTTGCGTAGATAAAAAACAAAATGGCACGGAGACAGGCATAGACTGCGGGGGCTCCTGCGCAAAAGCTTGCCTTTCGCAAGTGGATGAAGTTTCCGTGCTTTGGGCTCGCGCTTTCAGGGTGGTTCCGGGGCGTTATAATGCGGTCGCTTATTTGGAAAATCATAATAAAAATGTCGCTGTCAATAAAATCTCCTATCGATTTCGTTTTGCCGATAGCAACAACATATATATTGGCAAGCGCGATGGTAGCACCTTTATTCCGCCGTCCGGAAAATTTGCTGTCTTTGAGCCAGCGATTGATGTCGGCAATTCTATCCCTGTTTATACAACTTTTGAATTTACGCAAGTTCCACAATGGGTAACAATTTCACAAGAAAAAATAAGACAGCTCGAAGTGCTGGTTTCAAATATTGCCCTAGCTGATGAGGAGGTGAGTCCGAGGCTGTCTGCTCAAATAAAAAACAATTCTCTTTTTATAATTCCAAAAATGAATGTGATTGCTATTTTGTATGATAAAAATAGAAACGCCGTTTCTACTAGCAGTACCTATTTGGAAAATTTGTCCAGTGAAGAAACAAGAGATATTAATTTCACTTGGCCGGAACCTTTTTTGGGCGGAATAATCACCAAAGAAATTATTCCTATGTATAATATTTTTTCGGTCAAATTGAAATGAATCTAGGCCTTTTTATTCGCAAGATTTCATATGGAATAGATTGGTTTTTAGTGCTTTTTATTCTGCCGATAATAATTGCGGGACTCGTCACAATGAAGAATTTTGCAGGAATTGAGGATTCCGGCGTTTTTTTTAGCAAACAGATTATTTGGATATCAATCGGTTTTTTTATTTTTTTTATTTTTTCTTTTATCGATTTTCGTTTCTTAAAACGCACTGATGTGCTCATCACCATTTTTCTTTTCAATTGCGGAATTTTGCTGTCTCTTTTTGTTTTGGGATATATTTCAAATGGAGCTAAAAGCTGGTTTGATTTTGGATTTTTTTCTTTTCAGCCTGTCGATATGATAAAGCTGGTCTTGGTGCTGATTTTAGCTAAATATTTTTCTCGACGCCATGTGGAGATAAAAGACATCAAGCATATTTTTATTTCCGGTTTCTATGCTCTCATACCTTTTGTTTTGGTCTTATTTCAGCCTGATTTTGGTTCCGCAATGATTATTGGTTTTATTTGGCTCGGTATGGTGTTGGTTTCAGGTATTTCCAAAGTGCATTTATTTGCCGTATTTGCCTCCGCTCTCCTCATTTTTGCGGCGTTTTGGTTCTTGATTTTTGCGCCATATCAAAAAGCTCGCATTGTTAATTTTATTCATCCGCTTACCGATGTGCGTGGTACCGGCTACAATGCTTTTCAATCTATGGTGGCGGTAGGCTCCGGAGAAATTGTCGGCAAGGGTTTGGGTTTCGGCACGCAATCGCGGCTTAAATTTTTGCCTCAGCCTCAAGCGGATTTTGTTTTTGCCGCATACGCTGAAGAGTGGGGTTTTATCGGTTCGATTATAATTCTTTTTCTTTACGGAGCGGTCTTATGGAGAATCCTTTATTCGGCGACTCTCGGCGCGCAAAATTTTGAAATACTTTTTGGTATGGGTATTGCTATTTTCTTTATGAGTCATATACTCGTGAATATCGGAATGAATTTAGGGCTTCTGCCGATTACTGGAATTCCTCTGCCTTTTATGAGTTATGGCGGTTCGCATCTCATATCTGAATTTGCAGGTTTAGGAATTTTGATGAGTATGAAAAGATATGCAAGGTCAGCGCATCGCGATGATACGAAGAATGAGTTTTTAGGAGCGTGAAGAAGGCCATAGGTCGGACCTATGGGAATTCCCATAGGTCCGACCTGTGGAACAAATATAATTATGCAAATTATTGACGGGAAAAAAATAAGAGATCATATTTTAGCCAAAGTAAAAGAAGAAGTGGCGTTGTTGTCTTTTCAGCCTGTTTTTTGCGATGTGTTGGTGGGCGATGATCCGGTATCTAGGCAATATGTAGAAATGAAAGGAAGAACAGCCGAACGCGTCGGCATTCATTTTCATAAAGCGATTTTTCCCGCTTCTATCTCGGCGGAAGATTTAATTAAAGAAATAAAAATTTTAAATAAAATACCCAATATGTGCGGAATTATTGTCCAACTCCCGTTGCCGAGTTCGATTGACAAAAGAGCGATACTCGATAGCATTGATCCGCACCTCGATGTCGATTGTCTAGGCACCTTGGCGAGTGAAAAATTTTACAACAATTATAATAGCGAGACGGATCTAGCTTTTCCCACTGCGCTCGCTTGTATGGCGCTTCTCGATTCGATTGATTTAGATTTTAAGGGCAAAGTCATCGCGGTGCTCGGGCAAGGGGAGCTGGTGGGCAAGCCAGTTTCAGCGCTTTTGCGTTATCGAGGTTTGACCTATCTTCCGATTGATAAAAGGACGGAAAATAAAGAATATCTTTTACAGCAAGCTGATGTCATAATTTCCGGTATTGGCAAGGGCAAATATATCACGAGAAATTTAGTCAAACTTGGGGCGGTCTTGATCGATGCAGGCACTTCCGAAGATGTAAAAATCCGCTCAGTCTTGGGAGCCGAGCTCCCAAGCGAGAGCTCGGCTCCAAAGATTATCGTCGGCGATGTCGATTTAGAATCGGTGAAAAATATCGCGGGCTATATTTCTCCGGTGCCTGGGGGAGTCGGACCCGTGACCGTGGCGATGCTCCTCAATAATGTGTTAAAAGTGGCGAAGAATAAAAGTGTGGGAAAATAATAAAATGTTAACCATATTTACCTCATTTCACATATCAGCCATGGCGTAAATGAGAAATAATAAGCAATGACTAAGTATATTTTACATGGTGGAGGAGCGAATTTGCCCCTAGAAGGTAACAATCTTTTTTATCGAAGTGTTGTTTCTGATTTACATGAGCCAGTAAAGTTATTACTTGTTTACTATTCCAGAGAGAATCAAGAAGTACCAAAATTATTTGCTCAAGATAAAGAAAATTTTTCTTTAAAATCAGTAGGCAAAAAGGTACAGTTGAGTATTGCCGATTTTGACCCTACTGTATTTAGGGAGCAGATTAAAGATGCCGATGCTTTATATGTCAGAGGCGGAAACACCTTTAAATTAATAGACACAGTCAAACAAGTCGTCGACTTCATTGATTTACTGGAGGGTAAAGTTTATTCCGGCAGTTCAGCAGGGATGTATTTAGTCTGCAGATATTTTTACGAAAATGATTTTAACAAAATCGGAGAAGGATTGGGAGTGTTTCAAGTGAAGGGTCTGGCGCATTGGAAAGATCAACAAGACATTTTGAATAAATTAAAAGCCGAGGGTGAGGATTTGCCGATATTGAAATTAGCAGAAGGGGAGTATAAAATTTTTGAAACTTAATTTACATATACGCCATGGCGTATATGAGAAAATAAGATATAATATAGTTTATGGCTAGTCGAGGATTTTATTATAAGGGTATGCGGGTAAACGCTTTTGGTTTGCCTGTTTTTGGCGGTTCAGATAAAAAGCAAATTAAAGAATCAAAACGAAAAAGAAGTTTCTACCATGTTTCTTTCGAATCTTTTTTCAAAGATACTGCACCCAAAAATCTTATTGTAATGTACGATATACCTCATAACTTAAAAAAGGAAAGAGACTGGTTTCGCAGGCATTTAATAAAGTTCGGATACATTATGATCCAAAAAAGTGTCTGGGTTGGTCCTTCGCCTTTACCGAAAAGTTTCCTTGATTATTTGAAAGAAATAAAAATAGGGGATAAGTTTAAAACTTTCAAACTTGCGAAATCTTACAATTCCTCAATATCAGCTATAGCGTAAATAAGAAATTAGAGTTTTGTGTTTGAATGTAATATAATATACGGAATAATATTATGAATGACGCAATCTTTTTCTTTTTTTATAATTTAGCTCATCAGTCGAAAATTTTTGACAGCATAATTACTTTTTTTGCTGTTTATTTTATTTTTATAGTGATTGGTTCAGCATTGTTGTATTTATTTTATTATTACAGCAAGAAGGAATTTATTTTATTGTGCGTGTCGGGAGGGCTGGCTTGGGTCTTAGCTAAGATATTGAAAACTTTGATTCACACTTTGAGACCTTTTGACGCGTTTCCGCAAGTACAGTCTCTTTTTTTAGAAACTGGATATGCATTTCCATCGGGACATACGATGGTAGCTTCGGCGATAGCTTTTGCGCTTTTTTTCATCAACAAAAAAGCAGGCTATATTTTTATGTTTTTTGCTCTTCTTATCGGTCTCGCGCGAATTATATCCGGTGTGCATTTTCCTATCGATATTTTGGGCGGATTTACCCTCGGCGCGCTGGTGGCCTGTGTGTTTGCATATTTTATAAAAAACAGATAGTATAGCTATATCTTTATGAGAAGAAGAATCATTTTAGCTTTAATAATACTTATTTTGGGCTCGCTTGTGGCGCTCTTTGTCTACAAAACAGAGCCTAAACTAAACAAGAATTTTGAGAATCAAAGCGCTTTCTTCAAGAAATTTCCTTTTCGACTAGGTCTTGATCTTTCCGGAGGCAGTCATTTGATATACAAAGCCGATGTCAGCGCTGTCGCTTCCGGAGAAGTTGCCAGCTCAATGGAAGCGCTTCGAGATGTGATTGAGCGACGCGTGAATACTTTCGGAGTTTCGGAGCCAGTGGTGCAAGTCCAGCACAGCAGTCTTATTTCAGGGGCGGGGGAGCAACTCATCGTAGATCTTCCCGGTATTACCGATATAAAAGAAGCGTTAGGAATGATCAAGGAGACTCCGGTTTTGGAATTCAAAATAGAAAATCCAAATAAAGAAGAAGCGCAAACTGTGACTGTAGACAAAGACGGCGTTGCGACGGTGAATATGGATTCTCAATTTATTGCGACAGAGCTTACTGGGCGATATCTTAAAAAAGCTACCCTAGAAAGGGACCCGAATACTCTGCAGTTTCGAGTTAGTCTGCAGTTCGACGATGTTGGCACAAAACTTTTTGCAAAAATTACCAAAGAAAATATCGGTAAACTAGTGGCGATTTATTTAGACGGATCAATTGTTTCGGCTCCGGTTGTTCGTGAGGAAATCCCGAACGGTCAGGCTAATATCTCCGGAAATTTTACTCCAAATGAAGCTAAACTTTTAATGGGCAGATTGAATTCTGGCGCACTACCGGTGCCGATTACTCTTCTTTCCACTCAGACCATAGGAGCCACATTGGGCGAGTCGGCGGTCAATGCCGGAGTCAAGGCGGCAGTCATCGGATTCTTGTTGGTGGCGTTCTTTTTAATTCTTTGGTATCGTCTGCCGGGGCTAATCGCAGTCGTCGCTCTTTCTTTTTATACCGCGATACTTCTCGCTATTTTTAAACTTCTGCCTGTCACTTTGACTTCAGCTGGAATCGGCGGATTCATCATTTCGCTTGGAATGGCAGTTGATGCCAATGTGCTTATTTTCGAAAGAATGAAAGAAGAAATAAAAAATGGTCACAATATCAACGACGGTATTCACGCGGGTTTCAAAAGGGCTTGGACATCAGTCCGAGATTCAAATACTTCCAGCATCATCACTTCCATCATTTTATTCTGGCTCGGCACTCCGCTCATTAAAGGTTTCGCGCTCACTTTCGGCTTGGGTGTCTTAGTGTCGATGTTTTCCGCGATTACGGTTTCTAGAATTTTCCTTTTCGCTCTCGGCATTGAGAAAAGCAATAAAATTACCAGATTTTTATTTAGTTCGGGAATTAATAAATGAGACAGCGCTTTAGGCGCTCAGAGCGCCTAAAGCGCTGTCTCCAAAAGAAATTATGTTTATCATTAAATACAAAAAAATATTTCTTTCTCTCTCGATTATTTTGATGGTTGTTTCGCTTGTTTTTATTTTCACTTTCGGTCTCAAGCTTGGAATTGATTTCAAGGGAGGAGCTTTGCTCGAAGTTTCTTACACCGACTCTCGTCCGGAAGTGTCCCTTGTAGAAGACGCAATTAAAACACTTGATATCAATCAGGCGCTTATTCAACCTACAGGAGAGCTGGGTTACTTGATCAAGACCCGCGATCTCAGTCAATCCGAACACGAGATACTTTCCAAATCTCTTACCTTCGATGGCAAGTATGCGATGACGGAAAAAGGCTTCACTTCGATTGGTCCTTCTGTCGGAAGCGAGCTTGCCCGCAAAGCAATCCTTTCGATTATTTTTGTAATCATCGCTATTATTCTTTTCATCACTTACGCTTTTCGCAAAGTGTCGCATCCGGTGGCTTCTTGGAAATATGGAATTATTACCGTCGTTACTCTCATTCACGACATCATCATACCGACAGGAATTTTTGCGCTAGTGTCTCATTATACCGGCGCCGAAGTTGACACACTCTTTGTCTTGGCTTTGCTCACCATCTTGGGTCTGTCTGTGCACGATAAGATCGTCGTCTTTGACCGAATTAGAGAAAATCTTAAAGATGACGGCAAAAAACACTTTGCGGAAACTATCGGCCGAAGCACTAGCCAGACGATCGTCCGTTCCATAAACATCACACTCACGATTATTTTTGTGCTTGTGCCACTTTATCTTTTTGGTCCGGAAACAACCAAGAATTTCGCCTTTGTTCTGACTGTCGGTCTTTTCTGTGGTATTTATTCCTCGCTTTTCTTTGCTTCTCCGCTTTTGGTATGGGTAGAGGAATGGCAGTCTGCTAGAAAAAAAGTTATAAAGTAAAAGGTTTATAAACTCATTGCGTTGGTTTGAATACTTGTAGTATAATATAAGTATGAATATCATATTTAGTATTCTCGCATTGTTATTATTAGGTAGCGGTTTTTTTGATTTAATAAAATGGAAGTTTAATATTCCAGCTTTAGCCGTTTTGTTTATTGTTTGGTTTGCAACCATTTACAATGGCTTTGTTGCTCTACGCAATCGCGCGGAGGAAGCTTGGGCGGATATTGAAGTCCAGCTCAAACGCCGATACGATTTGATTCCAAATTTAGTAAATACAGTCAAGGGTTATGCGACGCACGAATCTTCCGCTTTTGAAAATGTTACCAAAGCCAGAAGTATGGCGATGGGGGCGACAGGTCCGACCAAGGAACACGCACAAGCGGAAAATATGCTCTCTGGCGCTTTAAAATCTCTCTTCGCGATATCTGAAGCCTATCCGGATTTGAAAGCCAATACGAATTTTTTAGCGTTGCAAAACGAGCTTTCCGACACGGAAAATAAAATTCAAGCTGCGCGCAGATTTTATAATACCAATGTGCGCGATTTGAATATCCAGATTGAATCTTTTCCTTCGAATGTCATAGCTAAAATGTTTAATTTTACTCAAAAAGAGTTTTTCGATTTGGCAGACGACGACGCGGCGCAGAATCCGGTGGAAGTCAAATTTTAAAAATAATGAGGTACTAGAAACTAGTCACTAGAACCTAGAAACTAACTTATGATTACCCCAGAACTTATAGGATATATACGCGGTGAATTTGCCAAAAAGCGCACACGCGAGCAAATCCGTGAAGAGCTCATCGCTGACGGTGGTTGGAGTGATACCGATCTAGCTGAAGCATTCAGGATAGTGATTCCGATGCAAGGTTTTGGAGAAAATATTGCTGTTGCTACGAAAAAAATAGAGCCGTCAGTATCATCCGCGCCATTATTATCTTCGATGTCTGCATCGGTATCCGCGTCAAAACCTTCGACTTTTTCTTTTTCATTTTGGAAAATATCCATAGCTGTCGTCATCATCGGCGCGCTCGGTTTTGCTATTTGGTTTTATCGCGCGCCAATATCAAAATATTGGAATTTCGGAGTGAATAAAGTCAAGACTTTTTCAGCTTCTTTTTTCTCTCCTAAAAAAGTTTCTACCATTGATAATGTAGATGTGGCCGTGCCCCCAGAAGATATAATTGCAAAAAATATCATTAGTGTAAAAGATTGCGGCACTGGCAAGTCTCCAGATTTGAAAAATCCGCTCACATATCAAAATGATGCGACAATGAATTGTCTAGGAGAAAGTGCTTTGCGTTGCGAAGAAGCCAAAGCTGTCTTGACTGATCCATTATTTCCAAGCTCATTTCAGATTGTGAAAAATGGGGGAAGTTGTAATTTTAAATTATCTTATCCGGAAGATAGTACGCTTGTGGACGCCACTGGAGTAAAATTATCTGGTCAATATATTTCTTGTCCTTTGTCTGTCGTGAAATCAATAGATGAAAGCAAGAAAGTGCCCATATTTAGCGCTCCAAGTGTCGAGAATTTCGGCAAGTATGGCGCGCAGATATATTTTTATGGCACTCTCGGATTGTTTATGGAAAATGGTATCGATCAGAGCAGAATTCAAAGTCTTGGTTGCAGTGGTCCGTACATTAATTCTGTCATCGCGAGTTACCAGAAAATGCAGTCAAAGAAATGATAAAGTTCCACAGGTCAGACCTATGGGAACCATAGGTCTGACCTGTGGGCGATAAATTTATGGCGACACTTTATACTCACCAGACGCAGAATGTAACAAAAACATGGCTCCTGATGTCCTTGTTTTTTGTGGTGGTGATTCTTTTTGGATGGTTTTTTAGCTCTTATTACAACAATCCTAGCCTTCTTTATTTCTTTGTTATCTTTAGTATTCTGATGAATTTTTTTTCTTATTGGTTCTCAGATAAGATTGTACTCAAACTAGCCGGCGCCAAGCTGGCTAAAAGGGAAGAGTATTTTGATTTATACAATAGTGTGGAAAATCTTTCGATTGCGGCGGGTCTCCCGATGCCGAAAGTTTATGTGGTGACCGACGATGCGCCAAACGCATTTGCCACAGGTAGGAATAAAAATCATTCCGTAGTCTGCGCGACGACGGGGCTTCTCACAATCTTAAACAAAACAGAATTAGAAGGCGTGATTGCGCATGAGCTCTCTCATATCGGCAATCGGGATATGTTGCTAGGGACGGTCGTAGTCGTGCTTGTCGGCTTTATCACCATCATTGCCGATATTTTCCAACGGAATTTATTTTTCGGCAATATGGGGAGAAGCAGAGACAACGACAAAGCGGGGAGTTTTATTTTTGTGATCGGAATTATTCTTTCAATTTTAGCGCCAATAGCAGCTGTCTTGATTCAACTGGCTATCTCAAGAAAACGCGAATTTTTGGCTGATGCCTCCGGAGCGCTCCTCACACGCTATCCGGAAGGACTCGCCAGCGCCCTGAAAAAAATTTCACAATACAGTAAACCTATGAATCGCCAGTCTAGCGCTATCGCGCATTTATATATTTCAGACCCAAAGGGTTCAAGATTGGGTTTACCCGCCTCTGGCGGCGCCAAAGGCGACCAGGGTAAAAAAATAAGCGGATTTTTCGCTACGCACCCACCGGTGGAGGAGAGGGTGAAGGCTTTGATTGGATGAAATTGCGAAACTCTTTTCTTGGCATACTTTTTATAGGGTACAGATATTTTTCTGCTGAAAAATTCTTCCTGCTCGGCTCGCCAGCCTGCGCAAGCCCCTCTAAAAAGTACGCCTGCGACAAGTTTCGCAATTAATAAGTTTTTGCTATACTATTTTGATGGAGATTAAAGATGTGGAAAATCTTGCAGAGCTTGCTAGAATCGAGCTTTCGGAGGAGGAAAAACGCGACTTGCTAAAAGATATGCAAGGCATTTTAGAGTATGTAAAGCAGATTGAGCAAGTTAAAGTAGATGTCCAACACTCGGTGTCGGACAGTGCAAATTGCAATGTCTGGCGCGAGGACTTGCCCGCTGTGGCGGGTAAAGCAGAGCCGCGGGAATTTTCAAAAGAAATAATTATGAAACAATTTCCAGACGCGCAAGACGGTTTTTTGAAAGTTAAAAAGATACTTTAGAATTAGGTGCTAGGTTCTAGTGGCTAGGTTCTAGAAAAATATGAATTTAAAAGATTTAACAATTAAAGAAGCAAGACGGGCATTAGATGCTAAAGAATTTTCGGCAGTCGAGCTGGCGCAGGCGTATCTTGATGAGATTAAGAAAAAGAATAAAGAGCTGAATGCTTATCTGGAAATTTTTGATGATGTGCTAGAACAGGCAAAAGTTGCGGACGAAATGATTGCTCGGGGAGAGATTAAACCTCTCACCGGCATTCCTATGGCGATAAAAGATAATATTTTAATCAAAGGCAGAATTGCGAGCTCCGCTTCTAAAATACTGGAAAATTATGTAGCGAGCTATGATGCCACGGTTATAGAAAAATTAAAAAAACAAGGCGCGGTGTTTTTGGGTAGGACAAATATGGACGAATTTGCTCTAGGAGGCTCGACCGAGAATTCAGCCTATGGAGTGACTAGAAATCCGCATGACACGGCAAGAGTTTCCGGGGGAACTTCCGGCGGTTCGGCGGCGAGTGTGGCTTCTATGATGTCTCTGGCGGCTCTTGGTTCGGATACCGGAGGATCAATTCGCGAGCCGTCGGCATTTTGCGGAGTTGTCGGACTTAAACCCACTTATGGCGCAGTGTCGCGTTCCGGACTTATGGCGGCGACTTCTTCTTTCGATTGCATCGGACCGATAGCAAAGACAGTCGAAGACGCGCAGATTATTTTTGATGCGATAAAAGGGAAAGATGAATTAGATAGTACGACACTTCCGGACGTTGGACGTCCGAAATTCGGACGTCCAACGTCCGATTCGGGGAAAATCGGCGTTCCGTGGGATTTGATAAATCAGGAGGGGATTGATCCGCAAGTAAAAGAAAATTTTAAAGAATCTGTAAAAAAATTAGAAAAATTGGGATATGAAATAAAAGATATCAAACTGCCAAATTGCATTGCTTTGTATTATATTATAAATTTCGCGGAAGTTTCTACCAATTTAGCGCGTTTTGACGGAATGCGATATGGGGCGCATAAAGACGGGAAAAATTTACTTGAAGATTACTTGCTCTCAAGAGGTAAGGGGTTTGGCAGAGAATCTCGCAGAAGGCTTCTCTTGGGAGCGTATGTCCTTTCGGCCGGATATTATGATGCCTATTATGGTAAAGCGCAGAAAGCGCGCGCCGCTTTAAGACAAGAATTTAAAGAATTATTTTCCAAGATTGATTTAATACTGACGCCGACTTCGCCGATTCCCGCTTGGAAAATAGGGGAGAAGAGCGACCCGATTGCGATGTACTTGGTGGATATTTTTACCTGTACGGCAAACATCGTCGGCGTGCCGGCGATTTCTATACCGTCCGGTTTTACTGAGATAGAAGGCAAGAAGTTGCCTTTAGGTATTCAATTTATGGCTCCGCACGGGGGAGAGGAAGCCCTTTTCGAAGTTGGGAATAAATTTGAAGAGAATTAATTCTCCTCTTGAGGAGTACCCGCTACTGCGGGGGAGGTGGATGAATTTCCCCCTCTCCTTAACAAGGAGAGGGCTGGGGTGAGGTGCATCCACCCCGTCTCGAGTACGAGCCACCCCTCAAGAGGGGAATAATTTATGCTATAATTTACATATGGCAATACAAATACCGGTAAACCAAAATCCGATTATCGAAGATTCAATTCTTGGTTCGAAATGGCTCAATCCGAGCTATCTATTCAATCACGGCGCCGAAGCTATCCAAAATATCGTTAATTATATTGTCAGCATCGGCGACCAGATTATCACTGTCTATAATTTTGTTCTCTTTGCCCTCGGCCTATTTTTTCTCACAGTCATCTCCTACACCTCTATTCGCATATTTGAAATCAGAAGTAAAGAAAAGAAACACCTAAAGCACGAGATTGCCGAATACGCGCATCATCAAGCGGAAAAAGAAGCAAAGCTAAAAGAGACTGAAGCGGTATCTAAAAATCCACGTTGGATTCAAACTCTGAGCCATCTCTTTTCCCAGCATCAAAGCGATTGGAAGCTAGCGGTTATTGAGGCGGATAGTATGCTCGAAGACTTGCTAAATCAGCTCGGGTTTAAAGGCGAGTCGTTGGGCGACAAACTAAAATCTGCGACACAGGATAAATTTAAAAGCCTGACTTCGGCTTGGGAAGTGCATACCATTAGAAATAGAATAGCTCACGAAGGCGGAGCCTTCGAGCTTTCTCAGCGCGAAGCCAAAAGAGTCATCGCCTCATACGAGAGCATTTTTAGGGAGTTTGGGTATATATAAGAAAAAGAACTAAACAAAAAATACAAAGGGTAATCCTTTGTATTTTTTGTTAAAATTGCGCGGCTGATGGGTGCTGACCCCACGGCCTCCCACGTGCACTCAAATCCTATATTTTCATAAAGGCGTGGACTATATCTTCACCATAAGCTTGCGCTGTTAGGTGCTTTGGTATCTAGTCTCTACGGCGCTCCCCCCGACCCAAATCGGGGAGTTCCCTCGGTATTCGCATGCTCCTTAAGGAGTTTAGCCTTCACCGATATCCCAAAGAGTTTCAATCCGCCTTTCGGCGGAAAGCTGCACGAATCTACAGGCGGGTGCTCTACCGTTGAGCTACAGCCGCAACTTTTTATACTTCTCAAATACATCCTTTTTCCTTTTCAGGAACAGCCTCGATGTACCTATCTCATTATACATAAAATCGTCTAATTTCAAAGAGGATTTTTGTTTTGTTGTGTCGACGCCAAGAGTTGCACTTGGGACCTGGCGCTTATGAAACGCCCGCTCTAACTACCTGAGCTACGTCGACAAAATATTACTTTTCATCGCTTTTATCAAACCAAGCATTCTATACTTCCAATTCATTCCTTTCCTTACAACCAATCTACATGTGCCATAATAATTTTCATAATTATCATACACCTTGCTAACTTTGGTGTTTACATAATAAGGCTTCCTGAACTGATTATTTGGTAAGTTTAGCAGTTTTTTCCAAAAATTCAAGACCGTATCTATCCTTTTTTCATGAATCCTATTAATCTGAATTGAACATACAATTTCTTCATTTGCTATATTTAAGACATTCGTTATGAATAATTTCATAACAAGAATCATTTCTGGATCTGAATTTACAAATATAAAACCTGAAGTATGCTCACTTTTTGAACCCTCGCTCCAATATAATGCTGTAGCAATTAATAATAAATCGTTTTTTGAAATATTTTTAATAAGTTCTCTGCCCCAAGTTTCAGCGTCTTTGATAGCGTCGAGCCTTTTCTTTTTATTCATCTCTGCTCCTATTCTTTGTCCTGTGGTTACTGAAATTCCTTGATTTCTTTTTAATTTTTCAAATTGTTCTTCTGTTAAAACTATGTCTCGACACCATTCGCTAACTGTGCCTTTTGAAACACCAAGCTCTCTCGCAATTGCAATAATAGAAATCCCTTCTCTTCTCTTTGCTAAAGCTTTTATCCGTTCATTGTATTTAGACATATATGACATTGTATCATAAGTACGATAATCAAGAAATAAAATTGTGGATAACTAAAATAATCCTCTCACTCAGGATTTTTTACTCTTGTATATATTCATTATACGATGTATAATAGCTTCACAGCGGGATAGAGAAGAGGCATCTCGTAAGGCTCATAACCTTAAGACGGCCGTTCGATTCGGCCTCCCGCAACAAGATAAAAAAAACACCCCGATTCTCGGAGTGTTTTTTTATGGCGCTGGAGTCTCTGCAGGAGGAGTTTCAGCTGGGGCTTCGGGAGCTGGTTCTGGGGTAGGCTCCGGTGTAGGCTCGGGTGTGGGTTCGGGAGTTACTTCAGGAGTAGGCTCCGGTGTAGGTTCTGGCGTTACTTCTGGAGTCGGTTCGGGTGCGGGTTCTGGAGTAGGTTCAGGCGCAGGAGTCGAGCTTCCTCCTCCGCTACTGCTTTGCCCCGCATTATTCAAAAGCCCCTGCAGTTGTGCTTCATTTATGCAAGTGTTGCCGATGCAGAGTTGGTTTGTGACATGAAGCGTGTCTACAAAGATGCTTGCAAGACCATTTGCCGCATCACCGAGCCATCCGCCAACTCTGCCGAATGTGTTGTTCCAGAAAGCCGTCACAAAAGATTCATTTTCGCTTCCAGCGAGGGGAGTGATGGTGCCAGAGATGCCTTCGAGATTGAGGTCGAGCTCTTGAATAGACGCGATCATCACAGGAGTGAGTTTGGAATAATCCACCATCCAGTTGTCTGTCTCTTCATTTATCGGCTTGGTGATAGCATGAGGGTACACATCGTAGAGCTCTTGGGCAAAGACTCCGGTGTATAGATTGTTGTTGATATCATCTTTCCATACGAAATCGTGAATCTTGATTTGATTCAAGACATTGAGGGAAGAAGTGGTCTGTTCGTTTACTAGATTCTTCAATCTTTGGTCTGATGTGGTGTTGTAAGCCGTAGCAGAGGAGCCAAAGGTAATGGAGCCGACAGCTCCGCCATTGCCATCTTGGAACCCGATGAGGGTGGAAGGTCCGGCGGCGGTGTGATCATCTAGACCTCCTTGAATTAGAATTCCGCTTCGCGTGGTGGCGTTGCCGTCGTTGAAGAAGCTGGCGACATAAGAGGCGACATCAGTTTGAACATCTAATTTGTATGCTGGCGCCGCTGTGCCTATGCCAACACTTCCATTAAATACGCTCGCGCCAGTTGAATTTACCGCAAGTCCACGCTGGGTAGTGGAAGCTTTAGTTGCTCCAGTCTGGATATATGTTCCAGCTGTGCTGACACCGCTCTCCAACTGCGCGCCCCAAGCGACAAATGATGCTGTATCACTGGCCGACTGAATATTCATACCGTAATTGGTGGTAGCAGTACCGCCAGCAGCAGCAGTGGCGCTATACTGATAGCGTTGCCAAGAAGTAGTTAGAGTGAAAAATTCACTCATCAAAAGGGTGTTGTCAACCTGATTGCTTACCCCGATTCTTACTTGTTTTCCAACAGTGGCTGATTTCATCCATACTGACACCGTCAAGGCAGTTCCCGCTGGGTCGCCACTATTGGCTGTCCTCTGAACGATATATCCCAAAGAGGCGGGAACAATGGTGTCAGCGGTAGTGCTTCCATCCGGAGCGGTGGCGCCATTAGTGATAGAAGTAATGGTGCTTCGCTCCCAGTAAGGGGCAGAACTTTGATCCAATTGCTCGCTGTAATAAGCCAAGTTTGAAAATCTTCCGAATCCGCCGTAAGGGGTGGTGAGCATACCGGCGCTCAATAATGCATTCCCGCCGTCGCCGATATTAAGTTTTTCCCGTGGATCCGTCGTCCCGATGCCGACGTTGCCGGTGCTTGTGATTATTGCCGACGACGCCGTCCCGTCATTTACATAGAAAGCAATATCAGTATTGGTACGTATCCCATTATATGTAAGTGCCCCCGAATATAAACCGTTGTTCGACCACACGCGAACTGTTGGGTCGTAAGCATTATTATTTGCGGAAAGTACGTCTAACTTCGTTCCTGGTGACGTTATCCCTATGCCGAGATTCCCGCTTGCATCAAGCGTCATACCCGTAGCATCATTCACTCGAAAAGCCATAGAAGACGGAGCAGTCGCGGTGTATATGATTCCTCCGCCGTCGGGGTTAACCACACTACCAAAATAGAGGTTAGCAGTTGCAGGGGCGTTACCGTCCGTTAAAATTGCAATTCCTCCACTACCACCACTCCTGAATGCAGCCATAGTTCCGGTGGGTAATGCTGAGGCCCCTCCCGACCAAACCGCTTCCACCACATCAAGAGTCGCTCCCGGCGCCGTCGTCCCGATGCCGACGTTGCCTCCGTTTGGATTTAACAATAAACCATAATTAGCACTTAAATCAGTTCTGTCTGTTGACTGAATCCATGCGTATGGAGTTCCTGCTTCCGTCACACCAAAGTCCAGCACATTATTAGTACCCGAAACCTTTAATCTCAAATTTCCACTTTGTGCTGTGCCTGATGTCACGGGTAGTCCTACTGCTCCAGTTGCTACACCCTGAACATCAAGTTTTAACCCCGGTCCCGTCGTCCCGATGCCGACGTTGCCGTTGCCTAAAATAACCATTTTCTCCGATAT
>CAYHBT010000014.1:0-16887 GCA_964354935.1 uncultured Candidatus Saccharibacteria bacterium
TGTGGATAACTTAACTAACCACAATAACCACGACCGTGTTTATTGTGGTACTAATAAATAGTCATCCACTTTAATCGAAGTAGTTTTTTAACCTTGAAATTTTTTCGTGACTTCGGAGTTTTTCGTGCACTTTGGCTTCAATTTGACGAATGCGTTCACGAGTCACACCGAATTCTTCTCCCACTCGTTCGAGTGTGTGTTGAATACCGTCGAGCAATCCATAGCGCATTTCAAGAATTTTACGCTCCTTGGGATTGAGCTCGTTTAAGACTTCGCGAATCTGGTCGGAAAGAATTCGGCGTGAAGATTCTTGATCTGGGCGTAAAATTTTATCGTCTGGAATAAAGTTTTCCAAAGTTGATTTGTCATCATCGTCCCCCACCGGCTGTTCGAGTGATACCGTCTCTTGGGAAATATTTTCAATCACATGGATTTTTTCTACTGGAATTCCCATTTCTGTCGCTATTTCTTCAGCGAGCGGTTCCCTGCCTAAATCTTGAGAAAGCCTTCGATGTGTCTGCTTATATTTGGAAATTGTCTCCACCATATGCACCGGTATGCGAATAGTACGAGATTGATCGGCTAGTGCGCGAGTGATGGATTGACGAATCCACCAAGTGGCATAAGTGGAAAATTTGTATCCTTTTGTCCAATCAAATTTCTCAACCGCCTTAAATAAACCCAAATTGCCTTCTTGAATCAAATCCAGAAGAGTGAGATTTGCAGAACGCCCCACATATTTTTTGGCGATAGAAACCACCAAACGCAAGTTGGCACGAGCGAGTAAATTCTTTGCCTCAATGTCTCCTTGCTCAATACGCTTGGCTAAATCTTTTTCATCGCTCGCATGAATGAGAGGATACTGACCAATTTCTTTCAGATACATCTGAATAGAATCATGCATACTACCCTTATTTAAATCTTTATCAGTAAGTTCGTTATTTAGATTAAGTAAATTTCCCCCCTCTAGAACATCGATTCCTGCGATCGCGAATTTTTCATATAGTTCGTCCAAAAACAAGATATTATTTTCAATATCCGGAAAAGTTTTTAGGATTTCGTCGTAAGTAATAAATCCTCTTTTTCGCCCTTTCTCTATGAGTTCGTTGCTAATACGAGATAAGTTATCCGCTTTTTTTTCTCCAATCGTTTGTTTTTTGGCCTTTTTTACCGCTTTCTTGGCGAGCTTTCTTTTGATAGTTTTTTTAACCCCGCCTGCAACGCCATGCGTAGCATTGCGGGCAGGTATCTTTTTAGCCTTATTTATTTTTTTTGTTTTTATTTTTTTCTTCATAAAATTTTATTTTTTTAATCGACTATTTTTAATTTCTTCTTTTCTTTTATTGATCTTATCTATATTCTTTAAAATTTCCATTTCTTTTGTTCCTGCCCCGTAGGAAGCTTGCTTTCCTTCTGGGTTGTCTTTTAAATTTTTCAAATCTACCATTTTTCTAACTAATTCTTCATTTAAATATTCTTCTTCGATATTAAGCAACATTTCGTCCACATCTTTTTGTAAATTATCACTATTTGCGTAAAATGCCTCTGCCTCGTAAATTAGGTCTTCTTTTATATCTTTAAGGGCTTCTTTAGCCTTCGAGAGCCTGTTAAAGATAAATTCTGAGTCTATTATCCTATTCTGCACATTTTCCTGCCAAAAAGCTATCCCCAAAAGACGGCGTTCAATCGGATCTTTCCTTAATTTTTTCTCGACATTTACACGCGCAGTTTCGGTTTCTTCTTTCTCATATTTCAATTCTGACTCTACCTTTTTCAAATCTTCCACAAGAGCGCTCTCAGTAATGCCGGATTTGTCGCTAATGAGTTTTATAAAATGAGATTTTTCTATTGCGCTTTGCAAATCATTCACAAAAGGCAGAAGGCGCTCGCGAATCAGCTTGCCTGCTTTTCGGGTATCGCCACCCGCTTCCTTTAAAATTCTCTCCAACATAAATGGAATGAAGTGTTTAGAATTTCTTATGACTTCTCTCCACGCATCTACGCCTTCCTTGGAAATAGTATCCGCCGGATCGACACCTTCCTTCATACCGGCGACTTTCACGTCCATACCGAGAGAAAGCGCAATCTTCGCAAAACGATTCGTGGCATTTATTCCCGCTTTATCCGCGTCGTAAGCGAGAACAATATTTTTCGAAAGTCTGCAGACCAGTCCGAGATTGTTTATAATATTTTCTTTTGATAAAGTCTGATCCGTCATTGCTGTGCCGGAAGAAGCGATAGTATTTTTAAAACCCGCCTGATGAGATAAAACCAAATCCATTTGCCCTTCGACTAAAATGGAAAAATTGTTTTTGCGAATTGAATCTTTCGCCTTATCTATGCCAAAAAGCACGGAAGATTTATTGAAAATAGGAGTCTCTGGAGAGTTTAAATATTTAGCGGATTTGCCGTCATCGACCAAAATTCTACCGGAAAAAGCTATAATTCTTCCGCTAGAATCGGAAATTGGGAACATGACTCGCCCGCGGAATCTGTCGTACATTCCTTTTGCCTTATCTTCTGGTCTCTTGGCTAGTCCTGCTTTTTCTATTTCATTATCTGTAAAATTTTTTCCCTTTAAAAAATCATACAAAGTCCGCCAATCTAGAATCGCAAAACCGATTCTGAAATCTTTTATAGTTTTTTCTAGAACCCCGCGAGATTTTAGATATTCTTGCGCGGGCTTATTCACCACCAAATTTTTTTCAAAAAAATTTGTAGCCTCTTCCATAATTTCATAAAGTTTTTCTTTTTCGCTCTTAGTCTCTTTGTCCTCTTTATTTTCTTTGCTGTAGTTTTCAAGCGTTACTCCAGCCTTATCCGCTAAAAGTTTTAACGCTCCCTTAAAATCGAGTCCTTCAAATTCTTCCACAAAAGTAAAAATATCTCCGGAAGCTCCACAACCGAAACAATAGTAGCTCCCCCGCTCCGGCGAGACGAAAAAGCTGGGCGTCTTTTCATTATGAAAAGGACATCTGCCTTTCCAGCTCTTTCCCGCCTTATCCAGCTTCACATACCCTCCGACCAAGGAGAGAATGTCTATTCGTGATTTAATTTGATCAACAGATGAGGACATATTATTTCTATTTAAACTTAAGATTTTTTAATAAATTTTTTGCTATTAATCTTCTTTCGTTTAAAGATTCATCTAATGATGATAATTTATATTGTGTTGCAATATTAATAATCTTACCAAACCTGATTTGAGCCACTTTTTGATTATCAACAAAATAAATATATTTCACTTTCAAAATTTTTGAATACTGCTTCCAAAATTCCAAGTTTCTTGCCAAATAGTCAAGTAAAATCTGATAAACTCCATTTTTATAACTATAACCAATCGCCCAACAAATAACCGATGACCAACTTTTTTTCTTTTTACTCTTCATTTTTTCTGTTTTATTAGTTAAAGGAGCAATAACTAATCCTGCAAAGGCAGAAGCAAATGATCCTTTTATATACTTTGCTTCAAATAATAAAACTTGATTTTTACGTCCCATCTGTAAATCCCAACCTGTCGCTGAACTTTCAAACTTCGGCTTGTGCTTCGTACTCCATTTAGCACCAGAGCGTTTAAAATCTAGAAAATATTTTTCAAGAGGGTTTACAACAAATTTTGTTTCTGGATTCATAAAATTATATTAACAACTCATCACTTATTTACTTGACATATTTTTTGTATTTGATATACTTATCTCGTAAATGTCTCCCTTGTCGGAGACCCCGAGAAACCCCCGAAAGGGGGTTTCGTATTTTCATACGATTTTTCCTATTTTAATTTTTATTTCTTTCAATTCTTCATTTTCTATTTTGCCCATATATCTTAACAATCTTTTTGCATCAAAAAGTCTAACTTGTGACAGAATTATCGTTGAACCAAAAAAGGAAGTTAATTTGTGATAATACTTCCCTTCCTTATCTTCATTAGATGTTAAAGGAGTTCCTAAAAATATATTGTTATTGAATTTTCTAACTATTAAAACAGGTCTTTCGAAACTGGAATTTTTTCCATCTTCTTCGTCTCCTATATTTTTACCTACAGCCGTAAACCAAACTTCTCCTTTGTGGAAATAAACCCTTTTTCCATTTGAGAGTTCCTTTTTCTTGGTATTCCAATTGTCAAAATCTTGGTCCATAAATAATATTTAATTTTAACCAACAAAAAACTATTTCTCTAGAGTAGAAGCAAGTTTGCTTTTGAATCCGGTACCAGCCGGAATGAGCCTTCCGATGATGACATTTTCTTTGAGACCTCGGAGAGAGTCCACCCCGCCCTTAACGGCGTTTTCGATTAAGACGCGGTTGGTGTTTTGGAAGGAAGCCGCAGAGAGCCAGCTCTTGGTGCGAAGTGAAACTTCAGTAATACCAAGCACGACGGTCTCCGCTTTCGCTTTTTTATCTTCAGCGTCTTTTCCATTTAATCCCTCAATTCTGAAATTTTCTTCCATAAATGCCGTATTTTCGACAATATCTCCAGTGGAGAAATTAGTCTCGCCCGCATCTTTTATTTTTCGGCGGGAGAACATTTGACGAATGATTATTTCGGTATGCTTTCTGGAAATCGAAGCGCTCTGAAGTTCGTAAACTTTATTTATTTCTCGAATGATATATTCTTCGACTAACTCTTTTCCACCAAATTTAAACATTTCCGTAATATCAGCCGAACCATCAGTTAACAACTGTCCTTTTTTTACATTGTCGCCAACTTTCACTATTGGTGTTCGACGAAATGCTACAGTATATTCCATTTCATTTTTCTTTCCATCTTCTTTAGAATCAGAAAGAACTTTAATAATTTTCTCTTTTCCTTCGGAAGCAATGATAGAAATAATTTCACCTTCAGTTTCTGAAATGACCGCTGGATTTTTTGGAATTCTTCGTTCAAAGATTTCTTCGACACGAGGCAAACCAGTAGTGATGTCCGTACCAGCGACACCTCCGGCGTGGAAAGTTCGAAGCGTCAACTGAGTACCCGGTTCTCCGATAGCTTGAGCGGCGATAATGCCGACTGCTTCGCCAAGCTCAACAAGACGATTTCTTCCCAAATCAAGTCCGTAACAATTAACGCAAAGACCGTGCACAGTCTTGCAAGTGAGCGGAGAGCGCACGAATACCTCCGTAAATCCGGCGCCTTCAATGTTGTAAGCTTCCTCTTTTGTAATCAAGAATCCTTTTTTGTAAATCACTTTTCCATCTTTATCTTTCAAATCAGCTCCTAACACTCTTCCGCGAATGTTTTTTGAAAGCGGAATTTCCATTCCGGAAATATCTTCACGAGTGACAATTTTGCCTTCTTTGGTGCCACAATCTTCTTCGGTGATAACCACATCCTGAGCGACATCAACCAATCTTCGAGTCAAATATCCGGCCTTAGCGGTATTAAGCGCGGTGTCAGAAGCTCCCTTTCGAGCTCCGTGTGTAATGACGAAGTATTCAATCGGAGAAAGACCTTCTTGATAACAAGGAATGATAGGGAATTCCAAAGTCTTACCTTGGTTGTTTTGAATGAGTCCTATCATACCGGTCATCTGCATCAAGCTAGACATCGTACCTCGAGCCTTAGAGGTAAACAAATCGTAAGTAGAACCATGCTTTACGAGCGTCTGAGGCAAAACTTTTTCTAAATCTTTTTTGGTGTGTGTCCAAATTTCAATAATTTTCTGATATTTTTCTTCATCGGAAAGCAAACCTTCACTCCATTGAGCAACAATCTCTTCCTCTAGTTTCTTTCCTTGCGCTATAATTTTCGGTTTTTCCGGAGATACGAAGACATTGTCAAGCCCCCAAGTGGTACCAGAAACTGTAGAGTACTTGAAACCGAAAGCCTTAATCTTATCCAAGAAAGCAGGAGTATTGTCAACTCCAGAATGAATGATAAGTTCGTCTAACAACATAGACAATCTGTCTTGAGTCATTTCATCACTTACATAAGGAAAATCATCGGGCAGAATGCTATTAAAAAGAAGTTTACCAACAGAAGTATCAAAAACTCCTCCGTCGAATTTTCGATATCTTGGATGATCGGAAGCTAGAACTTTTAGTTTGGCGCGAAGAGACACAAGTCCGTAATCGTATGCCATAATAGCGGTATTTGGACTGGAAAAATATTTACCTTCTCCTTCTTCACCGGCCACAAATTTTGTCATCCAATAACTTCCAAGCACCATATCCATACGAGGATGCACAATAGGATCTCCATTTTGAGGTTTGAGTAAATTTTTATTTGACGCCATCAATTCTTTTGCTTCAGACTGCGCTTCCTCCAAGAGTGGAACATAGACAGCCATCTGGTCTCCATCGAAGTCAGCATTAAAAGCCTGACAAACGAGAGGATGAACTTGAATAGCATTTCCTTCAATTAGAATCGGATTAAAAGCCTGAATACCCAAGCGGTGCAAAGTCGGCGCGCGGTTTAACAAAACATATTTTCCGGCAATCACCTCTTCGAGCATCGCCCAGACATCGGGCGTGCGCTCTTCAATTAATTTATTAGCGCCTCGAATGTTGAACGCGAGTTCTGCCTGTAAAATTTTTGAAATAACAAATGGTCGGAAAAGTTCCAGCGCCATATGTTTTGGCAATCCGCATTGATTGAGTTTGAGCTCAGGACCGACGACGATAACCGAACGACCAGAATAGTCGACGCGCTTTCCGAGCAAGTTTTGTCGGAAAAGACCTTGCTTGGATTTCAAATTATCAGAGAGAGATTTGAGTGGACGTTTCTGAGATTGACTCATTGCAGCAGAATCATTTTGCTTGGCGATTGAGTTGTCTATTAGTGCATCGACAGCTTCTTGAATTATTCTTTTTTCATTTCGCAAAATAACATCTGGCGCGTTGATTTCTTTTAGTTTCTTTAAGCGATTGTTTCGATTGATAACTCGGCGATAAAGATCATTCAAATCAGAAGTCGCATGCCTACCTCCATCAAGCGCGACCATTGGTCGTAGTACCGGCGGAATGACCGGAATAACCGTCAAAAACATCCATTCTGGACGAATGTTTGCATAGGTCATCGCGCGAATCAGAGAAAGTCTTTTCTGTAATTTTTCTTTTTCTGCCGCGCTTGCCTTTTCGAGCATTTTTTCGGTATGAATTTTTAGTTTATTTAAATCTAAATTTTTGAAGATAGAATAGATAGCTTCAGCGCCAATATTCGCTTCGAAACAAGTTCCGTATTTCAAGGAATAATGATGGAAAGAAATTTCGTTTAAAACTTTTCCTTCATAAATTTCTCCGATTTCTTTTTTGGTTACCGAAAGCAAATTTTTTAATTTTTCACGAGTATCTTCATCAGCGGCATTTTTTAATTTAGCTTTGTATTCTTTATCGAGTCCGGAAATTACATTTTCTTTTTCTTCTTCGTGTACCTTGGTGATGATATAGCCGGCAAAATATATAACCTTTTCAAGGTCAGAAACAGATATATTAAGAAGAATACTCATACGAGAAGGAACTCCACGCAAGAACCAAATGTGCGATACAGGAGTAGAAAGCTCGATATGCCCCATTCGCTCGCGGCGCACAATCGAACGAGTAACTTCGACTCCGCATTTTTCGCAGATAATATCCTTATAGCGAATTCGGCGATATTTTCCACAGTAACATTCGTAATCTTTTTCCGGTCCGAATATTTTTTCGTCAAAAAGACCTCCGCGTTCGGATCGGCCTGTGCGATAATTTATTGTTTCCGGCTTGGTCACCTCTCCGAAAGACCACTCTTCAATTTGAAGAGGTGATGCAAGACGAAGCGCTATTTGATCAAATTCAGTTGTATTTAGTGTTTTCATATATATTATTTTATTCTTCACTAATTCCCTTTTTTAAATCAACATCAAGCGCTAGACCTCTTAAGTAATTTAAGAGCACATTGAAGGAAGCCGGAGAATTTGGCGGTCGAATCTTTTCATTCTTAATAATAGAATCAAAAGTTGCAGATCGGCCGAGTATGTCGTCGGACTTGATAGTGAGCATTTCGCGCAAAGTATAAGCCGCACCATAACCTTCAAGTGCCCAGACTTCCATTTCTCCGAATCTCTGTCCTCCGCCCTGAGCCTTTCCGCCAAGCGGCTGTTGAGTAATGAGCGAATACGGACCAATCGAACGCATATGGATTTTATCTTCCACCATATGATGCAGCTTGAGCATATACATATAACCGACAGCGACATCTTGTTTAAAAGCCTCTCCTGTGCGTCCGTCATAAAGTTTCAACTTGCCATTTTTAGGTAGCCCAGCCTTTACCAATTCTTGCTCAATTTCTTCGTGCTTAGCGCCCAAAAACGGCGGAACAATAGCCTGATACCCGAGTGAATTTGCGGCCATACCTAGATGGATTTCTAAAATCTGTCCCAAGTTCATACGAGAAGGGACACCGAGCGGTGAAAGTATGATATCAATCGGAGTACCGTCCGCAGTATATGGCATATCTTCTTCCGGCAAGATTGTTGAAATAACACCCTTGTTGCCGTGTCGTCCGGAAAGCTTGTCTCCGACAGAAATGTTTCTGATTTGAGCGACTTCAATAACTATTTTCTTAATAATTCCCGCTTCGAGCGTATGTCCGAGATCGCGAGAAAAGATTTTCACACCAATAATGCGTCCACGCTTGCCGTGCTCCACACGCAGCGAAGTATCTTTCACATCGCGAGCTTTTTCAGCAAAAATAGAACGGAGGAGTCTTTCCTCGGGAGTAAGTTCGGTCTCGCCTTTTGGAGTAATTTTACCAACCAAAATATCATTTTCCCGAACCTCCGCTCCAATGCGAACGATTCCATCTTCATCAAGATCTTTGAGTTTTAATTCTCCAACATTTGGAATATCACGGGTGGTTATTTCGGGACCCAGCTTGGTATCACGAACAACACAGGTAAATTCTTCGACATAGACAGATGTAAATTTGCTCTTTTTCACCAAGCGTTCAGAAACAATTATCGCGTCTTCGTATGTCGAACCGGACCAAGACAAGAAAGCAACGAAAATATTTTGCCCAAGAGCGATTTGTCCACCCATAGTGCTACTCGTATCCGCCAACACATCGCCTTTTTTTACTTTATCGCCGACATTAACCAAAGGACGCTGGTGAAATACTGCAAAGTTGTTGTTTCTCATAAAATTTATGAGAGTGTAAGTTTTTTCTTTTTTGCCATCAACAACTATTTTCTTTGCGTCTAAATAAGAAACAGTTCCATCTTCTTCGGCAATAATCAATCTGCCTGAATCACGCGAAGCAAGACTTTCCATACCGGTAGCGACGAGTGGAGCTTCAGGCAATACACAAGGCACAGCTTGCTTCTGCATATTACTTCCCATCAGCGCGCGGTTTGCGTTGTTGTGTTCCAAGAATGGAATCATTGAGGTAGCAATGGAAAATGCCTGATTGGTAGAGACATCGATAAAATCGACTAAATCGCGCGAGATAGCGCCCGGTTCGGTCTTGACTCGAGCTTCCACTTTTTCTTCCGTTATCATTCCCTTTTCATCATAAGGAGTCGCCGCGTGCGCAATGTTGTATTTTTCCTCCTCAAGAGCATTTAGATAAACTACTTCTCCTGTTATTTTTCCATCTTTAACCTTGATATATGGAGTTTCAATAATTCCAAATTCATTTATTTTTGCGTAAGTGGCAAGGTGTAAGATAAGTCCGATGTTTGGACCTTCTGGAGTATGAATCGGACAAACTCTGCCGTAATGGGAAGGATGCACATCGCGAACTTCCAAACCTGCGCGTTCACGCGTGAGCCCTCCGGGTCCGAGCGCAGAGAGAGTACGCAAGTGTTCTATTTCATAGAGCACATTTTCTTGCGCCATAAATTGAGAAAGCTGGTTGGTTGTGAAAAATTCTTTAATGCGAGCTTGGAGTGGGCGCTGGTTTATGATTGCAATCGGCATCGCCGTATCAACATCAATAATAGACATTCGATCTTGAATATTTCTTTTGATCTGCATCATACCAGTGCGTACTTTTTGCTGAAGTATTTCACCGACAAATCGTACGCGTCTTTGACCCAAGTGATCAATATCATCACTTTTGGCATCTGGAGTACTATTTAAAGAAATAATATGAGCAATAACAGTGACTAAATCTTCTTTAGAAATAGTTCGACGAGCAAGCGATTCTTCGTCCATTGGATTGCCGAATCGTTGATTGAATCTAAATCGTCCAACCGGAGATAAATCGTATCGTTCAGCGGTAAACAATGAATTTATAAATTCTTTTGCATTGTCTGCTGTTGCCATATCGCCATCTCGAAGACGCTTGTAAATCTCAATATAAGCTTCGTTTATGGTCTTTATTCCGTCTTTAGCTAAACAATTTTTCATTATTTCCGCAGAATTTGCAGACATTGTCGGAGATGAAAAAGCCTTTAAAATAGCTTCGTTGCTTTCATATCCCATTGCGCGCAAAAGAGCAGTCGCAGGAAATTTGCGCTTTTTGTCTATTCTTATATAGATACCGCCATCGGATTCGGACTCTATTTCTATCCAAACTCCGCGAGCTGGAATAACTTTGGCACCGAAATATCGGCTACCCTTACTTTCAGATTCTGTAAAGAAAACTCCGAAACTTCTCGCGAGTTGAGGCACGATCACACGCTCGACACCGTTTATGATAAATGTGCCGTGCTGAGTCATCAGAGGAAATTCCGACATAAAAATTTCCTGCTCTTTGACTGTGCCCAATATTTTATTTGTCAGTTTGACGCGAGCCTTCAAAAGTCCTTGGTAGGAAAGTTTGTTTATCTTAGAATCATTTTCGTCAGTTTTTGATTCACTCAAAGAAAAAGAGGTGAATTCGAGCTGAAACTTTTTTCCGGAATAGTCGATGATGGGAGAAAATTCTTTAAAGACTTCTCCAATTCCCTGCTCCACCAGCCATTTAAAACTTTTTACCTGCGATTCAATAAGATTTGGAAACGGAACGAGAGGCTTCTTGTATCTCGCAAAATATTTCTTCGGACGCTCGAGAGTAGTATGCATATTTATTTAGTCCAAATAAAACAAACAAAGAGACTACAGGGAAAAACAGACGAAAAATGCTTTTCTCTAGCTTCTCTTAATCTTTTTGATTTATTTAGATGATTAAGTTAAAACCCTAGTAATAATAACCTTATATACACAGGATTCCAGTCAATACTCAATCAGTGAATCTAAATTTGACACTACTCTATTTAGCTTTATTTGTCAACTATGAGATGGGGATATCACTTAGATTTTATCCGCAATGAATTAACAACCATATCAAATAGTTCTTGATTAAATTCTTTCCCTGTACCATAAGTAGTTCCAGATACTGTGACCGAATATTCTTTTCCTTTAAAACTTACAGGCAATTGATCTCCTCTCAAGTAGCCAACTATTATAGGATTACCGTCAGCGTCAGTGATAGTCTGAACAGCCTTATTGCCCAAAAGCGTTATCAGCTTTGGTTCTAAATTTCCCGAATCAGGTCCAGTAGTAAAAACGATGTCAACATATTCGCTAGGTTTATACCATTTTCCACCTCCGGACTGAGGCACAAAATCTCGTATATCAATTTTCGGCGCAACTTCAGAAAGATTATTGTCTCCTGATACTTTTCCGACATTTATAGTAAATTGATACCCGCCCTCATATCCACCTGAAGTGTACACTCCGTAGCCTGATGGTAAATCAAATTCTATTGGGCTATTACCAACAGAAACCGTATGAACATTTTTTGTTTCTGAAGTATTTTTTATTTCTCCAACTTCTACTTTTTTATTCTCAAAATATCTTAAACCAATTAGAACGAAAATAGCGACGACAAGAAAACCGATTAGGATGTTTGTTTTTTTCATATGTCCATTGTAGCACAAAACATTCAATAAGAGCTCATTCTCTTGTTTTCCATTCGTAAATGAATTTGTAATTTCCTATCTAATTTTTACGCATATGCTAGAATTTCAGATAAAGAATAAATTAAGATAAATGAAAATATTTCTTCAATTTTTCATCTCTTGAGATATTGTCCACAGTCAAAATCTCCACATATTTCCCTATCCCAAAGAAATCAGCGATGAAAATTATTTCATCTTCACAGGGAAAAGGAAAAATCCAAGCAGATTTTTGGAACTGAAAAAAGTCTAATTCTTTTAAGTGGAATCGCAAAGCTTCTCTTCCTTTTGTAAATCTCATTGGAATGTCAAACATAACTAGTCTCCATTTGCCGTCCCACTTATTTGGCTTTTTGATTGTCATGAGTTCAATATCAAAAGCCCTTAATTTAGTTTCACCTTTCTTTGTAATTTTGACAACCGTCTTTCCATCTTTGTCTGCAACATATTCTATAAGCCTTTGGTTTTTAAGATTATTGACCGCGCTCCTGATTTGTCTTTTAGAGTATTTCTTAGAACCCTCAAACATTTTAAATACTTGCACAGCATTTCCCATAGCCGAAGCTCCTAACACAAGTACTGGAATTGAAGCCAGAGCTAATACACAAAGAGCAACCATAGAAATTTTTGCTCTTGTAGTGCTGGAGTTTAAAAAGTTTTTAAGCCTTTTTGAATATCCATCTTGGTTTTCCATATGTACAAGATTCTAGCATATGCAGATTTCTTGTACAATAGATTATATTATATATAGTACTAATTTTTTCCCTGAAAATTTTATTTCTGGCTAATAGCAAGAATGTTCCCTTCCGTATCTGCAATCTCTCCGCCGAAGCCACCCCAAGGTCTTGCGACCGGCTTGGTGACTATTTTTCCTCCATTCTTTTCAACCGTATCAAAAAATAAATTTATATCCGAAACAACAAACTCAGTGTTTTTATATGTACCCACATTGTGTTTGACCCAATTTGTAAATCTATTTTCCGAGTCTCCTTCTAATTCAATATGAGTCCCGTCGACTGCATGAGCACTGACATAATGTGAGCTTTCATCATTTTCTATAATTATGCCAAAAACAGAAATATAAAACTTTTTTGCTCTTTCCATATTTGAAATTCCGATAATAACTGATCTTAATTTTGGAAAGTTGTTTTTATTTTTTATTTTCTTTTCTTCCATTCATCTATTTTAGCATGATTCCCGGAAAGCAGAATTTTCGGAACTTTGTAATTTTTATTTTTATACTTTAAGACTTCCGGACGAGTGTACACTTCGCTCGTAGAAACTCTTTCTTCTTCTAATGATTCATATTTACCTAAAACACCCGGAATTTGGCGGGAAATTGAATCTATCAAAACCATTGCTGGGAGTTCTCCGCCGGTCAAGACATAATCCCCTATTGAAATTTCCTCAGCTTTGAGAATTTTTTGCACTCGCGCATCTATGCCTTCGTACCTGCCGGAAATTAAAATAATATCCGTATATTTTTTTGAACTAGTTTTTGCGTAAGCTGTATCGAACTTTTTGCCCGAAGTGGAAAATAAAATTATTTTAGTTTTATTTTTATTTTTTATTTTAATTTTTGAGAAAGCTTTCAGAAATAATTCCGGTCGTAAAACCATACCCGGACCGCCACCGTATGGCCTGCCGTCCGCTCGTTCTTTTGGCTTGCAAAAGCTCATCGGATTGTAAAACTTCACCGAAATTTTATTATCCTCTATCGCCCGCCCAAGAATAGACTCTTGTAAATAAGAATCAAACATCTCCGGAAAAATTGTGATGATATGAAAACGCATATTTGTATTTTATCAAAAAATCCCCCTTGCGGGGGATTTTTATTATATTCCTTTCAAATCTTCCATTGCCTGATCAACTGTCTTCATTGTCGGAGTTGAACTCATTCCCCCCGTAGAACCCATCGGTCGCTCCGGTCTCATACCTCCTTCTGGTTCATTTATCTTTAGATTCACGCGAGCATTATTCTTCATACCGATGATTCTAAGAAGTGTGCGAATCGCTTTAGCAGTATTTCCCATTCTTCCGATAATCTTGCCCATGTCGGCAGGATTTACCGTGAGAGAAATAAGCACACCCATCTCGTCCACCGTCCTATCGATCTTCACATCGTTTGGATTGTCTACTAGAGCCTTCACTACATACTCCAAAAATACCTTGTCTGCGTCTTGCATATATAAATTCAAATTTATCTTTTAATGTTCGGCAGTCTTACGACAGTACTGCTGTACCTGCAATTATAACTGATTACTTTTTCGCTTTCAACTCCTTTCGTTTTACCGTCGGCTTTTTCTTTGGCAATACATTTATTTTCTTGCCTTCAATAATTTTATCCTGCACAAGAAAATTATGTATAGTTTCGGAAGCCTTTGCGCCTTGAGACATCCAATATTTTATTCTTTCAGCAATTAAAACTTTCTCTCCCGCCTTCGGATTATAAGTGCCGAGCAGTTCTAGAAATTTTCCGCTCTTGGTGCTGTTTTTTGAATCAGTTAAAACCACTCGAAACGCTGGGTCGTTCTTTCTTCCTATTCTCTGCAATCTTATTTTTAACATTCTTGTAGCTTAACACAAATTATAAAAAATGCAAACACTATGATATATTTTATGTAATGAAACACAAGACAGAAATAAGCACAAATAGGACGCAGGGCATTATCTCCATCTCCTCAAAAGGTATAGGGTATGTCGCCATTCCTGATAAAAAGGCCAAAGAGGACAGACAGGATCCGGAAATCGATGCGAAGCATTTAAATACGGCTATGCACGGAGATACAGTGGAAATTCTCTTGCACCCTAAAGGAAAGAACAGGCAGACCGCTGAAGTCACTAAAATAATCACGCGCGCAAAAATGCGCTTTGCTGGGGTGCTGGAACGAGAAAATAATATACTTTTTCTCAAACCCGACGACAGCAAAATGTACACAGATATTTTGATACCGGAGCCGATGCTAAATGGGGCAAAGGTGGGACAGAAAATATTCGCAGAGATAGTATCTTGGACAGATTCGCGCAAAGCGCCAGAAGGCAAAGTGATAAAAATTCTAGGCAATCCCGGAGACAATAATACAGAGATGCATGCTATCGCGATGGAAAAAGGATTTGATTCCGAGTTCCCCGCAAAAGTGGAAGAGGAGGCTAGAGGAATATCCGCCCAAGGCGGACCCGCCTCGGGCGGGAAAGAAAGTGATTATGCGGGGCGAAGAGATTTCAGAAAAACTTTAACTTTCACAATTGACCCAAATGATGCAAAAGATTTTGATGATGCAATTTCGTTTAAGGAGATGGAAAATAATGAATACGAAATAGGCATTCATATCGCCGATGTGTCGCACTATGTAAAAATAGGCAGTGGGCTCGATGAGGAAGCTCGCGGACGCGGAACTTCGGTCTACTTGGTGGATAGGACGATTCCGATGTTGCCGGAAGTGCTTTCAAATGATTTGTGTAGTCTGGTGCCAAACAAAGATAGGCTAACTATGAGCGCTGTTTTTATAATAGACAAGCACGCTAAAGTAAAAAGTGAATGGTATGGGCGCACGGTAATTCATTCACAAAAAAGATTCACTTATGAAGAAGCCGAGGAATCCATAAAGAAAGTCGGCGCTCCTCTCCATAAAGAATTATCTATCTTAAATAACTTGGCAAAAATTCTCACCGCCGAAAGATTTAAAAATGGCGCCATCTCGCTCGACCAAGAAGAAGTAAAATTTGTGCTAGATAAACAAGGTGTGCCGATAAAAGTCATTACAAAAGAACGCGGAGACTCAAATAGATTGATTGAAGAATTTATGCTCCTTGCTAATAAAAAAGTGGCAGAAGTGTTGTCGCCAAAAAAAATATCCGCCAAAGGCGGACCCGCCTCAGGCGGGAAAGGTGATAGCATATCCCTGTATCGTATTCATGACCTGCCAAGCCGTGAAAAAATGGCTGATTTGGCATATTTCTTGCGAAGTTTGGGACACAAAGTATCTCTAGTGAATGGAATCATACCAACACACGAAATAAATAAATTATTGAAAAGTCTTTCAAATAAAGACTCGAAAAGTACAATGAGCGACACGGTGCACCGAGCCGTAATTCGCTCCATGGCAAAAGCCATTTATTCTACTGAGAATATCGGACATTACGGGCTCGCATTCGAATATTATACTCACTTCACTTCCCCAATTAGACGCTATCCGGATATTATGGTACACAGACTGCTCGCCGGCTATCTCGCAAAGAAAAAAGTCGGCAAGGATAAACTCCTTGAATACGAAAAACTCGCCCGCATTTCTTCCGAACAAGAAAAACGCGCTTCCGACGCGGAGAGGGCTTCAATAAAATACAAACAGGTAGAATATATGAGCAAACGATTGGGGGAAAGCTTCGAAGGAATCATCAGTGGAGTTTCCGAATGGGGTATTTATGTTGAAGAAGTTGAAACAAAATGCGAAGGTCTCGTGCGAGTGCGAGATATGGACGATGATTTTTATATTTTTAATGAGAAAAAATTGGAACTAGATGGCCAGAAAAAACATAAAAAATATAGATTGGGAGATCGGGTAAAGGTAAAAGTCAAAAGTGTGGATTTGGAAAGAAAAACGATAGATTATATCTTAATCTAAATTAATGCTGAAAAAAATAAAATTGGGTTTTTGGATAATACTACCGCTAATTTTCGGAATACTTTTTTCAGCATCGGTGTGGTCAATGTTCAACCGAACAAAATCCGAAAAAACGCCGCAGATGGCATTTGAAAATGCGGCATTAGTGGAAAAAATAGAAATCCCAACAATTACCGAACCGGATTTTGTAAAATTATTTTTTGCTGGAGATTTGATGCTCGATCGCGGAGTGAGAAAATCAGTCACAAAAAATTTAAATGGAGATTATAACAAATTATTTGAAAATACTGATTTATTAAATTTGCTGAAAAATTCCGATATCGCATTTGCCAATCTAGAAGGCACGGCTTCCGACAAAGGACGCGATAAACATAATTTGTATTCTTTTCGTATGGATCCCGTAGTCGTAT
>CAYHBT010000015.1:0-12223 GCA_964354935.1 uncultured Candidatus Saccharibacteria bacterium
TGGGGAGAGGTTCCCCGTATTTCACACCGATGCCGTGCAAGCGGTTAATTATTTGCCGATAAGTATTCCACAGCTCGGAGTTGATATGATGTCGATGAATAGCGCGAAAATTTACGGACCAAAAGGCGTCGGAGCTTTGTATGTGAAAAAAGGGACACCGCTTTCTCCAATTATGTTTGGCGGGAATCAAGAGTTTGGGTTTCGACCAGGGACAGAGAATGTCGCACTTGCAGTTCAATTCGCTAAAGCTTTACAAATAACAGAAAAAATAAAAGAAATAGAAGCAAAGAGACTAATCAAGCTTCGAGATTATTTTTTCACAAAATTGTCAAAGGTTACCTTTGACAATGTAGTAAATGGGGATTTGAAAAACAGATTGCCGAATAATGTGAATATCACTATTTCAGATATTCCAAGTGATTTACTGGTGATTGAATTGTCGGCGCGAGGGATAATGGCTTCAGCCAAAAGCGCTTGCAAATCCGGAGACGGAAAAGCTTCTTATGTAATACAAGCCATCAATCCCAAAATAAAAGAGACTGATGGCTCTTTAAGATTTTCTTTAGGCAGAGAAACAACAAAAGCAGATATAAATTACACCGTCAAAGCTTTATTAAAAATTTTGACAAAACTAAAAAAGTGGTATCATTAGGCTTAGTAGAAGGTTTTATTAATTAATTTATAATATAAAAATATGAGCGAAGTAACTTTTGCAGAAGGAAAAGTAAAATGGTGGGAAGAAGAAGTTCGTCTAAGAAAACAAAAGTTGGAAACCGCGAAAGAGGCAGTGCACTTTGCCGAAAGAGATATTCGGGAAGCCGAACAAGAACTTGAACGATTTAAACACACACTTGAGCAAGCAAAAAAACAGGAAGCAGAAGAAAAAAGAAGATCCTCTGGAAATTCTTTGAAATAGTTTTGACAAAACTAAAAAAGTGGTATTATTAGGCTATGGATATCAAAGATTTAAATAAGCCGCAGCTCATACTGCTCGCAGTATTGCTGTCTTTCATCACTTCGATTGCGACGGGTATCACGACCGTCACTTTGATGCAACAGGCGCCGGCTTCTTTTACCACACCAGTCAACAATGTTATCAGACAGACGATTGAGAAAATTCAACAAGTGGAGGGAAAAACAATCAATCAGACGGTAATAGTCAAAGAAGAAGATCTGGTGGTGGACGCGATTGCCAAAAACAGATCGGCTTTGTTTACCGTGACCAAGGAAGCTCTCGATATAGATGGAAAGAATACGGAAGTTTCGGTCGGCAGAGGATTCGCGATTTCAACTGAAGGGGTGGTGGTAGTCGATGGGACGCTCGTTTCCGAAAAAGGAGTTTATTATTTGAAAAACGACAGCGGAAAATTCAAAGCGGATTTTGTGTCTGTCGACAAAAACGGCTTTGCTTTTCTAAAAGCTGGGACTGCGGTGAATGGCACAGACAAGCTCGCGTTTACCGTACCTGCGTTTGGAGATTTGGAAAAAATGAAAATAGGACAGAAAATTATTGTTCTAGGAAATAATATCTCTTCTGTTATTTTTGAGGGCAATAAAGATTTAAAAATCAATGTCACCAAATCAAATGCCGGAGCTGTCGTGCTCGACATTGATGGCAATGCTTTGGGCATTGCCTTGTTTGCGGACACGACATCTTTTGCTTCGATTCATTCTATTTCTAACGCTCTAAAAATATCTTTAGGTCCTGTCGCAAATCCTGAGACGCTGCCCGCCGCTCCGATCTTGGCGCCGATCGGCTCTCCATCTGTCCAATAATTTTGCTTGACAGATAGTGTATAATCAAGATATATCTAAAATATATATATGCCGCCATTAAATAAATTCACAACCAAATCAAAAGACGCTATAAAAAAAGCTCACGAGCTCGCCATAGAAAGGGGAGTCAATCATGTCTCTTCGACGCACCTGCTTGCCGCGCTTTTGCTACAAGACGAAAGTATGGTTAATTCTATTTTAGATAAATTGGAAATCGACACTATGCTTTTGACGGACTCAGTCTTGGAATTGATTGAGTTGCCAGAGTCTCGCAACACTCTTTCTCCGTCTTATCAGATTTATCTGAATCCGGATCTTGCGCAGGTGATAGAACAATCGGCAAAATTGGCAGAAGCGATGAAAGATGATTTTGTCTCGACCGAGCATCTTTTTATAGCTATTTTAGAAGTCACAAGTGAAGCACGAGAAACTTTGGCGCGTTTTCGAATTCACAAAGATTCGGTTATGAAAGTGTTACAAGAACTTCGCAGTCAAAATATCACTGATGTTTCGGAGCCGAAGAAATTTAAATTGCTTTTGAAATATACTCGCAATCTGACCAAGCTGGCAAAAGAAGACAAGCTTGATCCGGTCATCGGACGGGACAGTGAAATCACTCGCATTATGCAGATTCTTTCTAGGCGTACTAAAAATAATCCGATTCTGATCGGAGAGGCCGGCACGGGCAAGACGGCGGTGGTGGAAGGGCTTGCGCAAATGATTGTGAAAAACAATGTTCCGGAGTCTTTGAAAGATAAAGAGCTCGTGTCTCTTGATTTGGGTTTACTTGTCGCCGGCACCAAATATCGCGGAGAATTTGAGGAAAGATTGAAAGGCATAATGAAAGAAATCGAAAGATCTGACGGCAAGGTGATTATTTTTATCGATGAAATTCATACGATTGTCGGAGCGGGAGGAGCCGAAGGCACTATGGACGCTTCGAATATGCTAAAGCCAGCGCTCTCGCGCGGGGAGTTGCGGGCAATCGGCGCCACGACTCTTCGCGAATATCAAAAGCACATCGAAAAAGATCCGGCTCTGGCTCGGCGTTTTCAGCCGGTCTATATCGATGAGCCCAGCGTGGAAGACGCCATCGCTATTTTGCGCGGACTTAAAGAAAAGTACGAACTCTTTCACGGCGTGCGCATCACCGACGATGCGATAGTCGGAGCTGTCAATCTTTCTGCTCGCTATATCACAAACAGATTTTTGCCGGATAAAGCGGTGGATTTGATAGATGAAGCTTCTTCTTCTTTGAAAATAATGTTGGAAAATAAGCCGCCGATATTGGAAGACGCGCATCGTAAAATAATGCGTTTAGAAATTGAGAAAGAAGCGCTAAAAAAAGAAGTCGCCAGCTTGAGTTTGAGCGGAGATAAAAATAGCGAAATAAAAAATAGGCTCAAGGAGGTGGATAGCGAAATAGGCAATCTGCATGAAAAAACCAAAGAGCTGGAATTGAAATGGCAAAACGAAAAATCAACTGTGGTGGAAATTCGCGCTATCAAGAAAGACTTGGAAGCTTTGCGCCTTGAAGCGGAGAGTGCCGAGATGCGCGCGGACTTGACGCTGGCGGCGGAAATACGCTATGGGAAAATTCCCGCTTTGAAAAAAGATTTAGAAGTTAAACTTTTACGCTTAAAAAAGTTGCAAAAATCCCGTCGAATTTTGAAAGAAGAAATCACCACCGAAGATATCGCCGAGGTGGTGGCTCGCTGGACGGGCATACCGCTCACCAAGATGCTGGAAGAGGAACGCGAGAAGCTGGAGAAAATGGAAGGGGAATTGAAGAAGCGTGTCGTCGGGCAAGATGAAGCAATCAAGCGAGTCGCCGATGTCATTCGTCGTTCACGCGCAGGTATTGCCGATCCAAACAGACCAATCGGTTCTTTTATATTTTTGGGTCCGACCGGAGTCGGCAAGACGGAGCTCACCAAAGCGCTCGGGCAATTTATGTTCAACGACGATCGCGCGATTATTCGCGTCGATATGTCGGAATATATGGAAAGGCACTCGGTCTCCAAACTCATCGGTTCGCCTCCGGGATATGTCGGCTATGACGAGTCAGGCCAGCTGACCGAATCAGTGCGTCATCGTCCATACGCAGTGATACTTTTCGATGAGATTGAAAAAGCTCATCCAGAGGTTTTCAATATGCTCTTGCAAGTGATTGATGAAGGCAGACTGACCGATGGTAAAGGTAGAGTGGTGAATTTCAAAAACACCATCATTATTTTGACTTCCAATATCGGTAGCCAGTTTGTCGAAAAGATGGAATCTATTGGATTTTCCAATAATGGAATTTCTCAGGATTACAGCAATATGAAAGAAAAAGTGATGGAAGCGCTAAAAGACAATTTCCGTCCGGAATTTTTAAATCGTCTCGACGAGACTATTGTCTTCGATGTGTTGTCGCAAGAAGCGATAAAAGAAATAGTTAATTTAAGAATTAAAATAGTCAAAGACCGATTGACCGGCAAAGGTATCGATCTAGACATTTCCGAAGAAGCCTTGTCTTTCTTGGCAAAAGAGGGCTACAATCCGCATTACGGCGCGCGACCTTTGAACCGTTTGATTCAAAATAAAATTTTGAATCCGGTCGCTTCTTATATTATTTCAAACGGAGTCAAGAAAGGGGATATGGTCAGCGTATCTGTCAAAAACGACGAACTTTTTATTGAAAAGAAAAGGAAAAAAATTCCAAGCTCTATTCGCATGCGCGCTAGATCTGAGGCGTAAGACGCTTCGGCGGGTTTTTAATTTGTGGTGTCATTATATCATTTGCTCGAACCTATTTCCAAGAAAAAATGAAAGACTAGCGTTTCCCCGCTCGCTAAAGCGCCACCACGCAAAGCGTGGTGCTTCTGCTAAAAGCAGAAGTTCGGGAAAACGCAGGAACGGCTCACATGGCAGGAAATGAGCCGTTCAAGAAAATATGGACTCGGTTTTGCGAAACTATTTTGCGGGAGGGAGGATTCGCAAAACCGAGACTAATGTTTTTGAAATTCGGCGGGATTCGGATTTCCGCCCCGCAGGAGGGTGCGGGAGGAATGCGGGGCGGAGCTTTTGGAAATGGGGATGGGCGGCTTCTGTTATTACAATAGCTCGTGCTCTTACTTAGCATTCGCATTGTCAACATCGGCTTGAACAAATTTTAGCGCCAGAATTATTTGAATTGTTCCCTCACCCACTTTTTCACTTTTTTGAAATTCGATTCCACTGTGTCACTGACACCTTCTCTCCATGGTTTAGATAGAAGATCCAAACCTATAAGAAGCAACAAGAAGAATGCCAGCATCCACCCGTCCACACGCTCTGATGTGGAGAGCCACATCAAAAAACCGGTCATGAAAATGAAACAAGGGATCCAAATAATTTTAAATAGGGTTTTCACTTGTTGTCCATAGCCTCTGGAGAAAATTTCAGGGATTTGACCATAGTGTCGAGTATTTGCATATCTGAAACACGTCGGCCTTTATCTGTGTTCATAATGAAATATACATATTGCCGTCCTCCGTATCGTCCGGTTGGAAAGACTATGACACGCTCATACAGCGTGTCAGGAGTTTTGTTGCGAAAGATAATGTCGGTGTAAAGAGCTTTTTGGCCGTTTACTTCAGTAGTCTCGTCTTTGCTGCTGTCAATAGTCATTCCTTCATTCTTGAATGATAAAATAACACCATCGGCAATTGTTTTCGTTTCAAAAGTTTCTCCCTCCCCAACGGCTACAATACCAAATAATATAGTCCTAGATGTGTCCGGAGCTTCGAAAGTCACCATATACTGTTCCTGGTCGAAAGTCGTCTCCCATCCGGACGGGTAAAAAAGATTTTGGACTTCGAGCGTCTCATTGCGGTACTCACTGAAACCGGAGGGCGGGCGAACCGAGATTGTCTTCGGAGAAATATTTTGAGGCCAGAATGTTTTCATGGCGTAAGTAAGTCCGAAAGCTACAAGCAATGCGAGGACAACTCCTCCCACAAGATATAGTACAGAATATATAATTTTCTTCGACGCAGAAAAATCAATATTTCGAATGGTTCTATTGATACCAAAGACGATAATGAAACCGCCCAGGAGACCGCCGACACCAGCAAGTTTAAAGCCTATTAGTATAGGAAAAATAATTAAGAAGAGTTCAAGAAAAGCCTTGCTTTTAGTTCTGTGCGGATTATGCGTTATTGACGCAACTTTTCCTTCAACAAGCTTCTTGAGATTCATGGCCAAGACTTGAGTTTCAAAAATACTGTACGGGAAGAATGACGGTTCGCCACTATACCAGAGCAGTTTATAAACTTTTCCATTCGTGAGTTCAACCCTTGTCCTTATAGCAGACAGGAGGTAACTGAAAGAAATCTTCTCAATATCGGAGAACGGGATTGTTATAGGTGATTCACCGCTTATGTAAATAGTTTTATCAGCAACAACCAGTTTTCTTGGGCTTTGTCGCTTGAACAACAGAGCTGGTGCGTCCAGCGCTACTGTTGACTCATAAACTATCTGCTTGTCTTGCACTAATTGTTCAAAATTCATAAAAATTGCAGTTATTCTTGTAATTGCTCCGGAAATATCACCTCCTTAATCCAGCAAGGCGTTCCGCTTCTCCAAGGCACTGAGCCTCCCTTTTGTTCATAGCGCACCTTTACGGTTTGTCCGGTTTCAAAAGCGGCGTTGATATCCTGCAATATTTTTTCTTTGTTCGGGTCTTGGTTGTCAATGGATGCTTCCCAAACGTACGTGACCGAAAATCCCTGCTGGGAAAGAACAGTCTCAATCTCCCAAGTCTTCCAAATCCATCCCTTTTCGGACACCTTAATCACATTTACACTTCGCTCTCCTTCGCTATACGGGATATGTACGCCAACAACACCCCAAACCATCTTCCCCGCAGGAACTATGAAAGATATTCCTCCAATAAACACAACAAAAAATAGTATAAGCCAAAATAACTTGAGCCACTCATTTTTCTTCGCCGCTTCCTCCCTGGCTGATACCCATTTCACAAATTTTTTAAACATAAAAATTATTTTAAATTATTAATCGTACAACTCACCAGTGAATACCTGGTTGAAACCAAACGAGAATCACCCCGACCAAAATTACAAGCGTGCTCCATGCAATAAGTATCGGCTTGCCTGCTTTGCCGATTGTGTCGCCTAAAGGCTTGGAGGGCATGAACCAAAGTGCAAAAAGCGTAAGTGCAGTTAACCCAACCCCAATGAGATTCGGAAGTTGATTCAGTCCGGGAGCGAGGAGATTCCAATCAAAGATAAACCAACTTGCCGCCTGCATGAGAAAAATGAGCAGGAACGCAAGGAAACGCTTTCCACTGGAGAGCATTGTTTCTCCTCCAAACCACCGCTCGATTGCTCGAATGAAAGCAATGTTTATAAAAATAATAGAAGCAACCGTAATGAGACCTGCACCTATGAGAAGTCCTGTCATAAGAGGAATCGAATTGGTAAGCTCAAAGACTCGTCCCACATCTCCGGGCGGCACATGCAGATACGCATTCCAGAAAAGATAGGGAGGACCCTCAAGAAGCAGGTTTGCTGCGAGTACAAGAAGCGCCAGAGAAATAAAGTAAGATTTTCGGACAAGCCATGCTACTGCCGCTATAATTACTCCGAAAATGAGCGTGGAAAAGGGTCCTGCAAGATACACAAGGACTTGTTTGCTCACTACACCTGGAAGAGAAGCAAAGTAAGCCAGACCGAACCCGTCGGCTCGAAGCATAAGACCATTCACTTTTCCTCCTACAAGGATGGCACCGAGTCCATGTCCAAAAATCTCGTGAATGGTAACCGTTAACAGTATTCCAATATATGCAATGGGCAACACAAACGCCAAAAAAGCGAGGAGGCGTTTGAAAAAGTATGAAGAGACCGAAGGGGTTGGGGTGCCGTTTTCCATATCTCAGCAGTATACAACAATTTGAAATAAACGGCAATGCCATGACCGCCGAATCCGTCCAATCATCCTTCCATTTCCAAAAGCTCCGCCCCGCATTCCTCCCGCACCCTCCTGCGGGGCGGAAATCCGAATCCCGCCGAATTTCAAAAACATTAGTCTCGGTTTTGCGAATCCTCCCTCCCGCAAAATAGTTTCGCAAAACCGAGTCCATATTTTCTTGAACGGCTCATTTCCTGCCATGTGAGCCGTTCCTGCGTTTTCCCGAACTTCTGCTTTTAGCAGAAGCACCACGCTTTGCGTGGTGGCGCTTTAGCGAGCGGGGAAACGCTAGTCTTTCATTTTTTCTTGGAAATAGGTTCGAGCAAATGATATAATGACACCACCAAACGAAACATTGTCGGAATTAAGAAAACGGAGCGATTTTGCAGAAGCCAAAATCGCGCTGTCAATTTTTTCAAAACCCTTTCCACCTACGGCGGAAGCCGTGAATTCCCAAAGCTCCCCCCAATTGAAATCATGAAAGACCTCAAACCAAAATATTTTCTCTACGCGAGGAAATCAACAGAGGACGATGACCACCAGATAATGTCTATCGAGGCACAACTTTTTGAATTACATGAATATGCGCGTAGAGAAAATCTTGAAATTCTTGAGGAATTTCAAGAGTCGAAAAGCGCAAAGAAACCGGGTCGTGAATTATTTAACGAAATGATGGCTCGCATTGAAAATATGGACGGCGTAGGTATTCTCGCGTGGCATCCTGACCGTCTTGCTCGAAATAGCGTTGACGGCGGGCGCATCATTTACGCAGTAGACACGACCAAAATAGTTTCTTTGCGTTTTCCGACATTTTGGTTTGAGCCAACTCCGCAAGGGAAATTCATGTTGCAGGTGGCGTTCGGACAGAGTAAGTATTACAGCGATAACCTCGTTGAAAATATTACGCGTGGTATCCGCCAAAAAGTCCGTCGAGGCGAGTGGTTGGTGCGCGCTCCCTTTGGCTATGTCAATAATCCGAAAACGAGGAATATCGAACCTCATCCGACTAAATCTCGTATCGTGGTAAAAGCGTTTGAAGAATACGCCAAAGGGACGCACACCCTCGGCACTATCGCCGACTTTTTGGCGGATCACGGCGTGAGTACGAAGGGAACGCCACCTGCCAAAGCTTCCGTCGCTCGTATGCTCTCTAATCGTGTATATCTCGGCTTTACCTATCACAAAGGCGAATATTACGACGGAAGCTTTGCACCAATTATTTCTCCGACACTGTTTGAAGCAGTCCAAAAAATGCTTGCGAAAAAATCTCGTCCTCGCGTGCAAAAAGTACCGAACCATTTTCCATTTGCACAATTTGCTCGGTGCGGTGAGTGCGGAAGTATGATTACGGCTCAATATGCGACAAATCGTTTTGGCACGAAATATACTTACTATCGCTGTACCAAAAAGAAAGGTGTTTGTCGTCAGCCGTATCTATCTTCTTCCGCACTCATTTCGCAAGCAAAAAATCTGCTTCAATCAGTGTCGCTTCCTCTTTCAGAAATTGAGAACATGGAAAAACAAATTGACCTGTGGGACAAAGAGTCAATTTCCGAAAGAGGAAGTGTTGCCCAAAATCTTAAAACTAAACTTTCCGAAACGAAGGAGAAGCTAGACAAGCTCGTTTCCATTTATCTTGACGGCGACATTGAGCGCGAGATTTATCTACAGCGAAAAGACCTTCTCCTTCGTCAGAAAGCAAAGTTTGAGGAAAGTTTTAAGGATTTTGGGCAACAGAGAAAAAATTGGGTCGAACCCTTGCGGAGTTTCGTTTTGTCTTTGAGAGAAGCCGTTATTTTGGAAAAAACCGAAAATTATTTCGCTTGGAAAGAGTTTTTCCAAAAAATCGGCTCGAACCCTATTCTCAAAGACAAAACGCTTTCATGCAATTGGGGGGAGCTTTGGGAATTCACGGCTTCCGCCGTAGGTGGAAAGGGTTTTGAAAAAATTGACAGCGCGATTTTGGCTTCTGCAAAATCGCTCCGTTTTCTTAATTCCGACAATGTTTCGTTTGGTGGACCGTACAGGACTCGAACCTGCCACCCCCTCATTGCAAATGAGGTGCTCTACCAGATGAGCTAACGGCCCTTTTCAATAGAACCATTCTAACTTATTTTGCCAATAATGCAAATGTTTTATTTTAATATATAGTGTACCTATGCCTTATAAATTCTTTTCTAATTCTCAAAAAGCTTGGCAGGCGATGTATGAAGCTATCGACTCCGCAGAGGAGTCTGTTTATTTGGAAATGTATATTTTTGAGGACAATATGCGCGATTTCGATTTTTTGAATTTGCTCAAAGAAAAAGCGGAAAGCGGAGTGCGGATCAGGGTGGTGCTAGATTATTTTGGAAGCTTTGGTCTCAAGAACAGCTCTATTTCTGAATTACGGCAAGCCGGCGCGGAAGTTTTTTTCTTAAGCTATTTTTTGCATCGTACGCATCGGAAAATTTTAATTGTCGATGAAGAGGTTGCTTTTATCGGAGGAGTGAATTTTCACAAACTTGCCCTGTCTTGGAATGATTTGGTAATTCAAGTAAAGGGAAAACTTGTGGCTTCGATTACTCGTTCTTTTGCCCGAGTCTATAGAGAATGCGGAGGGAAAGATTCTTTGGTGCTTACTAAAAATAAAAAAGCGATTTTTAAAAAGACTCGAGCTTGGCTGATGGAACATTTTCCAGTTAGAAAAAAAATGCGTTTGAAAAGACTTTACAAAAAACATTTGGGCAATGCGCAAAAGAGCATTGTTTTGATAACCCCGTATTTTATGCCGAAACGCTGGTTTGTCGGGCTTTTACATCAAGCTGTATTGCGAGGCGTTTCGGTCGAAGTGCTAGTGCCAAAAAACACAGATTATTTGCTAGTCGATCGCGTCAATTATTTTTATATATACAAGCTCTCCAAGCTTGGCGTGAAATTTTATTTGGAGCCAAAAATGAACCATGCCAAGGTGATGATTGTCGATTCTTCCGAAGGAATGGTCGGTTCCAATAATTTAGATTTTCTATCTTTCGATTTAAATTCAGAAGTCGGAGTTTTTCTTAAAGATTCTCAAGCTGTCCTAAAGCTCGTAGAAATAAAAGACATCTGGAAAAAAGACTCCACCTTGTTTGAAATTTCTAATTACAAGCCAAATTTTTTTGACTATATTCTTTCTCCGATATTTAGTTTCTTTGCGAGGATTTTTTAAAAAATCTCTTGCTCCGAGGGTAGGGATCGAACCTACGACCAATCGCTTACATGTTGTCTCCTATTGCTAGAAGCATGGACTATATCATCTCCATATTCAAATTGAACTTAGGAGCAAGGCGCTTCCACCGACCCATTGTCGATGTACTCCCCGAAGGGATAGTCTCTACACCTTCTCCGACCTTGCGTCGGAGCTTGGCTCGGGATTGCCCTCTAAATTTTATCTAAAAGGGGTTCCCCGAATTCACCTTGTTTTTTTCAACCTACTTTTCAGTAGGAAGCTGCAATATCCCTGCCTCGATTTCTCGATGACAGTTTGCGCACACGAGTACACACTTATCAAGTTCAACTTTTATCTTTTCCCAAGATCTAGTGTAACCTTTATCGCCTATACCAAATTTTTTGTCGGATTTGTTTATATGGTGAAGTTCTAATGCTCCAACACATTTTTTATATCCGCAAGCTAAACATTTGCCGCCTTTGTATTCAATGGCAAGTACTTTTAGCTTTTTTCTTCTTTTGGCAACAGCTTTTATAAGTGCTTCACGCCTGTCCGCATATTTCCTTGTATCTGACATAATCTAATTATATCAAATGAAGGTCTTGTTTACAGGCGACCGCTCTACCGCTGAGCTACCTCGGAATGTTTTACCTAAAAAGAACTTTTATCATAGTATCAGAAATTGAGTAAAAAACAAATAAAAAAATGCAGCAAGACCCTTTACAAGAACAGTTCGGGCGCTACTCTTAAGTAACGCTTTTTTGTGATATAATTAAATTAATAATATTTTAGATTAAATAAATGGTTACAAATCATCAAACTTTTATCCTCTATGTTCGCAATTTTATCTTTGGCGCGGAAGACAGCCTAGTCTCCACGGTCGGTCTGCTCGCCGGCGTCGCATCAGCCGGAATGGCGCAAAAAGAAATCATTGTCTCGGGGACGGTCCTAATTTTCGTGGAAGCATTTTCTATGTCGGTCGGCAGTTTCTTGTCCGAACGAGCCACCGAAGAATCATTGTCAGATTACAAAAACGAAGATAGCAATTCTTTTTGGGCGGCGGTGATTATGTTTTTTTCTTATTTTATTTTCGGGCTAGTTCCTCTTGCTCCCTACCTTTTTATTTCTGTGGATAGCGCCTTTTGGCTTTCCATTTTCGCTAGCTTAGTATTTTTATTTGTTTTGGGTTTTATCAGCGCCAAAGTTCTTAAAACTAAAATATTAAAAAATGGTTTGCGTATGATGCTGATTGGGGGATTGGCGATTGGGCTGGGAGTCGTCGTCGGAATGATTTTTAAATAAATA
>CAYHBT010000016.1:0-4588 GCA_964354935.1 uncultured Candidatus Saccharibacteria bacterium
CTCCACGCGGTTTTTCCGGTTGAGAACGGTTGATGATTTTTTTGCAACAGTGTCCAAGTTACTTTACTGTTGCGGGGATACGACTCGATGCTCGTACTCGGCGCTCCAGACACCGCCGCGCGAGAACTCGTCGACACCCACCTCGAGCCGACCGTCGCCGCCGAAGTACACATTGGCAACGAAGCCTCCTTCGAGTTCGAAGAAAGTTCCGTACCCGTCGGTGCGGAGTTTGTCACGGTGGTCACGACAAAACGCAACCACCTGACTTTCGGTCCAGCGACCACGCTTTTCGCCCAAACTACCGAAGATTTGAGCAAAAATACCATTCAGGATCAGTTCCCAAACAGTGGCTTTTGTCGCTGGGGTTGGCTTCCCCGACCCTGCTGGAAGGGTTAGTCCGTAGACCCCTCCAAAAAGTCCACTTGACGCGAAAGTCTCAATGCCATCGGCGGCACTGACGACAACCCCATCAAACAAACTTTTTAGGTAAACTTTTACCCAGCACTGCTCCCGACGAAGAAACTTTTTGAATTCGTCGAGCCACATCTGGCCTTCCTGACCAGCGAGGTTCACCAATAATTGATTGAGCAGTCCGGTGGTGAATTCGCGGAGCGCTTTGAAGAGCATGGTTTCTTCCATAGTCTCTAACTTTTTGACGTACATTCTGGGTTCTGCCAGATCATTTGTAGGAAATCCTACTTGATTTTTTCACCCATAATTATATATCTTTTCCCAAAAAAGTCAAGAGAGTCTAGGGCGCATTTAACTGCTATGATAAACTCATGATTGGTAGCATAAAGGGAAAAATAATACTCAAGACAGAAAAAGCATTAATAGTCGAAGCTTCAGGAGTCGGATATAAGATTAGCGTCTCGCCCGACACATTGTCTAAGGCAAAAAAGGTGGGTGATGATATTTTTCTTTTCATTCATACCCATATACGCGAAGATGCTTTCGACTTATACGGATTTTTAAATTATCCTGAACTGGAATTTTTCGAAATGCTTATCAGTGTCTCCGGCATCGGACCAAAGGGAGCGCTGGCTATTCTGGGAGTCACTTCGATTGAGACATTGCGCAAAGCTATAGGCACGGGAGACACTTCGTATCTCACAAAAATTTCCGGTATCGGCAAAAAAACAGCCGAAAAAATTGTAATCGAGTTGCGAGATAAAATGGGAACAGAATTGGAAAGTTCTTCCCTGCAGGAAGAAATGGATTCTTTGGAAGCGTTAAAATCTTTGGGTTATTCACAAAATCAAGCGCGTGAAGCGCTAAAAAAAGTCTCACCTGAACTAAGCACTAACGCAAAAATAAAAGAAGCGCTTAAAATTTTGGGAAAAAATAATTCTTAATCCCTTGGGCAGTGAGGCTGGCCATATTGTCATATGCCTTATGTCTTGAGGCGCTGTTTCCTAGTCTATAAATATATGCGTATTCAATTAAAACAGAACGAACGGAGGATAGTAGCGTATCATTGGCGCCCAAAGAAATGAGGCTCTGATCAGGAATGAGTCCGCCCAATTCTTCTTCATATGTGCTCGTAATATATTTTTTTATTAACTGCGAAAAAATATCGCCCGCCAAGAGTATGCTTTCTCTTGAATTTATCATCTGCCCTTCGGGCATATAAATGGCAAACCCTTTGTATGTTCCCTTCGTCCAGCTTTTAGTACGAGGATAATCGTTGAAATGAATATGGATCATCGCATCTATATTATTTTCATTCGCCCATTTATTAAATCCGTATAATTTAATGGCTCTGTCTTTGTTTGCCGTATTGTGCGGAGGATTTTCTCTTTCTATAAAACTTCCGTTAATTATATTATCTTGTCTTTCTTTTTTTGAACTTTCTATAAAAGAGATAATGTCTGCCTCGTGATTTGTAAAATATTCGGCAAATTTTTCTGTATAACCCATACTATCGCGAGTGATTTGAACTTCGAATCTTTCATCTTTTTTGAGAATGTCATATATCCTTTTTCCCACCGCCAACGTCATCGCCGCTTCTTTTAAATTTCCATATTGCGCGCCCCAAGATTCATTGTCGTGTCCGGGAACTAGCAAAATTTTAACAGGTTCTGCCGCTTTGACAGAAAATATGGGAGCAAAGATAAAAATAAGTATTAATGTAGATAATAGTCTTTTCATAGTATGATTGTACCATGCCAGAGTTACCGGAAGTTGAGACAACTACACAAGGTTTAAGAAAGACAATTGTTGGTCTAGTAATAAAAGATGCTTGGACGGATTTGTCTACCAAAGACAAAAGACAACGGGAAGCAATTGCAAATCCGAAGTATTTTGTCGTTTTTAAGAAAGAAATTTTGGGTAAAAAAATATTATCAGCGAAGAGACGAGCAAAAAATATATTGATAAATATTTCTGGACGGAAAACAATACTGATACATATGAAAATGACGGGACATTTGATGTATGGGGAATATAAAAAAGATCCCATAAATCGCTTTATTCATTTCACAATCACTTTTACGAACGGGGAAAAATTATATTTTTCAGACGCGCGAAAATTCGGCAAGATTACATTATTGGAAACAAAGGTTGCCCATGATACAAAACATTTGAATAACATCGGGCCGGAACCTTTGGAGGAAAAATTTAATCTAAAGAAGTTAAAAGAAAGACTGGATAAAAAACCAAACGGGAAAATCAAAACAGTTCTGATGGATCAAAGCATCATTGCAGGTATCGGCAATATATATTCTGATGAAATTCTCTGGCGGGCAGGCGTAAATCCGGAACGAAAAGTCTCAGATATTCAAGAAGGCGAAATTAAATTAATTTTCAAAGCAATAAAAGAAACTCTCAAAAAAGGCATAGATTTCGGCGGGGATTCAATGTCTGACTATCGCAACATTCACGGACTTCCCGGCAAGTTCCAATTGCATCATGAAGCTTACCGTCGTACAGGAGAAAAATGCAGAAAGAAGAATTGCAAAGGTATCATTCAAAGAAAAATCATCACTGGCAGAAGCGCGCATTTTTGTTCAGCACATCAGAAATAGTAGAACATTTTTTAATTATCCCCCTCTTGGTTTTCCGAAAACCACTTTTCATCAAACATGCAAGTTCCGAAATCTTTTGCGCTGGTAAGCATTATTCTTGGTTGTCCGTCCAGATTTATTTTTACCACACCGGTATTAAGTTTGATTCCTTTTTCTTTTGACCATTTTTTAAATTCAGCACTATCTAAGGGTTTGTGGGAAAATTCAAGCCATTCACTAGTTGAAATTGCAATAGGACTTTCGTACGCTCCATAAGAAAACATTGCAGGTTTTTCGACAATTTTTTGTCGTAAAAAATTCCGATATTTAGGATCAGAACCTAACCCACTAGCAAAATCGAGCCATGCTTTAACTAACGCCGCTACTTGTTCTTGTTCTCCTCTGATTACCGATTCCATAAGTGTTTATAATGATTAAGATAATAATTACACTAAATCCAGTATATCATACTGGTAATTTACAAATTACATATTCTATAAAGTGCGACCCCCAGTGCCACAGAGACATTTAGCGATTCTTTTTTTCCTCGCATTGGAATTTCAGCAATGATGTCGCATTTTTCTAAAATACTTTTCGGTATGCCTACCACTTCCGCCCCCATTATAAACACATTTTTATCTTGCAATCTGACTTTTTTGTAATCAACAGAATTTTTATCTTGTTCAATACTTATAATCAAATATTTTTCTTCCCTAAGCTTTGCCAAAAGCGGAAGAATGCTTTTTTTCTGCTCCCAAGCTACAAATTCCTCCGCCCCAAGCGCCGACTTTGCCAAATCTCCCCTTTTGCGTCCGAATCTATCGGTCGGCGCGGGCGTGTAGCCAGTCAAATAAATTTTATTTATCCCCGCCGCATCGGCTGTCCTAAACATCGCGCCGACATTTTGTACGCTTCGGATATTATGCAGGATCACTATATTTTCTTTTTGTTTTTTATGATTTTTGTTCTTTTTCATATATACGCCATGGCTGATATGTGCAATTATGGCAGAAAATTCTTTGTACGCATTTTTTTGTGGTAAGCGATGGCAAAACGATGCGCTTCGCTGTTTGCGAGCAAGATTTCTCTCTTATATTTTAAACTAAATTTTTCATCGCCCATAATTGCTTTTGGTTTATGCTTTTCATCTTTAACCACTGAAACTACGGGAATATCAAGGGCTACCCTTGATAAAATTACTCTAGCAACATTAATTTGAGCAATGCCTCCGTCGACAACTATTAGATTGGGGTAAACCCATTCTTTGTGCGCTAGCCTTCTTTCAAGAATTTCAGCCAATGCGCCAGTGTCATTTGTATTTGCCTGCGTGCGAATCTTGAATTTTTTATATTCGCTTTTCTCCGGCTCGCCATTTTCGACTACAGTCATCACTCCCACCATGTTTTTTCCGCCCATGTGTGCGATATCATATGCTTCTATTCTACCCCCTCCGCCCTTCGAAAAACTCAGGGCACCTCCCCCTACGTAGGGGGAGGCTAGGTGGGGGTACTTCATTAGTGCGATATCATTTATATGCTGAAGCGCAAAAATTTGTCTTTTTATTTCTCCGGCCTTTTCAAACT
>CAYHBT010000016.1:4688-8279 GCA_964354935.1 uncultured Candidatus Saccharibacteria bacterium
TTTATATGCTGAAGCGCAAAAATTTGTCTTTTTATTTCTCCGGCCTTTTCAAACTCGCGCACTTTTGCGTATTCTTTCATTTCTTTCTGTAGATTTTTTAGAATCTGCTTTTTTTTGCCTTCAAAAAATAGTTTTATATTTTTTATGTTTTGTAGATATAGTTTGCGGTCCCTTAAATCCGGCACTAAATTTATTTGCTGATAAAACTCCATATAATTTTTGCTTTTGTCATCCAAAAACGGAAAAATTCGGCGAATTATTTTCAGCGCTTCACGAAGTTGAGGTCCATTTGTAAATGGTCCGTATATTTTTGATATTATGATATTATTGATAATGTTAGAATGTTCTTTTAGATTACGCGTCCGCACCGTAAAAACTTTCGGAAATTTTTCTTTCGTAATCACCACGCTCAAGAAACTCTTATCGTCTTTTTCTTTTGTATTATATCTTGGCTGATATTTTTTAATCAGATTCGCTTCAAGTATTATCGCTTCAAGCACACTCTCGGCAATTTCCCATTTTATTTTATCTGCCTTAAAAACCATATCAATAACGATCGGGCCACGAGTATTAATGAGATCTTTTGCAAAATAACTTTTTACTCTGTCGCGCAAAGATGTTGCTTTACCAATATATAAAATCTCCCCGCCACGGCGGGCAGGTTTTCCTTTCAGGAAAAAATATACTCCGGGCTTATCTGGTAGTCTTAATTTTTTAAAATTTTTAATATCCATTTTATTTTTTTAGCACTTTCCTCAAGTACTTGCCTGTGTACGATTTGCTATTTCCCGCCACTTCTTCCGGCGTGCCTTTAGCTACCAAGGTGCCGCCGTTTACTCCCCCTTCGGGACCGATATCTATTATATAATCAGAACTTTTGACGATATCAAGGTTGTGTTCGATTAAAACCACAGTGTGGCCCTTGGAAACAAGTTTGTTTAAAACTTCTAGAAGTTTCTGGACATCATCATAATGCAGTCCGACTGTCGGCTCATCGAGAAGATAAATAGTCTTCTCGAAATGTGGGCGAAAAAGTTCACTTGATATTTTTACTCTCTGCGCTTCCCCGCCGGAGAGTGTCGTTGCGCTTTGACCAAGCTCTAAATATCCAAGTCCGACATCCATCAAGGTCTGCAACCTGTCTGCCACTTCCGGAATATCTTTGAAGAACACCAGGCCGTTTTCGACAGTCATATGCAAAACTTCGTAAATATTTTTCTTTTTATATTTTACTGTCAGCGTCTCTTTATCAAATCTTTTTCCACCACAAACATCACAAGTCACATATACAGTCGGCAAGAAATGCATCTCCACCGCAATCTCGCCGTTGCCTTCGCAAGCTTCGCATCTACCACCCTTCACATTGAAAGAAAATCTATTCGCTTTCCAGCCACGCAATCGAGCTTCTTCGGTTGAAGCAAAAAGATCACGAATGTGCGTAAAAGCGCCTGTATATGTCGCCAAATTTGAACGCGGAGTCCTGCCTATCGGAGATTGATCAATCAAAATCGCGCGGGAAAGATATTCAGTGCCAGAAAATGAGGAACAATTAAAAACTTGAGCGGAACGATATTTTCTTTCATAGCGCGCTTGGAGATTTTTGTAGAGAATTTCATACATAAAAGAACTTTTGCCGGAACCGGAAACTCCGGTGATAGAAGTCATCACTCCGAGAGGCACTTCGACATTCATATTATTTATGTTAAAAATTTTCCCGCCGGTAATTCGCAACACCCCTTTGCCCTCTCTCCGCTTTTTAGGAACTTCTATTCTTATTTCATCGCGTAAATATGCGAGTGTGCGAGAATTATTTGTATTTCGTTTAGCTGTAAGTAATTCATCTAAAAATCCGGAGACAATCACTTGCCCGCCGTGTACTCCAGCTTTTGGTCCAATATCGACTATATAATCAGATGCATAAATAGTGTCTTCATCATGCTCCACAATCAATATTGTGTTTCCTAAATCGCGTAAATTTTGTAAAGTTTTTATTAATCTGTCATTATCTCGCTGATGCAAGCCAATAGTCGGCTCATCTAAAACATAAAGCGTGCCCACTAATCTAGAACCAAGTTGAGATGCCAAACGAATTCTTTGCGCCTCTCCGCCGGAGAGCGTGTTCGCCTTTCGAGAGAGTTGTAGGTAATCGAGGCCCACATCAAGCATAAATTGCAACCGCGCTTCAATTTCTTTCACTACCGGCACGGAAATTTCTTTTTCCTGTTCGGAAAGTTTTAAATTTTTGAAAAATTCATATGCATCGGCGATGGACAAAGAAGCTAAGTCTAAAATATTTACTTTCCCACAGGTCGGACCTGTGGACTTAGATTTTTTAGGATCTGCCCATAGGTCCGACCTGTGGGAAATTTGCGAACTTAAAAATACATTCAAAGCTTCAGGACGAAGGCGCGCTCCTTTGCAAGCATCACAAGGTTCATCGCCCATAAAATATTTCGAGCCGAGACCATTACAAGAAGGGCACGCTCCATATGGAGAATTGAAAGAGAAAAGACGAGGCTCGACTTCTGGAAAAGAAAAACCGTCGTTCTTGCAGGCAAATTTAGCAGACATAATAAATTCCTCTTCGCCTATCTTAATAGCAACTAGTCCATCAGATTCAATTAGGGCGCGCTCTAAAGCTTCAGAAAGCCTTGTGCGACTTGCTTCTTTGTTGTCAGAAAATTCATGCACAGCAAAATGGTCGACCAATATATCGATATTGTGCGCTTTATTTTTTGAAAGAGTAATCTGCTCGCGAAGCTTTTTCATCACGCCGTCGAGGCGAATTTCTGAAAAACCTTTTCCGAGTAAATCATAGAGCAACTGATAATATTCCCCTTTTCGTCCGCGGACGATGGGAGAAAAAATATTTATTTCTGTCTCGTCCCATTCTACACCCATAACTTTTCTCTTGTTTTTCTTGGATTTTGGAAAAGAAGAATTCTGAGTCGCGAGGGTCCCGACCGGTATTCCGGGGAGGGTGACGCGTGAAGAATTTTTCTTTTCCAAAATCCCCACTTTTTCTAAAACAAAATTTAAAATTTCTTCATTGGAAAGTTTTTTAATTTCCTCTCCACACTCTGGGCAATGCGGATGTCCGATACGCGCGTACATCACACGTAAGTAATCATAAATTTCGGTAATGGTCGCTACCGTCGAACGCGGATTGTTTGATCTGGATTTTTGGTCAATAGAAATTGCAGGAGAAAGACCGGTAATTTCGTCCACATCCGGCTTGGGCATTTGATTCAAAAATTGCCGCGCGTAAGAAGACAGCGATTCCACATACCGCCTCTGCCCTTCGGCAAAAATAGTGTCAAAGGCAAGCGAGCTTTTCCCCGACCCCGAAACGCCTGTAATAACCACCATTTTATTTCGTGGCATTTCAACGCTAATATTCTTTAAATTGTGGGTTCTGGCGCCCCTCACAACGATTTTTTCTAATGGTTCTTTTTTCATGTTTTTTCCTGCCCCGTAGGAAGTACTCTTTCCTTCGGGGTCTGTTTTTATCATACATTTTAGCCTAACAACACAATGACACCCGCCCATATCCATAGGGGGTGTGTATCAATTATTAAACTGTAATTAGAT
>CAYHBT010000017.1:0-7240 GCA_964354935.1 uncultured Candidatus Saccharibacteria bacterium
TCAACATTGGAAAGACCTTGCTTGATGGCAGAAGTTTGCGTGATAATATCTATGCAATAGACATCTTTCTCGACCATATTTTGCAAACCTCGCACCTGACCCTCTAAAATTTTCAACCTTCTAACTAATTTTTGTTTATTTGTATGCATCCCGTACGAAATTATATTAAATTTATAAGTTGACCCACCCACATTATGAAACTCTTTTAGCAAGATTTCGTACGGGATGCATGCCCGAAGTATATACCCCCCAGGGGGTATTGTCAACTATCACAGTATTATAGAGAAGGATCGGCGAAAGACGCGGGAGAATTGAGTATTTGGTTTGATTTTTTCTGGCGCAAAGAAAAATATTCTAAAATTTCAGAAATTTTTTCCTTTTTAATCGTCTCAACTTGAGAGATAGCGCCGGCTGTTTTGAAGACCGGCTCTTTGTTTATTTCTTTGTTTATTTGCTTAAAAAAATAATACCCAAACGCAAAAGCAAATATCGTCGCGACAAGAACAAAACAAACTGCCAGCTTCCAAAAAAGATTGATATGCGACCACAGGCTTTCCGTCGCTTTTTTAAAACTCTTTTCTTTTTTAAATAATTTTATTTGCATTGATTTTTAATCAACAAAACTTAAAAGTTTAATTTTTAAAATAGCTTCCCAATTTGGAGATCCGATACTTTTATTTTCCGCACTTGATACGGTTTGTCTCTTTATACTCACCGCCATAAATTCCAGTTCATAGGGAGAATTTTCCAATAAAGTTATGAATCTATACAGACTGCCGAAAGCGCCTGAAGCTTGCATACCTATCATCAGTCCGCCATTTTCTTCGATAATGTCGACAGAGGTGACATTTGCCTTGGCCCCCACCTGCGGAGCCAATTCTTCAATCGTATCTAGGAATGGCACTACATCAGAACTTTTCGCAAAATGTCTATCCAACACTTTTCTTTCTTCCTCAATTATTTTAACTGAGTAATCGAGGGCTTTGATTTCATCTCTTCGATCAGTCTCCTTTTGCCACTTTTCTTCTTTTATTTGTGATTCTTCATTGCGCTCGTTTATTAATCTAAAAAAGAAAACAAATACTGCAACAGAAAATATAAAAAATATTATTGAAAGAAGGAACGGTATTTTGGGAAAGGTATTTTTCATATATTATGCGGGAATTAAATTTAGATAAAATTGTATATTGGATCCTTTGACGAAATTAGATATCGGCAAATCGACGCTTTTAAACGCACTACTGTCTTCGAGCGCCTGACGGAATAAAAGCAGAACCTCTCGAGATGGCGCCGTCCCCTCTATGCTTATTTTTCTGCTCTCCAAAGACTCTTCATTTTGCGAATTGATTTCATATGAAATACCGGTAATTTTTACATTGGGTATTTTTTCCACCAAAATAGCCGCTATTACTTTTTGAGAAAAAATAAAATCATTTTTCCTAGCGCGTTCCACTATACTCAACTTGTTGTTCACATCTTTGATGACCGCAAGCGTCTCTTGGTCTGGCAAGGGCACAGGTTCCGTCTTTTGCTTCTCTAATTTTTTATCCACTAAATCTTGTTTTACATAAATCAGAAAATAGGACGGCGTCATCACCCCCACTCCGATTAGAATCGGAAAAGAAAAAGCCAGCAGGAAAACAACCGCGAGACGATAGTAAAAACCTCTTATCATCTTCACCTTTTCTTCTTTTGGAATTAAATTTATCATAAATTAATTATCATTATAATCCCGAAGCGCTAAACCAAGCGCTGCCGTAAACGACAGAGCCCGCTCAAAATTTATCTCCGGAACATATCTTTCTGTGTCCATAATATTCACCCAAACATTTGCCATTTCGACAGGACTTTTTATACTTACCGAAAGATATTCGGAGAGTCCGATTAAATTTGAATCCCCTCCACACATAATTATTTTCTTTATCGGCGGATTATTTTTCCCTTCTTCATCTTTGTGTGTATGCCAATACAAAAAATGTTTTACAATATCATCGCGCAACACCGAGACGCTGTTTAAAAGCACCGAGAACAATTCTTTATTGGGAGTATTTCGCTCTAAACCGTATTTGCGCTTCATTTTTTCCGCCTCTTCAAAATTTATTTTGAAATTCTTTGTAATCATATTGGTCAGCATTACACCGCCCACATCTAGGGTGGAAGTGAACATCACGATACCGCGAGATATAATAAAAATTCCGGTGCGTTTTTCTCCAAAGTCCACTATCATGTAAGTCTCCGAATCTCCTTTTTTAATTACAGCTCTCTCGATTGCCTGCGCCTCCAATTCAAACGATTGCACTCTGATTTGAGCCTCCTTGAATATATCTAAATAACTTTCAATAATATTTTTTGGAACAGCCGCGACTTGGAGTTCGACATTCTGCGCATCCTGACTAAGGACTTCGTAATCAAAAATGGCATCGGCGGCGGAGAGCGGCACATGCTCTTCAAGGGCGAGCTCGATACTCTCTCTGATATGTACCAATCCTAATTTCTCCAAACGCAGCTTAAAAAGATACACTTGTTCCTCAGGAAGAGAAACTCGCACAGACTTCAATTTCTCTTCTTGCCTCAGCGAGAAAAGTATTTCTTGCATTTTTTTTGGATTTTTTATTTTTCCTGATTCGATTACCCCAGGTGGAATCGAGCGTTCTCCAAAGCGACCGACCCGAATACCATTTTTTGTGTTGATGAGCTCTGTAAATTTTAATGACTCATCGGCAATATCCAGACCGACGGAAGGCATCGCAAGAAAAGAAGGAACTGGAAAAAAGCGATTAAAAAGTCTGTTAAATGAATTTACAAACATAACAATATTATAGCATATTGTTTTTTTTATTATCGAGCTTTTGTGCCGACTGGGATAGATGAATCCGGCATAAGTAAAGAGAATTTATTGTCACTGGTGGAAACAGCCAAAATCATTCCATTGCTTTCTATCCCGCGAATTATTCTAGACTCTAAATTGGCGACAAACACGCATTTTTTGCCAACCAAAACACTGCAATCCGGAAAATATAAAGAAATCCCTGAAACTATCTGTCTCGGCTGTGGTTCGCCCAAATCAACAGACAATTTTAATAATTTATCCGTCTCGGGAATCTTTTCCGCAGAAAGAATCTGCCCCACCACGATATCAACTTTCTTAAAATCTTCTATATTTATCATATTATTAATTATATTATTTCGTCCCTCCCTCTTGTCGGGTCGTTTAGACTCTGAGATTTTTGAGTCTTCAGACTCGAATGAGATCTTCGATCCAAATATCTCTGTAAAATTATCGCCGCCGCTTTGGCATCTGCTCGACCGCTTTTTATTTGTTTCACTTTGCTGTGCGCCTGCGAAGAGCTTAATTCTTTTTTTCCATCTTTAGATCTTCGCGCTTCTACCGATGATAGAAATTCTTTTTGCTTATGAATGGGTAACCCGAATTTTTCGGAAATTTCTAAAATAAAGACTTCAATTCTTGCCGAGAGCGCATTCAATTTTCCCGAAAAATCAACAGACTCCCCTATCACGAGTTCCTCGACATTTTCTCTTTTTATTATTTCGTCGAGCTTTTCCAAAGTACTCGAATTGTTCAACACAATTTCTTTTGGAAAAGCAAAGGTGCCATTTTCATCAGAAATTGCCACACCAATTCTCTTTGTGCCATAATCAATGCCAAGAAATTTCATAAGCAAATGCTAGCATAAAAACCCCTTTTTTGGTAATATCGAAATGCGTACATTCATTATATGAATATGTCGCGTATATGAAGGTTTTAAATTAAAAAGTAAACTTGACATTTTGGCGGAGACGTGGCAGAGAGGTCTAACGCGCTCGTCTTGAAAACGAGAGTCCTGCAAGGGACCGTGAGTTCGAATCTCACCGTCTCCGCCGAGATGTTAAGTTGAAAATTATTAAAGCTCCCCGCTCAAAGCGGGTCCGCCTTAGGCGGAGAATCTCACCTCCTCCGCAATTTAAAACTTGTGCTAAAATTGAATTATGAATTTAAAAGATAAAGTTGTTGTAATCACTGGAGCGTCAAGGGGGTTCGGCCGAGCGTTGGCGGAAGCTTTTTTAGACGAAGGCTCGAAAGTTTCCATCTGCGCGACTGACGCAAAGGAAGTGGGAGCTGTGGCAAAAGAAATCGGCGCCTTTGGCATCTCGGCTGATGTAACCAAAGAGGAAGATATGATTCGTCTCGCTGAAGAAACCATAAAAAAATTCGGCGCAATTGATATTTGGATAAACAACGCTGGGATTTGGCTTCCTCGTTCATACATTGAAGATATTGATGTGCAGAAAGTCAGAAAAATGTTTGACGTGAATGTCATCGGCACGATGCACGGCTCGCGCGTCGCCCTGCGACTGATGAAACAAAAAGGGTCTGGGATGATTATAAATGTGATTTCGACTAGCGCCTTGACCGGCCGACCGATGATCTCGGCCTATAGCGCGAGCAAGTGGGCAGCCAACGGATTTACTAAAGGAATTCGAGAAGAAAATAAAAATATTTCCATACTATCCATCTTCCCTGGCGGAATGAAAACGGATATTTTCGGAGAAAATAAGCCGGAAGATTTTAATGACTTTATGGAAATAAAAGATGTAGCGGAAAAAGTCATTGCAAATTTAAAATCAGAAAAACCTGAAGAAGAATTGGTTATCCAAAGACCTACAGCATAAATTTATTTTTCTATTAAAACAGCTCTTGCCGGCGCGCCGTCGATGCTGGTGAAGTTTAATGGCAGGCAAATAAGTTCATATTCTCCTTCAAGCACAGACGCTAGATTGAGTCCTTCAATTATTGGAATATTTTTGGCAAGCAAGGAAGTGTGTGGGCGCTGGTCAGAGCTACCGCGTTTTTTTATGGAGAGAGAATCAATCCCGACGAGTATTACTTCGAGACCAGCAAGATAATCCGCGGCATCACCGTCTAAATAAACATAATCATCGTAAAATTCTTTAAAGCCTCTTCCAGAATTTCTGGTTTTCAAAAGAATTCGCTCATCTTTATTTATATTTTTTTTCTCCAGCATCATTTTGGTTACCGCTTCGCCTGATTCACCGGAAAAATCCAAAACTCGGCATTGCCCGATGAAATTTTCTAGCGGAATTTTATGGAGCGCCGGCGCGCCCTCTACAGCATGCGCCGGCGCATCTATGTGCGTGCCGGTATGAGAACCGAAAGTTATTTTAGAAAGCTGGGTCGAATGTTCAGGCATACTATGGTGAACGCTGACAGACAGCGGTACATTCCCAGGATAAACTGGTGTATTGTTATTCAAAGGCAGTGATATATCTATAATTTTCATATATTCATTATATCTACAATATTTCCGGCTCGCCATCTTCCCTTTTCACGATGTGCTGTCCGAATTCACCGCGCAAAGTCGAAACCACCTTTCCTTGATAGCTCGGTTTGATTTGTGAAGCCTCTCTCACATCTAACGCTGTTTGAATAGCTGGCATAGAAATATTTTCTCTTTTGCCAGCTTCGAGCGTCCACTTCCCTTCGCCCAAATGCGAAGCCTTGCCGGAAATTTCATTCAAATCTTTGCCGTATTTTTTGTAGCCATCATGCATCCAAGAAATCAAACTAGAGGTAACTACACTGCCGTGAGAATAAACATCTGTAATTTTTTCTAAATCGAAAGAAAAATCACTGCCAAATTCTTTGGTGTGCCTCATCAGGTCAAAACCTTCGGCTATGGACTGCATCATTCCATACTCAATGCCGTTGTGCACCATTTTCACAAAATGACCCGAGCCGGATTTTCCCATATATCCAAAACCTTTTGCGACACAAGTATCTTTAAAAAATCCGCTATCATTAAGCTTGTCATATAATTCTTTTTTCCCGCCCACCATCATACAAGCCCCGTTCAAAGCCCCGCTCGGACCACCAGAAACTCCGATATCTAAAAACTTAATTTTCTTTTTACCCAACTCCCCTGCTCGTCTGATAGATTCGCGATAAGGAGAATTTCCGCCATCAATTATTAAATCGCCCTTTTTTAAAAGCGGCACCAACTCACTTAAAACTTCTTCGACTATTTTATGCGGCACCATCAGCCATATCACGCGCGGAGTAGAAAGTTTTTTTACCAATTCTTTTATATCAGACGCACCGACACCTCCCTTCTTTTCAATTTCAGAAATTTTTTCTTTGCCGTGATCAAAGGCCACAACCTTCCATTTCTTTTGAAGCAACCTAAAGACCATATTCTTACCCATTTTTCCTAGCCCGATATATCCTATTTCTTTTTTCATTTTATATTTTCCGCCAGAGATCCCTTTGGATATGACACCAAAGGTATTTTCTGCCATAATTTTATAATATTCGTCACCAATTTCCATTCAAACATTATTTCTTCAGTGCTGACAAAGATAGTACGGTCGCCGGAGATGCAGTCATATAAGACTTTACCATAAGCATCGGAAAGATTTTTCTTATTCAAAGAAATCGGAAATTTAAGGCAGGAATTTAATTTTTTAAAACATACTTCGATATATACATCGGACTCAGATAAAGCTTTTCCGGATTCCATTTCAAACAAAACTCCTCGCCATCTCGGATTATCTATGCCGAGCTCCACTCGAAAAAATGTCTCGGTTTTTGAATCGCTTTTGACATTATTTTCTTTGGTGTATCCATCGTATTGACCGCGCAATATTTTATTTTTTCCTTTATTTAAAATAATGGTTTTTTGAAGTACTGCGCGACGAGCATCTTGAATCTTTTCCGCTTTTTCGCTGTGCGGATTTTCCATCGCGATAATCGCAAGCATCTGAAGCATATGATTTTGCCCGACATCGAGCAATGCCCCTACTCCATCATAAAAAGCTCCCCTTTCGGAAAGAGCTTCTTTTTCGTGAAAAACAATTCGAATGCGTTCAATATTTTTATTATTCCAAAGAGATTCAAAAACTCCGTTCTGAAAACGAAAGGCGAGAAGATTTCGCATCGTTTCTTTTGCTAAATAATGATCGATACGAAATATCTGCGACTCATCAAAAAGCTCTCCGAGCATTTTATCCAATCGCTCCGCCTCTTTCTTGTCCTTACCGAATGGCTTCTCCACCAAGACACGAGTCCAAGCGGCTTTTCTGCCCAAAACGGAAGGAGCGCAAGGCACCGTCAATCCCGCTTCTGAAATATTTTTGAAAATATTTCCATATAATGCGGGAGGCACTGCGAGATAAAAAAGCTTATTGGCGCAAAATTCTTTTTTCTCGTCGCTTTGAGCCAGTT
>CAYHBT010000018.1:0-2875 GCA_964354935.1 uncultured Candidatus Saccharibacteria bacterium
TGCAGCTGCTCTCACATACAGCGTGGCGCAGACTATAGACTTGTCTGATCCGGATATCAACTTGACGATTGTCGCGGCTTCAGAAGCGACGAGTGTGGTGGTTGGTACTGGCACCTTGACGGTAACCGTGCCTTCCGGAAGCACCTTCGTGGTTACTTCTGCGAGCCGATCGCTTTCTGCGGATATAAATTCATCCTCTGAGTTTATCGTTAGCCGAAGCTGTAGTTCTGCTTTGGTAGAGACGGTGACACTCGTCGGAGTAAGTTCTGCGGGTACAGCTGTGCTCACCCCAGGTCCTTCCGCTTGTGTCTATAGCTCAGGAGGTGGTGGAGGAGGTGGTGGAGTAACTAGTAGTTCTTATGCTACTACATCAACGACTGCAGCTACAACCACAACTGCAGCTGCTACGGTAGCGGCTACTCCAGCCGTTCCTGCAACTCCAGGGACAGTAATTCCTGGGTGCGGAAATAGAACGACTGGATTCAGCTCGTCGACTGGCTCGTCTTGTGTTGGAAATACTTCCACCACTCCAGCGACACCTGCTATATCAGCGTCTGCTTCAGCGTCTAGCGCGAGTTCTTCTGCTAGTTTAACTAAACTAGGCACCGCTACTCTCAAAAATGGGAGCAAGGGTGACTCTGTCAAGGAACTTCAAAAGATTTTAAATAAAATTTTGAAGACAAGCTTGGCGGTTGACGGAAAGCTCGGTCCGAAGACTATTGCCACAATCAAAACATGGCAAAAGGCTCACGGTCTAGTAGCTGACGGTCTCGTCGGTAAGCTAACTAAAGCTGCGATGGTTGCCGAAGCTAACAAATAATTTAAACAAAATTTAAATTAACAAAAACCCCCGCTTGCGGGGGTTTTTGTGTTATACTTATAAGTATTAGTATTCTTAACAAAAAATTTTATGAAAAATAAAACAGTTATTGAACTAGTCGTCGTTTTGGTTTTAGTTGGTTTTGGACTTTGGACATTAAAGAATAATTCCGCTCCTTCAGATACGAATACTGATGCTAATCAGGTCGTAGACACAAGCACAAATGCAGGCAATACAAATGCCGGCGCTGTGGCTCCTATTAGCTATACCGATGCATTAGTGAAATACAAAGACTCTCGCATTCAGCTCGATACAAATTGCCAAGCTAATCCAAACAATGTCACTTATAAAAACAATAGCTACATTATGATAGATAATCGTTCGTCGGCTGATCGCGCAGTCAAACTCGGCTCCACTTTTTCGATAAAAGCTTGGGGATTTAAAATTGTAAAGCTTTCGAGCGCAAACTTGCCAGCGACTTGGTATTTAGATTGTGGTAATTCACAAAATGTTGCCACGGTTTTGATTCAGAAATAACTATGTTTGAGGTTTTGTTTAAAATCTGGTATTTGATAGCCATTCTTCCCTTTATTATTTTCTTGGAGGGGAACAATATGTTTGCTGGTTTCTTGAAGAAAAAAAAGATATATTCCCGCTGGGATGTATGGCATGCTTTTCTGGTCATCGCTATCATTTTAGCAATTATCGTGTGGTCTAAATCCGGCTAGGTCTTGCCTAGCTGGGAAATATTATGGTAAACAAACATTTTTTTAAAACTCTAGCTCTCTTTATTGTTATGATAACTTTAGGACTAGCTGGAGTTTTTTTTGTGAGCAATTTTGAAATATGCAAGTTTGATTTTTCGTGCCATATCAATCAGGCTTTGCTTTCTATTGAGGTTGTGGTATAGTCTTCATACCGCAAAGAAAGCAGGCAAACGATTAAGCCCTGCCCAGTGGGTCGAGCGGTTTTAACCGTTTTTTTTATTTCCCCCTCTCCTTAACAAGGAGAGGGATGGGGTGAGGTTCTTGAGTTAAGAACCCCCTTTCATTTTCCCCCTTGTCAAGGGGGAAAGGAATCAAATACAATATGTTACTAAAATCAAAAAAAGAAGCGATAATAAAAGACCTCGAGGGGGCGATAAAAGAGTCCGCTTCTCTCGTGTTTGTGAATTTTCACGGTCTAAAAGTGAGCGATGAGACGAAATTGCGTCGCGAACTTCGCGCAGGCGGAGTGGGCTACAAGGTCTCTCGAAAGACCCTGCTTGCTCGCGCGCTTTCAGGTAAAGCGGAAGGTGAAATTCCAAAATTAGACGGAGAGGTCGCCATTGCTTATTCCAAAGATGAAATAGCTTCGCCTCGAGAAATTTATAATTTTCAAAAGAGCCACAAAGGTGTCGTCTTAAACATCCTCGGTGGAATATTTGAAGGTAAATTTGTGCTAGCGGAAAAAATGAAAGAAATTGCGATGATTCCAAGCAGGGAAGTGCTTTTGTCGAAGATTGCGTTCTTGCTCAAGAGTCCTATGCAGAGGTTGGCGATCGCGGTGAGTGAAGTTGGGAAGAAAAAGTAAATTATTAATTAAAATTAGAAAATTTATGTCAAAATTTGATGCATTTTTAAAAGATTTGGAAGGAGCTTCAGTCTTGGAGCTCAATGAACTCGTCAAGGCTATTGAAGAAAAATTCGGAGTTTCAGCTGCAGCTGTCGCTGCTGGTCCTGCTGCCGGAGCCGCTCCAGCTGCTGAAGAGCAGAGCGCATACACTGTGATGCTCGCAAGCGCCGGCGAACAGAAAATCGCGGTGATGAAGATAGTAAAAGAAGCTCTAGGTTTGGGCTTGAAAGAAGCTAAAGATTTGGTAGATGCCGCTCCGTCAAAACTAAAAGACGGAATGAAGAAAGAAGAGGCGAATGAATTGAAGAAAAAGATTGAGGAAGCAGGAGGGAAAATCGAATTGAAGTAGGTTTGAAGATAACAAAAACGACTAGGCAAGACCTAGTCGTTTTTAATTTATACTTGATTTTTTCAGGGGAAGGGATACAATGACCAAATGGA
>CAYHBT010000018.1:2975-6929 GCA_964354935.1 uncultured Candidatus Saccharibacteria bacterium
ATGGAAATTCTCGGAAAAATATTCGGCAATCCGGCTCGGGTGAAAATAATGAGATTGTTTTTACTCAATAGGGGAAAAGGCTTTAAAAACAAAGATATCGTAAAGCGCAGTAGAGTCACTCCCGATGTCGTGCGTCGCGAGCTTAAGTTGCTGGCTTCTGTCGATTTCGTAAAAAAACGCGGAAAGTCTGCTTTGGAATGGTATTTTAACTCCTTTTTCAAATATGCGGGGGAGCTAGAAGATCTCTTGGTGCGTTCGGATAATCTAAATAAACAAAAATTTCTAAATAATTTCAGGAAAGTTGGACAGATCAAGCTCGTGGCGGTTTCCGGCATATTCATCAAGAATGACAATAGCCGAGTGGATCTGCTAATTGTCGGGGATAATATGAAAAAAAGCAAAATAGAGGAAGAAATCCGCCGAATTGAAGCGGAGATTGGCATCGAACTTGTCTATGCTATTTTTAACGCTAAAGAATTCATCTATCGATTAAATATGCGCGACAAACTCGTACGAGATATACTTGATTATCCGCACGAAGTGCTTTTTCAAGCCAAAGAGTTATCCCCCACACTTATTTCCTCTAAAGTTGCTGCAAAAGTTTAATTTACCTTTGTTTTATAAGCTTCTTAAAATAAGTGTGGGGGTTATCCACACAGGCTTTAAAAAAGGTATAGAATTTGATATAATAGAGCATATAAATTTTAAGGTCGAACTTAAAAAGTATTTTATTAATAGTTTTATTATAATTATTTATGAATAACATTTGGCTTACATGGGGTGATGTTTTTAACGCTTCACTTCAGGAATTGTGGTGGGGTTTTGTCCAATTTGCTCCAAAGCTTGTAGTCGCGATTATACTCTTTGTAGTGGGTTGGGTTTTGGGCGCTATCATTGCGCGAGCGCTTGAGCAAGTCTTTAGCTCTCTCAAGGTAGATAGCCTTTTGAGATCTGTCGGCGTCGAGAATTTCTTTCGAAAAGCTGGAATGAATCTAAATTCCGGATACTTTGTCGGGCAGGTAGCGAAGTGGTTTGTAATAGTCGTTTTCTTGATTCCTTCACTCGATTTGGTAAATTTGAACAGCATCAAGGGTTTCTTGCAAGACGATGTTTTGAATTTCTTGCCTAAAGTAATCGTCGCAGCTCTCGTGCTCATCATCGCTACGATTGTAGCCGAGGCTCTTTCAAAGACAGTCAAAGCTTCTGCGCGAACTATGAATCTGACTTCCTCAAATATGCTCGGCGCCATTGCCAAGTATTCTGTTTGGATTTTTGCTTTCATAATCGCCCTAGGACAGCTCGGAATCGCTGATTATTATATGAGCGTTCTCTTCACTGGTATTATCGCTATGATTTCTATTGGTGGCGGTCTTGCTTTCGGTTTGGGAGGTAAAGATGCGGCTGCGAAATTCATCGCAAAAGTCAGCGACGAAGTTTCGCATCATCACAACGGCTAGTATTTTCAGACTAGTTTTGTTTTAGAAAAAGCCCTTCGACAAAAGTCTCAGGGCTTTTTCTATTTGTGCTATAATCATATTATGAAAAGAATATATAAATTTTCTATTATCTTAATAGCTTTCTTTGTCGCAAATAGCGCGCTGGCTACCGTTGGCGGACCGACTTTTATACATTCGTTTAAATACAATCCGCTCGACGAGTCAGTATATTATATTCAGAATTCTGAAAGTGGCAGAGGCTGTCCGCCGGAATTGATGAAACTATCTTTGAATTCTGGAAAAGTGAGCGTAGCTCTTTCTTGCGATCAGGGAGAGAAAATAATAGAAGGCAACGGCTATGAATTTTCTCCAATATACGCTGAAATTGAAAGAAGAACCCAAAACTTTAAATCTCTCACGCCGATTAATTTGAAAGATAATAGAATTTCTATCGACATCTCTTTCGTGAATTATACTAATATCAGTCCAGAAATCGCTGAAATAAAAAATGCAAATTTTGTCGCTTCGGTTTATCAGGACAACAAAAAAGTCGCTGATTTTCCAATAACCGGTTGCAACCAAAAACAGCCTTTTGTTTTCGGAGGCTATGCAATACCAGGGTTTGACAAAAAAATTGTTTTGCTTCTTTCCGCAAAAGGGGATTGCTGGGAGGGAGGTTACATCTATGAATCTTTGAATGTCGTCGGCGGTGTAAATAATTTAGACAAAACATATCTCTCTAATTTTTACAAAGGTCCTTCAGCTTTGGTTCCAAATGAAGGTACTTTAGTTGTTTATGTTTCCGCTTCTTTAGAGCCGGATGCTCCGGACTGGAATAATCCAAAATGGAGAGATAATCCCACCGAAACTGATACAGACGGAATCGGAAATTTAGCTATTCCATACACGATTGGGCTGATTATTTTGTTTGTCGGATTGGGATATTCTATTGGGAGAAGGGTAAAAAAATAGACATCGAATTTATCCCCATTTTATGCACATTTAGGGGTTCTTGCGCCTTGTTGACTTCTTTTGAGCTATAGATTATACTCCTTTAATCAGTATGCAAATAACAAGAAACAAGTTCAAAAGGCGGCCTTAAGTACAGACTTTCTTTTGTCTGTTAGCCGCCCGAAAGGCGGTTTTTTGTTTGTAAAATCAGGACGAATGCGACTTTGAAAATTTAAATTCTGTCGGGCTGCGAAGGGTCTTTTTTGCCCAGACAGAAAAAGCCAAAAAAGTATTTTAGGTAGCGAGCGGTCGCAAACGAAATATCTGTTAATTTTTTGGCTTGTTTGTTCCTTATGTAATGTAAGGAAATTGTGGTTTTCAAATTTCTTAACAGGAAATTTAAGGGCGTACGGTGGATGCCTAGACTGTAAAAAGCGATGAAGGACGTGGCGTTGCTGCGATAAGCTTCGGGGAGGTGCTTAGCAACCTTTGATCCGGAGATTTCCGAATGGGGAAACCCTGTCCGATTTAACTCGGACAATTTTTATCTTTATGATAAAAGAGCGCACCCTGGGAAGTGAAACATCTCAGTACCAGGAGGAGTAGAGACAAATATGTATTTCCCTAGTAGCGGCGAGCGAAAAGGAAGAAGCCCAAACCCTTCGATTCGACACTCTGTGTCTCTCTCAGGGTCTGCGACCGATATAATAAATATGTCGGCCGTAGGCCCCGAGTATGAGGTGCGAAGCGCCGAGTCGAGGGGGGTTGTAAGGCAGCAGTTTTTATTTAATTAGAGAGGAGTCAAAAAATAAGTTGTTAGCTTAAGTTGCTGGAAAGCGACACCATAGAGGGTGATAGTCCCGTGAGCGAAAATAATTTATCTCTTTTATTGCTGTTCTTGAGTACCCCAGGACATGAATGGCCGGGGGGAATCTAGCGGAACTAACCGCTAAGGCTAAATATTTTTACAGATCGATAGTGAACTAGTACCGTGAGGGAAAGGTGAAAAGCAGCCCGATTAGGGCGGTGAAATAGACCTGAACCCGTATGTCTACAAGGAGTCGATGCTCCGCTTCGGCGGAGCTACGGCGTGCCTATTGAAGAATGAGCCAACGAGTTTATGCAGACTGCTGGTGAAGTGGACTAAAACCACAGAACCATAGGGAAACCGAGTGTTAATAGCGCGAAATTAAAGTAGAATGCATAAGACCCGAAACTAGGTGAGCTTGCCATGAGCAGGTTGAAGTAGGTCGAAAGACTTATGGAGGACCGAACCGGTAGATCGTACAACGTCTTCGGATGACTTGTGGTAAGGAGTGAAAAGCTAATCGAACCTGGTAATAGCTGGTTCTCTCCGAAATAGCTTTAGGGCTAGCGTCGTGTGTTTTCTCTGGGGGTAGAGCACTGGAAGGTTCGGACAGACCGAAAGGCCGCTGAACCTATCAAACTCCGAATACCAGAGACCAAGCACGGCAGTCAGGCTATGGGGGCGAAGCTCCATTAGCCGAAAGGGAAACAGCCCAGATCTCAATATAAGGTCCCTAAATTCATGCTAAGTGTAAAACAA
>CAYHBT010000019.1:0-6101 GCA_964354935.1 uncultured Candidatus Saccharibacteria bacterium
GGTTCACCTTCTGCTTTACCGGAAAGATGTCTAGAATAATTTTCGATTCCGTTGCAGTAGCCGACTTCTTTTATCATCGCCAAATCATAATTCGTTCTTCTTTTTATTCTTTCTGCTTCTAGAAGTTTTCCTTCTTTTTTAAATTTTTTTAATTGCGCATTTAATTCGTCTTTTATTAAAACCAGCGCTCGCTTTTTCTTTTCATCTTCCGTAATAAAATGTTTCGCTGGAAAAATAAAAATGTTTTTTTCTTCTTTGATTATGTGCGCAGAAATAGGATCAACTCTGATTATTTTTGAAATTACTCCTCCCTCTATCTCAATTTGATACATTATCGTTTCGGAGACAGGCATAAATTCTACTCGTGAACCAATAGAACGAAAAGTCCCCGGAGTCAGATCCGCATTTGTGCGCTCAAAATGAATCGCGATGAGAGATTTCATTAAAGCCATACGATCCATCTTTTGACCGACTTCCAATTTAAGATTGACTTTTTCATATTCTTCCGGTGAACCCAATCCGTAAATGCAGGACACGGAAGCGACAATAATCACATCCGGTCTGGTAAGCAATGCTTGAGTGGAAGCATGACGCAACATATCTATTTCTTTATTTATAGAAGCGTCTTTTTCAATGTAAGTATCCGACGCCGGCATATATGCTTCCGGCTGATAATAGTCATAATAGGAAACAAAATAATGCACAGCGGAATCTGGAAAAAATAATCTGAACTCCTGCGCCAATTGCGCGGCGAGAGTTTTGTTATGAGCAATTACCAAGGTCGGTTTGTTGTGTTGCGCTATCACATTCGCCATCGTAAAAGTCTTGCCCGTGCCTGTGGCCCCGAGAAGCGTTTGCTTCTTCATTCCCTTATCTAGACCTTCCACCAATTTAGAAATAGCCGCCCCTTGATCCCCTGCCGGTTCCCAAGGTTTATGCAATTTAAAGATATTTTTTTCCTGCGCACTTTTGAGCATACCGAAATTTAACACAAAAGTCGGCGAAAATCTAATGAAATTTATTTTGTTGAATTTTCGTAAGTTAGTCCGTTAGTATCACCAAAAGCGTCATAAGCTTTTACGACAATATGGTAGGCTACTGCCGAACTCACTACGGTAAAAACAAGAAAATAAACTAGAGTCATATTAATCCGATGCATGGCATTATTATACCACTTTCTTGATTTTTGACGATATTTCCTATATATTTAACATCTATGCGCCCATAGCTCAGTCGGTAGAGCAGATCCCTTTTAAGGATAAGGTCGTTGGTTCGATTCCAACTGGGCGCACAAAACATGGGATGTTTTGTGCGATTTTAAAAAACCTCCAACAAAAACTGCTCAAAGGTGGACTCTGCGTCTAATCCGTCTTTTCTGGATTTAGGTAAAAGATAGGATAGACGAGAAGCGGAATTTTTGAGCTCGATTTCTGAAAATTTTCCAAAATTTTTCTTCAAAAGCATATCTTTTATTTTCCAAAACAAAACGCCGATGATTTCTTCCATTCCCACCCCCCTATCCATCGCCTGCCTAAAATAAATCCACATATTTAATTTATCTTTTTGCTGAAAAGCGTTGGCGACTAAAAAATTATCGAACTTTTCTTTTTTTTCTTTTGGCAATTCAAATAAATTGATTTCTCCTTTTGCTTTTTTAAAAGCATCAAGTATTGGTTTATTTAATTTCCCTTCCAGAAATATAAAAGAATTAGCTGACTCGCTCAAAAAACTTAATCTGTCTAAGATGAAGTCTCGCGTTTCTTCATATTCAAAGATATTTTTAAAAACCACTGCAGATAGTTTCGAAAAAAGGCTCGAGCCGGAATAAAAACTCTCCAGCTGAACCGGATTAAAATCATTTCGGCTGATAGAAAAAATTTCTGTACTTTTTGGTATAGATTTTAGAAATCTATCATAAGCAATATGCTTATTTTTCGCATCGTCTCCAGTAAAAAGGTGCAGCATAATTTAAAATTTAATTGATTTTTTGTATTCCAAATAAGGTGCGCCGTATTTTTCTTCTAAAATCTTTTCCGCTTTGTCCTGAAAAATGAATTTTTCAATAAAGAAAGAAATTAGAGCGGATAAAACAATAAAAAGAGAGTTGGAGATAAATCCAAATCCCACGATCGACAGAAAAAGTCCTAGGTGCGTCGGGTTGCGAGTGTAACAATACGGACCATTGCAGAAATTTTCCTTACTGATATTGCCATCTTTAAAATTATGCGAAGTTTTTTCCGCCCAGACGATCAGACAAGTACCCAAGAAAAGAAACCCGAAGCCCACCGGCACCATTTTTGATCCAGAAAAAATTGGAAGTTTAAAAATAAGATCGAGCGACACGCCCGCTAAAAATAATAGAAAATAAATAGAATGCGAATGCACAAAAGTTCTGCGTACTTTGTGTTTATGGGTATTATTGTTAACTATTTGATCTGCGGTTTTCATTTTTGTATTCTAGCACAAAAATAAATTATTTCACGCTTATTTCACCTCCCCAAAATTGTCGCCCGAGCCGGAATGCACTTCGAGCGGAATGTTGGTTTTGTAATGTAAATAAGACCGCTCCAGCACGCCCTGCATGGCTTCTTTGATTATTTTGTCGGCTTTTTCTAAGACACCTTCTTCTACCTCATACACAAGCTCGTCGTGTATTTGAAGCAAAAGATGAACTTTATCCAAAAGTCCGGCTTTTGATAAATCTTCTTCCGCATATCTAATGGCTAGCTTAATGATATCCGCCGCTGTCCCCTGCACCGGCGCATTGGTGGCGGTGCGTTCCGCCATATTTTTTAAAAATGGAATTTTAGAATTTATATTCGGAAAATATCTGCGTCTGCCAAACAAAGTTTCAGTGTAGGAATTTTTCAGCGCAAATTTCTTCACTTCTTCCAGATAATCCCGAACGCCGGAAAATTGATTAAAATAATTGTCATAAAATTTTTGCGCCTCCTCCCTTGTACCTCCTAGATTTTTCCGCAAAGCAGAAACTCCCATACCATAAATAATGCCAAAATTAATCACCTTCGCTTGCCGGCGCATTTCTTTGTCTACTTTATCGATAGGCACACCAAAAACAAAAGACGCGACGCCAGAATGAATGTCTTTCCCTTCGTGAAAAATTGCCGTCATTTTTTTGTCGCCCGAAAGCATCGCTGCCACGCGCAACTCGATCTGACTATAATCAAAAGCGCACAGCTTGTGTCCTTTTGGCGCAATAAACCCATCTCGAATTCTTTTACCTAGCTCCGTCTTTATCGGCAAATTTTGTAAATTCGGATCTTGTGAAGAAAATCTACCCGTAGTCGAGCCATTTTGGATAAATTTGGCATGCAGACGATTGTCCGCGCCGGCCATTTGAGGAATCACATCTATATAAGTGGAGAGCAATTTTTGCAGTTCTCGATAGGCCAATATTTCTTTAATGATTAGATTTTCTTCGGCGAGTTCTTCTAAAACTTCAACTCTAGTAGAGAATCCTCCGCTGGCGTTTTTCTTTTTACTAGACTTCATACCTAATTTTCCAAAAAGCACTTCTCCCATCTGCTTGGGGGAATTGATATTAAATTCTGTGCCCGCCATTTCGTATATTTTTTTTGTTAATTTATCTAATTCTTTATGATATTCTGCCGATAAATTTTCAAAATACTTTTTATCTATCATAATTCCATGATCTTCCATCTCTTTGACTGCACGTATTATGGGTTTTTCTATTTCCGAATACACTTTATCCAGTTTATTTTCTTTGAGCTGTCTAAAAACATAATCATACGCTGTATCAAACGAATCAGTACCCGAAAACATTAAAATATCTTCCAGTTTTGGATTTGGAATATCAGAATTGATAAGCCAAAGAGCGATACTGGCTTCCTGTAATTTTGTAGAATCTACCTCACCCGAACTTTGTCCACCCTCTCCTGTCAGGAGAGGGGTTGGGGGTGAGGTTGGATTTTTTCCAAAAAAACTTTTTAGCCTTGTAAACAAACTTCTAAATTCGAATTTCGCAAAAACAGCTTCAACCTTTTTCAGATCCGCATTTTCCCAGAAAGTTTTCTCGGGCAAAACAAAATTTATCGGCGCATCAGTTCTGATTTTTGCCAAAGTCTTAGAAAAAATGGCTTCTTCTTCATTATTTTTCAGAAGTTCAACAATCCTCGGACTGCAACCGGCATCAGCAAACAATTTCGGGTCTTTCTTGAGCTTTTTATACATTTCCTCAACTGTGCCAAAAGTTTTAATCAAAATTGTCGCTGTTTTTTCTCCGATTCCTTTAATGCCTTTGATGTTGTCCGAGGTATCCCCACGCAATCCTTTATAGTCCGGCAAGAGCGCAGGCTTGAATCCAAAACGAGCCACGACCGCGTCTTCATCGTATAAAATAGTATCGTTTATTCCCTTTTTCAAGGTATACACTTGCACTTTTTTATCGTCCACCAGCTGCATCGTGTCCATATCACCGGAAGCAATGATTATTTTTATACCCCCTCCGCCTTTGGCACCTCCCCCTACATAGGGGGAGGTCGGGTGGGGGTAAAACTGTTCACAAATTGTTCCCAGCACATCGTCAGCTTCAAAACCCACGCTATCATACATCGGAATATTAAACGCTTCGAAAATTTGGCGAGAATTCTTTAATTGCATTATTAAACCATCTTCCGCTTTTGCTCTGCCCGCCTTGTAAGCATCGTACGCTTCATGCCTAAATGTTTTCCCCGGAAGATCATAACAGGCGACAACATAATCCGGTTTTAAATCGGCGACTATCTTCATAATCATACTAGAGAGACCATACAGCGCGCCCGTCGGCTCGCCCTTACTAGACAAAAATTCCGGCAAGGCGTGATAAGCGCGGTGGATTATAGCGTGGGAATCCAACAAAACTAAGGTTTTGGTATTATCTTTCATTCTGTTAATTATACCACCATATCTTTCTTTATTTTAAATGTGTTTCCATGTTTCAAAAGTCCCAAATAAGATTGCCGCGATTCCACTTTAAAATTTTGTTTAAGATTCCTCAACATTTTTCTTTTTGTACTCGTCCGCAAAACCCTATGCCTCGCAAAATGCACCCAGCCCAATAAATCCACTCCTGAAGCTAAAGTTTTAATGAAAACCTTGTCCGGATGTAATTGCAATTTTAATTTTTTGAGTAAAAAATCAGAAATTTTTAAATTTAACTCTTTAAGATATTTTTTATCTTCGCTTACCATGACAAAATCATCTGCATATCGAATATAATATTTCACTTTCAATTCCCTTTTCACAAATTGATCAAATTCATTCATGTAGATATTCACTAAAAGTTGAGAAGTTAAATTTCCTAGCGGCAGGCCTTTTTTCATATCAGCCATGGCGTATATTGAATTTGGAGTTTTAAAACTATCTATCACTTGCGAAAGTAGCCAAAAAATATCCGTGTCAAAGATGCCCTTTGATAGTGTGTTTTTGAGAATTTGGTGGTCGATATTGGCAAAGAATTTTCTAATATCACACTTCAATACAAGGCAAGACCTTGTATTATTCTTGGAGACTTTGCAAAAGAAATCACGAAACCTGTTTATGGCTTTGTGTGTCCCTTTGTTTATTCGGCAGGAATACGAGTCGTGGATGAATTTGGAGTCAAAATATTCGTAGAGTTCTTGATATATCAAATGGTGAAGTAATCTATCTCTGACTGTGGCTTTATGTATTTGCCTGGGCTTTGGATCTGAAATATTGAAAGCAGTATAATCACCATGTTTGTAAGTTTTGTTTTTTAAGTCGTTATGTAAAGACAAAATATTGTCCATCAGCTTAGCTTGAAACAAAATCACATCTTTTCTCTTTTTCTTGTCGCGCAAAAATTCCTGCCAAGCTTTGAGCAGTTTTTCTATAGTTATGATACTATCGTAGTTATGAATAAATTGTTTCATGTTGCTGATATTTCTGGGACCCCCCCCCCGCAGCGCCTTCAGCGCTTTTAAAGGCGAAGACCGTCTACTCTCTTTGGTTTAAAATTTACAATGATTTTCCCAAGGCTCACCGCTACACTCTTGGCGGGAAAATAGAAGATTATTTTCTCGGTCTTTTGGAAAACATTTTTATTTCAATTTATCTTCCGC
>CAYHBT010000020.1:0-5967 GCA_964354935.1 uncultured Candidatus Saccharibacteria bacterium
AAAGTTATAAGCTATAAGCTAAAAAAATGCAAATACATAATTTAAAAAGAATACATAAAAATAAAGGCGATCGATTGGTGGGTCGTGGAGGGAGGCGTGGCAAGACCGCTGGCCGAGGAGGCAAGGGTCAGACCGCTCGTTCGGGCAACAAACGCCGACCAGAACTTCGTGATATCATCAAGAGATTACCGAAAAATCGCGGTTACCAATTCAAATCCATTCAAAAGATTTTCATTCTTTCAGAAGATAAGAAACCTCTCAAGGGAGAAAAATTTTCCGAAATTAGGAAGCGTCTTGGTATTAAGGGCAAGAAGATTAAATTAAATTAAAGCACTGTCTCTAAAAGTATATGCAAACTTTTTTTAGTAAAATTAAATTAATTTGGACGGATGTCACCCTACGAAAAAGAGTTTTTTTTGTGCTGGCGGCGCTTGTGATTTTTCGATTGCTTTCCGCTATTCCTATTCCAGGAATAGACGCTTTAGAACTTTCCCGTTTTCTCTCCAACAATCAATTTTTTGGAATTTTGAATATCTTTTCCGGTGGCGGACTAACTAATCTTTCGATTATTATGCTCGGCGTGGGTCCTTACATCACGAGTTCGATTATTATGCAACTCTTGACTATTATGGTTCCTTCTTTAAAGAAAATTTATCACGAAGAAGGGGAAGCCGGCAGAAAGAAATTTACTCAATTCAGCAGATTGCTCACTATTCCTTTGGCGGCCTTTCAAGGTTTTGCTCTTTTGGCAATTTTAGAGAGTCAAAATATTTTAATAAACTTGACTGCTTTTGATCGCATTACAAATTTGATTATAGTGATTGCGGGTTCAATGCTTTTGATGTGGATCGGCGAACTCGTCTCCGAATTTGGCATCGGCAACGGGGTATCTTTAATAATTTTTGCCGGCATTGTCTCCAGCCTTCCGACGATTGTCAGTGAGCGCCTCTTTTCTTTCGATCCTTCTCAAATTCCACTTTACTTGATGTTTGCGGTTGTCGGAATACTTGTCATCGCGGGAATTGTTTTGGTCACTGAAGCGGAGCGTCCGATTCCGGTCACTTATGCCAAGCGCGTGCGCGGTATGAAAATGTATGGCGGGGGATCAACTTATTTACCACTACGAGTCAACCAAGCAGGAGTTATTCCAATAATCTTTGCGCTTTCTATTTTGCTTTTTCCGCAAATGATCGGTTCTTTTTTGGCTAAATTCAGCAATGTGATTATTGCAAAAATATCTCAAGTTCTTCTTTCTTTTACTCAAACTTCAATACTCTACGCAGTGCTGTATTTTATTTTAGTATTTATTTTTACCTATTTTTACACCGCGGTCACTTTTGATCCTGAAGCGCTTTCCACCAACCTGCAGAAAAACGGCGCGTTTATCCCAGGTATTCGCCCGGGCGCTTCGACCTCCGAATACATCTCAAAAGTCTTGAGCCGAATTACACTCTTGGGCGCTTCCTTCTTGGGATTTATCGCTATTTTACCTTTGGTAATGCAACACATCACCGGTATCACTTCTTTGGCACTAGGCGGCACTTCGATTCTCATCGTTGTCTCCGTCGTGCTCGATTTGATAAAAAAAGTCGACGCTCAAGTCTCTATGCGGGAGTATTAGGATTTTCTATCCACTTTTTGTATTCTGAGACGATGATGTCGACGACTTGTTCTAGATTGTTTTTATCGGTGTCGATAACGAGATCGTAATTGTTTTTATCAGTGTGGTTTACGCCATAATATTCTTGGTATCTTTTTTTCTCACTAGTTAATCTTGCAATTATTTTTTCATAAATTTCTTCCGGTGAAGATGAGCTCTCGCTTTTGTTGCGAAGAGTATTTTCTTTTAAATTATTCAAAATTCTACCTTTGGCTATTTCTGGCGGAAGGTCTAGGTAGACTTTGAAGGAGTCAGGTATAAAATGAAATGCCATACGGGCATCTATAACACTTTTCTCTACTTCTCCTGCTCTAGTTAGTTCTGCGTCCACCTTCAGGTCTATACTTTTATCCTCCTCTTCTCTTTTAGAGAGCTCATTTAATGAAATACCCATTTCAAGTGCGATTTTACGGGTAAAGTCGCCAGCCGAGAAGCGTTTGAAGCCGAGTTTCTTAGCTACAAGGTCGGCCGTGCTTGACTTCCCGCTACCTAGAGTGCCGGTAATACTGATTATTTCCTTTTTCATACTTTAAGTATACCACATTGATTTTTAAGCTTAAATTTTGTATTGTTAATGAATGCAACCGCAAACTTTCGTATTTTTCGGCATAGTGGGTTCCGGCAAGGGGACTCAGGTAAAATTGCTGACTGAATTTTTAAAAGGGAAAGATGGCAGGGATTCTGTCTACACTTCGACCGGTGATGAATATCGAAAGCTTATTGCTAGCGGAAGTTATGCCAGCACTCTAGTGAAAGATTCAATTACGCGTGGAGAACTTCAGCCGAATTTTTTAACTAACAGTATTTTTACAAATATTCTCGTTTCATCTTTGACTCCGGAGAAAAATTTGTTTGCCGACGGTTATCCGCGTACGATCCCGCAATCGGAAGCTTTTCACGATATGATGAAGTTTTTCAAGAGAGAAAATGTAAAAATTATCTATATCGAAGTTGGCAAAGAAGAAGCTATGAAAAGAAATCTTTTACGCGGTCGGCACGATGATACCCCAGAAGGACTAGCGAAAAGATTTGATGAATATGTGAACAATGTGATTCCCTCAATGAATTATTTTAAAGGTAAATCTGGCTACACAATTTATACAATCAACGGAGAACAGGCAGTGGACAAAGTGCACAGTGACATAATTAAAACTCTAGGATATTAAAATGCAAGAAACAATTATAATTTCACTAGGAGGTTCACTCATTGTGCCTGATGATATCAATACGGATTTCTTAAAGGAATTCAAATTCTTAATAGAATCGCAAGTTGCGAAAGGAAAAAAATTTATAATCATTACCGGAGGAGGAAAAATCTGCCGGCGCTATAACGAAGCCGAAGAAAAAATATCTGCTCCGACGAAAGACGATCTCGACTGGCTTGGTATTGCCGCAACTCGGCTTAATGCCGAATTGGTGCGTATTTCTTTCGGCAATCTGGCTTTTGAAAAAATAATTATGGATCCGAACGCTGTTCCACAAACGGACAAACCGGTCATGCTCGGAGGAGGTTGGAAGCCGGGCAATAGCAGTGATTTGGCGGCTATACAATCAGCTATATCCATTGGTGCCAAAAAAATAATAAATCTTTCAAATATTGATTATGCTTATGACAAAGATCCGAACAAATATCCTGATGCAAAAAAAATAGAGCAAATTTCTTGGGCGGATTTCCGTAAGCTTTTGCCCGAAAAATGGGAGCCGGGGCTTAGTGCTCCGTTTGACCCGATTGCCGCGGAAAAAGCGCAGTCTGTCGGAATTGAAGTTTCAATTTTAAACGGCAAAAATATTTCTAATTTGGAAAAGTGTCTGAATGATGAAAATTTTGTCGGCACTCAAATAAAATAAAAAATCACTATGGTTATAATTAAAACACCGGAAGAAATAGAAATATTGCGCGAGGGGGGCAAGCGTTTGGCGGAAGTGCTTTACAAGTTGAGAGATATGGTGAAGCCCGGGGTTTCAACCAAAGATTTGGATATGTACGCGGAAAAATTAATTCGCGAGATGGGCGATGTGCCAGCTTTTTTGAATTATCGTCCAGCCGGAGCAAAAAAACCTTTTCCGGCGTCTCTTTGCGTTTCGGTCAATGACGAAGTTGTACACGGAATTCCAAACAAAAAAAGAATTTTAAAAGAGGGCGACATTGTCTCGCTTGATTTGGGATTGAAACATAAAAATCTTTTCACAGATATGGCGATTACGGTACCGGTAGGGAAAGTGAGTGCCAATAATCAAAAGCTTATGGAAGTTACAGAAAAAGCTTTGCAAGTAGGTATTGACGCCGTGCGGGCGGGAGGTATGGTGGGGGATATTGGCAATGCCATAGAAAGCTTTGTGCGTTCGCAGGGTAAATATGGCATTGTGGAAGTGCTCTCTGGGCACGGCGTTGGGCGAGCAATACACGAAGATCCTTATATCCCGAATTTCGGCAAAGCAGGCAAAGGTGAAAAGTTGGTTTCCGGTATGGTTGTCGCCATTGAGCCAATGCTCAATCTCGGCACAAAAAATGTGACGATAGACGAAGATGGCTATACTTTCCGCACCGCCGATGGCAAATCTAGCGCCCATTTTGAGCATACTATTTTGATTACTGACGCTGGAGCGGAAATTTTGACTAAAATATAAAAGGTGTATAATACAAGTTGTATATATTATAAATAATGGGATAATGAATATATGGGCATACTAGACCAATTTAGGACAAAAAAAGAAGAGAAAAAAGCTCAAACCACGCCTCCTCCACAGGGGCATACTTTAGCGCAGATAATGCAGGATAGAAACAAGAGTCATCTTTTTGGTGAGTTGTTGAAGCGAGATGATAAAGCTCTGGCAGAGAGGTTTGCAGGGAACAAGCTTACATCTGATGATATAGACCATCTCGAAACTCAAAGAAAATTATTTTCAGAAAAAATTATTCAATCAGAAAAAATTGAAGCCATGCTGACTTCGGAAAATGTGATAAATTTTGCCCGCACTAATCCTGAATTTGAGAAAATCATAAACCTTGCCGGGCCCGAGAAGGCCGCAAAAGCGATCAAGAACCAGCTTAGGGAGATATCCATAAGCGACGAAGATAGATTTAAAGACATTGTGGCCAAGATGAATGCCCTCGAAGGCTATAAGAATGGGCAATATAAACAAGTTAATGATTGTGTCGAAAAGCTTTTGAAGCAAAACAAGATCAGCGAGCAGGAATACTTCGATGTCTTGGCGATAGAAGACCCTGAAGAAAAAGAAGCGGCTTTGAGAAAATTATCAACTAAAAAATACGGTAAATTCAAAAAAGCTCTCGATTGGGTTTCTGGCGGATCGTTGTCTGAGGATTCCCTTGAACAATTGAGAAATTCTGAAACCGCAATTGAAGATCGGTTGCATATCTTAAATACTTATGAATATGATCTAGGTTCTGTGCTGTTTTCCAGTGTCAGCGAAAATGAAAACATAAGAGGTTCCTTTTTTGGTGAATTGATGAATGAAAAGCCAGCGGAAAAACCAAAGACCGGTTTTAAAGAAGCAAAAAGTGAAACTTTTGATGAAACTGAATTTAATAAAGCTTGGGAAGCTAAAAAAACAGCGACACCGGACTATGCACAAATGGGTGAACAGTTGAGAGATATTGTCAAACAAAGATTTATTGATGAACAACAAGAGATATACAGAGAAAAAAATGTAGATAAGGGATTTTGGGCTCAGATTTTTGCGACTATTACTGAATCTTTAATTAATATAAAAAAAAGTGAATTAAAATAACATGAATGACGAATTTTTAAAATTACATAAAGAATTTATGGTTTACGCGGACAAAGGTGACGAAGCAGGCGCTCGACAATTTTTGATTGATAATTTGCAAAAATTTCCAGAGGAAGTGCAGGAGAAAATAACCTTCGCATTTTTTGAAGAAGCATTAATGGAAGAAACTAAAGATGTAAAAGAAATAGCAGAAATGCAAAAGGAAGGGCTGGAAGCTATGAGCCAAATAGATAAAGCTAAGAAGATTCTAGAAGATCAAATAAAGATAAAAGACCTAAAGGCTAAGTTGGAGAAGTAACTAAAATTTAGTATTTTTCTTGTTTTGTTATACAATTAACACATGGAAGGCTCCCTTTTTAGCGGTATGCCGAAATTTAAAACTCCGGAAGAGGAGCTCGAGTTTTTGCGTGCGCATATGGCAAAGCGCGAAGAGGAGCTGACTCAATTAGGGCATTTCGAAAACGCGAAAGAAAATGCGGCGCGTGATGTGGTCGGAGTATATAAAGATGTGCCGGCTGAAGAGGTGATACATAGTAGCAATATAGTAACTGCGC
>CAYHBT010000021.1:0-5309 GCA_964354935.1 uncultured Candidatus Saccharibacteria bacterium
AAGAGGAAGTTGAAGAAGTTCCTGTTGAAGTAAAAGACGCGGAATAGATGAATAAATTTTTTATCTCAGGTCTGTTGTTGACCATTGTTGTCTTTAGCAACAGTTATTTTTTTTCTCATAAAACTTTAGCACAAAATCTTTCGACTGATACTAATCTTGTAAAGTATTCCGGAAAAATTGAACACATCTTTTTTCATAGCTTGATTATTTATCCAGAAAAGGCCAAAGCTGATCTTAAAAATGCTTCGGGATATAGGGACAATATGATTACTGTATCTCAGTTTAAAGAAATTATAGACGATCTTTATAAAAATAATTTTATTCTAATAAATTCTCAGATTCTTTACTTCATCGATCAAGATGGCAAGCTCAAAGCGAATACACTCTATCTTCCAAAAGGCAAAAAACCGCTGATTATATCCTTGGACGATCTTGCTTATTATAATTATATGAAAAATGGTGGTTTTGCCAATAAGCTTGTACTGGAAAACGGCATTGTGCGGACCGAAGTAATCACACCGGAAGGAAATAAAATAATCACCAATGATGGAGATGCTATCCCCATTGTAGACGATTTTGTTAAATTACATCCTGATTTTTCTTTGAACGGCGCAAAAGGGATTATCGCTCTGACTGGATTCGAAGGCATTTTGGGTTATCGCACACAATTAAAAAATAAACAGAATGGTGTCGAGAGGGAAGCTGTCTTGCCTGTGATTGACGCGTTAAAAAAGTCCGGCTGGATATTTGCTAGTCATAGTTTTACCCATAATCAATTTTTTTTACGGAAAACAATTTCTACGAAAGAACTAGCCAAAGATATTTCAGACTGGAAGGCGGGAGTCGAATCACTCGTGGGCCCGACGAATATTTTTATCGGTCCATTCGGCGAAGTTTTCAAGGAGGGAGATAAAAGAAGAGCTCAGCTCATCAATGCCGGCTTTAATGTGTTGTACGGGGTCGGAATGGATGGACTGATGAAATTTTACAAAGATCATTTTGTAATGAATCGCATCAATATCGATGGCTATCGCTTGACGCATAATCCAAAAACACTGTTTAGGCTATTTGGCATTTCTGTGAAATAATTATTGGTAGACGCTACTACCTTGAGGTGATATAATGTGGTTGTGAAAAAGAAGGATGTTTCAAATAAAGATTTAGCCAAAATGATAGATAACTTAGCTGTTTCAACAGCTAAGGGTTTTGAGTCTGTAGATAAAAAATTTGAAATAGTTGGAAATAAATTAGACGGCTTGCAGAATCAGGTTGGTGGTGTTAATAATAGGATAGATGATTTGGCTTTGAATCGTGCTACCAAAGATGAAATCTATCACCTTGGTTTGCGTGTTTCTAAAATTGAAAGCAAGATAGGGTTTTCAGGAAAATAGTCTTGATAAAATCACGCGCGGGTGGCGAAACTGGTAGACGCACTACCTTGAGGTGGTAGCACTCGCAAGGGTATGGGAGTTCAAATCTCCCCCCGCGCACAAATTTATTTGGACTAGCGAGGAGCAGATATGAATTTATTCATATAATCTCCGAGAGATGTCAAAATATTGTACTAGTTATATTTGTTTATGCTCCTCGCTTATTGATATAATAAGCTAATGCAAATAGTCACACAGCCGTGGGCGGAATCGAGCGAAGAGATCATAAAGCAATTGGAGACATCAGAAACTGGGCTGACTGAAAAAGAAGCTAAAATTCGTCTAGCTAAATACGGCAATAATACTTTTCATAGTCGAGAAAAAATAAACATACCAGCCCTTTTTTTGAAACAATTTTTAAGTCCGCTAATTTTTTTGCTTATCGGCGCGGCAATTTTGACTTCTATACTGAATGAATGGGTAGAGACAGTAGTTATCGCACTCGCGGTCTTTCTCAATGTCGCTCTTGGATTTTATCACGAATATCACGCCGAAAATACGCTCGACAAACTGACGACTTATATAAAAGATCGAGCACGGGTTATTAGAAACGGAGTCGAACAGGAAATTGATTCTTTGCTTTTAGTTCCGGGGGATATCATAAAATTAGCCTACGGCGCGCGAGTGCCGGCGGATGCCCGAATACTCACCGTAAACAATCTGAGTGTGGACGAGGCGATTTTGACCGGAGAATCTTTGCCTGTCCGAAAAAATGAAGATACTGTGGCTTTAACCGCGCTCGTGGCTGAACGCAAGAATATCGCTCACGCTGGAAGTTTGGTAGTGGAGGGGTATGCTACCGCCATAGTCTATGCTACCGGTAACGAAACAGAAATCGGAAAAATTGCGAGTGTTGTTTCAAAAACAAGCAGAGCGCAAACCCCATTACAAAAAGGTGTCGGACATCTAGCGTGGTTTATATTTTATCTCGTATGCCTGATTGTGATAATTATTTTCATATTAGGAATATTGCGAGGAGAATCTTTTGTTCCGATGCTCGTTCTTTCCGCCGCAGTCGCCATCGGAGCAGTGCCAGAAGCTTTACCGATTGTGCTGACAGTTATTTTGGCAATCGGCGCCGAACGCATTGCCAGCAAAAAAGGAATTGTCCGCAAACTAACTGCGGCGGAAACTCTCGGTTCGACCACGCTCATAATGACAGACAAGACAGGCACGCTCACCTTAGCGGATATGCAGCTTGTCAGTGTGAATGAAGTGAGTAAAATTTTAGGCAATCATATTCACAAAGAAGAAGTGGGTGAATTTACTCTAGAACAAAAAAAATTGCTTGAATTATCGCTTCTCAATGTCGATGTTTCAATTGAAAATCCCGAAGAAGAAAAAGACAAATGGATTTTTAAAGGCCGGCCTTTTGAAGTAAACATTGTCAAAGCTTGTCGCGTACACGATATCTCTCTTGATACAATTTCAGCATCTTCCAATTTTATTTCTTCGATTATTTTGCCTTTCAATTCGACTAATAAATTTTCAGTTGCTGAGAAAGACGAAAGTTATGTGATAATGGGGGCTCCGGACATTCTTTTAGCAAGAGCAAAAATTTCCAAAGAAGAATATTTTCAAATTGAATCTTGGATAGACGAGACGAGTCGAGAAGGGAAAAGACTTATCGGTATTGCCACTGTCGAGAAAAAACATAAAAAACATTTCTCGCTTGAGGATATTCAAGACATTAATTTTCTAGGAATGTTTGCTTTTTATGATCCTATCCGACCACTTGTGCCCCTCGCCATAAAAAATATAGAATCTCATGGGGTCAAAATGGTATTGGTTACCGGAGATTTGGTGGGGACTGCGGTTGCTGTGGCGAAAAGTTTAGATTGGGAAGTTTCCGAAGAAGAAGTGCTGGGAGGAAGCGAAATTCAAAGTTTGTCTGATGAACAATTACTCGGTATTATTCCAAAAATAAAAATATTTGCTCGAGTCACGCCAGAAGACAAGCTTAGAATCGGTCAGCTCTATCAAAAATTAGGCGAAGTGGTCGCTATGACGGGAGATGGGGTAAACGATGCGCCGTCTTTAAAAGCTATGGACATAGGCATAGCGCTCGGTTCGGGAAGCGATGTGGCTAAATCTGCTTCAGACCTAGTTCTTTTGGACGACAATTTTGAGACAATCAGTCTAGCAATCGACGAAGGGCGCAGAATATTGGCGAATATTCGCAAAGCCTTCACATATCTGATGTCCAACTCATTTGATGAAGTTTGTGTGGTAGGCGGAAGTCTTATTTTTATGCTCCCATTGCCGATTACCGCGCTCCAGATTATTTGGGTAAATCTTTTTACCGGCAGTTTGCCTGCGCTGGCTTTCGCTTTTGATGAAGATTTTGATAAAGGCAAGAGAAAAGGTTTGGACGCTAATTTAATATTTACTAAGAATGTACGCATATTAATTTTCGGCGTCGGTATTTTAAGCTCACTTTTACTTTTTATTTTATATTATGTATTAATAAATACCGGTCTCGATCTTGCGGTCGCGCGTTCTATCTTTTTTGTTTGTTTTTCTTCGTATATTTTAGCAATTGCTTTTTCTTTTCGAAGTTTACATCGTCCGCTTTTTTCATATGCGACTTTTTCCAACAAGAAACTCAACGCAAGCATCATTATTGCCGTTCTGATTTTAATTTTAACAATGACGGTGCCCGCAATAAGAAATATCTTTGATCTCGCGCCACTGCCTTTCGTATGGCTACCGTTTATTGCCTTTTGGTTGATTTTCAATATTCTTTTAGTTGAAGGAGCGAAATATTTAGTGCGCAACAAAAATCATCTTTTCACTAAAGAACATTATAAAAAATTATTTAGAATCAAATAAAAAGTAGCGTTTAAGACCATTTTTTGTTAGATTATCTAGTACACGGTGCCTATGGTGTAACGGTTAACACATGAGCTTGTGGAGCTCTTGATCTGGGTTCGATTCCCAGTAGGCACCCCAAATGAGAAGATTTTTTTTTATATTTTCTGTCGCTTTTGTTTCAAATTTAATTTGGGAGAACCTGCATTCTGTCCTTTACGATAATTATATGGGTGGAAAAATCACCGAACTTATTCTTTTGCGGGCGGCTTTGATCGATGCGATTATTATCACAGTTATCCTTTCGCTTTTTTTTCTCTTTCCGCGATTCAAAAAAATAGATTGGGCAATCCTACTTTTAGGATTAATTATTTCTATTTTTATTGAGTATTACGCGCTTCACACGCATCGCTGGGCATATAATTCTCTAATGCCTATCGTGCCGTTTCTTAAGGTTGGTTTTACTCCAGCTATTCAGCTCGGTTTGCTCGGATATATTATTTTTAAAATAGAAGCGATTGTTGAAATTTTTAGATTCAAAAACGGCGCGATTTGGAATGACCAAAATTTAATAAAGATTTTAAAAAATGACGGCGTTGCGGTGATGCCGACGGATACGATTTATGGTATTGTGGGCAGGGCAAATAGTGTCTCGACCGTAGAAAGGATTTACAAAGCGCGCAAAAGAAATCCAGAGAAACCGTGCATCATACTCATTGCTGATATTGGCGATCTGGAAAAATTCTCGATTACGCTTTCCCAATTAGCAAGGACTGTCCTTGCTAATACTTGGACTCTTGAAGAAGAACCGACAAGCGTTGTCTTAGACTGTCCTAATGAACAATTTGTGTATTTGCATCGTGGCACAAAAACTTTAGCATTTCGATTGCCAGCGCAAAAAGAATTGCAAAATTTATTAAAACAAACCGGTCCACTTGTCGCTCCATCGGCGAATCCCGAAGGTTTGCCTCCGGCAGAAAATATCGCCCAAGCAAAAAAATATTTTGGCGATGAAGTCGACCTATACATAGACGGCGGAGAAATAAAAGGCAAAGCGTCTAAAATAAT
>CAYHBT010000022.1:0-5251 GCA_964354935.1 uncultured Candidatus Saccharibacteria bacterium
AAGGATTATACGATTGTTCGGCTTCGCTTGTCATTCGTTCTATAAATTATCAAAATATTTTGCCACAAACCGGAGATACGGAAATAGATATAGGCATTCCAAAAGCTGGCGTACCGCTTCAAGGAGTTTGCGGCATGGGAATGTATAGTTTCTTGATTAATTTTAGCTAAACATATTTATCACTTTTTCTTCTCATTGACCCTTTGTCGTAAAAATGTTAATTTAAAAGGGTGTTTACGCGCGATTAGCTCAGTTGGTAGAGCAACTCTTTTACACAGAGAAGGTCGTAGGTTCAAGTCCTACATCGCGCACATGTTCTACATTTGTCCTCGTAGTTCAATGGATAGAACAGAAGGTTTCTAACCTTCTAATGTAGGTTCGATTCCTACCGGGGACACAAATGAAAATTAAAGTTTTATACGAAGATTCTAATATTTTAGCTATCGACAAGCCGTCGGGAATTTCTGTGCATGCAGATGGACGAAGTAAAGAGAAAACCATCACCGATTGGGTGATAAAAAATTACCCAAAAATGAAAAATGTCGGGGAAGCGCAGGGTGGGGTTGCTCGTCCGGGGATTGTGCATAGGCTCGACCATGAGACTTCCGGCGTTATGTTGCTCGCAAAAAATCAAAAAGCCTTTGAATTTTTAAAGAAACAATTTCAGGACAGAGAAATAAAAAAAACTTATCACGCGATAGTTTCTGGATCAATTAGGCTGGATAGAGGAGTGATAAATAAACCAATCGGAAGAAGTCCGAAAGATTTTCGAAGATGGTTGGCTGGCAGAGGGGCTAGAGGGGAATTGAGAGAAGCGATTACGGAATATAGAGTATTAAAGCGTCTGAAAAATTTCACATATTTAGAAGTCAGACCAAAGACCGGCAGAACGCACCAAATTCGCGTGCATATGAAATATATAAATCATCCGATTGTCTGCGATGAGCTTTACAATCCGGAAGGTGTTTGTCCAAAGGGAATTACCCGTATGGCGCTCCACGCAAAGAGTATAGAATTCAAAGACCTAAAAGGTAAAATAATAAAGATAGAATCAAAATTACCGAAGGAATTTGAGAAAATGTTAAAATAAAAAAGAGGTGAGGTGAATTTTATGAAATCAGAAACAAAAAATTGTGCTAACTGTAAAAAAGATTTCACGATAGAATCAGAGGATTTTAATTTTTACGAAAAGGTCCAAGTCCCTCCGCCGACTTTTTGCCCGCTCTGCCGCATGAAAAGGCGTTTTGTTTTCAGGAATGAGAGAATGCTCTATAAAAGGCGTAGCGATTTTACAGGAGAAGAAATTTTTACGGCATTTTCTCCGGAATCCGGCATCAAAATTTTTGAAAAGGATATTTGGCTTTCCGACAAATGGGACCCGATGGATTATGGGGCGGATTATGATTTTTCTAAGCCATTCTTCATCCAATTTTTTGAATTGTTGAAAAAAGTGCCGCTGAAGAATCTAAATGTGCAGAATGGGGTAGGCAGTCCCTATGTAAACAATGTCACCGACCCCAAGAACAGCTATCTGGTTTTCAATGCCAGCAATCCGGAAGACTGCATGTATGGACACGCCATAAATTTCTGTAAATGGTGTCTGGATGTTTCTCATGTTTCCAAATGCGAAAATTGTTACGAAGGATTTTGGCTTACGCAATGCTCTACCTCATCTTTTTGTTCCCAATGTGAAAATTCTTTCAACATGATTTTTTCTAAAAATTGTTTCGGCTGTCAGGATTGTTTTGGTTGTGTCAATCTGCACAAAAAATCTTATTGTATATTCAATAAACAATATACAAAAGATGAATATATTCAAAAAATAAAAGATTTAAATCTTGGTTCCTACACAAATCTGCAAAAAATAAAAAAAGAGGTTTTTGATTTTTGGATGAAATTCCCAAATAAATTTTTGCAGGGGACGCAGAATACCAACGTGAGCGGAAATTACATTGATCACTCCAAAGATATTAAAAATTCTTTCCTGATTCGCGAAAGCCAAAATCTGCATTATTGCCAGTATGTGCAGGAGCTTCCGGGGAGCAAAGATTGCTGGGACTATTCAGTTTGGGGAGACAACAACCAGCTCGTTTACGAGTGCCATTCTTGCGGAATTGGAACACAAAATATAAAGTTCTGTGTTTTGTGCCAGGAGAATGTGCATGACTTAGAGTATTCTGTCTTTTGTCTGGGCGGGTCAGAAAATCTTTTTGGTTGTATTGGTCTTCGCAAAAAATCTTACTGCATTTTAAATAAACAGTATTCAAAGGAAGAATATAAAATTCTTGTTGAAAAAATAAAAAAACAAATGAGCGAAATGCCTTATGTAGACAAGAAAGGCAGGGTTTACAAATACGGAGAATTTTTCCCTGCCGAACTTTCACCGCATGGATATAATGAAACTTTGGCGCAGGAATATTTTCCTCTTTCCCGCGATGAGGCGTTGGCGCAGGGTATTAAATGGGTAGAACCAGCGGAAAGAAACTACAAAGTTGATTTTGAAATTAATTCTTTGCCGGACGACATAAAAGATGCCAAAGATGACATTTTGGGTAAAGTTATTGCCTGCGAACATGACGGCAAATGCAATCAGCTTTGCACTACTGCCTTTAAAATAATTCCCGATGAGTTAAATTTTTATCGCAAGATGAATTTACCGCTTCCGAGGCTTTGCCCAAACTGTCGAACATTTGAAAGACTGAAACAAAGGACGGGAATTGAACTTTACAAGCGCGCTTGCCAGTGTGATGGAGAAAATTCAAAAAACAATCTTTATAGAAACACCATCTCTCATACGCATGGTGGCGAGCCATGTTCTGTTTCTTTTGAAACATCGTATTCTCCAGAGCGACCGGAAATAGTTTACTGCGAAAAGTGCTACCAACAGGAAGTGTATTAATATCAGCCATGGCGTATATCGAAATGTTACAAACTCTGCTATCGCGGGAATTGTAACAAAATAAAAAAATGAATTATCAAAGCGAAAATAGAATATGCCAGAATTGCAAAAAAGATTTCACGATAGAATCCGAGGATTTTAATTTTTATGAAAAGGTTCAGGTTCCGCCACCCTCTTGGTGTCCGGAATGCCGAATGATTCGTAGGCTTTCTTGCGCCAACAGTTGGTCTCTCTTTTGGCGCAATTGCGACAAATGCGGAAAGAGAATGCTTTCTATTTTTGCTCCAGAGAGAAAATTAACAGTATATTGTCAGCCTTGTTGGTGGGCAGATGATTGGGATGGTACGGAATACGCCAAGGAGTATGATCCCAGTCAATCTTTTTTTACTCAACTCAAAGATCTCGCTCTTAAAACTCCGTATTCGGCTATGGAAACTACTTATGCAAGCTTGAAAAATTGCGAGTATTCAAGCTCGATCGCTTATTCAAAAAATTGCTTTATGGTTATCTGGGCGGACTTTTGTGAAAATGTCTACTACTCTTCTATTTTAAACGGACTCAAATGGAGTTCTGATTGTTTGCGCGCTTGGGAGTCCGAATTATGTCACGAGTCGACGGGTTTTATTAGAAGTTATCGAGCTTTTTTCTCCGAAGATTTTGATGATTGTGTCGATATATGGTTTTGCAGGAATTGTTACAACTGCACAAACTGCATCGGGTGCGTGAATCTGCGTGGCGAGTCCTATTCTATTTTTAATGTAAAATATTCAAAAGAAGAATATTTTAAAAAACTTAAAGAATTTGGTTTTGATTCTTGGGATAATCTCCAAAAATTTGAAAAAGAAGCTCATAAATTTTGGCTTACAAAGCCTTATCGAGAATATCATGGCAACTCGTTCAATTTAAATGTAACCGGAGAGCATATATACAAATCAAAAAATTCTAAAGAATGCTATATCTTAAATGGCGCGGAAAATTGCAAGTGGTGTGAGCTCATTACCGTTGACGGCTCTAGGGACTGTATGGATTACACCGGCTGGGGGAACAAAGCTGAGCTTTTATATGAGTGTCTACAAGTTGGTGACGGAGCGAGCAACTGCAAGTTTTCTTCACATTGCTTTCCTGACGCCTTGAATACTGAATATTGTCTTTGGGCGATTTCCAGTAAAAATAATTTTGGTTGCGTAAATTTGAAAAGAAAAAGTTATTCAATACTAAATAAACAGTACTCAAAAGAGGAATATAAAATTTTGCGAGAAAAAATTATTGCGGATATGGAGAAAAATCCTTATGTCGATGAGCATGGAAGAACTTGGGGTTACGGAGAATTTTTTAGTATTGGATTCGGCAATTTTGACTATAATAATTCGAATGCCAACAAATTTTTTCCAAAAACGAAAGAAGAAACGATGGCGCTCGGCTATACTTGGAACGATAAAAACAATCCGAGCGTAGAATGTACGATTAAGTCTGAAAAATTACCTCAAAAAATATCTGAAACAAAAGAATCTATCTTGCAAGAGATTATCGAATGTATGTCTTGCAAGCGCAGTTATAAAATTGTGCAAGGGGAATTAGATTTATTGCGCAAAATGAATTTGCCAGTCTCGCACGAATGTCCGAAATGCAGAGAAGGGAGGAGATTTGCCCGCATGAATAGACCCGGCATGTATCATCGAAATTGCGATAAGTGTAAAAAAGAAATTTATACGCCTTACGCGCCGGAGAGACCGGAGATAGTTTACTGTGTGAAGTGTTATCAGGGAGAATTTCTCTGACCTCTCCCCAACCCCTCTCCTTGGCAAGGAGAGGGGCGAAGGGGTGAGGTGTGTTCCGAATTTGATTTTTCGAATTCTTTATGATAGATTACACCCACTGTATGAAAAGCAATACAACCAACATTAAATTCAGTCCGGTAGACATTGAAGCCCGCAAAAAGCTCGATTTCAAGGCGGGGGACACGGTCAATGTCTGGGCCAAGATTTTAGAGGAAAAAGTGGAGAAAAAGGGAGATAAAAAGAAGGGTGATGCCAAGAAAGCTGAAGCAAAATACCGATTGCAGGCTTTTGAAGGGATTGTTCTTGCTCGCAAACATGGCACGGAAATGGGCGCTACTTTTACTGTTCGAAAAGTTGCTTCTGGTGTAGGAGTGGAAAGAATTTTCCCGCTTTATTCTCCAATGGTGGACAAAATAGAAGTTACCAAAAAGTCTCGCGCTCGCAGATCAAAACTTTACTATATCCGCGAAAAAGCGGTCAAAGATGTGCGCAAAAAAATGCGTTCTATCACTAATCAGGAAGAGGAAGTTGAAGAAGTTCCTGTTGAAGTAAAAGACGCGGAATAGATGAATAA
>CAYHBT010000023.1:0-2277 GCA_964354935.1 uncultured Candidatus Saccharibacteria bacterium
AAACTCGAATGGTCGGCTTTGGAATACGAAGAAAAAACTCGAAGCACTGATTGGTTTTGGGCGCTCGGTATTATCGTCGTCACCAGCTCCGTCGCCGCAATTATTTTCGGTAATTATTTTTTTTCCGCTCTTTTGATTCTAAGCGGAATTCTTCTTGGTTTTTTTGCGGTAAAAAAACCGGAAATGGTCCCTTATGAATTGAGCGGTCAGGGAATAAAAATTCGAACACGATTATATTCTTTTGATAAGATAAAATCTTTCTGGGTGCAGACAGGAATGAAGCCGATACTCTTCATAAAGACAGACCGCGCATTTATGCCGATAATATCGATCCCAATCGAAGAACAGATGGCAGAAGATCTTCGTTCAATTTTTCTTTCTCAAAGCACCACCGAAGAAGAAATGAAGGAGCATCCCTCTTTGCGAATAATGGATTCGTTGGGTTTCTAATTAGTCACCAATATTTTTTTTGTGCTCTCGCCAAGAATCGAACTTGGATCGCCAGCTTCGCAGGCCAGCATTCTATCCGTTGAACTACGAGAGCCTAATTTACCTTTGATAATACTCAGATTATCAGTTTTTGGCTTGAAGGTAAAGTATTTGACTTTTTATCTATAAAGTGCTATAATAGAGATATGTTAAATGAAATAATGCAATTAATTAGAATAATCCTTTTGGGAGTTGCTGTTTTTAGCTTTACTCCTTTAGCGAGCGCCCAATATTCAAACGACAATATGTATGCGCCTTTTACGGGCATAGCAAGCAATGTGACACATTCTAGTGTTACTTTGAATGGCACAGTGAGTGTGTTAAGCAATGTTTACACTGCCGCGTGGTTTGAGTATGGTATCAATACAAGTTTTAGTTATTCTACACCGCGCGTCACCTACGGTTCTGGATATTTTCATTACAACTACGACCTCTCAAGACTTAGGTCAAACACAACTTATTACTTTAGAGCAGTTACCCAAAATGCGTACGGCATACAATACGGCAACATAAACTATTTCACCACTGGTTATCAATCCATCAATAATTCAAATTTAGTAATCGACACATCTCTTTCCTTAAACGCAATCACAGAGCCCGCAACCGGAGTCGGCAGAACCAGTGCGCAATTAAATTCTATAATCAGCAGCGGAGGAGATGATTCTGCATATACCTATTTTGAATGGGGCACGACTGGTAATTTTGGGAACAACACAGAATCAGTTGCAATCGGATCTTATCCTTCTGTAAAACACGCAGGCAAAATGACAGGGCTGGCGCCTAATACTACATATTATTTCCGCGCTGTCGCACAAAGCTCATCTTCAAGAGTCAACGGAAGCACTCTAAGTTTTACTACGAGCAGTCTGCCTGTTAGCTCCCCCGCCTCGACCAAGACAGACACAATAAAAAACACAACCAAGCCCGCAGATTCCCCGCTAGGATCAAACTTAGCAGCTAGTGTTTTTGGTGCTGGTTCTTTCCTGCCAACAAATCTTTTAGGCTGGATAATTTTAATTATTCTCGCACTCATACTTATAATTTTAGGTAAAAAATTTTACAGCGATATCTCGGCAAAAAAATCAACGCCAAAAAAAGAAGAGCACTCTCTGCACGCATAGTGTGTTAGAGTAATATCTATGCAGAAAAATAAAGACAACAAAGAAGGCGTACGAATAAATAAATATCTAGCGCTTAAAAAAATCTCCACAAGAAGAGGCGCAGATGAACTTATTAAACAAAAGAAGGTTTTTATAAATGGCAAGCCGGCAGTTCTTGGCGCGCAAGTAACAGAAAAAGATAAAGTGGAAGTGCGTGGCGCAGAAGAAAAAAAATATGTCTACTATGCGTACAATAAGCCAATTGGCGTAGAAACGAGCTCTCCAAAAGAGGGATTGTTCCCTCTTGGAAGACTAGACAAAGCTTCACACGGACTTATGATTCTGACGAACGATGGCAGAATCACAGACGGTCTTTTAAATCCAAAATTTTTTCACGAAAAAGAATATGTAGTGAAAACTTTAAACAAACTGCGCTCAAATTTCAAACAAAAAATGGAAGCCGGTGTAGACATCGAAGGATATATGACCAAGCCCTGCAAAGTGCAAACCCTAAATGATTTCGCTTTTCGTGTCACTTTAACCGAAGGCAAGAAGCACCAAATCCGCCGAATGTGCGCGAATCTTTTTCAAGAAGTCGCCGACCTAAAACGCGAAAGAATTATGAATATAAAATTAGGCAAACTGGGAATAAATTCCCTGCGCGAAATAAAAGGTGAAGAATTGGCTA
>CAYHBT010000023.1:2377-4841 GCA_964354935.1 uncultured Candidatus Saccharibacteria bacterium
TTCATCAATCCTAATTTGTTTGACGAACTCGGGCACATGGGAGACTAGGATCATTGCGCCGGCGTATTTGTCTAATGCCTCGGCGATAATCGGCAAGTGACGGAAATTTATGTGATTGGTCGGCTCGTCGAGAATGAGAAGTCCGGGTTTTATGAGCACAAGTCTCGCGAAAGCTACCAACCCCTTTTGCCCTTCGGACAAATCGCCGATTCTAGTGCGAATAAATTCTCCGGTAATCAAAAATCCTGCGGCGACAGAACGCATCCGCTCTTCATCGAGCCTTTCTCCGCCCGCAAGCATAGCACTCGATAAAGACTGATACACAGTGTCTTCAAAGTTGAGCGTCGAAAAATCTTGCCTGTAATACCCAATACGGATTCCCTCTTTTACCTTCTCTCCGTCGGCATGACCGGAAGCCAGCCTTTCTAAAAGTGTTGTCTTGCCTATACCGTTTGGACCTTGCAAAAGAAGATGTGTATTTTTATTCAAATAAATTTTTGCTTTATGTTTCACCACCTTGCCGTTTTTCATTGTGGTAAAAGAAGAGATATTTAAAATTTCTCCAATCAAATCCGGCTGGCTCGGAATCGTAAACGGACGGATAGCTCTATCTTCTTTTCGCACTTCGACAATTTCTTCTTCGAGCTCTTCTGCCTTTTCGCGCATTCTTTTGGCGACCAAGCGCAGTCGCCCGCCTTTATAAGCGAACACATTCGCTTGATCTTTCTTGGCTTGAATCTCTTTTTGCAATTGAGCATTTTTCATATTTTCTTTTTCCACTCGGGCAGTGATGTCTTTGACCACATTGAAATAATTGCCGACATACTGCTCGATTTTTTTGGTGTAGACATCCAAATAAAGCACGGCTTGCGTGAAAGCATTCAAAAATTCCGCGTCGTGCGAAATAACTATCACAGTTTTTTTGTAATTAATTAAAAAATTTGTCAGATGTGCTATTCCAGCTTTGTCTAAATTATTTGTCGGCTCATCGAGAAGAAGCAAGTCCGGATCTTGAATCAGCGCCGAGGCCAAAAGCAGTCGCGCCTGTTGTCCGCCGGAAAATGAATTTATTTTTTTATCGTGTACTTTTGTGTGCCCCGCCCTTGAATTGGCGGGCAGGCCTCTCAAATTTACCACTTCTAACACATCATCAATACGCGGATCTATATCGTAAACTTTTTGTTTAAAACATTTTTCAAAAAATTCCCGCACAGTTAAATTCATTTCGTCTTTCGGGATGACTTGGCGCGAAGTCGCAATGCTTACCCCCTTAACAATATTTATGATGCCAGACTCCGGAACATTTGATCCGGAAATCAAACCAAAGATAGTGCTTTTCCCCGCGCCATTCTGTCCCATCAGAGTAAACTTCATTCCCCGCCTTATGGTAAAACTAACACTATCCAAAATAGGCTTGTTTATGCCCCATTCGAAAGAAACATTGTCGAATCTGACTATAGTTTCTTGGGTTTTTTGGTTTTCTTGCGATTCCTTAGCCATTGGTACAGATTAGCCTATTTGGGGCAAAATAGCGAATTTTGCTTGACAAAACATAACACTTTATGCTATACTTGTAAGACAAAGTAGGTGCGAAAAGAGTCGATTTCTAAAGCAATCTTAATTTGTATTTAACAACTTAACTTAAACAAATCAATGACTGGTACAATAAAAAGACTCACTGATAAAGGTTTCGGCTTCATTACAGGTGAAGGGCTACAGAAGGATTTATTCTTCCACAGCAATTCTCTTGTTGGCGTAACTTTTGACGAGCTCAAGGAAGGTGATGCTGTTTCTTTCGAAACAGAACAATCACCAAAAGGATTGAATGCTGTGAATGTTCAACGCGCATAATATTCATTCTATTAAAAAACCCCGCTCTGCGGGGTTTTTTAATTTGTAAATTTTTTATTCCTGACTAAATTCTTCTCCCTTCGCCCACTTTTTTAGAGTATCATAACTCGTCTCCCCGCAAATCCATTTTGCGGTTTCGGTATTGTAGAAAAAAGGCACACCTCCGCACAAATCCTTGTCTATTTCAAGCAAGCGCGCTTCGTTTTCTTTGTTGTGCCAAACTTCCAAACTTTCCACTTTGACTCCTTCTTCTTTTTCTAAACTCTCCACGAGCGCATGCATAGAGACGCAATGCGGGCATTCTGTTCCAAAAAATTCTAGAAGATGAGACATAATTTTAAAGTCCCCAGCTTTATTTTGTTATTCTTGACAAGCGAGATTTCTTGCGAGCAGCATTGTTTTTCTTGATGACATTACTTTTTGCCGCTTTGTCGATTATAGCAAAAGCACTAGAAAGCATTTTAAGAGCTTCTTTTTTGTCGGTCTTGGCGATTTTTTCTATTTTCTTGATGACCTCTTTCATCACGCGCATTCGGCGATCATTAAAAGCTTTCTTGCGCAAAGATCCCCTGATTGCTTTTTTTGCTGATTGTGTTATTGGCATGAATATAAC
>CAYHBT010000024.1:0-2821 GCA_964354935.1 uncultured Candidatus Saccharibacteria bacterium
GGAAGAATTTTTCAGCAGAAAAATATCTGTACCCTCTAAAAAGTACGCCAAGAAAAAAGTTTTACTTTATGATATGCTAGCATTCCAGCGTCACACTGCTTCCCTGTTCCGGCGCGTAGGCCTCTAATCCCAGATTATCTCGAAGTTTTTGCACTAAAAACATTGAGGACTTCGGCTCACCCATCACCACAAAAACTTTTTTCAGACTATCTTGTGTGTCTTCCACAAAAGAAAGCAGTCCATCGGAATCTTTGTGCCCTGAATATCCGCTGATGGTCACTATATGCGCCCGAACGATCACATCTTCACCGGTGATACGCACAGTTTTCAAACCTTCTTGAATCAAACGCCCAGGGCTACCGACTGCCTGATATCCGGTCAAAAGCAGAGTGTTGTTTGGATCTGGTAAATAGTGTCTCTCGTGATGCACAATGCGCCCGCCGGTCGACATTCCGCTTCCCGCAATAACTATTTTTGGATTCGGCACATCGTTTATCAATTTTGACTCTTCAGATTCCAAAGTGCTGTGGAGGCCAGGAAAATCAAATAAATATTTATCGCTTTTCATCGCCTGTTGCGCATTTTCATTAAGATAATTTTTAAAATGCTTAAAAACTTCCGTCAGGCGTATCGCGAGCGGAGAATCGAGGAAAATAGGCATAACGGGAATACGGTGATTTTCCACCAAATCATTCAGCTCAAAGAGAAGCTCTTGCGAGCGCTCCAATGAGAAAGTCGGTATGATAAGAGTGCCTTTGCGATTATAATTCTCTTCGATTGCATCTTCTAAAAAATGCCTTCGACTCTCTCTAGATTCGTGATTGCGATCGCCATAGACAGATTCCATTATCAAATAATTAATATCGGAAATTTTTTCGGTGTCCGGCAGAAGCGGCGAAGGTGAGTTGCCCAAATCGCCGGTAAAGAGAATTGATTTGCCATTGTATGAAAACTTTATCATCGCCGACCCCAAGATATGTCCGGCATTTAAGAATGACACTTCTAGATCAGGAGATATTTTTATTATTTCGTGATAATCAAAACCTTCCCAAAGCGAAAGAGCCGATTTCACATTTTCTTCCGTATAAATTTTATCCAATCCTAATTCCGTATTTTTCGACAATATGCCCATCGTGTCTTCGAGCATTGGAAGCGCTAGAGCTTTGGTGGGCTTGGTGGAATATATTTTTCCGCGAAACCCTTCGTGAATAAGCTTAGGCACACGACCCAAATGGTCCACATGCGCGTGCGTAATAAAAAGAATATCAATTTCTTTTGGATTGTATGAGAATGGATCCCAGTTTATATCGTCTACAACTTTCATTCCCTGTGTAAGCCCGCAGTCAATCAAAATTTTCTTGCTTGCCTGTCCTTCGGCATGGCCGTCAATTTCAAGCAAAAAATTAGACCCAGTCACTGAGCCTGTTCCCCCGCAAAATGTTATCTTAGCTGTTTTTTTGTCCATTTCGTATATAAAGAATAGCACATAATCCGCCAAATAAATCAAAGAATAGGTCGGAGAGCGTGTCTAGATAATCGAAAGAATTTCTGGCGACAACATCATTTACAAACATTTCAAACACCTCCCACCCAATCCCGACCCCAAGCACAAATATAAGAATTCGAAAAAAAGATATTCGATAGTTTTCTTTGAGTGGAAAAAGATAGAAATACAAGAGCCCAATCCAAAATCCTCCCAGAAAATGCATAAACATATCTAAATATGAGATAGAAAAATACCAATAAAACTTGGTTGCTAAAAAATGCATTAAAAAGATAGCAAAAATCAAATATGCTATATTTTTCAAAAGCTTTTGTCTGTCTATCCTGTCCATCCCGTACGAAGTAGGAAATCTTTAGATTTCCGTAATTAATTTACTAATAACGACTACATAAAGTTAATCTATTTTAACACTTTTTGTGAATTTAATTAACCAAATGACTTCGTACGGGATCCATCTCCTTAAAGATAAGAAAAAACCCCGCGAACGGAGTTACTTCTTAGGACTATTTCAGATATATTACCATAGCTTTTAGCTAGGTGGGTGAGAGATGTGCTAGACCAAGGTCTAACCCAATCGACTCTCCCATAAATTAGTGTCTAGGTAATAACCGGAAATAACCCTACTTGAATTATACGCTCTTAAAAATTTCCCGCAACAATTTTTCTAAAACAACACAACTTTGTTACAATTTCAAATTAGTTTTTTAAAAATTAAAATGTTTTTTGATTTTTAGCGTTATTTCTTCGGGAGAAAGATGCGTGGTGTCTATTTTCAAGTAAGATTCGGGATAGAAAAATGGATTTGGACTGGTAAAATTAAGAGCTTCTTCCAAGAATTTTACTCTCTCCTGATTCGGAGCATACTTTTTCTCCACATTACGCAAAGGATCGCTTGCTCGTTTTACACGAACATCTAGCGGAGCAGTTAATTCCACAAAAAACACTTTCCCGCCGACTGATTCGTAAATATTTTTATAAAAATCTATATTTGTTTTACCTTTTTCTTTTCCGAAATTCCAAACATAGGTAAATATGAGATTAATTCCGACATCGGCAGCTTCTCTGATTATGTTTTCACGAATAATCCGGCTTAATTTATCTTCAGAAGGAGTGCCGACCCCAAATAGATGCATCACACCGTCCATCGCCATATGGTTATGAAAAAGTTTGAAATCTGTTTTTGATTCCAGTATCTTACCGACAGCAGTTTTACCTACCGCCGGCGGGCCAAAAATAATTAGAAGTTTTTTATTGCTTATGCTCGGCATAGACAAAATCAGTATCTATTTTCTTGTATTCAAAGATTTCGTCTTTTTT
>CAYHBT010000024.1:2921-4534 GCA_964354935.1 uncultured Candidatus Saccharibacteria bacterium
TCTTTAATATGTGAATAGTGTTCATCGAGCAAAGCATCTTCTATGCTCATCATTTTCATTCCTATAATTTTCAACCCCTTTCTTTCAAAACGAGAAGTAATCTCCCCTACTAAATTGCGCTGTATCGCGTCTGGTTTTAAAATTATTAAAGATTTTTCATAATTTACTTTTGTCATATAAGGCTAATTATAGCAGAAAAAAATTATTTTGCAAAATTTACTTTTTGATCATACCTTCAAAAGTAATAGAAGAATAATCATCTAAATTTATTCCATATTTCTTATAAACTTGCTTGGCAGAGCATATAAGCCCTTTTTGGGAATCAAAACCTAGCTCCTCTGCGGCTTCTTGGGCTTTTTCTAAAGAACTTGATTCGATTTCAATATAAGGTGGAATCTTAGGATAAAAATCAATATCAAAAACTACTTCCCCTTTTGCATAACGTATTCTATTATTTTTTGCTTCTATCTTCACAACTAACCCAATAGATAAAAGAATTTGACATGTTTTTTCATAATTTTCTACCTCCACTTCTATCTCTTTCATTCCATCATCCGCAATGCTTCCGTCATTAGATTTTATACCAATGCGTTCTTTATAAGTAAGCGTGGATTCTTTTCCATCAGTACGAACTCGTACCCAAGCATGCCTTTTGTCTAAATTTAAATCAGAATAATCAAAGATAGCTCGGCTGTAATCATACTCGCCCACTTTCTTCGCCCCAATTTTTATGAGCTTCTTTTCCAATTCCGGCACATCCACTTCCAAAAATTTAATTTCGTATTCTTCCATATTTATTTTTACCCCATAGGTCTTGCCTATGGGGTATCCATTGTTTTATACCTCCCCATAATTTCCGCTTCCACCTCCGCGCGGTCGCGGCCGAATTTTATATAAGAAAGTTCTTTTAAAGAATCCACAATGTCCGGATTGCCCGCTTCGGGCGCAAGTGTTCGTAAGTTGAAAGGTTTGACCGGCTGACCGGCAACTAGCATATTCACATAGGCATTGTAGTTGTCTAATTTGGTAATATCTTGCGCGGTAAATATCGGCTTAAATTTTTGTTCTAGAAAAGTCGCGTCTTCGGTGCCGACGCGAAAGACTGCCATCGAGCCGACATTGCCGAAAACTGCATTCTTGATTGTATCTTGTAGCTGGCTGATATATTGATGCGCGATATTTAGCGATAGCCTGTATTTTCTCGCTTCTGACAAAATGGAAGCGATGGAATCGGTCGTGACATTTTGGAATTCATCAATATAAAGATAAAAATCATTCATCGGCTTGCCAAACATATCCACGCGAGAAAGCGCCGCCATTTGGATTTTACCGACAAGCACCAAACCTATCAAATTTGCATTTATGTCCCCTAACCTTCCCTTGGAGAGATTGACCAAAAGAATTTTTTTCTCGTCCATAATTTTTCTAAAATTGAAAACAGAATTTTGCTGAAGAACCACCGGACGCACAATGTCGTTGCTGATGAAATTATCAAACTTGGAAGAAATATATGGCACAAAGTTTGCAAGGGACTGGTCGCCCGTCGTCTGTTCCGCAGAAACCCAGAATTGTTTGATAATTGGATTCTTGCATTTAGCGAGTTTCATATCGCG
>CAYHBT010000025.1:0-4432 GCA_964354935.1 uncultured Candidatus Saccharibacteria bacterium
AAAAAGAGCGGGGTCTCGCTTTATAGCTCGGACACCCCTTACACTGTTTACTGCCATGGGTGTTGGTGGGGCGACAAATGGGATCCTATGTCTTTTGGCATGGAATACAATCCGGAAAAATCTTTTTTGACGCAATTCGCCGAATTGCAAAAAAAAGTTCCACGAGTAAAACTTTTATCCATCAACAGCGTCAATACCGAATATGAAAATAATTCTTCGGAAAATAAAAACTGCTATCTGATTTTCGCGGCGGAAAACAATGAAGATTGTCTTTATGGCAGACTTATTCAGAGCTGTAAAAATTCTATGGACTGCACATTTTTGTACAATTCCGAACTTTGCTACGAATGCACCGACACGCGGAAGTCCTTTAAATGCCTTTTTGGTGAAAGATTGCAGGAGTGCGTGGATGTTTTATTCTCTTTTGATATGCGCAACTGCCAAAACTGCATTTTCTGCGCAAACGGGAGGAATTTAAATTACTGTATTGAAAATAAACAATGCACTAGAGAAGAATTTGAGGCAAAAAAAGCGGAAATTTTAAAAAATAACGCAAGCATAGAAGAGGCAAGAAAAAAATACGCGGAGATTCGCGGGAAAGCGCTGGTAAAATACACTTCGGCGGTCAAGTGCGTGAACGCTACCGGAGATTATATGTACAACTGCCACGATGGAGTAAGAATTTTCGATGTTTCCAATGCAAAAAATTGTTCATACATCGCGGATGCCGAAGACCCGATAGATTGCCAAGATGTAAACAATCATTATTTTAAGGGCGAGCGTTGCTACAATGTGATGGGTGCCTTGCAAGACACAAACTGCATTGCCGACAATTTCTGTTTTTACTGCAATAGGGTTCTTTACTCCGATAATTGCCGAAACTGTTCGGATTGTTTTGGGTGCGTGGCGTTAAGCAATAAAAAGTATTGCATCTTGAACAAGGAATATACCAAAGAAGAATACGAAAAGATTAGAGATCAAATTGTGGAGCAAATGACAAAAGATGGAATTTATGGAGAATACTTTTCCGCCGAACTTTCTCCGTTTCCATACAACGACACCCTAGCCCAAGAGTATTATCCAATGACCGAAAAAGGAGCAGAAGAGCTCGGTTATAAATGGCAAAAACAAACTTCCGGCACATACGGCAAAGAAACTATTCCCGAAAAAGATATGCCGGAGACTATCGGCGAAGTGACGGATGAAATTTTGAATGAAATTTTGGTCTGCAAAGACTGCAAAAAGAATTTTAGAATCACAAAATCAGAATTAGATTTCTATAAGAGAATGAATCTTCCCCTACCCCACAAAGATTTCGAATGTCGACATAAAGATCGTATGAGCAAGCGCAACCCGCGAAAACTTTGGCACGGCGTCTGTATGTGCGAGCTAAAAAATCACCTGCACGGCGCAAAAAAATGCGAAAATGAATTTGAAACCAGCTACTCCCCTGACAAGTCCGAGATTGTATATTGTGAAAACTGTTACCAGCAGGAAGTTTCTTAATGCTTTGTTGGTAATTTCCGCATATGCTAGAATTACCAACAGTTGATTTTTAATTTTTTCTATTTACGCACTCCGTGTTTTTGATGGAGTTTTTCTATTTCTTCTCCTTCTAGCTCTTCCTTCTTTTCTTTGCCCTTGTCGCCGAGGGCTTTAAGCTCTTTGTCGTCAAGTTTATTAAAAGATTTTACTAACCCTGAAAGATTTTCGACGGTATTTTCCTCCGGATTTTCTAAAACTTCTTCGAGTAAAGCATTAAGAATCCACCCCATGCGCGGTCCGGCTTTGATGCCGAGTTCTTTCATCATAAAATTGCCGTCAATTTTGAGCTGGCCGACGGAAATCGGATCGCGAAGCGCTTCTTCTATCATCGCAAAATATTTTCGCAAACGATAAGGAGCTTCTTTTTTCTTCATTCCGACCCTATCGCATTCGCGAATGTTCATTAAGAGCCAAATATTTTCTACTCCAACTTTTGTAATAATTCGGCGCACCGCTGAAAGAGTAATTAATTCTGTATCCGAAAAAAACATATGATTGCGAACAAGTTTTTCCACCAAATCAATTTCTTTTTTGGGAAATTTTAATCTCTCCATTATTTTTTTCGCCATTCTCGCGCCGACAACTTCATGACCGTAAAAAGTGTATTTTTTCTTACTCACAGACCCAGACATAGCAGCATTCTTTGGCTTTCCTCCCGCCTTCGGCGTGAACCTTCCGCCTGCAGAATCCTGCTGTATCTGGGTCTGTGCAAGCCTTCTGGTTTTTGGTTTCCCAATATCGTGAAAAAGCGCCGCGAGCCTTATTTCTAAAGGCCATTTTTTGTCTGCCGCGTGCTGGAGTGCATGCAAAAGATGCTCCCACACATCATAAATATGCTCCCCTAATTGTTCACAACCTATCCCCTCTTCCAGTTCCGGAATAATGTGCTTTAACAATCCAAACCTTTGAAGCATAACCACTCCAGAAGAAGCATTGGCACTAGTTATTATTTTTGCAAACTCATCGCGAATTCTTTCTTCTGATATTTTTTTTATTAATTCCGAATTTTTTAAAATACTTTCCGAAGTTTCATACGATACAGAAAAATTTAATTGTAAAGAAAGTCGCACTGCGCGCAACATTCGCAAAGCATCTTCATTAAAACGCTCATCTGCTTCCCCCACTGTCCTTAATACTTTAGATTCTATGTCCTTTATGCCGTCAAAGACATCTACTAAGTGTCCTTTATTGTCCAAGGCCATAGCGTTCACAGTAAAGTCACGTCTCTTAAGGTCATCTTCCAGCTTATCACTGAATTTAACCTCGTCTGGATGTCTAAAATCGCTATATTTTGCCTCAATTCTGTATGGGGTGACCTCGACAATAACAGGTTCTAGCTTGTAGTTTCTAGGTTCTAGATTTAAATCAGTTACATGTGAAACATTCTCCCCCACTGTTTCTTGTGAAACAACCACTCCAACTGTCCCGAATGTATTTTCATATACTGTCTTTTCGAATAATTTTATGATTTCTTGAGGTTTAGCATTAGTTGTAATATCCCAGTCTTTTGGTTCCCTGTTCATAATTAGATCACGGACGCACCCTCCCACCAAGTACGCCTGAAAACCGGCTTTTTCGAGCGTTTGTGTTACATGTGAAACTTCTTTGGGTATTTTTGATATTAAGTTTTTGGTTTCTTTTTCCAACCTATTTGTGCGGCCAGAGAGAATCGAACTCTCGTCTCAACCTTGGCAAGGTCGTGTTCTACCACTAAACCATGACCGCAAAATTATTTTTTAATTACTCAATTATATATTAAATTCAGCATATTGCAATTTATATATTTTAAGCTTGCAAAATAAGCATATTATGAAAAAACAAAATTTGATGTATAATTGAAAACATTGCACCCATAGTGAAATGGATATCACAACAGTCTTCGGAACTGTCGTTGGGGGTTCGAATCCCTCTGGGTGCACAAAGTGCGGGGCACTTTGTGCAAGGCGGAGCACGACGGTGCGGAGAAAAGGTGCTCGAGTACCTTTTCTCGGGTCGTGCAAGTTTTCAGCAGAAAACTATGCCTGACCACACAAAAAGCATGGTGCAACTGGGGATAACTATGTTAGTTATGTTTATAAAGGACATAACTGAAAACTGTCTCTGAGGGTCATTTTTAATCAAAATATGTTGTTAAATAACGATATTTTAGTAAAAGACATCAAATTTAATGTGAGGTTTCACGTGAAACCTTGTTACATATGAAACAACTAAAATGCCTAAGGTTTTTACTTCAGAAAAGCAAAAAATAGGGGAATTAGGAGAGAATATTGCTGTAAAGTTTCTCGTGAAACACGGTTTTTCTATTTTAGACAGAAATTACACCAAAAAATGGGGCGAAATAGATATAGTCGCTGAAAAAAATAAGAAGCTCTATTTTGTTGAGGTAAAGAGCGTTTCATATTTCTCCACAGAAACAAAACCTGAAGCAGGGAATGAGGGATTTGTGAGTTTGAGACCAGAAGACAATATGCACCCTTGGAAATTAAAGAGACTTTCGCGCGTTATTCAGACTTATCTTTTGTCTAAGAGACACGATGAGCCAGAGTGGCAAGTGGACTTATTGGTAGTTTTTTTAAACTTAAAAGACAAAAATGCGCGAATAAAAGTAGTAAAAGATATAATTTTGTGATATATTGCTTTAGCGACGGGCTGTAGTATATCGGTTGTACAAGTGCTTTGGGAGCATTTAGGCTGGGTTCGACTCCCAGCAGCCCGAAGGGAAGCAAGGAGTAAATTTATTTGCTCCTGTTGGGAAGAGAAAGGCTTTTCCATATGAGCGAAGCGAATGGAAAAGCACCTGCCGATGTAATCGGCGACTCCCAGCAGCCCGACATTGCGGGATTAGTTTAATGGTAAAATAACAGTTTTCCAAACTGTGGACAGGAGT
>CAYHBT010000026.1:0-3081 GCA_964354935.1 uncultured Candidatus Saccharibacteria bacterium
TTATTTATTTTCCCTAAGCAATTCGTCAATTTTTTGGCGGTGTTTTTCGCCGAGGTCGATCTCGATATCCACAAAAGGAATTGTTTTCACTTCTAAATTTTTTTTGAAAAATTCTCGGAGCTCCGGCCTTTTGCGCTTGGCGAAATCGAGCGCCGCCTTTTCTTTGGAGGCGGGAAGCACGGTGATGTAGATGGTGGCGCGTTTGAGGTCGGGGGAGCAGGTGGCGGAGGTGACGGTGACGAGCGAAGTGCGGTTTGCTTCACGCGCCAAAAATTCCGCGGTAAGCTCTTTTAAGTAATTCGCCACTTTTTCATTTCGCTGATTCTCTTTCGACATATTATTTTTGGGCGATAGAAAAGAGTTCAACCACATCGCCTGGGGCAATCTCTATTTTAGATTCAACCATCATTCCAAATTCGAGCCCTTCTTCCACTATGCTGGTTTTCACTTTACCTTTTTCCAGATTGACAATCTTGCCCCTGCCTATTTCGAATTCTCGGCGCATTATTTTGACCGTGCCGTTTAAAAGCATTTGCCCTTCAATCACTTTTCCGCCGACGATTTGGCGTTCTTTGGTGCGGGAAAATGCGCGAATGATTTTGGCTCGGCCGGTCGTCTCGACTGTCTCGATTCGTGGGCGTCTTTTTTCCATTTCTTGTTCCAGCCATTCGGTCATTTTGTAAATGATATCGAAAAAGGAAATCACGATCTCTCTCTTCTCTGCGATTTCAAGAGCGCTTCGGTCGGCTTTTACATTGAATCCGATTACGATTGCGTTTTCGCCATTTACTATATTTTTTATATCGGATTCGGAAATAGGTCCGACCCCGCTCGCCACAATTCTAAATTCCGCTTTTTCGTTTTTAATTTTTGATATTTCTTTGATGATAGCTTCAAGGCTTCCGGAGACATCAGCCTTGAGCAGAATAGGGATTATTTTCTTCCCCTCTTGAGGGGTGGCTCGTACTCGAGATGGGGTGGATGCATTTCCACCTCCCCCTAAAGGGTACTCCTCAAGAGGAGAATCAGTAAATTCTTCGACGAATTCTTCCGCTTCCTTTTTATTTTTAAAAGATTTGAATATAGCTCCGACTCTCGGCATTTTGTCGAAGCCGCAAAGTCGAATCGGCGAAGAAGCTTCGGCGCTCTCGATCATTTCTCCTCTGTAATTTTTTAGTATGCGGGTGGAGGTCTTGGCGTCTTCCGCGACCACAAACATTCCTTTTTTTATCGTCCCGTTTTTGATAATCAAAGTTGCCTGAATACCTTGCTTGGAATCAAGATCCGCTTCGATGACAAATCCAGACGCGTCTTCTGCGGGGGACTGCGTGAAGTTTTCCATTTCCGCCAAGATTAAAATGAGCGATAGCAGATTTTCTACCCCAGTGCCTTCTTTCGCGGAAATTTCCGCGCAGGGAGTTTTTCCTCCATAATTTTCTAAATATATTTCGTGCTCAGCCAATTCTTGTTTAGTTTTTTCGACATTGGCGTTTGGTTTGTCTATTTTGTTGATGGCTACGATCGAAGGGATCTTGGCTTCGGTAATAGTTTTCCATGCTTCTATCGTCTGCGGTTTTACTCCGTCTTCCGCCGAGACCACCAATATGGCGATGTCGGCGACTGTCGCTCCGCGGTTTCTCATTTTTGAAAAGGCTTCATGGCCGGGGGTATCTAGGAAAGTGATTTTGCCTTTTCCTGTACCCGCTTCGTAAGCGGAGATGCACTGAGTGATGCCTCCAATTTCACATTCAGCAACATTTGTTTTTCTGATGTAATCGAGAAGGGTAGACTTGCCGTGGTCGATATGACCCATAACGACGACGACGGGCGGGCGCGGAATTATTCTATTATCTTTTTTTTCTGTTTTCATATAATAACGATAGAGATTATCTCACTGTCGCTTTCTTGAGCGCCTCTTTTTCTTCTTCGGAAAGCTCGTATTCCGATTTATGATTTTTGACCGGTTTGGCAAAGACGCTCATTCTGTCGCGTGAATAGAGGCTCGAGAGCACGACGCCGTCGCCTTCTTCATTCAGCATTCCGATTGCAAAACTCTGATTACTGCCTTGATCGGGGAATGGATTGAAACGCAAAGTCTCGACCCCACGAACACTTTTTTTGAGTTTGGCGTTTATGCTAGCGATGTCTTTCTGTATATCTTCTCTGGCTTTTTTAAGATGGGTGATGTTGTTTTCCAAAACCACAATGGTTTCTTCCAAATCTTTCGCTTTTTTGCCGAGGAAAAATCTTTTCAAGCGTCTTTCTGTCCTTGCAATCCAAATAACAAAAAAGAGCGCGGTGATCCCCGTCAAGACAAAGAGAATGATTTCAAGCTTTGTATTCATCCCGTACGAAATTCTATCTTTATTTTTCGCGATAGAAGTGTTAACTTATAAAGTGAACCCCGCAATTTCGTACGGGATTCATACGATTTCAATATATACTATTTTTATGCCGAAATCAACCAATAAAACAAGAAAAATATACTTAGATTACGCCTCTTCCGCGCTTCCCTTGTCGCCAAATTCGGGGGCAATTCACGCGCTTGGGGTGCAGGAAAAGAATAAACTGGAAAATGCGAGAGGCGCCGTCGCAGAGATTTTGAATGCGCATAGCAATGAGATAGTTTTTACTTCCGGCGCGACGGAAAGCAACAATTTAGCTATATTAGGGCTTGTGTACCCCTACCTAGCCTCCCCCTACAGTAGGGGGAGGAAAAAGGAGGGGGTAGTATTGCCGCACATTGTGACGACAAACATCGAGCACGCGTCTGTTTTGGAAGTTTGTAAATTTTTAGAGAAAACAAAACAAGCGGAGGTGACTTATGTATCTGTAGAAGAAAATGGGATTGTTGATCCGAAGAAAATAAAAAAAGCATTGAAGAAAAACACTGTTTTAGTTTCAGTTATGTATGCGAATAATGAAATTGGCACGATACAACCGATAAAAGAAATTGCAAAAGAAATTAGGCATTACAAGAAAATACACCTCACCCCTTCACCCCTCTCCTTAATAAGGAGAGGGGGTGGGGAGAGGTTCCCCGTATTTCACACCGATGCCGTGCAAGCGGTTAATTATTTG
>CAYHBT010000027.1:0-2380 GCA_964354935.1 uncultured Candidatus Saccharibacteria bacterium
TGTATTCTTTTTAAATTATGTATTTGCATTTTTTTAGCTTATAGCTTATAACTTTTAGCTTTCAGCGACTTCCGGAATTACCACTTCTTTATTGGCGACAACAACAGTTTCCGCTACAGGCAATGAATGCTTGGTGGAAATCAAAGAGAGAGCGTCCATCACTGCCTTGGCGTTGTTTAATTTATTCTTGCTGCTAGAGTGAATCTTTCCCGTAACATCTTTCATACCGGACAACTTCACAATATCGCGAATGACCGATCCAGCCACCAGCCCGCGGCCGTGATTTGGCATAAGCACCACTTTTGAACTGGCAAATTTAGCCGAAAGCTCATGCGGGATAGACATCGTCTTGGTCAAACGAAGTCTGACCATATTTTTCTTGGCATTGCGCACAGCTTTGTTGATAGCGAGAGCAGTGTCTCCTGCTTTTCCCAAGCCCAAGCCGACAGAACCTTTTTTATCGCCTGCCACCAATGCCACCGAAAAAGAGAATCGGCGGCCGCCGGCGACGACACGAGTCACGCGGCGAATATTTAAAATCTTCTGATCAAATTCCGGCTTCACACGCCCAAAGGAAGATGAACGGCGGCCGCCTCCTCTCTTCTCTCTTCCTCCAGTGTTTTCTTTATTTTCTTTTACTTTTTCTTTTTCCATAATTTTTTATTTTTTAAAACTTCAATCCTCCCGCTCTCGCTTCGTCTGCCACTAATTTTATCCTGCCAGTATATTTAAATCCATTGCGGTCAAACACAACTTTGTCTTTTTTTATCTTTTTGCAAGCTTCAGCAATCATTTTGCCGACTTCCTTGGCGCGTTCGGTCTTGGTGCCCTTGGTGATCTTCACATCGCTCGCTTGCGTCAAGGTCTTACCTTTTGCATCGTCAATGATTTGCGCGTAAATAAATTTATTGGAACGGAAAACAGACAGACGAGGTCGCTCATCGGTGCCGATAATCCTTGATCTAATCTTTGCCTTCAATCTTATTCTTTTGTCTGTTTTGTTTTGCATGTTTTTGTATTTTCTAGAACCTAGCCCCTAGAACCTAATCCTACACTGTCTTCTTACCTTGTTTGCGTCTGATTACTTCGCCTTCATAACGCATTCCTTTGCCCTTGTATGGCTCCCCTTTCTTTAATGAACGAATACCTGCAGTAAAACTCCCCACCAATTCTTTATCGATTCCGGTAATGGTAATGTTGTTTTTATCTGCAGTCGCTGTGATGCCTTCTGGGATTTTGATGACAACTGGATGAGAAAACCCAAGAGCAAAAACAAATTCTTTGCCTTTGACTTCTGATTTGAATCCGACACCTTCCAAAATTAATTTCTTCTGATATGGAGTCACCACGCCGGCAATCATATTTTTGATATGAGAAGCATAAGTGCCCCAGAGAGATTTAGAAAATTTGTCGTTTCTCTTTATATCTAATTTTATAATTTTATCATTGATGGTGATGGTGATATCATCTCTGAAACTTTTCTTAAGTGTACCTTTTGGGCCAACCACCGTCAAAACTCCGCCACTCTGAGTGACTTTGATTCCTTCCGGTATAGCTATTTCTTGTTTGCCTATTCTACTCATAAATTTATTTATAGTGAAATAATTGAACTACCAAATTCTAAACAACGCTTCTCCGCCGACTTGTCCGGCTCGAGCATCTTTACCTGATAAAATCCCTTTCGGTGTAGAAAGCACCAACAAACCGGCGCCATTTCTGACTCGATGAATATCTTTGACTCCGAAATAAACGCGGCGGGATTGTTTGGAAATTCTTTCGACTTCAGTAATCTTTGGTTTTTTGTCTACATATGTCAAAACTATTTCCAAAACCGGCTGATCTTTTTTTATTTTCTTTGATACTTCGGAAACATATCCTTCCTTCTTTAAACATTCAGCGATAGAATGCTTCATTTTTGAGTAAGGTAAAAGCACAGACTCTTTGTCTGCAAGACTTCCGTTCTTCATCACTATTAACATATTTGATATTGAATCCATAATTTTTTGTGACAGCGCTTTAGGCGCTCTGAGCGCCTAAAGCGCTGTTTCCCTACCAGCTTGACTTCCGGACGCCCGGAAGCATTCCTTCATTTGCTAATTCTCTGAAACAAATACGGCATATCCCGAAATCTCGCATAAAAGCATTGCCTCGTCCACAGCGAAAACATCGGTTTTTCTGCCGAGTGCTAAATTTTGGCTTCTTCGCCGCCCGTGCTTTGACTGATGTTTTTGCCATTGTTAAAATATCGTCTTTTTTAGATGATATCGTGTATTTTTTCCTAAAGCCTTATAAAAAAACACATAAAGACCTTAGAGAGAAACACAGATCAATCTATCTCTAGACTCTTTTATACTAGCAAATAAATGGGAAAGAGTCAATA
>CAYHBT010000028.1:0-2356 GCA_964354935.1 uncultured Candidatus Saccharibacteria bacterium
GAATACAAATCTGCGCCGGAGAATCCAGGGGTTCGTTCGGCAATTAATTTCAGATTTATATCTTCAGCGAGAGGCTTTTTCACCGCGTGAATTTGTAATATTTCCTCGCGATCCGCTCTATCCGGCAAATCGAGCATCACCTTCCTATCGAAACGCCCCGGACGAATGAGCGCCGGATCAAGAACATCGGGGCGATTGGTCGCCGCCATCACGATCACTTTGTCGTTTGGCTCGAAGCCGTCCATCTCCACCAAAATTTGGTTCAAGGTTTGCTCTCGTTCATCATTTCCTCCACCGAATCCTCCCCCGCGCGTGCGTCCTATCGCGTCTATTTCATCGACGAAGATTATCGACGGCGCCGCTTTTTTAGCCATCTTGAAAAGATCTCGTACGCGAGAGGCTCCGACGCCCACAAACATCTCCACGAATTCGCTACCGGAGAGATGAAAGAAAGGCACACCCGCTTCTCCTGCGACTGCCCTAGCGAGCAATGTCTTGCCTGTCCCTGGTGCTCCTGTCAAAATCACCCCTTTGGGAATCCTCGCTCCGATGTCCAAAAATTTCTTTGGGCTTTTTAAAAAGTCCACGATTTCTTTGAGTTCTTCTTTTGCCTCCTTACACCCAGCCACATCTTTGAAAGTGACGCGGTTGTTTTTGTCGTTTGGATCGGTGATGCGCGCCTTGGACTGTCCAAAGGAAAGCGCCTGCATACCCGCGCCTTTCATTTGCCTAGATATATACCAAAAGAAAAGCAGAATAAAGACGATGGGCAACAAAATCGGAAGAATGTTTAAAAGCAAAAATACAAATCCGCTTTCTTCTTTGATTTCTATTTCAGCTTTAGCTAGAGCTTCGCTGGTGACGCCGTAATTGAAAAGTGTCTGCGAGAGAGCCGCGCCAGTTTCTTTTTTAGATTTTTTCACTTCATCGTTTTGATAAGTGATTGTGAGCTGCTCCCCTTCTACCAATATTTTTTTCACTTCTCCAGCGGAGACGCTTTTCGCCAAATCAGAAATTGGAATCTCGGGAGTCTCCGTCCCCGTATCTGACACCACCAAGTACACCGCCGTAATCAGCATAAAGATAATCACCGTGCCAGCAATGCTACCTCCAAATCCCCCAGTTTTCTGGCTCTTTTTGCCTTTATTTGGGCCGTCATTTTGCCCTGTTTTTTTGTTTAGAAAATTGAAATCCATTTATAGACACTAACATAAAAAACAAAAAAACCCAAGAAGAAAAACAAAATAAAAAAGAAATAAAATATATGTTAAGATTAAATTATGGCTTCTTACGCCGAAAACAGAAAAGCGCGATTTAATTATGAAATTTTAGAAAAATACGAAGCAGGTATTGAGCTCTTGGGCGTGGAAGTGAAGTCTGTGCGAGGAGGACAAATGTCGCTCGAGGGAGCTTTTGTCATCGCTCGTGGAGGCGAAGCGTTTTTAATCAATGCCAATATTCCGCCATATCAAGTAAAAAACACACCAAAAGATTATGATCCATTACGAAATAGAAAACTTTTGCTGACCAAAAAAGAAATTGCTGAACTCGCTGGGAGTGAGAAAAACAAGAGTTTGACAATAGTGCCAATTTCAGTGTATAATAAAGGTAGAAAAATCAAAGTAGAAATCGCTTTGGTAAAAGGTAAGAAGAAATTCGACAAGCGCGAGACTCTAAAAAAACGCGATACAGATCGCGAGATTAGGCGGGAAATGAGAGCTAAGGAATAAGACTTTGACAACAGAATTTGGGGATGCAAGGCATAGACAGTAGACCATTTGCATTTGATGCATACCGAGAATGGACGCAATCTCGTAAAAATTCGTCCAATAGCTTAATTGCAAAATTAGCTTCCAAGGTGAAGGCGGCAGTCTCTCCATACTTCGGTATGAATGACTTCGCTTTCGCTCGAGTGTCCGCTTCGGCGTAACTCGTGTCTCTCTTATAGACTTCCGATATATAAGACGAGGCAACACATTATCGGGATAAGGAAATGCCCGCTCGAACATTTTTCGAAAACCTAGAACTCGATTAAAAAATATTTGGCTCGCTTCAGAATTTTTTAATTTAAACAAAAAAGCGAGATATGTATGTAGACTTCTTTGTAAAAATCTTCTGCACCGGGGTTCAATTCCCCGCATCTCCACCACCATACTACAAAACAACACGGCCGTGTGATTTCATATCACCCTTGCTTTTTAGTATTTTAGTTATAGACTGCCCTATGAAGCAAGTGATCAAAACTCGCAGTGCAAGGAGGTTCCCCCTCCCAAGGGGGAAGCCGCAATCCTGCGGCGATTCGTTTCTCTCTGGGCTGACTTTCGCGAGCCCTCGCGAAAGTCAGCCTTTTTTATTT
>CAYHBT010000029.1:0-2229 GCA_964354935.1 uncultured Candidatus Saccharibacteria bacterium
TTTTTAAAGTTTGAAACCCTGGAGCTTCAATCGGAGTAAATTCATACAAAAGATTTTTGCCGATTAAAATGCTGTCTTGATCAGTCGCCCCCAAGTATTGCCCGCGAATCACAAATTTGGAAATACCGGAAAATTTTTCCTCTTGCACCGGATCAATACCGAGAAGCGCCGCGCCGACACCGTCGCGTTTTTCCCCTGGTTTGATTGTCTCGCGATAATTTGATTCAACTTTCGCCGTACCGGAATATCGAATCGTGTAATCTTTAAATCCTGGTATCGTCTTCACAATCTGCTCGACCCTCGGAGTCTGGTCAATAGCGGACCTGTTTAAAAAAGGCGAGATAATCATATCGCCGATAGCATACTTCTTGGCAGCATCTTCCGAACCCTGAATAAGACCAATCAAAATTCCGGAAACCACGATTAAATTCAGAAAAGTGAGAGTCATCACGAAGACAATGAGCGTCGTCGTCCATTTATTGGCGTGCTTGATATCGCGCTTGGCCAAAAACCAGCCGACGCTTAAATTCTGCGAAAAAGAATTTTCTATTTTTATTGTTTTCTCCTCCATTCTATTAGTTTTTTAATCTTCCAGCAAAAGTGCAACTTTGTCACCTTCTTTCAAACCGGAAATTATTTCTACCAAATTGTTGTCGCCGATAAAACCGGTTTGCACTTCCCTTTCTTCATATTTTTTATTTTTTTCGTCGATTATTATCTTTACAAAATATTTTCCGCCTTTTTGAGTCACCGCCGCATTCGGTATAGAAAGAGTGTGCACAACTTCACCCGCGAGCACATCAATGTTTGCATTCATTCCAGGGCGAATGATGTCGCTTTTTTCGCTCAAGGTAACTTTTATTTTGTAATTCACCACCCCGTCGTTTGTTTCGGCCGAGGGATCAATATGAGAGATGACTCCGTTAAATTTCTTATCATTGCCAAAAGCGTCGAAAGTAATTGCGACAGTCTGACCATTTTTTAAATGAGCGATATTCGCCTCATTTATCAAAGCTTCGATGTATAAATTTTCCACATCTTCCAAAGTGATGACGGATTTGCCCGCCTCAGAAAGCTCTCCGTATTTGATATCGACTTTGGTGATGGTGCCGGAAGCTCCCGCGCGGATAATGGTGTCTTCGTAAGAAACTTCCGCCGCCTGCAAAGATCCCTGCGCAGACAAGACATCAGCTTTCGCTATGTCTATATCTGTGTTGCGAGCTGCCGCTTTTTTAAGATTGAGTTCCGCTCGCCTTTGGTCTACCAACGATTCGGCGACGCCGACAATTCCATTTTGCTCTTCGATGTCATTTTTGTATGCGTTGTAGTTTGTGAGATAATCGGAAGCTTTCTTGTTTGGAATAGAGATAATCCATTCCGCCTGACTTGCAGGTGTGACGGAAAATTTGATATACAAACCCGAATCTCCTATCGGCTGAGGCGTCGTAGTGCTGACGACTCCTCCGACGCTCAAGAGACCATAAGTATTGAAATACCAACTACCTCCACCTTGATATGTGAAAATTGTTATGTCCCCCTCTTTACCCAAGACATATGTTCCAGTAATCACGGGAGCGCTTTCAGAATTTGAAGTAGAAACGGAAAAAGCTTCCACTGAAGAATTGAGCAGAGTTTGATATGCGTTCTTGACGATAGTAGCTTGATTTCTTTTTTTATTTACTAAATCCGTCTCCGCATTTTTGAGCGCCACCTCAGCTAAAACAATTTCTTCATTTGAATATCCTTCTAAGGTTTTTTTATATTTCGCTTCCGCTCCTAAAAGCGCGCCCCGAGCTTCAGTTAGAGTCGCCAAAGCCTGCCCTTGATTTAGGGTTGCCAATATTTGTCCGGCTTTAACTTTGTCGCCGACCGCGACCTTGATTGATTTCACCACACCCGATTTATTGAAAGACAGGCTCAGGTCGGTGCTGGAAATCACTTGTCCAGTCGCGCGCACGGATTTTTTCAAATCGGCATATTTTACAGTTTCAACATTTATTTTATTCGTTTTTTGTCCGCCAAAAAGAAAAAAAGCGACGATCGCAACGATCACAAGGATTAAAATCGATTTTTTTTTATTATGAAGTAGAAAAGTTTTTATTTTATGAAAATTTATCTTTTGCACTCCGAGATTATAGCATTTTTGGGTCTTTTTGCAATAAACAACTTTAAAGTATTTATTTAAAAATCATTCCGACGACGACTCCCAGCCCAATCGCCAATCCCCCA
>CAYHBT010000030.1:0-2096 GCA_964354935.1 uncultured Candidatus Saccharibacteria bacterium
CTTTCCACACTTTTTTGCTCATAAAACTTGACAATAATCTATTATCTGCTATACTGCTCATGTATGCAAAAAAACTGTAAAACTTGCAAAAAAGATTTTAGGATTGCAAAAAGTGATCTGGATTTTTATTTAAAAATAGGCGTAGAATCTCCAAACTATTGTCCAGATTGCCGAATGCAAAACAGAATGAGTTGGAGAAATGAGAGAAGCCTGTATAAAAGAGCCTGTGATCTGTGTAAGAAAAACATCATAACGATATATTCCCCCGATAAACCATACAAAGTTTATTGCAATGACTGCTTTCACGGAGACGGTTGGGACTCATTGTCTTACGGTCTTGATTTAGATTTTTCTAAACCTTTTTTAGAGCAGTTCCGAGAACTTCAGCTTATAGTCCCCCGCTTGTATGCTTTCGTTTTCAAAAATTACAATAGCGATTATACAAACGGCACAGCATTTAATAAAAATTGTTACTTGATTTTCGTGAGCGATCACAATGAGGACTCAATGTATTCCCACAATATTCAAAACTGCAAACAAACGATGGACTCCTTGAACTCAAATGAGAGCGAGTTTTGTTATGACTCAATAACCTGCAAAAAATCCTACCGAATATTTTTTTCGGAGGACTGTTCCAGCTCGCAAGACTTATATTTCTGTAGAAATTGCGTAAACTGTCACGATTGCATCGGTTCAGTAAACTTGCGCAACCAGCAATACTGTATTTTCAACAAGCAATATCCGAAAGAGGAATATTTAAAAGAAAAAGAGAAACTTGAGCTTTCTTCTTACAAAAATATTGTGAAAATGAAAAAGAAAGCGAGAGAATTTTGGAAAACATTTCCTGTAAAATACATTCATGGCATGCAAAATGTGGATGTTTCCGGAGATTATGTTTTTAATTCAAAAAATTCTCACAATGTTTACGATTCCGACCTTTTGGAAGACTGCAATTATATTAATTACGGCAATAAATCGAAAAATTGTCTGGACGGTTATGTAATGGTGGACAATTGCGAATTTTCCCACGAAATCGTCAGCGGTGTAGGCTTAAATAATACGCATAGCTCTCATGGAATCCAGTATTGTTTTGACACATTTTATTCCGATTTCTGCGAAAACTCTGATCATTTATTCGGTTGCATCAGTTTGAAGAAAAAAAAATATTGCATATTGAATAAACAATATACAAAGGAAGAATATGAAAGATTGTTGCCGAAAATAATAAAAAATATGAAAGATACTCCGTATAAAGATAAAAAGGGTGGAAATTTTGTCTTTGGAGATTTTTTCCCAAATGAATTCTCTCCTTTTGCATATAATGAAACAGCTGTCCAAGAAAATTTTCCATTATCTTCGGCAGAAGCTTTGAAAGCTGGATATACTTGGAAAGAAAAAGAGGGCAGAAATTATAATGTTGACATTAAATCCATCGACTTGCCTGAATCTATAGAAAATACTACTGATGATATCTTAAAAAAGGTAGTTGGTTGTATGCATTATGAAAAAAGCGACCATGAAAATAAAAGTTGCGAGACCGTCTGCACCGAAGCTTTTAAAATTACCGCGGAGGAACTGCAGTTTTACAAACGTCTCAATCTGCCTTTGCCTCGATTGTGCCCAAATTGCAGACATTACCAAAGACTCAAACAAAAAAATCCGCTAAAATTTTGGCACCGAAAATGCATGAAGGAAAGCTGCGAGAACGAATTTGAAACTAGCTACGCGCCGGATCGTATTGAAATAGTATATTGTGAAAGGTGCTACCAGCAAGAAGTGTATTAATAATATCAGCTATAGCTGATATTAGAAATACTATCAAGAAATCATTTTAAATACTGTAATTAAAAAGTAGTATAATGTTTGTATGAAAAATAGCTGCAAAACATGCTCAAAAGATTTCGAGATAAGAAAAGAAGACCTGATTTTTTACGAACAAGTAAAAGTTCCCACGCCAAATCAATGCCCAGACTGCCGAATGCAGAGGCGCATTGCTTTCCGCAATGAGCGCACTCTCTATCGAAAAGATTGCGATATGTGCAAAAAGAGCGGGGTCTCGCTTTATAGCTCGGACACCCCTTACACTGTTTACTGCC
>CAYHBT010000031.1:0-2003 GCA_964354935.1 uncultured Candidatus Saccharibacteria bacterium
AAAATGTTTTCCAAAAGACCGAGAAAATAATCTTCAATTTTTCCGCCCAAAGTGTAGCGGTGCGCCTTAGGAAAGTCGTTATATATTTTAAACCAAAAAGAGTAGGCGGTTTTTGCTTTTAGAAGCGCTGAAGGCGCTGCGGGGGGGGGTCTTGGAGATATGAAACAATTCATTCATAGTTACGATAGTATCATAACTGTAGAAAAACTGCTCAAGGCCTGGCAGGAATTTTTACGCGATAAGAAAAAGAGAAAAGATGTGATTTTGTTTCAAGCCAGACTGATGGATAACATACTGGAACTTCATCACGACCTAAAAAATAAAACTTACAAACATGGCGGCTACTTCGCTTTCAATATATCTGATTCGAAACCTAGACAAATACATAAAGCAACAGTTCGGGATAGGTTGCTTCACCATTTAATATATCAAGAACTCTACGAATATTTTGATTCTAAATTTATTTGTGACTCATATTCCTGTCGCATAAACAAAGGTACACACAAAGCGATAAACAGATTTCGAAATTTCTTCCGTAAAGTCTCCAAGAATAATACAAAAACCTGTTTCGTTTTAAAATGCGACATAAGAAAGTTCTTTGCAAACATTGATCATCAAATTCTCAAAAATATACTGTCAAAGTGTCTCTTTGACACGGATATTCTATGGTTGCTGTCGCAAGTTATAGATAGTTTTGAAACTCAAAATCCAATATACGCCATGGCTGATATGAACCCCATAGGCAAGACCTATGGGGTAAAGGGATTGCCATTGGGGAATTTAACCTCCCAGCTTTTGGTAAATATTTATATGAATGAATTTGACCAATTTGTGAAAAGAGAATTGAAAGTGAAATATTATATTAGATACGCGGATGATTTTGTGATTTTAAGCCAAAACAAAAATGAGCTTTCTCTTATACTACAATATATCGTAGTATTTCTCGAAGAAAAATTAAAATTAAATTTGCATCCGGATAAAGTTTTTATTAAAACCATTGCTTCGGGTGTGGATTTTCTCGGCTGGGTGCATTTTCCGAAACACAGAGTCTTGCGTATAAGTACGAAAAGAAAAATGTTAAGAAATCTAAAAAGTAATTCAAAACCTGAAATAGTCCAGTCTTACTTAGGTTTACTTAAGCATGGGAATGCGTATAAGTTGGAGGAGATGATAAAAAGTTGATTTTTTATGAAAAGGTGTGGTATGATATGGGTACTAAACTTGAAAGGCATCCTAAATGGGTGCCTTTCTTTGTTTCCACTTTATTTTTCTAGCATTTTAATGAGTTCTCGCAGGTACTCGAAATCTCGAAAATTGCTTCCCGCGAATTGTTTAATTTCTTTAGCTGTTCGTGGACCTCTCGCTAAAATTAAAATTTCTTTTCCTTGTTTTCTTAAATATTTTAATACGGGCAAAAAATCTCCGTCTCCTGAAAGCACAATGGCTCTATTAAAATTATCTTTTTCCTTCATTAAATAAAATGCCATATCGACATCACAATTGGCTTTGCGTTTTGTTGTGCCGTCTTCTTGCTCATACATTTTTACAGGTTTCAAGAATAATTTATAGCCAAACTTTAAAAGCTTCAGATAAAAACGAACCCTTTGTAAATGTCTACTTATGAGAAGTATATCTGCTTTATTTAATTTCCTGTTTTTATTTTTAATAAGGTCTAAGAGATATTTTTCAAGTTCAGCAATTGGGACAGTATCTTCTTTTTGATAATCATAGTTGAAATTATGTATTTCAACTCCTCCAAAATAAAGTATGCGATTTGCATCATACTTTTCTCCTAAATAGGAGAGTAATTTTTTGTAGTCGATTTTCCAGCCCAAGCTTTTTTCGCCGCCATAGAATAAGTTTGAAGCGTCTATGAAAATAAAAGTTTTCATAAACAGGATTATAACATTTTTGCAAAAAGATTGATTTTTTTTGGGTTTTTTGCTATGTTATATTCATGCCAATAACACAATCAGCAAAAAAAGCAATCAGGGGATCTTTGC
>CAYHBT010000032.1:0-2000 GCA_964354935.1 uncultured Candidatus Saccharibacteria bacterium
GTACGAGAATCGAGTCGTATCCCCGAAACTCTTATTTTTCTCCTTCATTTATTTGAAGGAGTTTTCTTTTCTAAGCCTTTCTTCCAACCACCAAGCATTCTACCGATTTCCTGCAAATGTTCAGAGAGCATAGAATATTTTTCATTCGGGACACATTTGTTTTCCCAAGCTATTTGCAAAAAGAATTTTATGCCGTCCAGTTTGGAAATTGCGATGATTAAGCGGGGGATTTTAGTTTCCGGCGGAAGATAAATTGAAATGAAAATATTTTCCAAAAGACCGAGGAAATAATCTTCAATTTTTCCGCCCAAAGTGTAGCGGTGCGCCTTAGGAAAGTCATTATATATTTTAAACCAAAAAGAATAGGCGGTTTTTGCTTTCAAAAGCGCTGAAGGCGCTGCGGGGGGGGGTCCCAGAAACATCAGCAACATGAAACAATTTATTCATACCTACGATAGTATCATAACCATAGAAAAACTGCTCAAAGCGTGGCAGGAATTTTTACGCGACAAGAAAAAGAGAAAAGATGTGATTTTGTTTCAAGCAAGGTTAATGGACAACATACTTGAACTTTATAATGATTTAAAAAACAAGACTTATAAACATGGAGGCTATACAGCTTTCAATATTTCAGACCCGAAGCCCAGACAAATACATAAAGCGACAGTTGGGGATAGGCTGCTTCATCATTTGATATATCAAGAACTATATGAATACTTCGACTCCAAATTTATTTACGACTCGTATTCTTGCCGAATAAACAAAGGAACACACAAAGCAATGAATAGATTGCGCAATTTTTTTCGTAAAGTTTCAGAGAACAATACAAGGTCTTGCCTTGTATTGAAATGCGATATTCGAAAATTCTTTGCAAACATTGACCATGAAATTCTAAAGAAAATTTTAGAAAAGCATATAAAGAATAAAAATATACTCTGGCTCCTATTCCAAGTAATAAATAGCTTCTCTGCTAGGCAAGACCTAGCGGAAGTTGGGCTTCCATTGGGGGATCTAACATCTCAGCTTCTAGTAAATATTTATATGAATGAATTTGATCAGTTTATGAAAAGAGAGTTGAAAGTGAAATATTATATTAGATATGCTGATGATTTTGTGATTTTGCAAAATGACAAAATGGAATTAGAAAAATTGCTTCCAAAAATTTCTGCTTTTCTCATTGAGAGTCTAAAGCTTTCACTGCATCCGGATAAAGTTTTTATTAAAACTTTCGCTTCTGGTGTGGATTTTTTGGGCTGGGTGCATTTTCCGAAGCATAGAGTTTTGAGGACGAGTACAAAAAGGAAAATGCTTCGGAGTATTGCAGATAATCCAAAACCGGAAACAGTGCAGTCGTATTTAGGAATGCTTTCACACGGAAATACATATAGATTAGTCAACAGAATTTCTCTTAAAAGCGAAGTGGAAAATTTTGGCAAAGTATGATATATTCAAATTATGAAGAAACTGACACTAAAAGAGGTTAATTTGCCGGTCACGATATTCAAGGAAGGCAAGAGTTATGTGGCGTATAGCCCTGCGCTTGATCTTTCGACTTGCGCTTCCACTTACAAGAAAGCCCAGATTCGTTTTTCAGAAATTGTAGATATTTTTTTTGAAGAACTTTCAGAAATGGGGACACTAGAATCAGTGCTTACCGGTCTCGGCTGGCAAAAAGTCAAATCAAATTGGCAGCCACCGATTGTTATTTCCAATTATTTTCAACCGACGAATCTTTCTCATGCCTAAAAAGCAGAATGTAACGAACAAACAGTTTCAAAGATTTTTAATATATGTCGGTTGTTCTCAAAAAAGATCTAAAGGAGATCATTTTGTCTATGTTCGTTCGGGTTTAATCCGTCCAATTATAATTCCTTTAGATAATCCGCTACCGCAATTTATTATAAGAAATAATCTCAAATTGCTTGGAATTTCTTGGGAGGAATTTTTTAGTATTATTGAGAGAATATGATGAATAATCCTTTAACCTTGACCATTTTCGG
>CAYHBT010000033.1:0-1797 GCA_964354935.1 uncultured Candidatus Saccharibacteria bacterium
ATCAATCTATCTCTAGACTCTTTTATACTAGCAAATAAATGGGAAAGAGTCAATAAAAAAACTAATACTTACCTAGAAGTCTAAAATAGTGATTGGGGCCCCAGCCGCAAGTGCTTGTGCTGTTTAGCACCTCAAGATATGCCCACAATACATACTGTCCATTACAATTTGGATCAGAAGCCCATGTCATTCTATAAGAACCATAATAACGCGATGCATTGTTTGCCGAAGGATCTAAAGGAGGGGTCGGTATATGTGGAGCAAGTTGAGCTTTATAAGCTGCGTCCCAATCTCCACCTTGAGTTGTCGCATTATCCGGATATGCTCCATTGTTGGAAATAAAATAAAGCTGAATAGCGGTCTCAAGCGAATGCAGATCTGCTTTGCGACGCGCATCTCTTGCTTTCACTCTTGCGGAATTTAAACTTGCCAGCACCACAGAAGACAAAAGTGAAATTATAGACACAACAACCAAAAGTTCAATCAAAGTAAACCCTTTATTTCTTTTTTTATTTATCTTAAACATAATCAACTTATTTATGGAGTTATCGGAGAAGGCGCATTTTTAAATGTTTCCAATCCTGGACTATCTACTGCTACAGAACCACCTTTTCCTCCAAAAAATAAAAATAGTGAGAAAGCAAACACAAGTAGCGCAAATCCCAAGAGGATATATTCCGCCGTTTTTTGATCTTTGATCGCTCCGCCGGACCATTTCATTATCAACTGAACCATCTTTGGGAGTTCTGCAGTCTTGGCGATTTCGGGGGCATTTTGCGCTTCTTCCACGCTGGATTTAGCCTCAAATTCCTTGAGCGCTTTTTGTATATCCAAATCACCTTCTATTTTTACTTCTTCGTCCATAGAAGAATTATAGCAAATTTATTTTTTATTTTCCTCTTCCTTTTTGAAAGGAATCCCCAAGAGTTCAAAAAAGGCGGTGCCTTCTTTTTTATTTTTTGCGGAAGAAACGAGAGTAATCGAAAGTCCAAAAACATCGCGAATGTCTTCATCGGCGGTTTCCGGAAAAATCGTGTGTTCTTTGATGCCAATAGAAAGATTGCCGATGACATCGACTGACTTGCGGGAAATACCACGAAAGTCTTTGGTGCGAGGAAGCGCGACATTGATGAGCTTTTCCAAAAAAGCATACATTCTCTTGCCACGCAAAGTCGCCACGATTCCAATCGGATCGCCCTTTCTGGTTTTGAAAGATGCGACAGACTGCTTGGCGCCTCTTGTAGAAGGTTTCTGTCCGGAAATTTTGGCTAAACGCAGAGCAATCGCCTCGTTTTTGTTTTTATCTTTCTTTATTGCCGTTCCCGTGCCGACATTCAGCACCACCTTTTTCATTTTTGGCGTAGCCATAATGTTTTTATAATGAAAAGCTCCTTTCATTTTTTCAAACGCGCTTGCTTCTTTTTCTTTTACAGTTAAATGTTTCATTGTTTTATGCTATTTTTTTAACATTGGAAGCATGAATCGGCATTTCGATATCTTTCATACTTCCCTTCTCATTGGATTTTTTGGGACGCAAATGTTTCTTCATCATATTCAATCCTTCGACAATGACCTTGTTGTCCTTGACCAAAACACGGACAATTTTTCCTTTTTTGCCTTTGTCTTTGCCGGTTATTATTGATACGCTGTCTCCTTTTTTTATTTTCATATATTTGTTTTGTTTTTTATTCCCCCTCTCCTTTACAAGGAGAGGGCTGGGGTGAGGTATTAAATCACCTCCTGCGCCAGCGAAATTATCTTCTGAAATCCTTTTTCAGCCAGCTCCCTCGGCATCGG
>CAYHBT010000034.1:0-1717 GCA_964354935.1 uncultured Candidatus Saccharibacteria bacterium
CAGAAAATATTTTAACCGCGTAATAAGCCGACAAGATGATCACAAAAACAAACAGCACTTTTAGTATTTTTATTTTATTTTGTTCTAATATTTCCATAATTTTTTTATTTTTTAATTGCTAAAAGCTCGACATCGAAAACAAGAGTGGAATTGGGGGGAATTACTCCAGGAATCCCGTTTGCACCATAAGCATCAGCTGGAGGAATAGTGAGAATCTTCTTTTCTCCGACCTTCATTCCGACGATGCCCTTGTCCCAACCGGCAATCACCTGCCCTGCGCCCAAACTAAACTCAAACGGCTCAGTGTGCTGAAATTTTGGATCGACATTGGAGTCGAAAACTGTACCGTCTTGTAACCTTCCGGTATAATTCATCGAGACTATATCTCCCGCTTTTGCCGCATCGCCTGTCTGAATTGTGTTGCTGATAGAAGCTAAATTATCGTTTGAATTCATATTTACTTTTTTATTTATACTGATAAATATCAAGAATCCGACCAAAACCAAACAAATCAACACCGCCCAAACTATATTCATATTGCTCTTATTTTCCATAACTTTAAATTTATTACAATAATAAGCTCATTATATACCGAGCGAGAATTTTATACAATATTCACCTCCGGAGAAAGCTCAAGACCGAATTTTTCTTTCACATCGGCGATAATCTTGTGGGCTAATTCGACAATTTCAAGCCCGCTTGCTCCGCCGTGATTGACCAAGACCAGTGCCTGCTTGTCGTGCACGCCGACATTCCCCAGTCTTTTTCCCTTCCACCCACATCTCTCAATCAGCCAGCCTGCAGGAATTTTTACCACACCTTCCTCCTCAAAATAAGGCATATCGGGAGAAATTTCTTGCAGTTTTTTTAATTCTACCGGCTGAATAAAAACATTTTTAAAAAAACTTCCGGCATTGCCTATCACTTTTGGATCCGGAAGTTTACTCCTCCGTATTTCCGCCACCGCATCACTGATGTGTTTGGAATTTTTCACCTCAATTCCCTTTTTCTGCAAATGATCCGCCAAAACTTTGTATGTTACATTCTTTTTTTCTTTCTTGCTTAATCTTAAAGTCACAGCAGAAATAAAATACCGTCCTTTTAATTTATTTTTGAAAACACTTTCGCGATATCCGAATTCACATTCTTTATTGCTAAAAATTTTCTTTTCTCCGGTATTAATATCAAAAGCTTCGACATTTTCTACGGTATCTTTGAGTTCCACTCCATAAGCTCCGATATTCTGCATCGGCGCGGCGCCGACCGTCCCCGGAATAAGCGCCAAGTTCTCAATCCCCCAAAGTCCGCGCTCGACCGCAAAAACGACAAGGTCATGCCAAATCTCCCCCCCCATACATCTAATGACAACGCTTTCAGAATCCTCGCTCAAAATCTCAACACCCTTTAGTTTATTTAAAATCACCAAGCCGTCGAAATCTTTTGTAAATAAAACATTGCTCCCTCCGCCTAAAAATAATTTTGGGTTCTCCTTAAATTCTGAACTCTTGAAAAGCTCTTTCAAATCAGCTTCATTTTCCAGTTCCACAAAAAACTTGGCAAATGCCTTGATGCCGAAAGTGTTTAATTTGGATAGATTGTAATTTTTTTGGATTTTCATATTACTTTCTAAGTATCTCAATAGACCCATCTTTATGCAATCTAATTATTTTAGACGCTTTGCCTTTTATTTCTCCGCCGTCTATGTATAGGTCGACTT
>CAYHBT010000035.1:0-1524 GCA_964354935.1 uncultured Candidatus Saccharibacteria bacterium
GCCGGCCTTTGGTCTGAAATTGAGAAACTGCTTCCGGTATTTCTAAGCTACATTTTAAGTTTTGCCCTTCTTTTCACCTACTGGCGTGCGCATCATTTTTTTATCACTATTTATGCTAAAAATGTCGATTCTATGTTGACCAACATCAACGCTCTTTTCTTTATGCTCATAAGTTTGGTGCCTTTCTCGGCAAGCATCTTGGGGCAATACAGCCGAAATGAATTATCGGTAGTAATTTTTGGCACACATATAATTTTAATCGGTCTCACTTTATACTGGATGCGAAGATATGTGATTTTCTCTCCCCATATTCAAAATCCGGAAATAAGCCAAAGAGAAATCCGCGGCAGTACTGTACGCACCCTCGCTCCAGTGATTTTTTCGCTCATAGCCATTCCTCTGGCTTTTTACAGCATCAAACTCTCGCTTAGCTTGCTCACTTTGGCGGTAATTTTCAACCTCTCCTCTTTTAGCACTCGCCTTTTCGAGAAAGTTTTCACTAGAGCAGAAAAAAGCTAATTTAGCATTTGCTCGCGACCGCTTATTATTGCTGAAATCCCCTGTTGGTAATTTCCGCATATGCGGAAATTACCAACAACTACTTATACACTCCAGCATCTAGTCTTTTCGCCTCCGCCCAAGCCAGTTCATAAATTTTTTTCATCGCGTCAGCTATTTCATGAGACTCGATAATGATGCCAAGCTTCTCTCTCCATGAAGCGATCATTACTTTGTCATCATAAATATTTATTTCCGGAGAAAAATAATATTTGTCTGCAGGCACAAATGCAATTTCTCTTTTTTCTTCCACATCAAGAACTTTTCGTTCGAGACCCATATCCGTTTTGGGCGCAATCGCTCTAATTGATATATTTTTACCTGCGCGCCGTTTATAATATTCGGGAAAATAATTCGGAAGCGCTTTGTGCATGTCATCCACCGTTGCGTATGCGCGAATTGGCTCAGTGGAGGTGAGTGTATCTTCATAAACTTTTTCCAGCCCTTCCCTACCCTCATAGAATAAAACTTTCGGACGGTCGGCGATATTATGCATCGATTTTAATTCTGGAATAATTTTGCGCGCTTCTTTTATAAAAGCTTGATCATTTTCAATTTTTTGCAAAAGCAATTTCTCAATTTGGTCCGGAGACTCGGCAACATATTCCTGTTTTGGTTCTTTTCCAGAAACTTTCACAAGTTCTTTCGCTTCGAGCGAAGAGAGAATATGGTACCCAGTCGGGCGATTGATTCCCGCCTTGCGGGAAATCTGCGTGACTGTTCCTTTGCCTAATTCAAGCAGAGCTAAATACACAGAAACTTCTTTTTCGCTGAAACCGATATATTCCAAAGATTTTTTCAATTCCAAATTTTCATTTTCCATATTTATAGTATATTTCAAAGCCCCTTAATTTGTCAATATCTGCGAACAAAATTCGTATTATAAATTTTTAACCTTATAAATATACCAACTTTCCACACTTTTTTGCTCATAAAACTTGACAATAATCTATTATCTGCTATACT